>NZ_JACVBF010000002.1:0-895840 GCF_014852195.1 Ensifer sp. ENS08
TCGATCTCGTCGGCGAGGACGTGCTGGTGACCGGCGCCGGGCCGATCGGCATCATGGGGGCGCTGGTCGCCAAGCGTTCCGGCGCGCGCAAGGTGGTGATCACCGACATCAACCCGACGCGGCTGGCGCTCGCCAAAAGCGTCGGCATCGACCATGTCGTCGATGCCTCGAAGGAAAACCTTGCCGACGTGATGAAGGCGATCGGCATGACCGAAGGTTTTGACGTCGGGCTGGAAATGTCGGGTGCGGCCCCTGCCTTCCGCGACATGATCGACAAGATGAACAATGGCGGCAAGATCGCCATCCTCGGCATCGCACCGGCCGGCTTCGAGATCGACTGGAACAAGGTGATCTTCAAGATGCTCAACCTCAAGGGCATCTACGGCCGCGAGATGTTCGAGACCTGGTACAAGATGATCGCCTTCGTGCAGGGCGGCCTCGACCTTGCCCCCGTCATCACCCACCGCATCAAGATCGACGAGTTCCGCGACGGCTTTCAGGCCATGCGCTCCGGCAATTCCGGAAAGGTCGTCATGGACTGGTAAGGCCGCAAGGGCCGCCGTACCCGTGAGCGTCGGCGGCTCAGTTGGCGAGGCCGAACTGGATCTCGATCTCGTGATAGCGGGCGCCCTGGCCCGCCCAGCGGTGGTAAATCTCGCGGCTCTCGCCGGAGAAATTGTGCCTGGACATCTCGATCTTTGCGACAAGCGGCGCGTAGCCCTGGGTGAAAAGGCTGCGCATCGGACCCTGGTGCAGCGTGGACGCCACCATGATCGGCTCCAGTTCGATCAGATCGAGCGCGCCGCGATAATCCTTGCCGCCCGTGACCGGGCGGCAGATGCGCCAGTCGAACGGCGTCTTGGCGTTTTTCGGTAGATCGTTCGCGATGAAGATCCAGGGACCTGCGGGCATCATGCCTGCACGTTCCATCTCCGCCTCGATGAGAGGCGCCAGCATGGCGCTCTCCGTCTTGACGTCTGGAATGGTGAGCCGCCGACCGATCGATAACACCCGCATGGCGTCGGTTTCCTTGATGAGCATTCGAGCCTCCGTTTCGGTGCGAAGGTCCTGCGCGATCAGGTCAAGCGCAAGCAAAAAGCCGGAATAATCTTGCGATTTTTCCTCGACAATGGGCTCCTTCGGGAATCGTTTTGCGTGCACATGCCTGGCTGCCGCCTGCGCTTGCTTGAGGGCAGGGAGGCTCTATCTTGATGGCAGTGGCGACGTCGTCGCACCGGGAAGTAGAGGAGATGCATGCATGCGTTATGAGGGAAGCTGTCATTGCGGCAAGATCGCCTTCGAGGTGGAAGGGGAATTTGGCGAAGCGATCGACTGCAATTGCTCGCTCTGCCGTCGTCGCGGCGGACTGCTCGCCTTCGTTGCCCGCGACAAGCTGACGCTGACGACGCCGGAAGCGGACCTCTCGACCTATGTCTTCAACAAGCATGTGATCCAGCACCGGTTCTGCGACACCTGCGGAATCGCGCCATTCGGTGAGGGCGACGGGCCGCATGGGAAGATGGCGGCGATCAACCTGCGCTGCCTGCCGGAGTTCGATATCGAGGCGGTGAAAGTCGTCAAATACGACGGCCGATCGGTTTAGCACCGGACCGAAAAATTCAGTCCTGGTTGCGCGTGCGCATATGGCACAACGAGACCTTGCCGATTAAATTGTTGCTACCCTTGTCTTTTGGCGGGCAGCGCCTACATCTTCAGCGGAAGCTGATAAACCCCAAAAAGCGACAGGAACGGTGATTTTTATCGAATCATCCGGTTTTTCAGCGGAAATGCTTGACGGGATCGAAAATTCTGGGAATCACCATTTCCGAATAAGAAATGGCGAGATGACACGGCGGTTAGGGAATCATGCCAGAGACGTTTCAGTGGCAGGACTGTCGGAGCTTGTCCGCTTTGCCACGAGTACACTCGTGGTTAAACAGGAATTAAACATCATCCCGTTACGTCAGGGGAAATGATTCGGTGGCGGGTGCGCGGCGCACCCGGACCTTCGAGCGGCATTGGCACCGGGCTCACGCCGGTTGCGACAAGGAAAGCGACGAACTAAATGGCAACCAAAGTCAAAGAAAACGAAGAAGCTGACGTAGAACGCGAAGGCGCTCCGGACGGCCCGCTTCTCGATCTTTCCGATGACGCTGTCAAGAAGATGATCAAGGCCGCCAAGAAGCGCGGCTACGTGACGATGGACGAGTTGAACTCGGTCCTTCCGTCCGAGGAAGTCACCTCCGAACAGATCGAAGACACGATGGCAATGCTGTCCGACATGGGCATCAACGTGATCGAGGACGAGGAAGCCGAAGAAGCTGCCGGCGGCGGCGACGATGAGGCCAGCGACGACGATAACGAAAGCGAAGGCGGCGAACTGGCCCCTTCCAGCGGTACTTCGCTTGCGACCAGCAAGAAGAAGGAACCGACCGATCGCACTGACGACCCGGTTCGCATGTACCTGCGCGAAATGGGTTCGGTCGAGCTTCTGTCGCGCGAAGGCGAAATCGCGATTGCCAAGCGCATCGAGGCTGGCCGCGAGACAATGATCGCCGGTCTCTGTGAGAGCCCGCTGACCTTCCAGGCGCTGATTATCTGGCGCGACGAACTGAACGAAGGCCAGACGCTTCTGCGCGAGATCATTGATCTCGAGACCACCTATTCCGGTCCCGAGGCCAAGGCTGCTCCGCAGTTCCAGAGCCCGGAAAAGATCGAGGCCGACCGCAAGGCTGCCGAGGAAAAGGAAAAGACCCGCAAGGTTCGCTCGCCTGCCAACGACGACGACATCACCAATGTCGGCGGCGATGTCATGCCGGCCGAGGAGGAAGAGGAAGACGACGACGAGTCGAACCTCTCGCTCGCCGCCATGGAAGCGGAACTGCGCCCGCAGGTCATGGAAACCCTCGACATCATCGCGGAGACCTACAAGAAGCTGCGCAAGCTGCAGGACCAGCAGGTGGAAGCCCGCCTTGCTGCCACCGGCACGCTGTCGCCCGCCCAGGAGCGCCGCTACAAGGAACTCAAGGACGAGCTGATCAAGGCGGTCAAGTCGCTGTCGCTCAACCAGAACCGCGTCGACAGCCTGGTCGAGCAGCTCTACGACATCTCCAAGCGCCTGATGCAGAACGAAGGCCGTCTGCTGCGTCTTGCAGAATCCTACGGCGTCAAGCGCGACTCGTTCCTGGAGCAGTATTCGGGCGCCGAACTTGATCCGAACTGGATGAAGTCGATCAGCAACCTGGCCGGCAAGGGCTGGAAGGAATTCGCCAAGAGCGAAAACCAGACGATCCGCGACATCCGCCAGGAGATCCAGAATCTGGCCACGGAAACCGGCATCTCGATCGCCGAGTTCCGCCGCATCGTTTCGATGGTGCAGAAGGGCGAGCGCGAAGCGCGTATCGCCAAGAAGGAAATGGTCGAAGCGAACCTGCGCCTCGTCATCTCCATCGCCAAGAAGTACACCAACCGCGGCCTGCAGTTCCTCGATCTCATCCAGGAAGGCAACATCGGCCTGATGAAGGCGGTCGACAAGTTCGAATACCGCCGCGGTTACAAGTTCTCGACCTATGCCACCTGGTGGATCCGTCAGGCGATCACCCGGTCGATCGCCGACCAGGCCCGCACGATCCGCATCCCGGTGCACATGATCGAGACGATCAACAAGATCGTCCGCACCTCGCGCCAGATGCTGCACGAGATCGGCCGCGAGCCGACGCCGGAAGAACTGGCCGAAAAGCTCGCCATGCCGCTCGAAAAGGTCCGCAAGGTCCTGAAGATCGCCAAGGAGCCGATCTCGCTCGAGACGCCTGTCGGTGACGAAGAGGATTCGCACCTCGGCGATTTCATCGAGGACAAGAACGCACTGTTGCCGATCGACGCCGCCATCCAGGCGAACCTGCGCGAGACAACCACCCGCGTTCTCGCCTCGCTGACGCCGCGCGAAGAGCGCGTTCTGCGTATGCGCTTCGGCATCGGCATGAACACCGACCACACGCTTGAAGAGGTCGGCCAGCAGTTCTCGGTTACCCGCGAACGTATCCGTCAGATCGAGGCGAAGGCGCTCCGCAAGCTCAAGCATCCGAGCCGCTCCAGGAAGCTCAGAAGCTTCCTCGACAGCTAAAGTCGGGTACATGGAAAGATCGAAAGCCGGGCCACGTGCCCGGCTTTTTCGTTTCCGCCTCACCCATGCGATTTATTGTGGGCGCTTTCGCCGGGGAGTATAGTCGCCCCTTCGCAGTAATCTGGGGCACCCCGTCTTGTACGCGGGAGCAATCGCACCGCGGGCGTGAAGCGTGCCCCCGTGGAGGTGTCAGATGACGACGTATGTCATGCTCCTCAACTGGACCGAGCAGGGCGTCAAGAATGTGCGTGATTCCCCGAAGAGGCTCGACCTCGCACGGAATGTGCTCGGCGAGATGGGCGGTTCCTTCAAGCATTTCTTCCTGACCATGGGCGACTACGACATGGTGGCCATCGTCGAAGCGCCTGACGATGCGGTGGCCGCACGCTTCGCGCTCACGCTTGGCATGGCCGGCAATGTGCGCTCGACGACGCTGAAAGCCTTCCCTGAGGCTGCCTATCGCGAACTGATCGCCTCGCTTGGATGAACGGCCGGTGTTGCGGCCGTGAGGATAATCGCGGCCACAACGTCAGATGCCTCGTTCACGGCGCACCGTTTCCCGAGAGGATGCGGGCCGCGCCGCGCATGGCGTTGCGAAAGGCGTCGTCAAAGCTGATGCCGCTCAACTGCCAGAGGTAACGCTTGCCGCCCGCGTCCATCTGCCATTGGGCGATCCAGCCACGGGCGGCGTCGGACCAGACGAGCGTGCCGAGGAGCGGCACGTCGCCGGCGGTCTGTGTCGCGGACGCAAAGAGCTGCGCCGGATCCGCTTGCGGAAGGGTGTCGAGCGCGGGTTTCCGGGCGGTTACGGTCGCCGCATCCGGCAGCACGGTCGAAAGCGCCAGCGGCTTTGCAGCTGCCTCAAGCGAATCCGCCATATAGGGGCTTTCACTGCCGTCGCGTGTCAGCACGAAGCGGCGCTTCTGGTCCTTGACCGCCAGCCATACGGCGATCGCCGGGCGAGGGGAGAGCCATGGCTTGCGGCCGAGTTCTGCGAGAAGCGGATTCAGTGTTGCTGGCTGGTACCGGCAGGTGAGGTCATGCGGGCGGTCGTGCGTGCCCTGTTCGTCATGGATCGGGATGCCTTCGAGGCGATCGTGGTAGGAGAAGGTCGAGACGAAGCTGCCGGCCTTTGCCTCCGCTGCAGCAAACCGGGGCGCCTCTGTGATCGTCGGATCGCCGGATAGTTTGACGAGCACTTCACGCAGGCATTCGCGAAAACCGATCTCACGATTCGCCTCACCCGTGCCGGTGACGATCGCGTCACTGCGATAAAGCGCGTCGATATCTGCCGCCCCGGCGTTGCTGCCGGCGTGGCAGAGAAGCGCCGCTACGAGCGCCGTGACCGTCGCTCTTTTCCGGATCAGTTTGCCGGCGGCAGGACGCAACTGAGATCGCCCTCCTCACAGCTCAGATAGGTCTTGAAGTCGGCGACGCGCTTCTGTGTGCGATCGTCGCGGCATTCAAGCGTGATCATCGGCTGGGCGGAGCCGCCGGCAACGCCCGAGCTTGCGAAATCGCATTCGGCATCGCGATAGGCGATCCAGGCCCTTTGCGCGGCAACCAGCAGCTTCGTCTTGTCGGCATCGTCCTTCAGGCGTCCCTGGATTTTCTTGTAAAGGGCGTTCAGTTCGGCGTCGGAGGCCTTCAGCGCCTTGTCGGCGCAGGCATTCATCGTCGCCTGGTCGCTCGCATCGGCGCATTCGTCGGCGCGCGCGAGGCCAGTCGCGGCGAACAAGCCGGTGAAGGCGAGCACCATCAAGGCGGATATTTTCATCGATACGCTCCTTTGCGCCCTATGGCTGGCGCTGCATGTCTCCCGTGGATCGTAAAACCTCCGGTGGCGAAAGTTCAATGGCCGGGCCTTCGATGGTTCTCCTTTGAATCAAAAGAGATCCTTAAGGTTTACGTTTTATCAATCTCTGGAGCGCCGCGGCCCCGACGGGCGGCCCGTGGTGTTCGAGCATTTTTCCCGCGGCATTGCCTTGCGCGCAATCGCCGTGCTGCGGGGAAGCAAGAGGTTCTGCGATGCGTTGCGTATTTGTCGTCGTCCTCCTGTTGCTGGCCGGCTGCGGAACGGTGCCGAGAGACACCCGGAATGCCTGCGCGGTTTTCGAGCAGCAAGATGGCCTTTTCAACAATTGGCGCCGGGAAGCCTATAGCGCCCAGCGTGAATACGGCGTGCCCGTGCCGATCCTGATGGCGACGATCTACACCGAATCCGGCTTCCGCCATAATGCCCGTCCGCCACGCACCAAGCTTTTCGGCTTCATCCCCTGGACGCGCGCTTCGACAGCATACGGCTATTCCCAGGCGCTCGACGGCACCTGGGCGCGCTATCAGAGCGAGACCGGCCGCTGGGCAGCGCGGCGTTCGGACTTCGGCGACGCGATTCGCTTCATCGCCTGGTACCATCGCGAAAGTGCCCAGCGGAACGGCATCGCCCTCAACGACGCTTACAGGCTCTACATCGCCTATTACCATGGCCACGGCGGCTATTCCCGAGGCAACTGGAGCGATACGGCCAAGAACGGCGCCAAGCGGGCGGCCGGCATGGCCCAGGTCTACAGCAAGCAGCTCAGAGGCTGCGGCAGCTAACGCCGCAGCCCGGTTGAGCCGGCGCCAGGGGACCGTTCTTCCGCTTAACCAGCGGCTGCGCGATCAAGTTCCGCGACATCGATCTTCACCATGCCCATCATCGCCTGCTGGGCGCGGGCCGCACGCGCCGGATCAGGATCGCCGAGGTGACGCATCAGGGCGTCCGGGATGATCTGCCAGGAAAGACCGAACCTGTCCTTCAGCCAGCCGCAATGCTGCGGCGTGCCGCCGTCCAAGAGCCTTTCCCAGAAGTAGTCGACTTCCGCCTGGTCGGTGCAGCGCAGGAAGAACGACACGGCCTCGCTGAACTTGAAATGCGGCCCGCCGTTGAGCCCCATGAAGTGCTGCCCCTCGAGCTCGAAGGATGCGGTAAAGGCCCTGCCGTCGGGGCCCCGCTTCACGTCGGTGATGCGGGTGTTGCGGAAAATGGCGGTGTAGAAAGTGATGGCGTCCTCCAGCTGATCGTCGAACCAGAGAAACGGCGTGATCTTCTGCATGGGTGTCTCCCGATTTGGATGCTACCGGCCAAGGACGAACGGGGAAGCGCGGTTCCGACAAAAGCCGCGCCGCACTTGAAAGAAAATTCCGTCCCGATGTCGGAACTCTTGGCCGTCCTGCGTCCTATGCTCGTAGAACGAACAGAGGAGACTATATCGATGACCTATGTGGATGGCTTTATCGTTGCCGTGCCGAAGGCGAATATCGAGGCCTACAAGGCGATGGCGAAGGCGGCGGGTGCGGTGTGGATGGAGCACGGCGCGCTCGCCTACAACGAATGCCTGGCGGATGACGCGCCCTATGGCGAAGTGACGTCCTTTCCCCGCTCGGTGCAGGCCAAGGACGATGAGACGGTGGTGTTCTCCTGGATCACCTACAAATCCCGCGCCGAGCGCGACGCGATCGTTGCCAAGGTCATGGCCGATCCGCGGCTGCAGGGCGATGCCTGGAAGCAGGTGTTCGACGGCAAGCGCATGATCTATGGCGGCTTCGAGACCTTCCTGGAGATGTAGGCACGCCACCGCGACGGATTGCGGCAGATCGCCTTGGACCGGGAACGGTCCGGGGATAGAAGCATTGGGCATATCAACGGGTCGCACCGCCTCTCGGGCGGATGCGACCGCCTGCCGGAGGCCTTCATGCCGCAAACGCGCATCACCATCGCCACCCATGGCCAGGGGCTCTATGAATTTACCGACGAGGCGGCGGCCTTCGTACGCGCCAACGCCGACGGCGAGGGGCTGCTCACGGTCTTCGTGCGGCACACCTCCTGTTCGCTTCTCATCCAGGAAAACGCCGACCCGGACGTGAAGCGCGATCTGGACGCCTTTTTCCGCCGCCTCGTGCCGCCTTCCTCGGATCCCTCCATGCGCTGGATCGTGCACACCCAGGAAGGCCCCGACGATATGCCGGCACATATCAAGGCGGCGTTGACGCCGGTATCGCTCGGCATTCCCGTCAGTGGTGGCCGGATGCTCACCGGCACCTGGCAGGGGCTCTACCTCTTCGAGCATCGCGACCGCCCGCATCGCCGCGAGATCGTCCTGCATCTTTCCGCCTGATTGGCCGGCGCCGACGATTGAACGGCGACGCAAGGGTTCTAGATAAAGGGGCGAGAGCAAGGGCTTGGGAACCGGCCTTCGAGGCTAGGGAGGAATCGGAATGACCGATGCACAGACGATTGCCAGCGGCTTTATCGAGGCGCTGAACCAGCGGGATTTCGAGGCGCTGGCGCGGCTCGTGCATGAGGACATAGAACTCGATTCGCTGACCGGTCAACGCACCGTCGGCGTCGGCCCCTTGCGCGCCTGGCTGATGAACTATCTGCGCCGATTCGACGAGCAGTTCGGAGACGTGGTGCTGATGCGCGATGCCTTCGGCCAGCGCGTGGCCGCCGATTTGACGGTACGGGGCACCTACCGCGAGACCATGGAAGGCTTTCCCCCTGCGACTGGCCAGAGCTACTCTATCCCCAGCGTGCTCGTCTTCGAGATCGAGGACGGCGCCATCACCCGCCTCAGCCATTATCGCAATATTCGCGTCTTTGAGCGGGCGCTTGCCGGCTGAGCGACGCGTAGCCGACCGCTCCTGACGGTCGCGCCCCTTCATTTTCAAGTTTTCTTACTGACCGCCGGATGACCGATCATGTCTTGATGGGGAAAATGCCGGCGCGAATCACCTCTGGCACGCCGATGACGGCGGCTGATTCGCCGCTTGTCCAAGCGCAGGCGAAGGCGCGTCCCAGCGCCTTGGCCGCGGTCAAAGCTCTTCGAAATACTTGTTTATAAGCAATACCTTATCGACTGTGACTTGCACGAAAGTCTCCTCCACGCGCGTGTGGTCATCACGTTCTGGCAATCTGAACGTCCCATGAACATCGGGTTCCGCTGTCGTTCAGCTTGGCGACCCTATTCTCTGATCAATCGCTTGGGACGGTGATTGCCCCTCGAACCCTTCAAGCTTGGAGAGATCTTATGAAGAACCGCCTTTTTAACGCCGCTGCCGCCGCCGTCATCGGACTTACCGGCCTGCTGGGTGCCGCCTCCACCGCTTCGGCTGAATCGATCGAATTCGGTTTCGGCCCGCGCGGCGGCGTCGACGTCCAGTATCGCGACTACGACGGCGGCTACGGTGACGAGCGCGACTGGGGTCGCGGCCGTGACCGCCACTGGGACCGTGACCGCCGCGGCCGTTGCGCGCCCTGGATGGCCGTCGACAAGGCCCGCGATCGTGGACTCCGCCGCGCCTATGTCGCCGACGTCTCTTCGCGCCGCGTCGTCGTCGAAGGCCGTCGCCACGGCCAACGCCAGACGATCGTGTTTGCGAACGCCCGCGGCTGCCCGACGATCGGCCGTTGGTAACATCTAAGCAATCTTCCCGCCTCGTCTCCCCCGGCCGGCGGAAGAATGGCCCCTCATGCCAAGGCATGGGGGGCTTTTTGTTTGACGCCGCAGCGACCAAGGGGCGCCGGTTGCGCGCAGTCCTGGTCGGGACGCGTGAACGAAGCGAAGTGGATCAGGCCGACAGCGCGGTCCATACGTGCGAATCGTCCGCTCGGGCGATCGTCGTGTCAGGCACCGTAGTTGCCGAACCGCCGGCAAGGCTCCGGCCGGTTTGCCCTCTAGCATTGCCAGACGAATGAACGCGCGGCGCAATTCCATCGCGGACATCTGCGGCCTAGGCATCGGCTGATCTTCTTCAGACCAGATCCAGCCCATGTGTCAGCCATCGCCCGGAACACCTGCCAAGGATCTCCTCGACCGAACACTCGGGACCAACGATCCATGCGATGTGGCTGGATGTCCGCTTTAGCGGCGAAGATCACGAGGACGTGGAGGCGAGGGCGACGCCAGGCGGAGATCGCGGAGCGGTCGCGGGCGATGCCGCAGGGCGAGGGGCGGCAGCAAATCGCGCGCGGGAAGCGATGTCAAAGCAGGTGCCGGCAAATTTAAGCCTGGAGGTCGGACGGCGTTCAGCGCCGGGCCCAGTCTTAGTCGAGTGCATCGCGAGCACCAGCGCCCAAAAGAAAAGCCCCCGGCACCGATCCTTGGCACCAGGGGCGTTCGATCGTTGAACGCCCGCGCTTGGCCGTGGGCGTTGCTGACAAGCCTTACTGCTTGATTTCGAAGGTCACGTTGACCGTCACGTTGTAGCTGTTTTCGCCGGTTGCGACCGGAACGGCGTCGGCGGCATATTCCTTGGCCATGCCGGCGCGCATCATCGGCACCGGCTCGGGGCGGAAGCCCTGCTCGGAGATGTTGACGATCTTGCCGACCGAGACGCCGGCCGCTTCGGCCAGCACCTTGGCCTTCTCAACGGCATCGGCAACGGCTGCCTTGCGCGCTTCGGTGATCACGGCTTCCGGCTTGTCGTTGGTGAACTGTACGCCGCCACCCTGGTTGACGCCGAGCGAAACCGACTTGTCGATCACTTCGCCGAGCTTGGCGAGATCGCGAACGCGGACGCTGACGCCGTTCGTCACCTGGTAGCCGATCAACTCCGGCGCGCGGTTGCTGCCGTCGGTGTTGGTCGGGTAGCTGTATTGCGGGTTGAGCATGAAGCCGCTCGTCTGCAGGTCGCGATCGGCAATGCCGCCGTCCTTCAGCGCCTTCAGCACTTCGGCCATGGTCTTGTTGTTGGCGTCCAGCGCTTCACGCGCGGTCTTGCCATCCTTGACGACGCTCAGCTGCAGGACTGCCATGTCCGGCGCGGTCGTCGCGCGGCCTTCGCCGGCAACGACGATGGTGGCCTTGTCCTTGTCCGTCTCCTGCGCCTGAGCGGCGGCAACGCCAGCAAAAGCTGCGGCGAAGGCGGCGATCGAAAGCGTGCGGGCAGTGCGTGTGGAAATCATCTTCAATGTCTCTCCGGTTGTTCCGTCCCAAGCGTCTTCTTGGCTATCGATTGTGTGAGCATTGCGGCAATGGCTTGTCCGCAAAAAGGTTTTCCGCTAGAGCCTTGGCCACCCGCAAACTGCCATTGGTTCGCGGGCCTGGATCACGACGGTGCCACGCCTCGTTCAGAAGCGCAAAGGCCACCGTAGCACTTAAAGTTGCTGCCCCGTGTCTTATCCCTGGACCGTTACGGTTTAAGGACAGGAGCGGATCCAGAGTGGGCCTGTAGCTCAATGGTTAGAGCCGGCGGCTCATAACCGCTTGGTTGGGGGTTCGAGTCCCTCCGGGCCCACCAATCACTTGCGAACATTGAATTTTCTAGGTTTTCTGGCTGATTTTTGCCCAGATTTGATGTGCGCGCAGGTTGGGGACACTTCCAGCGACTTTGCACGACGCGAAATTGCGCACGGCATGTTCCGCCAACGTCGGATAATCCAACCCTCTTCCTCGTGGTTTCTGCTAGGATGGCCGGCCAGGCAGCAATGGAGAATTTCGATGGCTGGTCCGGGCGCGGAAATGGTGCGAATCGTACGTCGCAACAAGCTGGTTGGCTTTTGGGCGGCGGAGAAACTGGCCCTTGCCGGCGAAAATGCCAAGACCTACTCGGATGGTCTTGCGATGGCGGCGCTGGACGTCGAACGCAGCGACATTCTTGCGATCATTCGAAGAGACTTTGACGCGGCAGGCGTGGTCCAATCGGACGACGACATTCTGGCGGTCATGAACGTCTGCTGGCTGGAGGCGGGAAAACGAACAAAGGGGTCAGACGGCAGCGATGCAGCGCTGGTGCAGATTGCACGTCACCTCATGCAAGGATCGTGAGCGACGATCCTCTCCGGCGCAACAGCTATTCGGGTGCCACGAACGTCGATGCCGGCAAGCTGCTGGTCAACGGCAACCAGTCGATTGCAACCGGACTGACGACGGTTGGTTCTGGCGCCGTGCTCGGCGGCAACGGCACGATCGGCGGCAGCGTCGTCGTGAACGACGCGGCACGCTGGCGCTCGGCAACAGCCCGGGAACGTTGACGATCAATGGCAATCTGTCGCTCGCTGCCGCTTCCATCGTCGATTTCGAATTCGGCCAGGCCAATGTCGCCGGTGGCGCGCTCAACGATCTTGTCGATGTCGGTGGCAACCTGGTGCTCGACGGCACGCTCAACGTTTCCGTCTCCTCCGGCGGCAGCTTCGGCGCCGGCATCTACCGGGTCTTCAACTATGGCGGCACGCTGACCAGCATTGGTCTACAAAGCGCTCGCCTGTCGCGACCGCTTTGACAGGACATACCCTTTCCGAGGCCACGTTCGCAGTTGTCTCCGCCAACGCGGCCAGATCCTTAGCCGGAAGCGGGGATGGCCCGGGGCTTCATCGTGGCCCTCGGGGTGCTCGAGTTTTCCAGTGCCGAGAGCGCCACGGCGTCCCATTGGGAGAGGATATGTTCGGCGTCGTAGCGTCGGACATTGGCTTCGGCGTTGGCCGCGAGACGGGCGCGCAGGGTCTCGTCGCCCATCAGGTTGGAGAGGGCTTCGGCCAGGGCGTTGATGTCGCCGTTTTCGACGAGAATGCCGTCGTCGCCGTTGGCAATCATGTCGGTCGGGCCCCATTCGCAGGCGAAGGAGACGACGGGGAGGCCTGCGGCCATCGCTTCAAGCAGGGCGATGCCCCAGCCTTCGTAGCGGGATGACAGGACGAAGAGGTCGGCGGTTTCGACCCAGAGGCCGGGTTTCGCGGTGACGCCGGGCATTTCCACCCGGTCGGCCAATCCGAGCGCGTTGCGCTGGGCTTCCAGCGCTTTTCTCGCCTCGCCTTCGCCCCAGATGACGAGCTTCCATTCGGGGTGGTCGCTGGCCGCCTTGGCGAAGGCTTCGAGCAGCAGATCGAAGCCCTTTTGCTCAGTCAGGCGCCCGACGGCGGTGAGCACATTGTTGCCGCGCTTCTTTTGCCAGCCGTCGGGCAGATTGATCGCATTGGCGATCACCCGGCTGGAGCGGCGAACATTCGGCGGGAAATAGTCCAGCGCGCCCTTGGTCATCGTCACCAGCGCAAAGGCGCGCGGGTAGAGACGAAGCTGCAGCCATTTCCAGAAGGGGCCGAAGGGCTGCGCCGCCGGGTTGTTGCGCTCGGACACGATCACCGGGAGCCTGAGGCCTCGCGTTGCGAGCAGCGTCAGCACGTTCGTGCGCGTCAGGAAGCTCAGCACGAAGTCGGGACGGGTGCGGCTGATCGTCGAGCGCAGTCGGTAGAGCCGCCTTGCCACCAGCCAGGCGGCCCGCAGCTTGCCAGCCTTCTGAACCGGCACGTCGAGCCGCTCGATGGTGACGCGCGGATCGAGCCTGTAATAGGGTTCGGAGGTCGGCGCTTCGAGCGTAATCACCGTGACGGTGCAGCCGAGGCGGGCCCAGTGGCTGGCAACGAGACTGACGACGTGCTCGGTGCCGCCGGCGCCGAGTGCAGAAACAATGATGGTTATGCGCGCGCCAGCGATGCCGGCGGCTCCGACGATGTCGGCACCTGTATCTTGATCCAATTTGGATTGCCCCTCGCTCTCCGCTTTCTATTATTAACAACTCCTTAAATTCTCGCAATGGGACTTTCGCAGTGTGGTAAACGCGCTGGCGAACAGCCGATCGCGGCTGGCCGGCGCGCAGTTCGCATGTCCCATCGGCAAGGCAAGACCAGACGTTGGAAGGCCTCAGCCCGTGCAATGGGCGCCGAGGATGGGGCGGGTTGAAGCGGCGCGCGGGGGAAGGTGTCGTCTCTGGGAATACCGGGCGGCTGGTGCTCGCAGGGCTACCGTGCGCGCAAAAAAAATGCCCGCGGGAGGCGGGCAGTTTTGGAGTGGGCGCATACGCTCAAACATGTTGCGCCTCGCTCCAAGGTGGCCGTCAGAGGTCAAGGATCCGTAAATGCGCGATAGCTAAAAATAGCGAATGGCAGCGGCCCGTCGTCCCCGCCAGCCGCCGCCGTCCGGATTCCAGCGGAGAACCGGTGGCTGGGGTCGATTTTTTGTCCGGGGACATCAGCCGTAGCATCGGCCGGATATTGCCACCGGGCGTGGTGGCGCGGAAGCGGCAGAGACGGGTCGCCGTTCGCCGATGCCGTGATACAGGGAACCCGGCAAGCCTTTGCTTTTCCGTATTGTTTCGCTCATAGCCCGCGCCGATGCCTGCGTCCGCCGTCCGCAAGGCGTCGATGTTCGCCAGCGCAGGGCGAAAGCGGCGGCACAACCATGGCGGAATCTCTAAGAAAGGAATTGTTAATTTAAGCAATGAATAATGAAAAAGGGGGTTGAAGATCGCCGCCTTTTCGCCCAAAGGAAGCCCCAGGCGGCTGGACCGCTATTCGAAAGGACGTTTATGCGAATCAAAACCGCATGTGCCGGCGTAGGCCGCACCGCCGTTTCGGGTTTCAAGTTTCTCGTACCGACGACATCAGTTCTAAGCCTCCTGCTTCTGTCCGCCGGCTGCTCGTCGACGGTCGTCAGCGAAACGCCGCTGTTTGCATCGGGCCATTCGAGTGCCTATGCGAGCCCTTCGATCAAGGTCCGCAAGGAAGAGAAGCAGCTGAAGATCGCCGAGGCGGATGAAGACATCGTCGAGCCGGCACCGACGCGCAGGCGCACGGCAACCTACCTCGGCCGCGCCCCCTATATCTGCTCGCCGAGCGGCTTCGGGCGCACGTCACACTGTTTCCTCAGAGCCTCGCTCTAACAGTCTGTCGCGTTCGGGAAGGCAGGCGCAATCGATCATGGAGACGGGGCGGTTGCCAGCCTTGGCGGCGGCCTTTTTGCCATCCGGGCATGACGCCCACGGCCTCGCGATCGCACCGGCTTCCAGCGCGCAGCAAGCCATGTCTGGTTTTATGCGGTGCCAGATGTGGCACGCCGGAGAAAATCGTTGCCTATTGCTGTCCCAAGATCGGTCCTCGGTGCTGGCGCGCTGGCGCTTCTGGCGGTTGCCGGAGTCACGCCGGGTCGCGCGCAGGATTCCGTAGACGGTATCGACCGGTCGCTGACGACCGCCGCCATCACGCCTGAGGCAAGGGAGCGGGAAACACGCACGGTCGAAATCGGTGTTTACGATCCGCATGATGCGGTCGCATCCAGCGACGCGCTGACACTCGAGCATGTCTTCGTCTACTGGCAGAAGCCGGATCGGGCGCAGCTGAAACGGAAGTTCGCAAATGCCGCGCGACAGGGGCGGGCGCTGATGCTTTCGGTCGAGCCCTATACCCATGCCGCCGACTGGCGCGCCGGCGGCAACCGGCTGTTTGCCGATATCGGCAAGGGCCGCTTCGATCGCGAGATTACCGATATTTGCACGCGCGCCGCCGACTTCCGCGGGCGGGTCTACGTTCGCTGGGGCCATGAGATGGAAGAGCCCGGCGAGCGCTATCCCTGGGCGCGGCGCGACAGCGAAGGCTACAAGACGGCGTTCCGCTACTTCGTCAGCAAGTGCCGGGAACTCGCGCCGGCCGCCCGCTACGTCTGGTCGCCGAAGGGCCATCGCAATCTCGCGGCCTATTATCCGGGCGACGATGTCGTCGATGCGATCGGCATCCCTGTCTGGGGCCTGCAGAAGATGGACGTCGACTATTGGGGCCGCGAGCGTCGCTTCGGCGAAGCGCTCAAGGAAAAGTACCAGCGCGTTTCGCGTTACCGCAAGCCCGTGATCGTTGCCGAACTCGGGGTCTCCGGCTCGGCCGATTACAAGCGTGCATGGTATGCCGAAATCCTGGATCAGCAGACCTACCGCCAGGCCTTCCCGCTTCTGACGACCGTCGTCTTCTTCAACGACAAGGAGCCGTACAAGTGGCCGCTCGGTTACGGAGCGCCGGACTGGCGGCTCGACAAGGCGGCGCTCAAGGCGCTTGCCGACCGTGGACCGAAGGAAGCGGCCGAACTCGCCGACTGATCGCCGCGCGTGGCATGAAATCTTGCTGATCGCAGCTGAGGTGCTTTCGGTCGGGGCGATGCGCCGATCGTCCTTCGGCGCATCGTGAAAGCTTCAAACTCCGAGCCCTTGATATCCCGGATCACCTTTGCGGTTCCGGATCATCCCGGTCGCCCGGATCAGGCCAGCAACAGGCCCGATTCCCGGGCGGCTGCGGCAAAGCAGCGGCTCGCCCGGTCCGTACTCGTCAATCCATCCAGCGCATCCAGGCAGCGCCTGAGGGCTGCGCGATATTCCCGGCCACGACGGCCCGGCCACTGCCTGAGCAGTTCCACGGCTTCGAACACCGTTCTGACCACGGTCTGCCGTCGTGCCGAAAGTTTCAGGGGGATGGGAGTGGGAAAGAGTTTCTCGCTCATTGCATTCCTCGTTCACAGTCTTTTCGAGCGAGAGGGCAACGCGAGAGCAGCGGGATGGTTCCATGTTGTCGACCGATTTTATTCGCGCTGACGGCAGGCGAGTTCTCTCCGGCTTTGCGAACCTGATCTTTTGGTTGCGTCGCTTTTGCCGACGGCGGACGAAGGGAGGTCCGGCGGGAGCTCCATCGAGCTCGGACCGGTGTTGAAAAGCTTTGAAAATCCAGGCCCGGCGCAGGTGGCGGCACTAGAGTTCCAGCGCTGCCTTGAGGTCGGTCGACTTCAGAACGCGCAGGTCGAGGTCGGCTTCGATATGGTCGATGTGGTGGACCATCAGCCGCGCGGCCGCGTCGATGTCGCCACGCTCGATCGCGTTGACGATCTCGTCGTGTTCGCTGTGGCCGCAGCTCGAAACGGTCGATTGTCCGTAAAGCGCGATGACCAGCGAGGAGCGGGCGACGAGCTCGTCCATGAAGCGGCGCAGAATGGTGTTGCCGGAGAGGTCGGCAAGCGCCAGGTGGAAATCGCCCGATGCCTTGATTTCCGCACGACGGGCCGATTGACCGCGCTGTTCGGTCAGTTGGCGCTCGGCTGCCAGCATGCGCCTGAGTTCGGAAAGCTCCGCCTTGCCGATCTGGGCGGCGGCGGCGCGCACGACGCCGGGCTCGATCAGCCGGCGGGTCGCAAAGATCTGGCGCGCCTCGTCGATCGAAGGGTGCGCAACGAAGGCGCCGCGGTTCTTCTCGACGTTGACGAGGCCTTCATAGGACAGCGCCTGCAGGGCGGCGCGCACCAGCGTTCGGCTGACGTTGAAGAGTTCGCCGACGTCGCTTTCCGAAAGCTTGGTGCCAGGCGCAAGCCGCCGCTCGACGATCGCATCGCGCAATGTATCGCGGATGTGCTGACTGCCGGTGTCGGTGGTCGGGTCTGTGGCCAGTTCGGCCTGATGGGGCGTGGTGGTCAAGGACATGAATCGATCCGCGAAGCAACGCGCCATCTTATCGTCGGACGAAGCGAAGGGAAACGACAATCTGACGCGCAAAGGTTGCGGGGGCATCGTCCGGTCTAGCGAGGCTACTTGTCGAGCTCCGGATAGACCCGGTCGAGGAAGCCCGGTCGCAATTTCTCGCCGATCAGGCAATCGGGCGCCGGGAAGGCATCGACATAGCGTATGGTCGGCGGTGGTGGCAGGCCGCTGACTTCGAGCACCAGTTTCTGGCGGATCGCGATGGAGAAATCTTCGGGCTCGTGCACCGGCAGCACGAAGGAGCCGGGGCCGCCGATGACACATTCGGCATAATATTGGTCAAGCGGGCCGGTCGAAACCGACGGGCGGATGAGGATGGCAAGCCCGTTGATGGTGATGCCGCGCGTGATCGCGATCTCGCGGGCTGGAAGCACCGGCGGGCCGATGTTGTTCGGCCCGTCGCCGGAGATGTCGATGACCCTTCGCACGCCGCTGAACGCGTTGGAATCGATCAGCGCCGTGCCATAGGTAATGGCGTTGGAGATGGAGGTGCCGCGGCGTGTGCCGACCGGCCGCGCTTCGATCAGCTTGGCGAAGGCGTCGGCGTCGGCGGCATTGTCGATGACCTTCCAGGCGACAACGGAGGACTCGTTCACCGTTCCGGCCCATTCGAAATAGCCGATGGCGATCTTGCCCAGCTGGCCGCTTTCGACCGCATCAAGGAAGTCGCGATGCCGGAGTGCCTCGACATAGCCGGCCCGCTGGATGCGGGCCTCGTCGAGATCCATCGAGCCGGACATGTCGACCGCCAGGATCAGTTCGACGTCGACATTCGTCGCCTCGGCGGTCGATGGGCTCGGGCCACCACTCAATGAAAGGAGTAACGCCAACACGCTCAACATCGCTTCAACCAGTCATTGCGCGCGGTCAGATTAGAAGACTGTAACACAAGATTGGATTTCGGCGACCGTTTGGGTGTAGTTGGCCTTCACTAAAGAGTGATTTTGCCGGGTCCTGCATGAGGCCGGATGTCGGACAGGAAAGGCGAAATGCCGCAGCGTACGGAAAATACTGAGCGATTTCAGATCGATCGATTGCAGCAGACGGCGTTCGGGTATTTCCTCGAACATTCGGATCCGGTCACCGGACTGATCGCCGACACCGCGTTGCCGGGCGCGCCGGCGAGCATCGCTGCGACCGGCTTCGGCCTTTCCTGCTATCCGATCGGCGTCGAGCGCGGCTGGCTTTCGCGCAGCGACGCGGCGCGGCGGGTGGCGACGACCCTGCGCTTCCTTGTCCAAAGCCCGCAGTCCCGCCACCGGCAGGCGACCGGCTATCGCGGCTTCTACCATCACTTCCTCGACATGCGGACCGGTGAGCGCACCTGGCAGAGCGAGCTTTCGACCGTCGATACGGCGCTGCTGATCGCCGGCTGCCTGACCGCCTCTGCATATTTTTACGGTAGGGATGCGGACGAATGCGAGATCCGCGCGCTTGCCGATCGGCTCTATGCGCGGGTGGACTGGCGCTGGGCGCTCAATCGGGGCGACACGCTGACGATGGGCTGGCGGCCGCCGGGGCGGTTCTTGAAGCATCGCTGGCGGGGTTACAGCGAAGCGCTGCTGCTCTATGTGCTGGCACTCGGCGCGCCCGACCATTCGATCGAACCGGAGCACTATGCGGCCTTCGCCGAGGGCCATGACTGGATTCCGGTCGACGGCCGGCCGCATCTGCATGCGGCCCCACTCTTCATCCATCTCTTTCCGCAGGCCTGGCTCGATCTACGCGGGCTTTCCGACCGGCCGATGCGAGAGCGGGGGACGGACTATTTCGAGAATACCCGACGCGCCATCGCCTTGCAGCGGGACCATGCGCGCTCCAATCCCGGCGGTTTCGCCGGATATGGCGAGGACCTGTGGGGCCTCAGCGCCTGCCATGCGCCGCGCGGCCGGCTGCGGCTTGCGGATGGGCGCCAGCAGCGGCTTTTCGGCTATGTGAACCGCGGCGCACCCTACGGCCTTGATGACGGCACGCTCGTGCCCTGGGCGCCGCTTGCCTGCCTGCCGTTCGAGCCGGATGCGGCGCAGGCCTCCCTGGTGCATATGGCAGACAGTTATCCGGGACTTTTGAGCGAAGGGCGCTTTCCTGGCGGCTTTAACCCGAGCCTGGCCGCCGGCGCAGGCCCGGAGGGCTGGATCGATGCGCGGGTCGTCGGTCTTGACCAGGGCCTCGTTGTCATGATGATCGAGAACTGGCAAAGCGGCCTTAGCTGGGCGCTGATGCGCAGCATGCCGGCGATCCGCCTCGGCCTTGAACGGGCGGGCTTCGACGGTGGCTGGCTGCAGGAGGGGGAAGGCGCGTGTGGTAATCCGCCCGCATCCCGCGCCAGAGGATGAGAACGGACGACGGAGACGGCATGCGCTTGAACGACCACCGGCCGACAGCGGAGACCGCGGCGTTTGCGCCGCAGGCGCTGGCCGTCGCCGACCATCTGCGTGCCCAGTTTCCCGAGGCTGCCGTCTCGCTCGGGCCGGCGGCCAGTGATTTCAGCGCGCCGGGCGACTTCTGGGCTACCGGCAGCGCTGGCCTTGAGGCGGGGCTCGCCTATCAGGATTTCTTCGGGGTCGGCATGACCGACCGGGTCCGGGCGGCGCATCTGATCGCCTTCTATAGCCGCCAGCTGAGCGTAGTCCTTGGCGCGTTCCATCTCGGCGCCGGGTCGCAGGCGGAGGTGGCCGGCATTCGTTTCGAGGATTGGACGCGGCTTCACCGTGGCGTCGAAGTCGCGGGCAAGCGCTATCATTTTCGCCTGCATCCGCCGGCGACGGAGCGCCAGGGTGGCGAAGGTGTCAGCGCATTCGAACAGGGCTTCATCGCCCATCTGGCACCCGTCGTTGCGGTTCTGAAAGCGCGAGCAGGGCTGTCGAGCGGGGCGCAATGGCGGCTCGCGGCCGATGCCCTGGCCGGCGCGTTCCTGGAAATCGGCCGCGCGATCGGCGACGAGGCGCGCGGCATGGCCGAGGCGCTGGCGATCGTCAAGCGACCGGGTTCGCGGCTCTACTCAGAGGAGCTCTGCTACGAGCAGATCGCGGCTCTCGATCCGGCAAGCGGCGCTCAGCTGTCGCGCCAGTATCGGATCCGTTGCGGCTGCTGTCTCTACTTCAAGACGGAAGGGGGCAGCTTCTGCGACACTTGCGTGCTGCTGGAGCCGGAAGATCGCCGCGCGCGGCTGGCGGCGCATCTCATGCAAAACGGCGGGACCTGAACCCCGCCGTCGCTTTGCTGACGATCTGTGATCAGTGATCACTGTGCCTTGACGAAGCGCTCGTTGATGAAGCCGGAGACGACGCCGAGTACGATCCAGAAGGCAAGCGTGGTGGCGAGTGCGGCAACCGCAAACTCGGCGCCGAGCACGGCCGGAACGTTGCTGGTGATATCGAGCGGCTGCGGCGCACCGTAGACATGGGGTGCTGCGATCGCCACCAGGCCTGCGACCTTGGAGACGATCTCCTCGCGCAGGACGACGAGATAGAGGCCGACGGCGGAGAGCGCCACGGTCACCAGCCACCAGGTCTGGCGGTCGCCGAGTTCGGCTGCCGGAAAGCCCGGCAGTTCCGGCGGCAGACCGATCGCCGGCAGCATGTGCACGGCAAGCCAGCCGCAGGCGCCCCACAGCGCGCCGTTCCTGAGCGTGATCGGGTAGCCGATCACCAGGCTGACGCCGGCGAGCAGCAGACCGAAGCCGGAACCTGTGACGAGGTTCGCCATCAGCGTGCCGGAGAAGCGGCTCATGCCGAACATGATGCCGCCTTCCTCATGCTCGCCCTCATGGGCATAGGCCGGGGTGATCGGCGACAAAGCGTCGAGGAAAGCGCCGAACGGCGACACGGCTTTGAGCGACGAATGCTGGTCGTGGTTTTCTGCGGCCGGCTGTGCCGCACCCGGCTGGGCGGCGGGCTGTTCGGTGGCGGCCGGTGCCTCGCCTTCGAATTCTTCTGCATGCAGGATCAGCGGTGTGACGCGCAGTTCCTGGGCGCCGGTCATGAAGACACCGGCAATCAATCCAGCCACGATCGCGGCCAGAAGCGTTCTGACAATCATCTTGAAATCCCTCGATAACGACAAAAGCCACGCCCTGTGGCGTGGTCCTTGAGCCTTCCCATTTTCCCTATGCTGCGGATGGCCTTCGCGCGCCGGAAAAACCGGGATGCACGCAGGCCTCCATCCGGCTCGGGCCGGATGCGTTCAGGTCCGCAGATTGTTCGATGCGGAACGTTGTTCACGTTCCGGCGCATCGGTCAGTGGCAGGGGAAGCCGTAGGAGTGGCGGGTGTCGTGCGCCGTGTCGTGCAGCACTGCCGAGTTGGCAAGGCCGGCGCCAAAGACGAGGAATGCGCCGATGAAGAGCGCGATGACGCCAGCGGTCAGACGATCGCTGAGGGAGAGCGGGGTGCTCGAAATGGTAGACGTAGCCATGACAACCTCCGTGATGGCATCGGGAAATTCCCGGTTGGGCCCTATGCCCGTATCGAGTGGCAGGTTTCCTGGCTCACGGCGTTGGGCTCGATGCCCTCGATCTGCCTCGCCTTCCCAGCTCGGCCGCCCTCTCGCGGTCTTGCCAGTGGCTTCTTCCGGATCGCTCCGGAACGGTGGATCGACGTCGCTCTACAGTCGCGGGGTCGGCCGTGATTTGAATGCCCAGCTTGGGTCCATCCGTCACATTCCCGTTTACTCCCGAAACACGTTCGCGTCCCGGGAACCAATCGATCCCAGATGATTAGGATTGTGTCATGGAGTTGTCAATTGAGTGCGCGCCGCCGCGCGGTCCATCCGCGACAAAATCCTTGATGGTCATGCGTTTGTAGGCTTCGACGATCTGGTCACCCTCGGCCCGGTCGACCGAGACTGCAAGTCGCATGGTGCAGTCGCCGAGATGCATGATCAGGAAGGCGGCGCTGTCGATCTCTTCGCGCGGTGTCTCCGGCACAAGCCGGGCCCAGACATCGGCAAGCAGCTTTCCGCCGGCGCGGCTTTGCGCAAGATCGATCTCGCGCAGCGCCTTGTCGGCCTGCATCGCCGACCAGATGTCGCGCATGACCGGCTCGGCGAGGAACATGTCGTAGTAGATGTCGAACAGCAGCGAGAAGGCGTCGCGCAGTTCGGCTATCGACGTGACCTTGGCCAGTTCGGCCGCGATGCACTCGTTGCAGACCGCATTGTAGCGCTCGGCCAGCGTGCGCACGATTGCCGCCTTGTCGGGAAAGTACTGATACAGCGAGCCGATCGAAATCCCCGCCTTTTCAGCGACTTCGCTCATGCGCATGGCGTCGCTGCCCTTCTCCTGGATGAGCGCCGTCGCGCAGGCAAGGATCTGCTCGACGCGCTCGCGGCTGCGCTTCTGGCTCGGCGTCCGGCGCAGCGCAGGCTCGTCGTTGGCGGGAAGCGTGGCGGGACTTGCATCTGGAATCATGAGTAATGCTCACATTTTGACTTGACTCCTAAAATACGAGGATTTATCACATTTGCAAATGTGAGAGATGCTCATGTTTGTTGGTGGAACCTCAGGAGGAAACGATGTCTCAGAAAGTCACACTGGTTTTGGGCGGTACCGGCAAGACGGGGCGGCGGGTGGCCGATCGCCTTCGGGAGCGGGGCATAGCGGTCCGCATCGGCGCCCGTTCGGCGTCGCCTTCCTTCGATTGGACGGATGAGGCGACCTGGACGCCCGCCCTTGAAAATGTCGATCGCATCTATGTCTGCTACCAGCCCGATCTGGCGGTGCCGGGCGCCGTCGACGTCATCGCCAAGTTCTCGAGCCTTGCCGTTCGCTCCGGCATCAAACGGTTGGTGCTCCTGTCGGGCCGCGGCGAGGACGAGGCGGAAGCCTCCGAGCGTGCGCTGCAGGCCTCCGGCGCCGACTGGACGGTCATCCGGGGCAGCTGGTTCTTCGAGAATTTCGACGAAGGCTTCCTGGCCGACGGCGTGGTGAGTGGTTCGGTCTTCCTGCCGGTGGACGAGGTCACCGAGCCCTTCGTCAGTTGCGACGACATTGCCGACGTGGCGGTTGAGGCTCTTCTGGACGATGCGCATATCGGCAAGGTCTATGCCTTGACCGGCCCGCGCCTGATGACCTTTGCCCAGGCCGTCGCCGAGATCGCCGCGGCCGCCAACCGTCGGATCTCTTATCAGGCCATTCCGGTTTCCGACTTCGCAGCGCATCTCAAGGCGGACGGCGTGCCGGATGACTATGTCGAACTCATCCGCTATCTCTTCACCTCGGTGCTCGACGGACGCAATTCCAGCATGACGTCCGATGTCGAGCGCGTGCTTGGGCGGCGTCCGCGCGACTTTGCCGATTACGCCCGGGAAACCGCAGCAACTGGTGTTTGGAGTCTTGCCGCATGATCCCGTTGATCCCCGCTCTGGCGTTTGCCGCCGCGATCGGTTCCGGCCTGATGGCCGGGCTGTTCTTCATCTTCTCGGTCTGCATCATGCAGGCCCTGTCGCGGCTGCCGCCGGAGCAGGGGATCGCCGCGATGAACGCCATCAATGTCGTGATCCAGAACCCGATCTTCCTCAGCGCCTTCATGGGCACGGCGCTGCTCGCCCTGGCGCTCGTCGTCGTCGCCTTCATCTCGGGGGGCGAGGGCAGGTGGTGGCTTGCCGCCGGTGGCATTGCCTATGTCGTTGGCGTGCTGCTGGTGACCATTGTCTTCAACGTGCCGATGAATGACGCGCTCGCCGCGGCAGCCCCCGGTCAGGCGGCGACCGATCTCTGGCGTGAGCGCTATCTGACCGATTGGGTCTGGTGGAACCACGTGCGCACATGGGCCTCGATCGGCGCGCTGGCGTTTTTCGTTCTCGGTTTCGCCCGCACCTGACGAAAAGCGCCGGCAAGTCGATCCTTGCCGGCGCCTGCACGCGTCCTGACCTTCAAGCCCATCCCGCCGTCAGGGCTTCGGAATACGCGCGTCGTATTGCGCTTCAAGGTCGGCAAACTTGCTCCAGAAGGCTGCCGGCTTTTCGCCTTCGAGCAGAGCGCGCAAAATGTCGAGGTGTACGTGCCAGCCGGCGGAGAAGCTGGTCATGACCGCGCGGTCGGCGATGCGCTTATGGGTGACGACGAGCAGCACCTTGTCGCCGCGGGGGCTGAGCTCGAAGCGGACCTCCGACGGGGTGCCGGTCTCTTCGTTCCAGGTATAGGCCAGTAGTCGTGGCGGCTCCCAGGCGAGCACGTGGCCGTAATTGTGCACCTCGCCGGCGTGCTCGGCGTATTTCTGCGGTGGCCGATCGTCCTCCGTCGTCAGTTCCGAATGGCGGAAGACGTGCTCGACCTCGGCCCCTTCCTTCGATCCGATCGTTCCGGACGCCATCCAGAGCCGGCGCTTGCTTTCCTCCGTCAGATAGGACCAGACCCGCTCGATCGGGCCGGGAAGCAGGCGCTCGATGCGCACCGCGTCTGGTGCGACGACACGGCCGTAATCGGCGCCGGCAAAGGCTGTGGCAGACGAAGTCATGGCTTTTCCTCCGGATCAGTTTGGATTGTGGCGTCTTCGGCGAGAAGCAGCGCCTCGAGTGCGTCGATGCGGGTGCGCCAGAAGGCTTCGTAGTGGCGCATCCATTCCATGCCTGCATGCATCGGCGCGGCATCGAGCCGGCACACATGCGTGCGACCTTTCACTTCGCGGCGCACCAGACCTGCTCCTTCCAGCACCTTGATGTGCTTCGATGCCGCGGCCAGCGAGATCGAGAACGGCGCCGCAAGCTCACCCACCAGTCTTTCGCCCTGCGAAAGGTCCTGGAGCATGGCGCGCCGCGTCGGGTCCGAAAGCGCGTGAAACACGGCATCGAGATGTGCGTTCTGATATTCAACCATATTGTTGAATATCCTCTCGGTCGACCTAATTGTCAACCGTTCGGTTGAATTTAAAAGTATCGCGAAAAGAGACCACGCCGCGGTGGGTCGTCGTGGAGGCGCCGTCCCGTCCAGGCGGCAAGCGCATCGGCAAGATCGTCGGTCGGCACCATCTGGGCAAACTGTTCGCTTTCGACCAGCAGCCCCTCGGCGATCGACATGTTGAGGCCGCGGGTGACGGCGGTGATGATCGAGCGCACTGCAAGCGGGGAGTGGCCGATGATGCGTTTTGCCAGGTCACGGGCGGCCGACATCAGTTCCTCATGAGCGACGACGTGGTTGACGAGCCCCAGCTCCAGCGCGCGATCGGCCAAGAAATCCTCGCCTGTCAGCAGCAGTTCAAGCGCGCGCTTGCGGCCGGCGAGCCGCGGCAGGCGCTGGGTGCCGCCGAAGGTCGGCGGCATGCCGAGCTTGATTTCCGGTTTGGCAAAACGCGCCCGGTCGCTTGCAACAGCGAGATGCACCGCTTCAGTGATCTCGCAGCCGCCGCCATAGGCAAGCCCGTTGACGGCAGCGATAACCGGCTTCGGAAAGGCTTCGAGCCGGGCCGTCAGGCCCTGGCCGCGACGGACGAAATCGCGCACGGCCGGGTTTACGCCCTTGGCCACGCTTTCCGAGAACTCATGGATATCGCCGCCGGCGGAAAAGGCGCGGTCGCCGGTGCCGGTGATGATCACGGCGCCGACGCCGTCGTTCGCTTCGATCTGGTCGAGAAGGCTCATGAGCCGGTC
Source organism: Ensifer sp. ENS08 (assembly GCF_014852195.1). Lineage (NCBI taxonomy): Bacteria > Pseudomonadati > Pseudomonadota > Alphaproteobacteria > Hyphomicrobiales > Rhizobiaceae > Ensifer > Ensifer sp. ENS08. The sequence continues at coordinate 26,029 of NZ_JACVBF010000002.1, forward strand.
GATCAGCTCGTAGTTCAGCGCGTTGAGTTTCTCTGGTCGGTTGAGAGTGAGGAGGGCGATGCCCTCGGAAATCTGCATCAGCACGGTGTTCGACATGGTTGCTCTCCGGCAGCTGTTGACGGGGAGAGGCTAGGTGAGGGAAGATGCCATGTATATTCACTAGTCGGTATACATGAGAGATGGCGAAAGCAGAGAAATCGACCCGGGACCTGATCGTCGCAGCGGCGGAAAAGCTGTTTTATGCCGAGGGCATCCGCGCCGTCAGCGTCGATGCGGTGGCGGAAGCCGCGGGCGTGACCAAACGCACGCTCTACTATCATTTCGACAGCAAGGACGAGTTGATCGCCGCCTATCTCGAAGGCCGCGACCAGCCCAATCTGAAACTCTTCCGCAAGTGGTTCGACGCGGGCGACGGGGACATTGCCGACAAGGTCGAGGCGATCTTCGTCAACCTGGCGCGGGCGGCGCGCCATCCGAAATGGAAGGGCTGTGGCTTCCTGCGCACCTCCGCCGAGCTTGCCAACATGCCCGGTCATCCGGCGATCCGCATCGGTGCCGCCCACAAGAAGAAGTTCGAGGCCTGGATTGCCGAGACCTTTACCGAAGCCGGTGTCGCCGAGCCGGCCGTGCTGGCAAAGCAGATCCTGCTGCTGCTCGACGGCAGTTTCGCGGTCGTGCTGCTGCACCGGGATCCAAACTACATGGAGGTGGCGGGCAAGGCTGCGGCGACGCTTGTGCGGGTGGCGCTTGCCGGAGCAAACCCGAAGGCGCCATCGGAACATGCGGCGGCTTCATTCTGAAGCGAGGCGATTTCTGCTTTCAATCGGCTGCCGTTGGCGGGCAGTATGGGCTGTATCGTTATCAGCCGAACAACCAGTAAGCGTCGATGCTGCCGCGTTGCGGCGCGTCGAAGGGAGCAGAATTCCATGACAGTCAAGCGTATCGTCTCAAACCTCTACGCCCCGGACCCGCAAGTGGCGCGCGCCTTCTACGGCGACCTGCTTGAACTCGACGTGGTGATGGATCACGGCTGGATCCTGACCTTTGCCGCCGAGGGCAAGGCCGCGATGCCACAGGTGAGCATCGCCAGCGAGGGCGGCAACGATACGCCGGTGCCGGTGCTTTCGATCGAGGTGGACGATGTCGACCGGGCCTATCAGCGAGCCAAGGCCGCCGGTGTCGAGATCGTCTACGACATCACCAACGAGCCCTGGGGCGTGCGCCGTTTCTACATGCGCGACCCGTTCGGCAATATCGTCAACATCCTGGCGCACTGAGCAATTCCAGGAAAAGTGCGCAGCGGTTTTCCGTCCGGAATTGCGCCAGCCAAGCGAGCGAATTCCAGGAAAAGTGCGAAGCGGTTCTCCGTCCGGAATTGCGCCAGCCAAGCGAGCGAATTCCAGGAAAAGTGCGCAGCGGTTTTCCGTCCGGAATTGCGTCCTTGCAAACTCGCGAAGGATGCCGCCGGCTGGACCGGCGGCCTCTTGCATCAGGCGAGCGACAGCGCGTTTGAAAGATCGGCCACGAGGTCGTCGGGATGCTCGATACCGATCGACAGGCGGATGGTCGATTCCAGCACGCCGATGCGGTGGCGCACCTCGATCGGCACGCCGGAATGGGTCATCGCCGCCGGGTGGCTGGCGAGCGATTCCGTGCCGCCGAGGCTGACGGCGAGCTTGAAGATCTGCAGCGCATTGAGGAAGCGGAAGGCCGCCTCCTGGCCGCCAGCGATATCGAAGGAGAAGGTCGAGCCAGCGCCGGTGCACTGCGTCTTGAAAGTGCGGCCGACCGGCGTGTCCTCGCCGTGGAAGGGCAGGTAGTGGATACGCTCGACCTTCGGGTGGTCGTGCAGGAATTCGGCGACGATGCGGGCATTGTCGTCGGCCTTCTGCATGCGCACCGCCAGCGTTTCGAGCGAACGGCCGAGCATCCAGCAGGAATGCGGATCGAGCTGCGTGCCGATCGCACCGCGTAGCGCCTTCACCTGCTTCATCACCGCCTTAGAGCCGAGCGCGGCGCCGGCGATCAGGTCGGAGTGACCACCGACATACTTGGTCAGCGAATAGAGCGAGATGTCGGCGCCGTGCTCGATCGGCCGCTGGAAGACGGGCCCAAGCAGCGTGTTGTCGCAGGCGACGATCGGGGTATGGCCCTGCTTCCTGCCGATCGCATCGGCAACGCGGCGGATCATGGCGACGTCGACGAGGCTATTGGTCGGGTTCGCCGGCGTCTCGATCAGGATCACCGAGACCCGGCCCTTGGCCATCGCCTCTTCTGCGGCGGCGCTGACGGCCGCCTCGTTCACGCCATCGGCAAAACCGACGGCGGAAACGCCGAGATTGAGGAAGGTGCGGGCAAGCAGCGTCTCGGTGCCGCCATAGAGCGGCTGGCTGTGCAGCACCGCGTCGCCCGGCTTGACGAAGGCGAGCAGCGTCGTGGCGATCGCCGACATGCCCGACGAGAACAGTGCGCAGCTTTCGGTGCGCTCGTAGACGGCGAGACGGTCTTCGACGATCTCGCTGTTCGGGTGGTTGAAGCGCGAATAGACGAGGCCGGCGCCGACACCCGCCGGCGGTTCCTTCCGGCCGGAGACAAAGTCGAAGAAGTCGCGGCCCTCTTCGGCGGAGCGGAAGACGAAGGTGGAGGTCAGAAAGACCGGAGGTTTGACCGCGCCCTCCGACAGTTCCGGATCGTAGCCATAGTTCAGCATCTGCGTTTCAGGATGCAGCTTGTGGTTTCCGATGTGGGTTTTGGAGGGATGCGGTGCGGTCATGGCTTGTCTCCTCAAGCGAAGCGGACTCGACTGACAGGCAAATTATATCAGATGCTTGGACCGATCCTTGCTATTTCCGGCGGGATCGCCTTGAGTTGTGCAAAGATTTGGCTGAGTTGAGAAGATATGGCGCAGAAAATTGCCGACGAGACGGATCGCAGGATTTTGAAGGAACTGGTGGCGGATGCCCGCCTGACCAACAACGAGCTCGCCGAGCGGGTGGGGCTCTCGGCGTCGCCCTGTCTGCGTCGGCTACGGCGGCTGGAAGAGACCGGGGTCATCCGCGGCTATACGGCTTTGGTCGATCCCGCAGTCGACGGCTGGACGACGACGGCGATTGCGACCGTCACGCTCAGCCGCCAGCACGAAGACGAGATCGTCATGTTCGAAGAGGCGGTGCGCGGCTGGGACGAGGTGCTCGAATGCCATCTGGTGACCGGCTCGCGCGACTACGTGCTGAAGGTGATGAGCGCCGGCCTCGATCAGTACGAGCGTTTCATCAAGGAGAAGATCGCAAGGCTCAAATGCGTCGCCTCGATCGAGACGAGTTTCGTGATGAACACGATCAAGGAGCGGCGAGTCTAGCGCCAACCCCTCCATAAGCCTCTGAAGCGGTTCGATAATCGTCCATCCGGCTTTGAAACCATTAGGGATGCCCTAGATTCGAGTTAGGAGGGCGTCCCACACGCTCGGCGGGCGCCTTACTCTCTCGGAGAGAGACGATGGATTTCGCAACAGCGCTCGATGCCGCCGCTTCCTGGCTGCAGACGGTCTTTTTGAACGAGTGGACCTATTATCAGCTCGCCATCATCGTAGCCGGCTACCTGGTCTGCGGCGCACTGGCGAAGCGAATAGAGCCGCGGGTCGAAGCCCGAGCCCGTCTGATCAAGGGCAATCCGGATCTCTTGCGGGTCATCATCGCCTTCATGCGGCGGCTGCGGTGGCTGTTTCTGATCGTCTGGCTCTGGATTGCCGACGGCATGATCCTGCGCTTTGGCTGGCCGTCCTATCGCTGGTTGGTGGCGACCGCGCTGACGCTGACGGCGGCGTGGTTCGTCATCTCGGTGCTCACACGCATCATCCGCAACCAGATGCTGGCGCGCGTCACCGCCGTCGTCGGCTGGATCTATTTTGCGCTCTATGCGGTCGGGCTCGACCGGGTGATCCTGACGACACTTGATGGCGTTGCCATCAATCTCGGTGCGGTTCGCCTGTCGCTGCTGCTCGTCCTGAAGGCCATCGTGCTCTCCGCCGCGCTGATCTGGCTTGCCGTTTTGATCGGCAATGTCTCGTCGCACTGGATCCAGCGGTCAGCGGACCTGACACCCTCCTTCAAGGTGCTGATCAGCAAGCTGGTCAAGATTGCACTGATTGGCTTTGCCGGCGCAATCGCGCTATCGGCCACCGGCATCGACCTGACGGCGCTGACGGTTTTCTCCGGGGCGGTCGGTGTCGGCATCGGTTTCGGTCTGCAGAAGGTGGTTTCCAACTTCATCTCCGGTATCATCATCCTGCTCGACAAATCCATCAAGCCGGGCGACACGATCACGCTCGGCGATACCTTCGGGTCCGTGCGCGACCTGCGCTCCCGCTTCGTCTCCGTCATCACCCGGGACGGCAAGGAATACCTCATTCCAAATGAGGACTTCATTTCGCAGCAGGTGGTGAACTGGTCGTTCTCCAGCGACTTCGTCCGCATCGAGGTCGATTTCGGCACCTCCTATGACAGCGACCCGCACGAGGTGGCGCGCATCGCCATCGAGACCGCCGCATCGCTGCCGCGGGTGGCGAGCAGCTACGCCCAGCCGGTGTGCTGGATGACGGGTTTCGGCGCCTCGTCGCTCGATTTCAAGCTGAGGTTCTGGATTTCCGATCCGAGCAACGGGCTCACCAACATTCGCGGGCAGGTGCTGATGGCGCTCTGGGATGCGTTCAAGGCGGCGGGCATTTCGATCCCGTTCCCGCACCGTGAAATCATCATGAAGACGCCGGTCGAGGTCACCCGGGTTTAGGGGCCGAAGTGCCCGTCGACCGGTTCGCGTCAGGGTGTCTTGCGGTTGTGGCGATTGACTGGACACGCCGGGGAAGCGACATTGCCGGCGCCGGAACAGCCCGCAGTTGTTCCGGTGACCGTGCCAGCATCAGTGGGGACCCGACGCCATGGACCATCTTCAACAGACGCCGCTGTCGAGGTTGCCGATGCCGCGTTTTCTCTCGACGCTGCTGGCATCGTTCTCGACCACGGGGCTCATCGTCGGCGTCTTCTTCTTTGCCATGTCGCTGACGCCGAGCCTCATCCCGCGGCCCTATGTGGTGCAGGCGGTGATTTCGGGCCTGTCGCTTTCCGCCGGCTATGCGATCGGCGTACTGTTGCGCTGGCTGTGGTCCTTGCTCGACCTGCCGGAGATCCGCGGCCGCACAGGCCTTACGGTGAAGGTGCTAGCGGCGCTCGGCTGCACCGCGGTTGCGCTCGCCTTCCTCTGGCGCGCCGCCTACTGGCAGAACACGGTGCGGCAGATCATGGGGCTCGACCCGGTCGAAAGTGCTGAGCCGTTCAAGCTCGGGCTGATCGCGGCACTCGTGTTTGTCGCCATCGTGCTCATCGCGCGCCTGTTCCGCTTGACCTTCCGGTTTCTGACCCGCCGCTTCGAGCATGTGTTGACCCGGCCGCTGGCAAAGGTCGCAGCCGTCGTTGCCGCCGTTGCGCTGTTCTGGTCCGCCGTTGACGGCGTCATCTTCCGCTTCGCGCTGCATGCGGCCGACAGCTCGTTCCAGCGGTTGGACGCGCTGATCGATCCGGATGTCGCGCCGCCGACCGATCCGTTGAAGACCGGCAGCAACGCGTCGCTGATGACGTGGGACGAACTCGGCCGCCAGGGGCGCCAGTTCATCGCTTCCGGTCCGGCGGCGAAGGACATCGCCGGCTTCTTCGGCGGAGAGGCAAAAGAGCCATTGCGCGTCTATGCCGGCCTCAATTCGGCCGAGACCGCCAAGGAGCGGGCGAAGCTCGCGCTGGAGGAATTGAAGCGCGTCGGCGGCTTCGAGCGCACGAACCTTCTGATCGTGGTGCCGACCGGCACCGGCTGGATCGATCCGCCGGGCCTCGATTCGCTCGAATATCTGTTGAAGGGCGACGTCGCCAGCGTCGCGGTGCAGTATTCCTATCTCACGAGCTGGCTGTCGGTGCTGGTCGAGCCGGAATATGGCGCGGAGACGGCCGATGCGCTCTTCGATGCGGTCTATGGCTACTGGACGACGTTGCCGAAGGACAGAAGGCCGAAGCTCTATCTCTATGGCCTCAGCCTCGGCTCGATGAACTCGCAAGGTTCGGTCGATCCCTTCGATATCATCAGCGATCCGTTCCAGGGCGCGCTCTGGGTCGGCTCGCCGTTCCCGACCAAGACCTGGCTGCAGATCACCCGAAACCGCAATCCGGGCTCGCCGGAATGGCGGCCGCTTTATCGCGACGGCTCGGTGATCCGTTTCACCAATCAGGAGAATGCGCTGAACATCCCGGGCGCGACCTGGGGCAATGTCCGCATCGTCTATCTGCAATATGCCAGTGATCCGATCACCTTCTTCGATCCATACTCCTTCTACCGCGAGCCCGACTGGATGAAGGCGCCGCGCGGTGCCGACGTCTCTCCTGCGCTCAGATGGTTCCCCGTCGTCACCATGTTTCAGTTGCTTGCCGACATGGCGCTCGCGACGACCTCGCCGATCGGCTACGGCCATGTCTATGCGCCGGAGCACTATATCGACGCGTGGATGCAGGTGATGGCACCGGCTGATGTCAGCGAGGCGGACGCCGAGCGGCTGAAGGCGCTGCTCAAGGGTCGCTACTGAGCCTGCTTGTCGCCGGACCGCTCGCCACGCAGGTGCGCGGCGATCTGGTTGGCGAAGGCCTGGATCAGCGGCTCCTCCGCCTTTTCCGTCGGGCAGAGCAGATAGTAGCCGGCCGAGGCCGGTATCGCCGTCGGGAAGGGCTGGATCAGGCGTCCTTCGTAGAGATAGGAGCGTGTCAGCACGTCGGAGACGAGCGCGATGCCCTGGCCCTGTAGCGCCGAGGCGACGGCGATCGCGACCGATTGCACCCGCACGCTCCGGCTGCCTTCGAGCGAGATGCGCGAGGCGGCCGACCAGCGCGTCCATTCCCGGCCGTCATCCTCATGCAGCAGCGTGACGTCGCGCAGCTTCCGCTCGCGCAGCGGGCCCTCGAGCCGGGGGAAGAGGAGCGGCGAGCAGACCGTCCTGAGCTTCACGTCGCTGACTGCCTGCCACCACAGGCCGTCGAAGGGCGGATTGTCGTAGACGACGGCGAGATCGACATCGTCCCAGACGACGTCGCTGGCGCGGATGCAATTGCGCATCGAAAGATCGGTGACGCCGCGCGCACCCGCGAACTGTACGAGGAGGCCGGCCATCCAGGCAATCGCGAGCGCCGGGGGCAGGCCGACCGTCAGCTTGCGCTGGTGGCTTTCGAGCCGTCGGTCGGTGCCGTCCTCGACGGCGGCGGCAAGGTTGCCGACCGCGTGGGAAACCGTCTGCGCGAACTCGCGGCCGGCGGCCGTAAGCTTGATGTTGCGGCCGGATTTTTCAAGCAGCGTCAGGCCGGTCGTCTCCGAGAGCCGGCGCAGCTGCAGCGACACGGCGCCGGGACTCAAGCCCAGCTCATCCGCCGCCTGGCGCACGGAACCGATGCGTGCGACCGCCTCGAACGCCCGGATGTAGGGCAGGAAATGCAACGCCTTCACGTGAGCCCTCCCGCTCTGATCGCGCCCCTCACGGCGTGAAATCGTTTAGCCAGACTGCACAATATCAAGCATAAAAAATCGCTATTCCCAATCGATTTTTGCTCCTATGAATCTGACCGGAGAGAGGGAGGACTACGATGATCGAGGCACAACCGTTTGATTTTCCTTATGATGGAAAGCTGGTTCCGGCGCAGACGGCGCTGATGGTGATCGATCTGCAGATCGACTTCTGCTCGCCCAACGGTTACTTCGCCTCGATGGGCTACGATCCGGCGCCGCTGGCCGCGATCGTGCCCGCGGTCAACCGGGTGATTGCGGCGGCACGGCAAGCCGGCTGCCTGATCATCCACACGCGCCAGGGCTACCGCGCCGATCTCGCCGACATGACGCCTTACGAGAAATGGCGGCGCAAGCGCTCCGGACTTGAGAACACGCAGGTGCTTTTGCGTTCCAGCCCCGGCTTCCAGTTGCTCCCGGAACTCGATGTCGCCGAGACCGACGTCATCATCGACAAGACCTGCAACAGTTCCTTCACCTATACGGATCTCGAGCATGTCTTGAGATCCCAGGGCATCACCCACATGCTCTTTACCGGCTGCACCACGGACGTTTGTGTGCATACGACGCTGCGCGAAGCCTGCGACCGCAATTTCCAGTGCCTGACGATTTCAGACTGCTGCGCCAGCGGCGAGCAGTGGGCGCATGAGGCGGCGATCAACATGATCTCGATCGAGAACGGCATCTTCGGCACGGTCTCGACCAGTGATGCCGTTATTGCCGGACTGGCCAAGGCCGCCGCCCGCTAGCGCTCTGGCACCGCGCAATTCCGGGCGAAAAGCCGCTTCACGCTTCTCCTGGAATTGCTCCAGGCGCGGTCCTCACATTTCCAAAGCCTTTTGCCAACCGTTCAACGGAATGATGCCCTATGCAACGATACATCTCGCTGATGCGACTGACCTCGAAGGGACTGGCCGAGCTTGCCGATAGTGGCAGCCGGCGCAAGGTGAGCGAGGATCGGGTCGCAGCGCTCGGCGGCCGCTCGGTCGCCTTCTATGCCACGCTCGGGACCTATGACTTCGTCCAGGTTTTCGAGATGCCGGACAATGCGTCGATGATGCAATACGTGCTGACGGCGCGGCGCGACGGCTTTGTGGATCCGCTCATCCTTCCTGCCTTCGACAGCCAGACCTATGGCGACATCGTCGGCCGCGTTTCACCAGCACAATGAGGGGAATGAAGATGATCAGACTGGCATCCTGCGCAACCCTTCTGACGACCGCCGTGCTTTCGGCCGGCGCCGCACAGGCCGAGCCGCCGGCTTTCGCCGCCGATGGAGAGGTTGGCGTGTGCACCACCGCGGCCTTTCCTCCGCTTTCGTTCAAGGAACATCCGGCCGATGCGAAGCCGACCGGCATCGACATCGAGATCGCCGAAGCGCTGGCCGCGCAATGGAATGCGAAGGTGAACTACACCGTCACCGAATTCGCCGGCCTCTTGCCGACGCTCGGGGCAGGGCGCTGCGACGTCATCGTCAGCGGCATCTACATCAACGCCAAGCGGCGCGAGACCTATGACGGCGTGCCCTACATGAAATCGGCGACCGCCATGGTCACCAAAGCGGGCAGCGATACGATCAAGGCGCCGGAGGATCTCAGCGGCAAGGTCATCGCGCTCGAAGCCGGCGCCTACTACAAGGAAGAGCGGATCGGGCCCTTAAACGAGGCGCTCACGGCCAAGGGCCTGCCGCCGGTCGATGTGCAGGAATACCCGACCCAGCAGGCCGCCTACCAGCAGGTGCTCGTCGGCCGCGTCGATGCGACCGTAACGGAAGAGGCGGAGGGCGCCTATCGCGCGTCGCGCTCCGACGGCGCGCTCACGCTCCCCTATATCTGGGCATCGGATTTCAAATACGGCATCTACAGCCGCCGTGACGGTGGCGATGCAGCCGCGGTGAAGGCAGGGCTGAAGGCGCTCAAGGAGAAGGGCTTCTTCGGCGATCTCGCCAGGAAATACGGGCTCGATCCGGCGCTCTTCGACGTCGACTACGACTCCTGAGCGAAAGGAGACGGGGCATGAACTTCGATACGAAACTGTTTTTCGATGCCCTGACCATGCCCGTCATGTTGCAGGGGGCGGGCATCGCCATCCTGCTGTCGATCCTGGTGCAGGCGGCGTCGTTCCTGCTCTGCCTGCCGCTGGCCGTCGCGCTCAATTCGATGGCGGCGGTCAGGCGCACAGCGGCGCAGGTCTATGTCTGGTTGTTTCGCTCGGCGCCGCTGATCCTCGTGCTCCTGATCGTCTGGAACGGCGCACCGCAGCTCTTTCCGGGGCTCACGCGGGCGCCCTGGTACACGCCCTTCGTCGCTGCCTTCATCGCGTTTACGCTGGTGACGGCCGCCTACATGGCGGAGGCGATGCGCGGGGCGCTTGCGGCGATCGGCCAGGGGCAGACGGATGCCGCCCGCGCGCTCGGGCTCAATCGCTGGCAGACCTTCTTTCTGGTGGTTCTGCCGCAGGCGCTGCGCATCGTCATGCCGGTGCTGGTCAACGAATTCATCAACCTGATCAAGCTGACCTCGCTTGCCTATGTAATCTCGATGCGCGAGATCATGGCGGTCGTCAACGACGCGATCGCCTCCAGCTTCCGCTTCGTCGAGTGGTATTCGGCAGCGCTGGTCTACTATCTCGCGATCGTTTCGATCCTGATGTTTCTGCAGCGGCTGATCCAGCGGCGCATGGCTTAACCCGCTTCCGAATTCGGCACCGGCAGCGTTGCGAGCAGATCGGCCATGGCGGCGATGATCTTGCGGTGCTGGTGGGCGTGGCGGGTGCGCAGGCTGGTGGCGGCATAGACCGTCTGTGGGATGACGGGCGCGTCGTGGACGCGCGCGGCAAATCCATCGTCCGCCAGCCGCTCGGCCGTCGCTGCCGTCACGTAGGCCGATCCGCCGAGTGTGTGAAGCAGCCGGGTGATCGCCATGTTCTGGCCGGCGGCAAGCAGCGCTGCGGAGAGATGCGGCAGCGCCAGCCGGTGGGCGCGATCGAAGCCTGGCGAATAGCTTGAGCGGATGTAGCTCTCGGAGCGGATCTCGGCGAGCATCTGCGCCTCCGTGCTCACCATCACGTAATGCAGATCGCCGATCCTTTCGTAATAGAGATCGGGCAGGTAGTGGGGCGTGTAGAGGATCGCCAGATCCAGGTCGCCAGCGCCGAGATCGCGGTTCATCTGGTTGGAGTAGTCCGCCTCCATATAGATCTCGATGCCGGGCAGCTCCCGGCGGATCGTTGCCATCCATTCCCCGGCAAAGGCTTCCGCCAGATCATGCTGGACACCAAGCCGCATGGAGCGCTCCAGCGCGCCGGCATTGGTGACCGCGCGTGTGGCCTCATGCCATTGGTTTTGCAGGGCTTTTGCGTAATCTAGAAAGCGCAGGCCGGCGGCCGTCGGCACGGTGCCGCCCTTGTTGCGGGTAAAGAGCTTGCGGTTGAACTGCGCTTCCAGTGCCTTCACCCGATGTGAGACGGTCGACTGGGTGAGATTCAGGCGCTCGGCGGTGCGGTTGAAGGAGCGGCTCTCCATCAGGTCCAGGAAGGTTTCGATCAGCTCCACCTGCATGCCGTTCTCTCCCGCTGCAATCGCTCCAATCTAATCGAAAACATCGATCAATAAAGCCTGTTTCCGTTGCTTGATGGCGCCCGGCTTCACCGGCAAGAATTCGCCAAAACGAGGGAACAGTTGATGTCGAATTTGCCGTCGCACGCACGCGTCGTGATCATCGGTGGGGGAGCGATCGGGGCTTCCTCGCTTTACCATCTCGCCAAGGCCGGCTGGACCGACTGCGTGCTTCTGGAAAAGAACGAGCTGACGGCGGGCTCCACCTGGCATGCCGCCGGCAACGTGCCGACTTTCTCGTCCTCCTGGTCGATCATGAACATGCAGCGCTATTCGGCGTCGCTCTATCGTGACCTCGGCGCGCTCGTCGATTACCCGATGAACTATCACGTGACCGGCTCGATCCGGCTCGGCCACTCCAAGGAGCGGCTGCAGGAGTTCAAACGCGTCGTCGGCATGGGGCGCTACCAGGGCATGGATCTCGATATCCTGTCGCCCGACGAGATGCGCGCCCGCTATCCCTTCCTCGAAACCCACGAGCTGACCGGCGCGCTCTATGATCCCTATGACGGCGACATCGACCCGGCGCAGCTGACCCAGGCGCTCGCCAAGGGCGCGCGCGACATGGGCGCCAAGATCATCCGCTTCTGTCCCGTCACGGCGGCACGCCGCGAAAACGACGAATGGGTGATTTCGACGCCGCAGGGCGAGATCCGCTGCGAATACGTCGTCAACGCCGCCGGCTATTATGCCCGCGAGGTCGGCAAGATGTTCGGCCGCGACGTGCCGATGATGGTGATGAGCCATCAGTATATCCTGTTCGACGAGATCCCGGAGCTTGCCGCCTGGTCGAAGGAGGCGGGCCACAAGCTGCCGCTGCTTCGTGACGTCGACAGCTCCTACTATCTGCGCCAGGAAAAGAACGGCATGAACCTCGGGCCCTACGAGCGCAACTGTCGCGCCCACTGGGTAACGCCCGACGACCCGATGCCGGAAGACTTTTCGTTCCAGCTCTTTCCGGACGATCTCGACCGGCTGGAATGGTACCTGAACGACGCCGTCGAGCGCGTGCCGATCCTCGGCACCGCCGGTCTATCGCGCATCATCAATGGCCCAATCCCCTATGCACCCGACGGCAACCCGCTGATCGGGCCGATGCCCGGCGTGCCCAATGCCTTCGAGGCCTGCGTCTTCACTTTCGGTATCTGCCAGGCGGGTGGCGCCGGCAAGGTGCTCGCCGAATGGATCACCGAGGGCCAGACCGAGTGGGACATGTGGTCCTGCGATCCGCGCCGCTACACCGACTACACCGACCAGGATTATTGCATCGCCAAGGGCATGGAGATCTACGGCCACGAATACGCGATGCACTTTCCGAAGCATTACTGGCCAGCCGGGCGCGGCAAGAAGTTATCGCCGATCCACGATCGCATCGCCGCACTCGGCGCCCAGTTCAAGCCCTATAACGGCTGGGAGCGTGCGATGTGGTACGCCAAACCAGGCGATGACACCTCGGAAGAGGCGACGCAGACCTGGGGCCGCGAAGGGCCTTGGGCCAAGCGCATCGAAGAAGAGTGCCTGGCCGTGCGCGATGCCGCCGGCATTCTCGACCTGCCGGGCTTCTCGCGCTTCCGGGTAAAGGGCGAGGGCGCGACCGCATGGCTCTCCGGCCTCATCACCGGCCGCGTGCCGAAGCCTGGGCGCATCGGTCTTGCCTATTTCGCCGACGACAAGGGCCGGATCGTAACCGAGATGTCGGTGATGATGCTCGACGAAGACTTCTTCTTCCTCATCACCGCCGCAACCGCGCAGTGGCACGATTTCGAATGGCTGATGAAGCACCGGCCGGCCGACGCCGCCTTCACCATCGACGACGTCACCAAGTCCTTCTCCTGCCAGATCCTGACCGGGCCGAAGTCGCGCGCGATCCTCGCCGAGGTCAGCGAAGCGGATCTCGCCAAGGGCTGGCTCACGCACCAGACGGCGCAGATCGCCGGGCGCTATTGCCAGCTCGTGCGCGTCTCCTTCGCCGGTGAACTCGGTTGGGAGATCCATACCAAGGTGGAGGATACGGCCGCCATCTTCGACGCCGTCTGGGCGGCCGGTCAGAAGCATGGCCTCAAACCCTTCGGCATGGAAGCGCTCGACAGTCTGCGCATCGAGAAGGGCTATCGCGCCTGGAAGGGCGATCTGTCGACCGACTACACCATCCTGCAGGGTGGGCTGGAGCGCTTCGTCGACTGGGGCAAGCCCGGCTTCAAGGGCAAGGCGGCGCTGGAGCGTGAAAAGCAGCAGGGCGTCAGCAAGCGCTTCGTCACGCTGACGGTCGCCGCCGACGGCTGCGACGCGCCCTATATGTCGACGCTCTGGTCCGACGGCCAGGTTGTCGGCGAGACGACCTCGGGCAACTGGGGCTACCGCGTCGGCAAGTCGATCGCGCTCGGCATGCTGCGCGCCGACCTTGCCGTGCCCGGCAAGGAAATCGAGGTCGAGATCTTCGGCGATCGCTTCAAGGCGACGGTCGAGGCGGACCAACCGCTCTGGGATCCCTCCAATGAAAGACTGCGCGCATGAGCAAGCCCATTCCCTCGAAAGCCCGCGCAGTCATCATCGGTGGCGGCGTCTCCGGCTGTTCCGTCGCCTATCACCTCGCCAAGCTCGGCTGGACCGATGTGGTTCTGCTTGAGCGCAAGCAGCTGACCTCCGGTACCACCTGGCATGCGGCCGGCCTGATCGGTCAGCTTCGCGCCTCGCAGAACATGACGCGGCTCGCGAAATACTCGGCCGACCTCTACGTCAAGCTCGAGGCCGAAACCGGCATTTCCACCGGCATGCGCCAGAACGGCTCGATCACCGTGGCACTGACGGAGGAGCGCAAGGAGGAGATCTATCGCCAGGCGTCGCTGGCGCGTGCCTTCAATGTCGACGTGCGCGAGATCACGCCTGACGAAGTGAAGGCGATGTATCCGCACCTCAACACCTCGGATGTGAAGGCGGCGGTGCATCTGCCGCTCGATGGCCAGTGCGACCCGGCCAATATCGCCATGGCGCTCGCCAAGGGTGCCCGCCAGAACGGCGCGACGATCATCGAGGGTGTCAAGGTGACCTCTGTCCTGAAGAAGGACGGCCGGGTCACCGGCGTCACCTGCGAGCAGAACGGCGAGAGCTACACGATCGAGACCGATCATGTCGTCAACTGCGCTGGTATGTGGGGCAGGGAGTTTGCGCGGCAATCGGGCGTCACGGTGCCGCTGCACGCCTGCGAGCATTTCTACATCGTCACCGAGGCGATTCCGGAGCTGAAGCGCCTGCCGGTTCTGCGCGTGCCGGACGAGTGCACCTACTACAAGGAAGATGCCGGCAAGATGCTGATCGGGGCCTTCGAGCTCAAGGCCAAGCCCTGGGGAATGGACGGCATCCGCGAGGATTTCTGCTTCGACCAGTTGCCGGACGATTTCGACCACTTCGCGCCGATCCTCGAAATGGCGGTCAACCGCATGCCGATGCTGGAAACGGCTGGGATCCATACCTTCTTCAACGGCCCGGAAAGCTTTACGCCCGACGACCGCTACTATCTCGGCGAAGCGCCTGAGGTGAAGGGATACTGGGTCGCGGCCGGCTACAATTCGATCGGCATCGTTTCCTCGGGCGGCGCCGGCATGGCGCTCGCCCAATGGATGAATGACGGCGAGCCGCCCTTCGATCTCTGGGAGGTGGATATCCGCCGGGCGCAGCCGTTCCAGAAGAACCGCGCGTATTTGAAAGACCGCGTCTCGGAAACGCTCGGCCTGCTCTACGCCGACCATTTCCCCTATCGCCAGATGGCGACCGCGCGCGGGGTGCGCCGTTCGCCGCTGCACGAGCATCTGAAAGCTCGCGGCGCTGTCTTCGGTGAAGTCGCCGGATGGGAACGCGCCAACTGGTTTGCGAAGGAAGGCCAGGAGCGCGAGTACCGCTATTCATGGAAGCGGCAGAACTGGTTCGAGAACCAGAGGGACGAGCATCTTGCGGTGCGAAACGGCGTCGGCCTGTTCGACATGACCTCCTTCGGCAAGATCCGGGTCGAAGGGCGCGATGCGCTTTCCTTCCTGCAGCGGCTCTGCGCCAACGAGATGAACGTCGAGCCCGGCCGGATCGTCTATACCCAGATGCTCAACGCCCGCGGCGGCATCGAGAGCGACCTGACGGTGACGCGGCTGTCGGAAACCGCCTTCCTGCTGGTCGTGCCCGGCGCCACGCTCCAGCGCGACCTCGCCTGGCTGCGCAAGCATCTGACGGACGAGTTCGTGGTGATCACCGATGTCGGCGCTGGCGAAAGCGTGCTCTGCGTCATGGGGCCGAAGGCGCGTGAGCTCATGCAGAAGGTGAGCCCGAACGATTTTTCCAACGCGGGGCATCCGTTCGGCACGGCGCGCGAGATCGAGGTCGGCATGGGCCTCGCCCGCGCCCACCGCGTCACCTATGTCGGCGAGCTCGGCTGGGAGCTCTATGTCTCGACCGACCAGACGGCGCATGTGTTCGAGGCGCTGGAGGCGGCGGGGCAGGACCTGGGCCTCAAGCTCTGCGGCATCCACACACTGGATAGCTGCCGCATCGAAAAGGCCTTCCGCCATTTCGGCCACGACATCACCGACGAAGATCATGTGCTCGAAGCCGGGCTCGGCTTTGCGGTCAAGGCCGACAAGGGCGATTTCATCGGCCGCGAGGCGGTGCTTGCCAAGCACAATCGCGGGCTTTCGCGCCGGCTGGTGCAGTTCCGGCTCGCAGATCCAGAGCCGCTGCTCTTCCACAACGAGGCGATCGTTCGCGACGGCAAGATCGTCGGCACGATCACGTCAGGCAATTACGGCCACCACCTCGGCGGTGCCATCGGGCTTGGCTACGTGCCTTCGGAAGGCGAGAGCGCAGAGGAGGTGCTCGGATCAAGCTTCGAGATCGAGATCGCCGGAACGCGGGTGAAGGCGGAGGTGTCGTTGAAGCCGATGTACGACCCGCGGGCGGAGCGGGTGCGGATGTAGGCAGGCGTTTGGGTGGCGTGCCTGGCGCTTGAGACAGCCCCTAACCGCGGCTGATGGGCGGCATAGAGAGCATACGCGTGCCGGATCGCGGGTTTCCGGTCTTCTTTCTGGAGTTCAGTCCATGCTCGCATCGGAGCTTAAGGATACGACAGTTGCGGGCGACCGCATCGATCAGCTGGTCGCCGGCCATCGTCCGGGCCATGGGCTTGCCCGCGCCTTCTACCTCGACCCGGAGATCTATGAACGGGACCTCGAGCGGGTTTTTCGGCGTCACTGGCATTGCGTCGCCCATGAAAGCGCGATCCCCAACGCCAATGATTTCGAGGTCTTCCGCATGGCCTCCGAGCAGGTGATCGTCACCCGTACGGCAAGCGGCGAGATCCATGCGATGCTCAATGTCTGCCGTCATCGCGGGGCCGAGGTCTGCACCAAGGACAAGGGCAATGCCCGTGCCTTCGTCTGTCCCTACCATGCCTGGACCTATGGCAATGATGGCGCGCTGAAGGCGGCGCGGCTGATGCCCAAGGACTTCAAACGTGAGGACCACGGCCTGAAGAAGCTCAACGTGCGTGTCGTCGAAGGACTGATCTTCATCTCCTTTGCCGCCGAGCCGCTTGATTTCTCCGAAGTCGAGCGCCTGTTGCATGCGACCTGCGGCCAGTATGGCTGGGGATCGGCGAAGATCGCCCATCGTCAGAGCTATGCGATCGACGCAAACTGGAAGCTTGCGGTCGAAAACTATGTCGAGTGCTACCATTGCGGGCCGGCGCATCCGGAGTATTCCGAAACCCATGCGCTGGAACAGCCGCTGCACCTGATCGAGGAACTGAACGCCAGGATGGAGGCGCGTACCTGCGCGCTCGGGATCGAGGTCGCCTCCGGCAATCACTGGCAGAATTCCACCGGCGGCAAGGAGACCATCCATGCCTTCCGCTACGCGCTCTATGATGGCGTCCAGACCGGCAGCAAGGACGGACAGGCGCTGAGCACGCTGATGGGCCGCTTCACCGATTTCGACGGCGGCGTCACCTCGATCCATCTGGGTGGCACCACCTTCCTCGTCTGCTATCCGGACCACGGCATGATCTACCGCTTCATCCCAAAGACGGCCGAAACCTCGGAGATGGAGCTGATCTGGCTCGTCGACGGCAAGGCCGAGGAGGGGCGCGACTACGATCTGGAAAAGCTCACCTGGCTCTGGAAGGTGACGACCGACGAGGACAAGGCGATCATCGAGCACACGTCGCGCGGCGTGCGTTCGCACTACTTTGTGCCAGGCCCAATCGCGCCGATGGAGCAGAACGAGCTGCGCTACATCAACTGGTATCTCGACGAGATCAGCCGGCCGGCCTGAGCGGCAAGCTGCAGGCAAATCGCGTCGCCGGTGCAAGCGTGCCGGCGACGCATTTCGTTTGCCTAGTCCCGCCGGTTGAAATGCGTCCTCAGCGCCACATGCGTCTGCACCGTCGCGACGCCCGGGATGATCGATATCTGGCGGCGGATGGTGTCGAGATCGCCGTTGGAGGCGCACTCGACCAGCACCATCAGGTCGGTGGCGCCGGCGAGCGACCAGCAGGTGACGATCGGCGGCATGGCCGAGAGATGCGGCACGATATGGTCGCAGTTCTTGCCGGGCTGGAAGGTGATCGCGATCAGCGATTTGACGGTCGGGCTCTGGTCTTCGATGCCGAGGCGGATGGTGTAGCCGGCAATCACGCCCTTCGATTCCAGCCGTCGCAGCCGGTCATGGGCCGCGCTGCGCGAAAGACCGCTGTGGCGGGCCAGTGCCACCAGGCTCTGGCGCGAATCCCGCCTGAGCGCTGCCAAAAGCAGGCGATCCTTTTCATCGATTTCCGTCAAAACGTCGCCTCCTTGTCGCCATTTCCGGACATATGTCCGGTCAGGCGTCATCATGTCCAGTGAAATCGGACGATAGGCAAGATAGCGTCTCCCTACAACCAAGGAGCCTTGCCATGCCCAAAATGAGTGTCCCCGACAACGCCGTGCTGCTGCCGATCGACATGCAGCAGGCCTTTGACAGCGCCCCCTGGCCGCGTCGCTGGAATGAGGCGGTCGACAGCAACGGCCTTGCGCTTCTTGCCGCCTGGCGGGCAAGCGGCCGACCAGTCATTCACGTGCGCCACGACAGCGTCATGCCCGGCTCGACGCTTTCCCTCGGCGCGCCCGGCAACGGCTTCCGGCCGGGCTTCGGACCGATGGGAGACGAGGCACTCGTCACCAAGGGCGTCAACGCCGCCTTTATCGGTACCGACCTCGACTTGCGCCTGCGTCGTCTCGGCGTCGAGACGGTCGTCGCCTTCGGCATTTCTACCGACATGTGCGTCTCGACCTCGGTGCGCGTCGGCGCCAATCTCGGCTACCGCATGATCCTCGTCGAGGATGCCTGCGATTGTTTCGACCAGCCGGACGGCGAAGGCGGAGTGATCTCGGCGCGCGAAATCCACCGCGCCCACGTGGCGACCTTGCGCGCGGAATTTGCCGAGGTGTTGTCGACGGCGAAGCTCGTCGAGGCGTTGCAGCGACCGGCAGCGGCTTGACGGTCGGGCGCGGGCAGACGGGGCTACCGTTCAGGTGCTTCCGCTCCGGCGCCGCCGACTACCGGTTGGCGCCGCGGACTTCCTGGATCTCGGTCGTCCATTTCGGCGCCGTCAGGCTTTCGCCCTCGCGGTTGGGGAAGGTGAGGAAGGTTTCGAACGAACGGCTCTGGCCCGCCGGCACGCGGGCGAGGATGAGTGCGGTGTCGTTGCCGATCGTCTCGCAATTGCCGTCAGGGCAGTTTTCGAGCGTTACCGCGAGGCGGAAATATTCGAGCAGTTGCGGCCCTTTGTTCGTCACCGTGCCGCGCAGCCGGAAGCTTCTCTCCGGCTGGCTCTGTTCGAAGGTCAGGCCTTCGAGGGCAACGTCGGCGGCCGCGAGGCCGGCCGGTTGGGTCGTCTCAACGGGCGGCGGCGCGGCCGGCGTGCGACCGTCGCGGTCGGCAAACCAGATGATGAAGGCGACGAGCAGGCCGAGCGCCACGGCGACGGAGAGGATCGGTTCGGCCCAATGACGAAAGCGGCTGAAGCGCGCTGCCAGATACACGACGACAAGACCCAGCGGTAACGCGATCAACCATAGCATCAAGATCCTCCTCAACCCCGCATCATTCCTTGGTCCGGAATCGACGCAACAGAGAAATCGTGCAGCCGATCAACGCGTTACAGCGACGCTCGCCTTTTGGAACGGCGCGCTACACCACCTGGCCTTTATATAGGGTGGGCGCCGACTGGCAACACGCCGGGGCGTCGGACGAAAGGAAGCACCCTGACGAATTGGTGAACACGCGTGACGATACCGTGTGGGTCCGCGCTCGCGTGTGCAGGACGTCTCCCTATCTGGCGGGTGTCAGGTCCACCCAGTAGGTGCCCTCGAAGGGCACCGCGGCGAAGCGGGCGTTGATCTCGGCAAGGCTCTTCTGCGGATCGAGATCGCCGAACAGATCCGGCCGGATCCAGGTGGCGAAGGCTTCGGCGGCGACGATGTTGAGCGGGATCGCATTGAAGAAGTTCCAGAGACCGTGCACACGCTTTTCCTCGACGGCGCGGATGGTCTTCAGCGCCGGCGCCTCGATGGTGCGGGACAGCGTCTCGCGCGCTTCGTCTTCGCTGACGCCGGGGCCGATCGAGAGCGTGCCGTATTTGCCGCCGGGCGAGGAGGTGGCGATATAGATTTCCGGATTGGCGGCCATGATCGCCTCGGCGTTGACGGTGCCGCCCGGCCGCGGCAGAACGCCTTCGGCAAAGTTGCGGCCGCCGGCCACCGTCAGGAATTCTCCGAGACCGCCGGTGCCATAGGCCCAGCAACAGCGGTCGGGTTGGGGGAAGGCGTCCATCAGCACCAGCGGGCGCGGTTCCGGCTTGGCGGCGATGCGGTCGCGGATCAGCTTGAGCTTGTCCTCGTAGAACCGGGCGAAAGCTTCTGCCTGTTCGTCCCGTTCGAGGATGCGGCCGAGCAGACGCATCATGCGCGGCGTGCCGGTCAGCGCGTCGTTGTTGAAATCGACCACCACCACGGGCACGCCGATGCCGGTCAGATACTCGATGGCGCGCCTGCCGGACTCGGTGTCGGACTGCCAGTTATTGAGCAGCGCGAGATCGGCCTTCACCGTCAGCAGCGTCTCGAAGGAGAGGCCCGGGCCGGTGCCATCGTCGATCTGCGGCACGTCGGCGATATCAGGAAACTTACGCCGGAAGCTCTCGTAGATCTCGGGGTTGTCGGTCTTCATGTCGCCGGACCAGGCCGCAAGCAGGCTGACGGGATCGGGATGGATGAGCGACAGGGCGACGAGATTGAAGCCGCTTCCAAGCAGGATCGCCTTCGGCTTTGCCGGTATCGTCACCTCGCGGCCGACCGCATCGGTGATGGTCATCGGCCAGTTGCTTTCGGCGCGGGCGGAGACAGCAAAGAGCAGGGCGGTGATGAAAACGAGCGTCAGCCGCAGGGCGGCCGGGAAGAGGAAGCGGGAAGACAAAACCTATTGGTTCCTTTGGCTTGGGAGGGCGCAGAGGCTGCCGCAGCTCGGGACGCCGGGCAGCAGATAGCGCAGGCAGCAGATCTTGCGCCGGCAGACACGGGCGCCATCTTCCTCCTCGTGCCGCAGGCAATCGAAGAAGGGATTGGGTGTGCCGTCCGGCAGGGACTTGCTGCCGATCAGCGCGTCGGCCTGCGCGTTCAGCGGCTCGATGCCGGAGGCGCGTAGCGCATAGTCGATATAGACGAGCGCATTGTTCCAGGCGAGCTTCGGGGCGATGCCGCCGACGGAGTTGAGATAGCTGACGACCTCACGCAGATGCCCCTGCATCAGGGGGGCAAGCGTGGCGAAAACGTCGCTATCGTCCGCTTTCTGCCAGTCGCCCGGTGTGGCGACACCGAAGGTTCGCGGCAGGCCATCCTCGGCGAGCGCCACCTTCATCTGATCGAAGGCGACGGGCAGTACCTGATGGTCAAGCACGCGCGCGACGAGATAGGGAATGGTGAGGCTCGAAAAATAGTAGAGCGACCACATGGAGGCGACGGCACGGCGGTCGCTGGCGCCGGATTTCTCCGTGTAGATATCGAGCGCGCGGTCGAAGGCGCCGGAGGCAAAGAAGTCCGGCAGCGCCATGCCGTCGGAAAGCTCGTCCGAGAGCACCATCTTCTCATTGCACCAGGCATGGGTGCCGGCAAAGGCGGCCGACAGCGCTTTGGGGCCGCCTGTCGCGACGACCGGTTCGGACACGGCCGCCGTCAAGACGTCACCCGCGCGCGGGTAAGCCCGATCGGAAATGGAGCCTTGGAAGAACGCCGTCCTGCAAGCATGCGATACCTTCTGAGCGTGGTCAGAAACTCATAAAGTGATCGTGTTACTCAAGATTTTTTCCGGTGCAAGTCATTTATGAGTTTTGTATTCATGATTTGAAGCCAAGAGACGATGGCCGGAAGCCGAAGCCTGCGGCCATCGAAGCGGCGAAACCTCCGCTCGGCTCGTCTACTGCATCAGACCGAGCTGCTTGTAAAAGCCGAGCGCGTCGTAATAGTCGTTCTGGGCGGCGATCTTGCCATCCTTGACGGTGAAGACCGAGGCGCCGGTGAACTTGAAGCTCTTGTTGGTCGCGGCCGTGCCGTCGGCCCAGGCGCCCGAATTGGTGCCGGAGAACTCCCATTCGAAGGAGACCTTGTCGCCGCTAGCGATCGGATCACCCTTCATGGTCCAGACGGCATCAGGCACCGCGTTCAGGAAATTGTCGATGACGCCGGTCTTGGCGGCATCCTTGCCGGTGACCGGCTTGCCGACCGACGCGTCGTAATAGGTGACGTCATCGGCGAAGTAGGATGCGGCCTTGCTCGAGTCATGGGCATTCCAGGCCGCGACATAGGCCGCGACCACATCCGACGCCGCGTCGGCGGCAAACGCCGCCGGCGTGAGCACGAGGGCGCTGAGGCCGAGGGCTCCAGCGGCAACAAGCAATTGACGACGGTACATCGCAAACTCCTCCCGTTTGTTTCGTTTGCATGCATTCTCCGCGCCCGGGGCGGTGAGCCTCAGCCGTGGTTGATCATGATGTGGCGAACGGCGGTGTAGTCCTCGAGCGCGTAGACCGACATGTCCTTGCCGTAGCCCGACTGCTTGACGCCGCCATGCGGCATCTCGTTGGTCAGCATGAAGTGGGTGTTGATCCAGGTGCAGCCGTATTGCAGGCGGGAGGCGGCCTTCATCGCCCGGGAAATGTCCTTGGTCCAGACGGAGGAGGCGAGGCCATAGTCGCTGTCGTTGGCCCAGGCGACGGCATCGTCCTTGCCGGTGAAGCGGGTAACGGAGACGACGGGGCCGAAGACTTCGCGGCGCACGATCTCGTCTTCCTGCGTGGCGCCGGCCACAACCGTCGGCTGGAAAAAGAAGCCGTCCGAGCTGCCGGCGGCACCGCCGGTGGTGATCTCGATGTGCTTCTGGTCGGCGGCGCGCTCGACGAAGCTCGCAACGCGATCGCGCTGGCGGCGCGAGATCAGCGGGCCGATCTCGTTTTCGGTGTCGTCGGCGAGGTTGTAGCGGATGGTCGAGACCGCCGAGGTGAGGTCGGCGACCAGCTTCTCGTAGATACCGGCTTCGGCATAGATGCGGCAGGCGGCGGTGCAGTCCTGGCCGGCATTGTAATAGCCGAAGGTGCGGATGCCGTTGACCACCGCTTCGAGGTCGGCGTCGTCATAGACGATGACCGGGGCCTTGCCGCCGAGCTCCAGATGGGTGCGTTTCACGGTCTTTGCGGCCGCCGCCAGCACTTTCTTGCCGGTAGCGATATCGCCGGTGATCGAGACCATCGAGATCTTCGGATGGTTGATCAGCGCATTGCCGACGGTTTCCCCGCGGCCGCTGACAACATTGACCACGCCTTCCGGCAGGATGTCGGCAAGCACGCGGGCCAGCTTCAGCGCCGTCAGCGGCGTCTGTTCGGATGGCTTGAAGACGACGGTGTTGCCGCCGGCGATCGCCGGCGCCAGCTTCCAGGCCATCATCATCAGCGGATAGTTCCAGGGCGCGATCGAGCCGACGATACCGATCGGATCGCGGCGGATCATCGAGGTGTGGCCGGGCAGGTACTCGCCTGCGGTCGGGGCGTGCAGGTTGCGTACGGCGCCGGCAAAGAAACGCCAGCAGTCGACGATCGCGGGCAGTTCGTCGTTCTTGACCGCATTGATCGGCTTGCCGCAGTTGAGCGCCTCAAGGGCTGCAAAGCCGTCCGCATCCTTCTCGATCGCATCGGCGATCTTCAAGAGATAGTTGGAGCGTTCGGCCGGTGTCGTCTGCGACCAGCTGGTGAAGGCGCTTTCAGCGGCGTCGACGGCCGCCTCGACCTGGGCATGCGAGGCTTCCGGCAGATCGACGATCTTGCCGCCCGTCCGCGGGTTCAGGATGTGTTCGTCGGCCTCGGTGCCGGCCTCGAAGCGCGATCCGATCAGCAGTTGGGTGTCCATGTCTGTTCTCCCTTGATAGTCGAGTTATTTGCCGGCGCCGGCGATCTGGTCGCCGTCGCGGGTGAGGTAGTAGGCGCCGAGGATCGGCAGGAAAGTGACGAGCACCACGACCATGGCAACCACATTGGTCACCGGGCGCTGGCGCGGGCGGATCAGCTCTTCGAGCATCCAGATCGGCAGCGTGGACTGCTGGCCGGCGGTGAAGGTGGTGACGATCACCTCGTCGAAGGAGAGCGCGAAGGCGAGCATGCCGCCGGCAAGCAGAGCCGTGCCGATGTTGGGCAGGATGATGTAGCGGAAGGTCTGGAAGCCGTCGGCGCCAAGGTCCATCGAGGCCTCGATCAGCGAGCCGGAAATCCGCCGGAAGCGCGCGACCGCATTGTTGTAGACGACGACGATGCAGAAGGTCGCGTGACCGAGCACGATGGTCCAGAAGGAAAACGGAATATCGGCCATCGAGAAGGCGGAGCGCAGCGCAATGCCGGTGATGATGCCGGGCAACGCGATCGGCAGGATGACGAGCAGCGAGACCGTCTCGCGGCCGAAGAAGCGCGTCTGGCTGACGGCTGCGGCGCAGAGCGTGCCGAGCACCAGCGCGACCGCGGTTGCGATTGAGGCGACCTTGACCGAAAGCGTCAGCGCCGCCCAGACGTCGGGCCGGTTCCAGGCAACGGCGAACCACTGCGTCGTCAGCCCCGGCGGCGGAAACTGATAGCTCTTTTCCTCCGTCGTGAAGGCATAGAGGAAGATCAGGAGGATCGGCAGGTGCAGGAAGGCGAGGCCGGCGGCGGCCGCAATCTTCAGGCCCATCGGTGAGCGGTTTCGTTCAGAGCGCATCGAAGGCTCCCATGCGTTTGGCGACGAAGAGGTACGCGCCCATGATGACGATCGGGACGACCGTGAATGCGGCGGCCAGCGGGATGTTGCCGGCCGTGCCCTGCTGGGCATAGACGGCCTGGCCAATGAAGAGGCGCGACGAGCCGACGATCTGCGGGATGATGTAGTCGCCGAGCGTCAGCGAGAACGTGAAGATCGAGCCGGCGACGATGCCGGGAAGGGCCAGCGGAAAGAGCACGTAGCGGAAGGTCTGGGCCGGCGTGCCGCCGAGATCGGAGGAGGCCTCGATCAGGTTGCCGGGCACGCGCTCCAG
Source organism: Ensifer sp. ENS08 (assembly GCF_014852195.1). Classification (NCBI taxonomy): domain Bacteria; kingdom Pseudomonadati; phylum Pseudomonadota; class Alphaproteobacteria; order Hyphomicrobiales; family Rhizobiaceae; genus Ensifer; species Ensifer sp. ENS08. Next base: position 50,846 of record NZ_JACVBF010000002.1, read on the forward strand.
CGCTGCCTGGATCGGCAGGATCATGAAGGGCAGCCAGACATAGACGAAGACGATGAAGGTGCCGGTGTAGCTGACCGAGAGCGAGTTGCCGCCGACCACGGGTAGCGACAGCCAGCCGTCGAGCAGCCACATGAGATGCAGCTTTTCGAAGAACCAGGTGAGGATGCCCTCCTTGGCCAAAATCAGCTTCCAGGCATAGATCTTGACCAGATAGCTCGACCAGAGCGGCAGCATCACGCCGAGATAGAAGAGCACCTTCCATTTCCCCTGTGCGTAGCGCGCGGCGTAATAGGCGATCGGGAAGGCGATGACGGCGGAAGCGACGGTGACGGTCGCAGCCATCAGCACGGTGCGCAGGATAATGTCGAGATTGGTTTCGCTGAGCAGTTGGCGATAGGTCGCGAGCGTGAACTCGTAGTTGATCAGGCCCGAGAAATCGTCGATCGAGAAGAAGCTCTGGAGCAGAAGCGCAAACAGCGAGCCGAGATAAACGACGCCGAGCCAGAGCAGCGGCGGGGCGAGCATGATCAACAGAAGCAGATGCGGGTGCTTCCAGAAGAAGTCCGACAGGCGGCCGGCGGGGCCTCGGCGTTCAGGCAGAACGAGGGGTTCGGCAAAGGCGGTCATGCGTCCTCCATCGGGTGCAGCTCGTTTGCGGCAAAGCTGATGGTGACGGGGCTGCCGAGCGCGGGCACGGCGAGCGCTGCGGGGCTGGCGACCGCGACGCGGGCGCCATCGACATCGACGACGACACGGTTGACGGCACCGAGGAAGCTATGGGCCGAGACGGTGCCCGAGAGGCTGAGCGCGCCATCTACCGGCTGGGCGAGGACGATCGCTTCGGGACGCAGGCTCGCAAAGGGTGCCTTCAGCCCGAGCCGCTGGCAGAGCTTTTGCGGCAGCACGTTGGACGAGCCGACGAAATCTGCGACAAACCGCGTCTTCGGCTGCTTGTAGACGTCTTCCGGGCTGCCAAGCTGCTGGATGCGGCCATCGTTGAAGACGGCGATGCGGTCGGCCATCGACAGCGCCTCGCCCTGGTCGTGGGTGACGAAGACGAAGGTGATGCCGAGCGACTTCTGCAGGCTCTTCAATTCCTCCTGCATCTGCTCGCGCAGCTTCAGATCGAGCGCGCCGAGCGGCTCGTCGAGGAGCAACACCTTGGGCTTGTTGACAAGTGCCCGGGCGAGCGCCACGCGCTGGCGCTGGCCGCCGGAGAGTTGCCCGGGACGGCGGGTGCCATAGCCCGGCAGCTTGACCATGGCGAGTGCGTCCTCGGCCGCCTTGCGCCGCTCCTCGCGCCCGACACCCTTGACCATCAGCCCATAGGCGACGTTGTCGAGGATCGAGAGGTGCGGGAAGAGCGCGTAGTCCTGGAAGACGGTGTTGACGCTGCGGCGATAGGGCGGCACGCCCTCCGCCGTTTCGCCGAAGATCTCGATATGGCCGCCGGTCGGCTGCTCGAAGCCGGCCATCAGGCGCAGGCAGGTGGTCTTGCCGGAGCCTGAGGGGCCGAGCATGGCGAAGAACTCGCCCTCGGCAATCTCGAGGTTCACGCCATCAACGGCGCGCACGGCGCCGAAGTGGCGGGAAACATTGTCGAAGAGAACGGCGGTGGTCATTGTATGGCTCCGGGAAATGTGGCCCCTCATCCGCCCTGCCGGGCACCTTCGCCCCGCAGGCGGGGCGAAGGGGACGTGCGGCGGGCGTCTTGCCTCAAGTTTACGCCCTACGGTTTGGCCGGGGGCGTTCCCTCTCCCCGCGTGCGGGGAGAGGGGCAGGCTGAGGGGCAAATGCTTGCGATAGGTCTGACGGCTTAGCGGCCGCCGATCACGCCGATATAGTCGGAGACCCAGCGGTGATAGGGCACGCATTCGCCCTGGCTTTCACACTTCGTCACCGGCGTCTTCCAGAACTTGACCTTGTCGAAGTCCTCGTAGCCGTTGGTCTTGCAGCCGGCGTCGGTCAAGAGTTCGTTGCCCTTGCAGGCCGCACCGACCGACGGGTTGGCGCCGAACCAGGCGGAGACGTCGCCCTGGACCTTCGGCGACAGCGAGTGCTCCATCCACATATAGGCGCAGTTCGGATGCTGGCTGTCGGCGTGCAGCATGGTGGTGTCGGCCCATCCGGTCACGCCTTCTTCCGGAATGGTCGAGGCGATCGGCAGCTTCTCGGCTTCCATCAGGTTGACCTGGAACGGCCAGGAGCCGGAGGCGACGACGCCTTCGTTCTTGAAGTCGTCGATCTGGATCATTGCGTCGTGCCAGTAGCGGCCGACGATCTTGCGCTGGCCGCGCAGCAGCTCGAGCGCTGCCTTGTACTGGTCTTCATTGAGTTCGTAGGGGTCCTTGATGCCGAGTTCCGGCTTGTGCTTCATCAGGTAGTTGGCAGCGTCGGCCACATGGATCGGGCCGTCATAGGCCTGGACGCGGCCCTTGTTGGACTTGCCGTCGGGCAGGTTCATTTCCTCGAAGACGACGTTCCAGCTCTTCGGCGCTTCGCCCTTGAAGGCGTCCTTGTTGTACATCAGCACGTTCGGGCCCCAGACGTAGGGCGTGCCGTAGTGGACGCCATTGACTGTGTACCAGGGCGCGTTCTGCATGCGCTCGTCGATGGTCTTCCAGCTCGGGATGAGATCGGTGTTGATCGGCTGGACGCGCTTGCCGGCGACGAGGCGCAGCGAGGCGTCGCCCGAGGCGGTGACAAGGTCGAAGCCGCCTTCGTTCATCAGCGCCACCATTTCGTCGGAAGTGGCGGCGGTCTTGACCGAGACCTTGCAGCCGGTCTGCTTTTCGAAATCCGTGACCCAGTCATAGGCCTTGTCGGTCTCGCCGCGCTCGATGTAGCCGGCCCAGGCGACGATGGAGAGTTCGCCTTCGCCCTTGCCGAGTTCCTTCAGCGGCTCCTGCGCGAAGGCCGGGGCGACAAGGCCGAGCGACAGGGTCAATGCCGTGCAGGATTTGAGCATCTGCTTCATCTGAATTCTCCCAGTTTTGAGCCGCGTTTTGCGGCTTCGTTCCCAGGATGAAGCGTGCCTTCATTTCACCGTATTCGCAAATTCATTAAACAGAATGTCGCTTTCGGTTTTTCCGATATCGACTACCCACCAGCACGCCAGGGATGTGGCTCTTTCCAGAAGAAAAACAATAAAAGCGATGAGTTAGCGCGGTCTGGCGCTCCTCAGCGCCTCGGCGATACCGACGAAATCGCGCGCCGATTGTGGCAGGCCGGAGCCCTTGCGCCAGACCATGCCGACCTGCACGACGGGAAGCGCGCCCGACACGTCGCGACTCTCGATGCGGTCGCCTTCCAGCGACCAGGGGCGGTAGACGAGGTCAGGCAAAAGCGCGATGCCGGCGCCTGTCGCCACCAGGCTGCGCACCGCTTCGACCGAGCGGGTGCGGAAGGCGACATGCGGGCGGGCGCCAAGTGCGGACAAAAGCTTGCCGGTGTTCTCCTCGATTTCGTCCACTGTCAGCATGATCAGCGGTTCCTTGGCGATATCGCTGACGGAGATGATGTCGGCGCTGACCAAGGGATGTCCGATCGGCAGCCACAGGCGATAGGGCGAGGTCTCCAAAATCTCCGCCTGCAGCGCCATGCGGTCGCGCAGGTTGGATATGACCATGACGGCGACATCGAGCTCGCCGCCGATCAGCAGATGTTCGAGATAGGAGCCGTTGTCCTCGATGGCACTGACTTCCACGCCGGGGCAGGCGCGGCGATAGCGGGCGAGCAGATCGGAAAGCACGTAGCCGGCAACCAGCGAAGTGACGCCGAGATTGAGCTTGCCGCCGGTTTCCTCGCGGCTGTCGGAAAAGCTGCGCCGGGCGTCGGAGACATTGGAGAGGATCTTGGTGGCGTGGCGCAGGAACTGGTGGCCGTTGTGGGTGATCGACAGGCCGCGCGGATGCCGGTCGAAGAGCTCGACGCCGAGATCGCCTTCCAGCTCCTTGATCGCCTCGGTGATCGAGGATTGCGAGATCGACAGGTTCTGCGCCGCACGGGTGATCGACCCCTGTTCGGCAACGGCGACGAAATATTGCAACTGTCTGAAAGTGAAGGCCATGGCGAGAGTTAATAGGTGCGAGGCAGGGCTGGCAAGCGGGTGGCCGATGCAACCGGATCGACCGCCGATTTTTTCCCGTCATGTCGGTTTTCGGACAGGGAGCCGGAACGCCGGTGCTAAGCTGCAGGCGACTTCGGGATTGCAGGGAGGACGACGTGGATCAGGTGACCAAGCGGCCGATGCCGACGGAGGAGGGGATCCTCGCCTTTCATCGCCGCTGCGAGGACTTCTATCCCGCCGACGCGGTCGATGCCTCGATCGAACAGCAGCGCAAATGGTATGACGCGCTCTGCGCCGAATTCGATGCGCCGAGCCCGGCCGGGCTGACGCGCATGGATGAACTCGTCGACGGCCGTATCCCGACCCGGCGCTACCGGCCGGCCAAGGTCTCGAGCGAAACGCGCATCTATTACATCCATGGCGGCGGCTTCGTCGTCGGTTCACTCGACAGCCATGATGCGATCTGCGCCGAGCTTGCGGATTTCGCTCAGGCCGAGCTGGTCTCGGTCGATTATCGGCTCGCGCCGGAGCATGTCTGGCCGGCTGCTTTCGACGACAGCTACGCCGTGCTGCAACACCTCCTGTCCGACGGCCGCCCGGTCGTCGTGGCCGGCGACAGCGCCGGCGGCAATCTCACGGCTGGCATCGTTCTCAAGGCACGGGCGGAAAGGCTTTCCGGCATCGTTGGCCAGGTGCTGATCTATCCCGGCCTTGGCGGCGATCTCGTGTCGGGTTCCTATGAGGAGATGGCCGAGGCGCCGGGACTGACGACGGCCGATGTCGGCTATTATCGGGACATCCTGAAAGCGCCGATGGGCAATCCCTTCGCCGCACCGCTGGCGGAAACGGATCTCTCGGGCCTGCCGCCGAGCTATGTAACCGGCGCCTTCTTTGACCCCTTGCGCGACGATGCCCGCATTTATGCGGCGCGGCTTGCCATGGCGGGCGTGAACGTCACCTTCCGCGAGGAGCCGCAGATGATCCATGCGTGGCTGAGGGCGCGGCACATGAGCGAGGGCGCGCGCGAAGGCTTTCGCCGGCTGGCGGAAGGCGTGGCGGTCCTTGTCGGAACGCGTTGACGACCTGCTGTGTCCGTTTGTGAAGCGGGCCTAGCTCTTCGGCTTGAACACCAGCACCGGATTTGCCTGGAAGGCCTCGGGGAACAGGGTTCTCAAGTTCTCGATCTTCGGCAGGTCGTTGTAGACGATATAGGGGTGCGTCGGGTTTCGCGTCAGGAAATCCTGATGATAGTCCTCGGCAGCGTAGAAGCCCTTGAAGGGCGAAACCTGCGTGACGATCCTTGCCGGGAAGGCGGCTGATTTGCCGAGCTGGGCTATATAGGCATCGGCGATCCGCTTCTGTTCATCGGTGATGGTAAAGAGCGCCGATCGATATTGTGGGCCGTGATCCGGCCCCTGATAGTTGAGTTGGGTCGGATTGTGGGCGACGGAGAAGAACACCTGCAGCAGCCGGCCATAGGTGACGTCGCGCGGATCGAAGGTCACTTCCACCGCCTCCGCATGGCCGGTCTTGCCGCCGCTCACGGTTTCGTAGTCGGCGGTTGCCGCGGTGCCGCCGGAATAGCCGGAGACCGCTTTCTTCACGCCCTTAAGGTGCTGGAAGACGCCCTGCACGCCCCAGAAACAGCCGCCGGCAAAGACGGCGATTTCGGTCGAAGCGGATGACTTCTCGTCGAGTGACGGCGGCGGGATGACGACGGCCGGCTCCTGGGCGGCGGCGATGGGCGAAAACGCCAGCAACGCGGCGAAGACCGCGGTCAGTTTTGTGAGGGATCTGTCAGAGGTTTGTACCGACTTGCTGCGCGCCATCGCGTCCTCCCGTCGCCCGGCTCCAGCGCCGGCGTTCGATGACCTCATGTTTTCATGGGATTGGCAACGGTCAAATCGCGATCGCGTGCTTCACGCCAACGTGACGATCCGATACCAGTGGGCAAGCACGAGGCGCCGAGAACGAGGGACGATGACATGGCCGGAGAAACGGATCTCGTGAAACTGCTTTCGACGATGAACCCGGCGCTGTTTCCGCAGACCTACGTCTATTGTACCGTCGCCTATCAGGATCAGGCGCGCTACCAGGCGCTGGAGGCGCTTGCCACCTATCGCGAGGACGAGGGGTTGACCCTGGTCGTTACCCGCGCGGCCGCTGACGAGGCCGGGCTCGCCTATGGTCCGCTGCTTCGCCGCATCACGCTCAACGTGCATTCGGCGCTCGAGGCCGTGGGGCTGACGGCGGCCGTTTCGGCAGCGCTGACGCGCGAGGGCATCAGCGCCAATGTGATCGCCGCCTATTACCATGACCACATCTTCGTGCCGGAAGCGGATGCCGAGCGAGCGCTCGATGCGCTCCGGGCGCTGACCGTCGCCTGACTGGCCGTGTGCGCTCACATGAAGCGCGTGTCGGCGGGCGCGTTGAAGTGGTCGTCATCGCGGCCGTTTTCGTAGATGATCGGCGCCTCGGCGAGTTCCGCGTCGCTGACGCCATCGAGGCAGGCGACATTGACCGCGTAGAAATGGCCGATGAAGTCCTTGTGGTAGCCGCGCGAGAAGGGCCGGACGCCGCAGCGGCTGCAGAAATAATGATCGACGTCGCCTTCGATCCAGCTCGAATTGTCGGCCCGGTAGCTCGTCAGCCGGTCCTTGCTTGACGTGATCTCGAATTCTTCGCGCAGCGCAAATGCCTTCTGCATCCGTGTCTTGGCGCAGAAGGAGCAGTTGCAGCGGCGGATGCCCTCGGCGAGATCAAGCTGGCATTCGAAGGCGATGGCACCGCAATGGCAGCTGCCGCGATAGAGCTTCTTCATCGGTTTCCTCCTTGGGATTGGACGCAGATCATCGCCCGCCGGCCATATGGCCGGCGCCGCTTGAGATTTGCGCCACTTTGCGTTTCCGGCCCGGCGCCTGGCGCCGGGCACCGTTAACCGGCGTTGCCCGAAGGCGCCGGCTGATCGGCGGCCACCTGCGCCTTGCCGTCACCGTCATCGCTGGCCTTGCGCAGGAGCAGGAAGGCGATGAGTGCGGTGCCGAGCGATAGCAGCACGCAGATCGAGGCGGTGAAGGCGAAGGACTGAGTGAAGACGTCGCGCGCCGCCGTCAGCAGCCGTTCGGCTTCTGCAGGTGGCAGGTCGGCAGCCACCGCGACCGCTCCGCCGAGCGTCTGCCGGGCGGCGGCAACGGTTTCCTCCGGCAGGCCGGTGACCACCAGCTGGTCCATGCGGCCGCGATAGGCGGAGGTCAGCAGGCTGCCGAGCACGGCAATGCCGAGCGCGCCGCCGAACTCGAAGCTGGTCTCCGAGATCGCCGAGGCGGCGCCGGCGCGCTCCGGCGGGGCAGAGCCAACGATCATATCCGTCGTCAGCGTGCCGACCGGGGCAAAACCGAGGCAGAGCACCACGAGGCCTGTGGTGACGAGAAGCGGGCTGCTTGTGGTGCCGACCTGAGTGCAGATGGCAAAGCCGATCGCCGTCAGCACGAAGCCCGCTGCAATCAGGTTGGAGGCGGCAAAACGGGTGGCAAGCATAGGCACGGTCATCGAGGCGACGATCATCGCCACACCCGTCGGCACCGACCAGAGACCGGCGACGAAGGGCGTGAGCCCGAGCACCAGCTGCAGGTACTGCGCCACGAACAGGAAGGCGCCGAAGCCGACGAAGAGACCGAGGATATTGACGCCAAGGGCGGCGCTGAAGGCCGGCGTCCTGAACAGCGCCAGATCGATCAGCGGATCGGCGAGACGAAGCTGGCGCCGCGCAAACAGGATCGCGACGACGATGCCGAGCAGGATGAAGAAGACTGCGATCGTATCGAACCCGGCCTCGGCGATGTGCTTCATGCCGTAGATCACCGAAAGCACGGCGACGAGCGACTGGGCGGCGCTGACGAGATCGATCCGGCCGGCCTCGGGATCGCGGAATTCCGGCAGGAGGATCGGCCCGAGGATGAGGATCAGCACCATGACCGGCACGGCGAGCAGGAAGACCGAGCCCCACCAGAACTGCGACAGCATCAGCCCGCCGACCACGGGGCCGATGGCGCCGCCGGCCGAGAAGCTGGCGATCCACACCCCGATCGCAAACGTGCGCTGGCGGTCGTCGAGGAACATGTTGCGGATGAGCGAGAGCGTGGAGGGCGCAAGCGTTGCTGCCGCGACACCAAGCACCGCGCGCGCGATGATCAGCGTCTCGGCATTCCAGGCGAAGGCGGCGAAGATCGACGCCAGGCCAAAGGCGACCGAGCCGATCATCAGCAGGCGCCGGCGGCCGATGCGGTCGCCGAGCGTGCCCATGGTGATCAGCGAGCCTGCGACCATGAAGCCGTAGATATCGATGATCCAGAGAAGCTGGGCGGCCGAGGGCTTGAGCTGTTCGGCAAGCTGCGGGACCGCGAGGTTCAGCACCGTCAGGTCCATGGAATAGAGCATGCAGGGCAGCGCCAGCACGGCGAGCCCGATCCATTCGCGCCGGGTCGCCTTCGGACCGGGCGCGTTTTCGGTTTCAAGGTTCGAAATCTCAGACATGGTCGACGTAATCCCTGAGCCGCTCGAGGCACTCGCCCCAGCCATCCTGGTGCGAGTCGCGCTCTTCGGCGGTCTCGAATGGTGTTTGCTGGAAGGTGAGCCGCGTCTTGCCGCCGATATCGGCGAAGGAAACGGTGATCAGCGTGTCGCTGCCGGGCTCGCCGTCTTCGTCCCAGGCGAAGGTGAAGACCAGCTTCTCGGGCTCGCGCACTTCGCGAAAGATGCCGCTCATCCAATAGTCCTGGCCTTCGGGCGAGCGGATGCAGGCGCGCCAGGCCCCGCCCGGACGGAAGTCCATGTTGATCGAATGCGGCGTGAAGTCCTGCGGTCCCCACCAGCGCAACAGGTGCTCCGGCGTCGACCAGACCTTGAAGACGAGGTTTATCGGCGCCTCGAAGTCGCGCACGATTTCCAGGCTGATATCCTTGCGTGCTGCGTTTGCGGTCGCCGCTGTCATGAATCCTCCTCCTCCGGGCGCCCCAATACGCCCAGTCTTTAACCGTAGAGTTATTTAACTTAGCGGTTAATATCCGTGCGAAAAGGCGATTGTCAAGGCAGGCTCAAGCCCCGATCTGATTTTTGTCAATTTGGGCGGGGGAGGAAGGGTGGTCGCTTGCTTTTACGATGATACGGGCAGGCGCGCCTTGAGGCGGGCCAGCACCCGGACGAAGGCGCCGGGGTCCTCGAGGCTTCGGGCAAGGATCAGCGCGCCCTGGATGCCGCCGACGATTTCCTCGGCAAGGCCGTCGCACTCGGCGGCCGGTGTGCCGGCGCGTTCAAGCGTTGCGGATAGATCGGCACGCCAATCGGAGAAATAGCGGTTGAGTTCGCGGGCGAAGCGGTCGTGTGCGCCGCTCGTAGCGATCACCCCCATCAGGCAGAGGCGTCGGCCCTGGCGAAAGTAGCCGTCGACGGCGGCAAACATCGCGTCCAGCGCTGCGGCCGGGTCTTCCGCATTGCGTAGTGGCTCGAAGATGTGCGTGCGGAACCAGGCGGCGATATCGCCAAGCACGGCCTCTGCCATCTCCTCCTTCCCGCCGGGGAAGAAGTGGTAGAGGCTGCCTTTGCCAAGCCCGGTCTTCTCGGTGATCAGGCTGAGGCTGGTGCCGTCATAACCGTGCTCGCGGAAGATTTCCGCAAGCATGGCGATCACGTCCTTTCGCTCAGCGACGACGCGGCTCATGCGGGCTTCCTCACCAGCGGATACTCGACCTTGGCGAAACGGTGGAACAGCGCGCCAACGGCGACGAGAATAAGCGAGCCGGTCAGCACCGGGAAGAGCAGGAATTCGAAGCCGGGATCGGCGGCGAAGACGACGAGCGGGTTGGCGCCTGCCGGCGGATGGGTGATGCGCAATGCCGCCATCAGCGCGATCGCCGCGCCGACGGCGATGGCGACCGCCCACCATTCATTCGGAAAGACGGTTCTGAGGATCAGGCCGACGAGGGTGGCGACGAAGTGGCCGCCGACGACGTTGGCCGGCTGCGACAGCGGGCTCGCCGTGACGGAAAAGATCAGCACGCAGCTGGCGCCGAAGGGCGCCATCAACATGGGGTGGCCGACAAGGCCTGTGAGGGCGCCGACGGCGGCGATGGCGACGAGGCCGCCGATGCCGGCAATCAAGCCGCGGTTGATATGAACGGGAGGCTGATGACGCGAGAAGAAATGGCGCATGGTTGTACCAATCAGTAAACTCTTTACCGATTGGTACAATGACTTGTGTGAGATGTCAATGCGGGGCGGGGCAGCGCGTTGGAACCGGCCGCCCGTGCCCTTCACATGAAGTCGCGGGGGATGCGCTTCTTGAAATGCTTCTCGAAAATCCGTGTCTCGCCCTCATAGGCGACGACCTCCGCCTCGGTGATCCACTCGCTTTTCGTGCAGTGGAGCGTCGAGGTCGAGACGGTACGCACAGACCAGCCCTCGCGCTTGGCAACACAGGTCCAGGTCGAGGTTCCGATCATCGACGAGGGGTCGTCCGGTGCGATCGACCAGGTCTCGTCGCGGATATCCTGGGTGGCAAGGCCCGTACCCGGATGTTCTGAAAGCCCGGTGTCCTCGTAGATACGGTAATGGGTCATGCCGTGGGTCATGTCGCGCTCGACGGTGCGGCTCGAAATACCGCGCGTCAGCTCGCGATACTTTGGCAGCGGGTCGGGGTTCTCCGGCTCGGGCACGGCGATCTCCCTGTGGGCGCCGAGCAGGGGAAGGGCGAGCGAGAGGCTTGCTGTGTCGATCGAAAGGCCCGGATCGGTCGGGGTGGGAAGGATCAGCGGCCAATAGGAGGTCGAGAGCGACACCCGGATGCGATTTCCCGCGCGGAAGCGGTAGCCGCAGGCATCGAGCGTAAGCGTGATGCGCGTCTTGCGCCCGGGCTCCATGGCGCGCGGCTGGGCGTTGCCGTCGCGATGCGAAAGGTTGAGCACGCCGAAGGCGACGCGGGTGGCGGTACCGTCAGGATGCGCGTCGACGAGGCGCACGGCGAGATTGGCGGTCGGCTCCTGGCAGGTGACGTCGACGGTCAGCGTTGGCTGGCCGAGATAGTCGGCGGCTTCCAGTAGCGGTGCCGTCTCGAAGGTGAGCGAGCCGGCATCGTCGATGCGCTGGTCGCCGGCCATTTCGGCGTCGGGCTTCAGCGTGAAATACTCGCCGGATGCCGTGCCGGTATCGAGTGGCGATTTCAGGTAGACCTCGCCGATGCCGGTGCCGCCGGCCGACGGCGTCAGCCGGCCGTCATGGGAGATGCCGAAGAGATGCATTTCCGGCGTTGCCCAGGCGTCCTTCGCCACCCAGCGGCCGGGATCGCTGTCACGCCGGAGCGACGGGCGGGGCCCGTCGAGAATATAGGCGCGCACCTGTGGCCCGTTCTCGGCGCCGTTTTCCTCGTCGCGCAGCCAGCGGTTCCACCAGCGGATCGCCTCGCCGTGGAAATCGGCGCGCGGCTTCGGAAAGGCGAAATGCGGGTACTTGTGCACCCAGGGGCCGATCAGCGCCTTGGTCTTGTCCCCAAGGCCTTCGACCGCCTTCAAGGGCGTGTTGCGGTAGCCGTCGGCCCAGCCGGCGATGACCAGCGCGGGGATCCCAACCCTGTCGAAATCTTCGCAGATCGATCCGTGCTGCCAGAATTCGTCGCGACGCTGGTGCTCCAGCCATTCCTCCATGAAGAAGGGCTCCTTCTCCAGCCGCTCCATCCACATCTGCTTCCAACGGTCGCCGACGATGGCGGGATCCGGCGAGCGCGACTGGTAGCCGAGCATGGTCGCCGCCCAGGACAGCTGGGCGGAGAGGTGGCAGCCGTTCTTGTAGTGGATGTCGTCGTTGTAGCGGTCGACGGTCGAGGCGATGGAGATGACGGCTTTCAGCGCCGGCGGCTTCAAGGCCGCGACCTGCAGGCAGTTGAAGCCGCCCCAGGAGATGCCCATCATGCCGACCTTGCCGTTTGACCAGGGCTGGGCGGCGATCCATTCGACGATCTCGCAACCGTCGGAAAGCTCGCGCGGCGTATATTCGCCGTCGATCACGCCTTCGCTTTCGCCGGAGCCTCTGATGTCGACGCGCACGCCGGCAATGCCGGCGGCGGCAAACACGGGATAGGTGGATTCGTCACGCAGGCTCGTGCCGCCCTGCTTGCGGTAGGGCAGGTATTCGAGCACGGCCGGAACCGGATCGGCCTCCGTGCCGGCCGGCATCCAGATGCGGGCGGCAAGCTCGGTGCCGTCCTTCAGCCGGATCCATTCGTTTTCGATGACTGTGAATTCGCGCTCTGACATGTGGTTCCAACGATCTCTTTGTTTTCTCGGGAAATGCCGGACGCGAGCCCGCGTCCGGCTTTCGTCGCAATGGCTTAGCTGTCGAACCAGACGCGGCTGCCGACGTAGCCGTTCGAGAGATCGTTGCCGATGTCGTCGACGAAGCCCTTGAGCGAAGCCGAGGCGGCGTTCACGTAATCGTTGAAGACGGGCAGGATCAGGCCGCCTTCGTCGCGCACCGTCATCGCCATGGTGTGGTACATTTCCTTGCGCTTGGCCTCGTCGAGCTCGGAGCGGGCCTGCAGCAGGAGCTTGTCGAAATCCTCGCGCTTGAAGCGGGTGTCGTTCCATTCGGCGGTCGAGAGATAGGAGGTCGAGTAGCGCGAATCCTGCGTCGGCCGGCCGCCCCAATAGGAGGCGCAGAAGGGCTGCACGTTCCAGACATTGGTCCAGTAGCCGTCTTCCGGCTCGCGGCGCACTTCGATCTCGATGCCCGCCTTCTTGGCGCTTTCCTGGAAGAGCACCGCGGCGTCGGCAGCACCCGGGAAGGCGGCGTCGGAGGTGCGCAGCAGGATCGGCCGGTCATGGCCGGACTTCTTGAAGTGGAAGGCCGCCTTGTCCGGGTCATAGGCGCGCTGCTCGATGCCTTCGGGCGCCAGCGCATAGTTGCCGTTGACGGGATAGTCGTTGCCGAGCGTGCCGAAGCCGCCGAGCACCCGGTCGAGGATCGCCTGTCGATCGACCGCATATTTCAGCGCCAGTCTGAGGTCGTTGTTGTCGAAGGGCGCGGTGTCGCAATGCATCAGGAAGCTGTAGAAGCCCTTGCCGGAGGTCCTGAGGATCTCGACGCGCGGGGCGCGCTTCAGGAGCGGCACGGTCTTCGGGTCGATGTTGTTGATGAAGTGGACCTGGCCGGAAGAAAGTGCTGCGATGCGCGCCGTCGTGTCGTTCATCACGATGATCTCGACACTGTCGACGAAGCCGCGGTCCGAGCGCCAGTCATCGGCGTTCTTCTCGAAGGTGGCGCGCAGGCCTGCCTCGTAGCTTGCAAGCTTGTAGGGGCCGGTACCAACAGGCGAGGCCGGATTGTCGACGCCGCCCTTCGGCTGGATGATCAGGTGATAGTCGGTCAGAAGCAGCGGCAGGTCGGCATTGCCTTCGGTGAGCGTCAGCACCAGGCTGCCTGCCTTCTCCTCGATCGTCTTGATCGAGCGCATCAGCCCGAGCGCGCCGGACTTCGAGCCTTCGTCCGCATGGCGCTTCAGCGTGGCGACGACGTCGGCAACGGTAAGCTTGCTGCCGTCGTGGAAGCTCACGTCGCCGCGGATCTTGAAGGTCCACTCGGACGCATCGGCCGAGGGCTCCCAAGATTCGGCAAGCGCCGGCAGGGGCGCGCCGGTCTTCGGGTCGGATTCGACCAGCGTATCACCCCAGAGGTGACCGATGACGAAGGAAACGGAACCGCTATAGGCGGCCGGGTCGAGCGAGTCCGTCGTGGCGCCGCCCTTGAGACCGAGCTTCAGATGGCCGCCACGCTTCGGCTCCTGAGCCCTTGCGTCCGTGGCGGCGAGCGTGCCGCCGAAACCGGCCGCAAGGCCCAATGCTGCCGTGCCGGCCAGGAAGCCGCGCCGGCGGAGGCCGGTCGAGGCAAGGCTCGCGGGGATAAGGAGGCCGTCAGGACGCTTCGTGAATTCGGTCATTCTAGGGTTCCCTTTGGAGTGATGCTTGTTAGGGAAAGCCTAGCGTTTGCCGACCGGCACACAATTTCGCGACTTGACGCTTCTTTACGCTCTTTTACGCTACCTGAATGCTTCCTGTTCGACAGGGATTGGAAGTGCGTTGAATGGGGTTCGAAAAGCATCGTGCAGGACATCGACATCTTCGCCGCCAATCTCAAGTTTGCCTGTGCGACGCGACGGTCGATCTCGCAGATCTGTCGCGAAATCGGCATTAACCGCCAGCAGTTCAACCGCTACATCGGTGGCGAGGCGCGGCCATCGGCGCACAATGTGGCGCGCATTGCCCGCTTCTTCGGGCTTTCGGCCGAAGACTTCGCGTTGCCGGCCAAACAGTTCGAGGCCCGCATGACGCGCCCCGATCGGGACCGCTCGGATGCCGGCCTGCTGCTTGAGGGTTTCCCGGGCGACATCGCGGGCCTCCGGCGCCATGTCGGCTACTACCAGACCTATCACGTGTCGCTCTCCTGGCCGGGGCTGGTCGTCTGCTCCTGCGCGCGGATCTACGAGGAGGCAGGCTCGATCCGGGTGAAATCGATCGAGCGCATCCGCGATCCCGCAAACGAGATCCAGCAGTTCTCAAAATATGTCGGGCTCGTCACCTTCTGGCGAAACCGGATCTTCATCGCCGAGCGCAGCATCGGGCGCGAGCCGATGCTGGCGCAGACCATCCTTCTGCCGTTCGAAGTGCATCAGCGGGTCTATCTGCGCGGCACCACCATGGGGGTCTCCTGGCGCAAGGAAAACCTGCCTTACGCGTCCCGGATGATCTGGCGCTCGCTCGGGGCGCAGCCGGATCTGCGGCAGATGCTCTCACGCTGCGGCGTGCTGTCCTTCGGCTCGCGGCACCTGCCGCAGACGGTGCGAGCCTTCCTCGATACGCCCGATGCCGAGCTCTTGACCGTGCCGACCGAATATTGAGGCGGCGTCGCCATGTGGTAGGTTTCGCCGAACGCACCGATCGAGGAGGGGATCATGAAATCTGCTTTGGCCGCTATCGCCTGCCTTTGCTTCGCATTGCCGATGTCACCGGCAAAGGCCGAGGAGGCACGGGCGCCGATCCCGTCCTGCGCGCTTTCGGGTGCGTCCAGCGTGATGATCGGCGGGCAGCCGGCGCTCAGGCTTTCCGATGTCGCCAATTGCCCGCCGGAACTCTACGAGGTGGTGCCGAGCATCATGGTCGAAGGCCAGCCGGTGGTGCACTTCCGCGCCGGCAGCGGCGAAAAGGGCGACTGCTCGGCCAAGGGCGAGGCGGCGGTGACCTTCGAAGGCGAGGCGGCGCAGAGGGTGGGCGACGTCGATTGCCGGCAGAAGTGACAGCTATCGTCAGACGAGCCTGGCCAACCGGGCACCCTCCCGAACGGCCGAAAGCGCCGGCGGATTGGAGATGGGATAGCCGGCAATGAAGCCCTCGACCGTGAACGACGGGAACTGGGTTTGCAGCCGCGATACGACCTCTGCCGCTTCCTCCATCTCGCCAAGGTACGCGTGTGCCATCGCCTGGAACATCAGTGTGTTCGGCGATTCCTGCGAACTCTTTTCAAGCGCGGACAAGCACGCGCGATAGCGCCCGACGACGAAGAGAACGCGCGCGAACATGCCGTGGTACCAGGGCGGGCCGAGCGGGTTGAGCGAGAGGGCGCGCTCGATGAAGGGAATCCCGTCGGCGGGATCGCCGACGATCAGGGCCTTGGCTCCCGCGAGCAGCGCCAGCGTATCGGCGTTGTTTCTGCCATATTCGAGCGCCCGGGCGTGGGCCTCGGCGGCACCCGCCAGATCACCGATGCAGGCTTTGAAATCGCCGATACAGGTATGGCCGGCCGGATCCGTCGGATCGAGCCGCAGCGCCTCCTCGGCGGCGCTGCGCCAGTTCTTTCTTGCGCTTTCGAGGTCGTCGCCGAAGCCGTTCGCCGCCTGGATGGAATGGGCATAGGCAAGTTCGGTCCAGGCGCGCGCCCGCCCCGGATCGAGCTCGATCGAGCGCGTCAGCAATTGCATGGCGGCGGCGTTGCCATCGGGGCTGAAGCGATTGTGCTGTTCGACGCCCAGCAGGAAGTAGTCATAGGCTTGCAGGCTGCCCGGCGGCTTTTGCCGGCTCGCCTTGCGGCCGATGGCGGCCAGCGTGCCGAAGCAGCCGGCGAGCACGTTGATGACGCTTTCGGTGAGGCTGTCCTGCAGCGTCAGCACGTCTTCCATCGTGCGCTCGTAGCGCTCGCTCCAGAGCGTCATGCCGGTGCGGGTATCGGAAAGCTGGATCGTCAGGCGGACCCGCCGGTCGTCCGCGCGCAACTGCCCGGTGATGGCATAGGTGGCGCCGACCGCCTGGACGTGGTCTTCGAAGCTTTCCGGCCGGTTGCCGAGCAGCTTCATTGTGTGGAAGGCGATCACGGGCAGATCGGCGAAGCGCGCGAGATCGACGCAGATGTCGGATGACAGCCCGTCGGCGAAACGGCGCCAGCGCTCCTCCGGATTGAGGCTTTCAATGGGAAAGACCGCGAGCGTCGGCGAGGCGGGCTCGGCGTCGCGCAATGGCGCGACCGCCTCGGTCGCCGTCCTGCCGGCCACCATCTGCGCGACCGAGGCGGCAAGCTCGATCTTGTTGCGAACGCCGAGCTTGCCGTAGATCGTCGCCAGATGCGTGCGCACCGTCGACGGCGCGATAAACAGCGCCTCGCCGATTTCGCGATAGGTCAGGCCGGCGGCAAAACGCTCGGCCACGGCGCGCTCGCGGTCTGACAAGGCTTCGGTGGCGACCTGTGGTGTCGGGATACGGTTCATGGCTGCTTCCTGCCATCTGACCGGGCCGTTTTCAATGGCGACATACGGCAAGGTGCCACAGTGCCTCTTGCGCGTCCAACGGGGCGCGCGGTGCTGCAGGCAAAATACTACAAATGCAGGAGAGGAAAACACAGCAGCTGCGCGATGTGGGACGCGTTCCACGGGCCTAGAGTTCCGACAATGTTTCAACGCCCTGAGGGGGCAGGAAGAGGTGGGAACGGCGATGAGCAGCCTGCTTTCGGGAATGTCCGATTTCTATCACGCCGTCCGGCTTGATCTCAACCAGCCGGCCAAGCATCTGGCCGACAGCCTCGGCCGCCACGATCCCTTCCGGATCCTTGTCGTCTGGGAGGACCGCGTTCGCGTCCGCGAGCAACTTCAGCTCATGGCCGATCAATATCCGGAGCGGCTCAAGGATATCGGGATGACGAGGGCTGAGGTTCGCGCAGAGACGAGCAAGGCCTTCTGGCAACGCTGAGCTTGCCTGACGAAGGCAAGAGACGGCGGCACGCGATCGTGCCGCCGTCTCGTTTTTCAGTTGCCGGCGCTTTCCATGCGGCGTGTCTTCAGCACCCGCTCCAGCCAGCCGATTTCCATCTCCGGAACCGACTTCAACAGCAGATCCGTGTAGTCGTCGAAGGGTGGCGACAGCACCTTCGACTTCGGCCCGAAGCGCACGAGGCGGCCGCGATGCATGACCGCGACGCTGTCGGCGATCGCCCGCACGATGGCGATGTCGTGGGTGATAAAGACATAGGAAACAGCGGTTTCCTCCTGAAGCTTCAGAAGCAGATTCAGGATGCCTTCGGCCACAAGCGGATCGAGTGCCGACGTCGGCTCGTCGCAGAGGATCAGCTCCGGTTTGGCGGCGAGCGCCCTTGCGATCGCCACGCGCTGCTTCTGGCCGCCCGAAAGTTCGGCCGGATAACGATCGAGGAAACGCGTTCCCATTTCGATCTGGTCGAGCAGTTCCTTGACCCGCTCCGTCTTCTTCTGGCCGTGCATGCCGAAGTAGAAGGAGAGCGGTCGACCGACGATGTCTCGCACCGTCTGGCGCGGGTTCATCGCCGTATCGGCCATCTGGTAGATCATCTGGATGCGGCGGAGCTCGTCGTTGCTGCGGCCTTTCAGCGCCCGCGGCAGCTCCTTGCCCTCGAAGGTGATGCGCCCCTCGGTCGGCGGCAAAAGCCCGGTGATGACGCGGGCAAGGGTGGACTTGCCCGAGCCGCTTTCGCCGACGATCGCCAGTGTCTGGCCTTTCGGCAGATGCATCGAGACATCATGCAGCACCTTGAAGCCGTTGGCATAGCCGGCGCTGATATGCTCGATCTTCAACTGCGTCCCGGTCTGGTCGGCGGCTTCCTCGCGTTTCGTCTGGCGGACGCTGACGAGTGCCCGGGTGTAATCCTCGCGCGGCTCTTCGATGATCTGCTTCGTCGAGCCGTATTCCACCGTCTTGCCATGGCGCAGCACCATGATGTCGTCGGAGATCTGGGCGACGACGGCGAGGTCGTGGGTGATGTAGAGGGCTGCCGTGTGCGTCTCCTCGATCGCATGCTTGATCGCGGCGAGCACGTCGATCTGGGTGGTGACGTCGAGCGCGGTCGTCGGCTCGTCGAAGACGATCAGCTCCGGGTTGGGGCAGAGCGCCATGGCGGTCATCGCGCGCTGCAACTGGCCGCCGGAGACCTGGTGCGGATAACGCTCGCCAAAGGTTTCCGGATTGGGCAGGCCCAGCACGCGGAAGAGATAGAGCGCCCGCTTCTTAGCCTCCTCGCGGCTCATGATGCCGTGGCGGAGCGACGCCTCGATCACCTGGTCGCCAAGCCGATGCGCCGGATTGAAGGCGGCCGCTGCCGATTGCGCGACGTAGCAGACGCGGGCGCCGCGGATCGAGCGGATGCCGTTCTTGTCGAGCGTCAGAATGTCCTTGCCGTCGAGCAGGACCTGGCCGCCAGTGATGCGCACGCCGCCGCGGCCATAGGCGAGCGCCGAAAGGCCGATGGTCGACTTGCCGGCGCCGGACTCGCCGATGAGGCCGAGCACCTTGCCCTTCTGAACGTCGAAGGAGACGCCCTCGACGAGGGTGACGACCTTCGGCGGTTCGCCCGGCGGGTAGCTGGTCGCTTCGATCTTCAAGTTCTTGACGGAGAGCATCTCAGGCATCGCCGCGTCCTCCCTTGAGGCTCGAGGTTCTCTTCATCAGCCAGTCGACCACGAGGTTGACGCAGATCGCGAGCGTCGCGATCGCAGCACCGGGTATGAGCGCTGCCGAAATGCCGAAGATGATGCCGTCCTTGTTGTCCTTGACCATGCCGCCCCAGTCCGCTGCCGGCGGCTGGATGCCGAGGCCGAGGAAGGAGAGGGTGGAGAGGAACAGGATCGAGAAGGCGAAGCGCAGGCCGAATTCTGCCAAGAGCGGCGACAGTGTGTTCGGCAGGATCTCGCGGAAGATGATCCAGAGCGAACCTTCTCCACGCAGCCTTGCCGCCTCGACGAACTCCATGACCGCGACATCGAGCGCCACGGCGCGGCCGATGCGGAAGACGCGGGTACTGTCGAGCACCGCCATCACCAGGATCAGGATCCACAGATGCTGCGGCAGGACGGCGAGAACGACGAGGGCGAAAATGAGCGTCGGAATCGCCATCATCAGGTCGTTGAAGCGGGAAAACAGCTGGTCCGTGAAACCACCGACAACAGCGGCGGTGAAGCTCAGGATCATGCCGAGCGAGAAGGAAAGCACGGTTGCCGCAAATGCCACGAAGATGGTGGTGCGGGCGCCATAGATCAGACGCGACAGCAGGTCGCGGCCGAGATTGTCGGTGCCGAGCAGGAAGTCGCCGCCGGCCGGAAGCCAGACGTCGCCAACCACGTCGCGTTCGCCGAAGGGGGCGATGACAGGCGCAAAGAGGGCGCAGAAGATCGCAATCGCGATGCCGGCGATGCCGATCCAGGCGCTGAAGGGGATGGATCTCAGGTTCATCGCGGATGCCTCAGTCTCGGGTTGGCGATGATCGCGAGAATGTCGGCCGCCATGTTCAGGAAGATGTAGAAGGCGGCAAAGATCAGACCGCAGGCCTGAACGACCGGCATGTCGCGCACGGTCACCGCATCCACCATATACTGGCCCATGCCCGGATAGACGAAGACCACTTCGACCACGACGACGCCGACCACGAGATAGGCCAGGTTGAGCGCAATGACGTTGATGACCGGCGCCACCGCATTGGGGGCGGCGTGACGCGCGATGATGCGGAACATGCCGAGGCCCTTCAGCTCCGCCGTCTCGACATAGGCCGACGACATGACGTTGAGGATCGCCGCGCGGGTCATGCGCATCATGTGGGCGAGAACGACGAGAACGAGGGTCGCGACGGGAAGCGCGATCGCCGAGAGACGTTCGGTGAAGCTCATGCTGTCATAGACGGTCGCGGGGAAGGTCGCGACGCCGTATTTGACGGCGAAGAACATGATCAGGAGATAGCCGACGAAGAACTCGGGCAGCGAGATCGCCGCGAGCGAGACGACGTTGATGATCTTGTCGGGCAGCCGGTTGCGGAACTGCACCGCCAGCATGCCGAGGCCGACGGCGAGCGGTACGGAGACGAGGGCTGCGAAGAAGGCAAGGAACAGCGAGTTGCCGAGGCGCTTGGAAATCTGCTCGCCGACCGAGTTCTTGCTCGCCCAGGAGGTGCCGAAATCGCCTTGGACAGCGCCGCCGAGCCAGGAGACGTAGCGTTCGGTCCAGGGCCGGTCGAGGCCGAGATCCTTGCGGATGTTTTCGACCGCCTGCGGCGTTGCCGACTGGCCGAGATAGGTGGTGGCGAAGTCGCCGGGAAGCGCCTCGATGCCGCCGAAGATCATCAGCGATACGGCGAACAGAAGGCCGACGCTCAAGCCGAGGCGCTGCAGGATCAGCGCCGCGAGCGGGCGGCGGAAGGTGAAGCGCCGCCAGAAGGTGCCGCCGATTTCACCATTCGAGGGATTGGCGGCAGGGTTGGGTTTTGCTGGTACTCCGGCAAGTTCGGCAGACCGCGGGTGTGTTGCACCCGCGGTTCCATCCGTCGGAACCGGACCAGTGAGCGGTCCGCTTTCCATCATCATGCGTCCAGCCATACCCGGGTTGCGACATAGCCGTTCGACATGTCGTTGCCGATGTCATGCACGTAGCCTTTCACCTGCTTGGTGGAGGCGTTCACGAAGTCGTTGAACATCGGCAGGATCAGGCCGCCTTCGTCACGCACCATCATGGCCATGGTGCGGTACATGTCCTTGCGCTTGGCCTCGTCGAGTTCCGAGCGGGCCTCGAGCAGGATCTTGTCGAAATCCGGACGCTTGAAGCGGGTGTCGTTCCAGTCGGCGGTCGAAAGATAGGCGGTGGAGTACATCTGGTCCTGGGTCGGACGGCCGCCCCAGTAGGAGGTGGAGAAGGGCTGCACGTTCCAGACGTTGGTCCAGTAGCCGTCGCCCGGCTCGCGCTTGACCTCGATCTCGATGCCCGCCTTCTTGGCGCTTTCCTGGTAGAGCACCGCTGCATCGACAGCACCCGGGAAGGCGACGTCGGAGGTGCGCAGCAGTACCGGACCGCTGTGGCCGGACTTCTTGTAGTGGAAGGCCGCCTTGTCCGGATCATAGGCACGCTGCTCGATGCCTTCGGGGAACAGGGCGTAGGTGTCGTTGATCGGGAAGTCGTTGCCGACCTTGCCGTAACCGCCGAGGATGCGCTGGACCATGGTCTCGCGGTCCATCGAATATTTCAGCGCCATGCGCAGGTCGTTGTTGTCGAAGGGTGCTGTGTTGCAATGCATGATGAACACGTAATGGCCGCGGCCGGACGTGTTCAGGATCTCGACCGTCGGCGCCTTCTTCAGAAGGTTGACCGTCTTCGGATCGACGCGGTTGATGTAGTGCACCTGGCCGGAGGAAAGCGCGGCGATGCGGGCCGTGGCGTCGTTCATGGCGATCAGCTCGACCGAGTCCACATAGCCGCGGTCGGTGCGCCAGTCGTCGGCATTCTTCTCGAAGGTGGCACGAACGCCGGCTTCGAAGCTCGTCACCTTGAAGGGGCCGGTGCCGATCATCGCGTCCGGCTTGTCGATGCCGCCGCCCGGCTGGATGATGAGGTGATAGTCGGTCAGAAGCAGCGGCAGGTCGGCATTGCCTTCGGTCAGCACGAGCACCAGCTTGTCGCCGTCGGCCTTGATTTCCTTGATCGACTTCATCACGCCGAGCGCGCCGGATTCAGACTTTTCGTCGGTGTGGCGCTGCAGCGTCTTGATGACGTCGTCGAGCGTCAGCTCCTTGCCGTCGTGGAATTTTACGCCCTTGCGGATGGTAAAGGTCCAGGTCGACGCGTCGGTCGAGGGCTCCCAGGATTCGGCGAGTGCCGGCACCGGCGCGCCGGTCGTCGGGTGGCTTTCGACGAGCATGTCGCCCCAGTTGCGGCCGACGACGAACATGAATTGCGACAGCGCCTTGGCCGGGTCCTTCGAGTCGGTGGCGGCAGCGCCTTCGAGACCGAGTTTCAGGTGACCGCCGCGCTTCGGCTCCTGCGCTGCAGCGCTGGTGGCAAACAAAGTGCCGGCCGTCGAGGCGAGAATGCCGGCTGCTGCCGCGCGGCCCAAAAACTCGCGCCGGTTCATCTTGCCGAGCATGACCTGTCGTGTGAGGTAATCCTTGTAATCGCTCATTCCCCTGTTCCCTTTTCTCGTCGGCATTCGCCGTTCGTTGTGGTTGGTAGAGATTGCTGCGTACAGCCATTGTATCGATGGCTTCGGACTGGGCCGGAGGGCCGCTTGTTTTCTTCCGGGTTCTTGTCTCTCCTTCCTTCTGGCCGGGCGTCCTTCGTTCAGATCGATAAGCGTAATCGCTGGAACTCTTGTTGTAACGCCCTAAATTACAATTTATTTCCATAAGCCTGGCTTATGGACACGTGTTTAATGGCACGCGATGTTGCCCGCGCGTCTCGTCACGTTCCGGTGCCGGTCATCCGGCTCTGTTGCCTGCGCCGCCAAGGGTTGGCGGTGCTGTTCGAAGCGGGTTGCGGGCGGAAACCGCACGCACTCTCGTTCGGTCTCAGCGCCCCTTCCACACGGGGTCGCGCTTCTCCGCGAAGGCGCGCGCGCCCTCCAGCTGGTCTTCGCTCGAATAGAGAATATCGACGGTTTTGAACTGCCGCTGGGTGATCTTGTTCATGGTCGTCTGGAAGGCTTCGCCCTCGGCGGCGCGGACCACTTCCTTGATCGCCGCATAGACCAGCGGCGGGCCGCTTTCGAGCAGGCGGGCGAGCTCCCAGGCGCGCTCCATCAGTTTGCCTGCCGGCAGGATCTCGTTGACGAAGCCCCAGCGGTGGGCTTCCTGCACGTCGAGCCAGCGGCCGGTCAGAAGCATGTCCATGGCGATGTGATAGGGGATGCGCTTCGGCAGCTTGATCGAGGCAGCATCGGCAACGGTGCCGGAGCGGATTTCGGGCAACGCGAAGGTCGCGTGTTCGGCGGCAAGGATCAGGTCGGTCGAAAGCGCGATCTCGAGGCCACCGCCGCAGCAGATGCCGTTGATCGCGGCGATGATCGGCTTGTTGAGATCGCGCAGTTCCTGCATGCCGCCGAAGCCGCCGACGCCGTAGTCACCATCGACCGCGTCACCGTCGGCAGCAGCCTTCAGGTCCCATCCCGGACAGAAGAATTTTTCACCGGCGCCGGTGATGATCGCGACACGTAAGCTGTCGTCGTCGCGGAAGTCGCGGAAGATCTCGCCCATGACCCGGCTGGTTTTCAGGTCGATGGCGTTCGCCTTCGGCCGGTCGATCGTGACTTCCAGAATACCGCCTTCGCGGCGTGTGAGGATCGGTCCGGTCATGAGGGTCAGTTCCTCCGGCGAATGAGAGCGTCGGCGGCAACGGCACCCTGACCGTTCGGCAACACCATCAATGGATTGATATCCAGTTCTTCGAGTTTCGAAGCGTTTGCAACGACATAGGATGCCGCTGCCGCGACAGCCGCGGTTAAAGCGGCGTAATCGGCAGCAGGCGCGCCGCGATAGCCGTCGAGCAGCTTGCGGATCTTCAGCCCGCCGATTGCTTCCCCGATCGCTTCCGGCGTCGTCGGCAGCGTCAGGATGGCGGAATCATCGAGCAGTTCCACGAGGATGCCGCCGGCACCGATCGTCAAAACCGGGCCGGCGACGGGGTCGCGCGTGGCGCCGATAATGAGCTCGGCGACCGGTTTCGCCACCATCTTCTCGACAAGGTACCTGGAGGTGACGGCGGCCATGGCCTTGGCCGCCGAAAGGACGTCCGCGCGGCTCGCAAGGTTGAGTTTCACGGCACCCGCTTCGGTCTTGTGGGCGACGCCGAGGCCTTTCAGTACGACCGGGAAACCGAGCGCTTCGGCAGCGTCTGCGGCTTCTTCGGCGGTTGCTGCGGTCTTGCCCTTCGGCACGGTCAGGCCGGCGGCAGCAAGCTCCACCTTGGCCTCGTGTTCGCTGAGCGTGATGGCTTCACCGGCAGCGGCGACACCGCCATCGTGCAGGCGGGGCGGGACGGGCTTGGCCCAGGCGGTGCCGATCTCGGCGGCCGTCTCGATGGCTGCCAGTGCTTCCTCGATGCCGAAGAAGGGCACGACACCCGCCTTCATCAGGAAGAGGGCGGTAGCTTCCGGCATGTTTTCGCCAAGGCTGGCGACGATGCCGGCGCGGGCACCCGTTGCCCGGGCCGCGTCGATCACCGCATGGCAGGTGGTTTCCCAGTCTGCCGGGTCGCAGCGGTCAAGGCGCGGGAAGTCGAGCACGAGCAGATTGATCGCGTAGCCGCCCTTCATCATGGCGGTAAAGGCGGTGGTCTGCTTCTCGCGGTTGCCCCAGACGAAGGTGTGGTAGTCGAGCGGGTTGGCGATCGTCACCATCTCGCCGAGCGCATCCTTCAGCGGCTTCTTCTGCTCGTCGCGCAAGGGCCGGTAATTGACCCGGTAGCGCTCGCCGGCATCCGCCATCAGCGAGGCCTCGCCGCCGGAGCAGCTCATCGAGGAGATGTCGTTGCTCTCGAGTGGGCCTGCCACATGCAGCAGCTTCAGCGTTTCCAAGAGCGCCGGCAACGTGTCGACGCGGCCGATGCCGAGGCGGGCAAGAAGCGCCGAGGAGACGCGGTCGTTGCCGGCAAGCGATGCGGTGTGCGACACCGTCGCAAGCTGTGCCGCTTCCGACTTGCCGACCTTCAGCGTCACGACCGGTTTGCCGAGTTCGCGCGCGCGCGTCGCCAGCCGCTCGAGGGCAACAACGCTGTCGAAACCCTCGATATGCAGGCCGACGGCGGTGACGCGCGGGTCTTCGAGCACGGCGCAGGCGATGTCGGACAGACCCGTCTGCGCCTGGTTGCCGGCGGTCATCACATAGGCAAGCGGCAGACCGCGCGTCTGCATCGAAATGTTGCAGGCGATGTTGGAGGACTGCGTCAGGATCGCGACGCCCTTTTCGACGCGCTGCATGCCGTGCTGGTCCGGCCAGAGCAGGGCGCCATCGAGCATGTTGATGAAGCCGTAGCAATTCGGCCCGACGATCGGCATGTCGCCGGCAGCCGCCACCAGCGCCTCCTGCATGTCGTTGCCGTCGTCAAGCTCGCTTGCCGCCTCGCGAAAGCCGGAGGCGTAGCAGACGGCGCCGCCGGCGCCGCGGCTCGCAAGATCGCGGATGATATCGATCGTCAGCTGCCGGTTGACGCCGACGAAGGAGGCATCCGGTGCGCCTGGCAGTTCTGCCACCGAGCGATAGCACTTGCGGCCGAGGATTTCGGCTTCGCGCGGGTGCACCGGCCAGATCTCACCGGCAAAGCCCATCTTGTCGCATTGCTCGATGACACGCCGCGCTTCCTTGCCGCCGAAGACGGCGATGGTGCGCGGGCGGATGAGGCGGTCGAGGGAGCGTATCATCGGCCGATCACGCTCCCAGCGGCCGCAGCAGGTCGCGGCTGATGATGTGGCGCTGGATTTCAGACGTGCCGTCCCAGATGCGTTCGACGCGAGCGTCGCGCCAGAAGCGGGCGAGCGGCAGGTCGTCCATCAGGCCCATGCCGCCGAAGATCTGGATCGCCTCGTCGGTGACGCGGGCGAGCATCTCGGTGGCAAAAACCTTGGCGGACGCAATCTCGCGGTTCGAGGGCAGGCCGTTATCGAGCCGCCAGGCGGCCGAAAGGGTCAGGAGGTCGGCGGCGTCGATCTCGGTGATCATGTCGGCGAGCTTGAAGGAGACGCCCTGGTTGGCACCGATCGGCTTGCCGAACTGCTTGCGTTCGGCGGCGTAATTCAGCGCATAGTCGAAGGCGCGACGGGCACGGCCGACCGAAGTCGCCGCCACCGTCAGGCGGGTGGCGAACAGCCAGTCGTTGGCGACGTCGAAACCCTTGTGCACCTCGCCGAGGATCTGGGCGGAGGGCAGGCGGCAATCGTCGAAGGTCAGGACACAGTTGTTGTAGCCGCGGTGCGACACGGAATTGTAGCCCTTGCGGATCTCGAAGCCGGGCGTGCCGCGATCGACGAGAAAGCAGGTGATCTTCTTCTTCGGGCCGCGCGGCGTATCCTCTTCGCCGGTCGCGATGAAGACGATGACGAAATCGGCGATGTCGGCGTGGCTGATGAAATGCTTCGTGCCGTTGACGATCCAGTCGTCGCCATCCTGACGCGCAAAGCACTTCATGCCGCGCACGTCGGAGCCGGCGTCCGGCTCGGTCATCGCAAGCGCATCGAACTTGTCACCTTTGACGGCCGGCAGCAGGTATTTTTCGCGCTGCTCGGCGTTGCAGGCCATCAGGATGCCAGAGGGGCGACCGAAGAAGACGGTCAGGCCCATGGAGCCGCGGCCAAGCTCGCGCTCGACCAGGGTGAAGGAGGTGTGATCGAGACCGGCGCCGCCGACCTCCTCCGGGAAATTACAGCCGAAGAAGCCGATCTCCTTGCATTTGCGGGCGATCTCCTGACCGAGTTCGCGCGGCACTACGCCGGTGCGCTCGACCTCGTCCTCATGCGGATAGATTTCCGTTTCGACGAAGCTCCTGACCGTATCGACGATCATCTGCTGTTCTTCGGTCAGTGCGAAGTTCATTGTGTTGTTCCCCTCGTTTTCGCGCCGCTGACGTCGGTGCCGCAAACGATGGCCGCCTCCTCAAGCGTCCTTCGGCTGCGGTTTGCGGCTCCGCCGGAAGGCGAAGCTGCCTGTTGTTGCTGGCCTGCCGCTGTTGCGGTCAGGCGCGCTTCTGGCCGACGAAGCGTCCGGCACCATCGGGCGTCGGCAGTTGCGCGTGGGCTTCAGTGATCGCGCGGAGCTTGCTCAGCACCGCCTCGGGTGCCGCGACCGCCTTGCCGGCCTTGCTGTCGACATGCAGCATCATCTGTTCGGCGGTGGCGACGGCCTCGTTGGTTGCGGCGTTGTAGATCGTCGAAAAGATGTGCAGACGCTTATCGTCCGACGACAGGATCTGGCAGGTCGAGTAGAGCGCCTCGCCGAGCTTGGCTTCGCCAAGGTTCCGGATATGGGTCTCGACCGTGTAGTAGCTGTGACCGTCGCGGACATAGTCGAGGTCGACGCCGATCAGGCGCAGCACGCCGTCGGAGGTGTCGCCGAAGACCTGGAGATAACGGTGCTCGGTCATGTGGCCGTTGTAATCGACCCAGGCGGCGCTGACCTTGGTGTCGAGGATGCGCAGCGGCTTGACGTCGCCGAGGTCGGCTTCCGGCTTCCGGGCGTTGGCCCAGAGCTTGGCCTCGAAATCGGCAAGCAGCTTGCCCGCACCCCAGCCTTCGCCGCCGTTACCGGATTTCAGCGCATGCATGATGCCGACGAGGTTTTCGTCGCGGATGCGTTCGAGCTCGCGGATCGAGCGACCGGCGGCCTGCGCGTCCGACTGGGCGCCGATCTTTTCGACCAACGCATCGTCGAGGTCGACGACGTCGGTGAACTTCGTCCAGGGCCATTTCAGGCAGGGGCCGAACTGGGCGAGGAAGTGGCGCATGCCGGCCTCGCCGCCGGCGATGCGGTAGGTCTCGAACAGGCCCATTTGCGCCCAGCGCATGCCGAAGGAATAACGCATGACGTTGTCGAGCGTTTCGGTATCGCAGATGTCGTCCTGGATCAGCCAGAGCGCCTCGCGCCAGAGCGCCTCGAGCAGGCGGTCGCCGACGAAGGCCTCGATCTCCTTGGCGATGACGACGCCCTTCATGCCGATCTGCTCGACGCCCTGCATGGCGCGCTCGATCGTCGCCTTCGACGTCTTCTTGCCGCCGACGAGCTCGACGAGCGGCAAGAGGTAGACGGGGTTGTAGGGATGCGCCACGAACATGCGCTCGGGGTGGTGCATCTCGGACTGCAGGTCGGAGGGCAAAAGGCCCGAGGTGGAGGACCCGATCAGCGCATCGGCCCTTGCGGCGGCATCGATCTTGGTGATCACGCCGCGCTTCAGTTCCAGCCGCTCCGGCACGCTTTCCTGAATCCAGTCAGCACCTTCGACCGCTTCCTCGATGCTCTTGCAGAAGGTGAGTTTTCCCTTCGGCGGCAACGGCGCCATGGTCAGCATGGCATAGGCGCGCTCGGCATTGGCCATGACTTCGCCGATGATGCGCTCGGCTTCCGGATGCGGGTCGAAGATTTTTACGTCGATGCCGGCAAGCGCAAAGCGCGCCACCCAGGCGCCGCCGATGACGCCGCCGCCGACGCAGGCTGCTTTGGTGATAAAGCTCATGGTGTCCAGTCCTTGCTCAGCGCTTCGTCAGCTTCAGTTTCTCGCGGACCTCTTTCGGTCCGATGATCTTGGCGCCCATGCCCTCGATGACGCCGACCGCCTTTTCGACGAGCTGGCCGTTGGTCGCGAGCTGGCCCTTGCCGATATAGAGGTTGTCTTCGAGGCCGACGCGGACGTTGCCGCCGGCAAGGATGGCTGCGGCCGGATAGGCGAGCGCGTTGCGGCCGATAGAGAAGGCGGAGAAGGTCCAGTTGGCGGGCACGTTGTTGACCATGGCCATGAAGGTGTTGAGGTCGTCGGGCGCGCCCCACGGAATGCCCATGCAGAGCTGGATCAGCACCGGATCCTCGATCAGGCCTTCCTCGACCAGCTGCTTGGCAAACCAGAGGTGGCCGGTGTCGAAGGCTTCGATCTCCGGGCGCACGCCGAGTGCGGTCATCTGACGGGCCATCTCGCGCAGCATCGACGGCGTGTTGGTCATGACGTAGTCGCCGAGCGAAAAGTTCATGGTGCCACAGTCGAGCGTGCAGATTTCCGGCAGACATTCGGCCACGTGGGCGACGCGCTCGGTGGCGCCGGCCATGTCGGTGCCTTTCTCGCTGAGCGGGAGCGGGCTTTCGACATTGCCGAAGATCAGGTCCCCGCCCATGCCGGCGGTCAGGTTCAGCACCATGTCGACATCGGCAGAGCGGATACGGTCAGTCACTTCCCTGTAGAGATCGAGCCTGCGGGCCGGCGCGCCGGTCTCCGGATCGCGGACGTGGCAGTGGACCACGGCAGCGCCGGCCTTGGCCGCCTCGACCGCCGCTTCGGCGATCTGTTTCGGCGTGATCGGCACGTGGCTGGACTTTGAAACGGTGTCTCCCGAGCCGGTGACGGCACAGGTGATGAATACCTCGCGGTTCATGCTGAGCGGCATTGCTGTCTCCCTTTTATTGCGCCCATTACGAGCCAAGAAAGACCGCGTTGCTTTTCATTATCGGCTTCATTCTATACATTATCGGCGACAGAGTGGAGAAGTTTGGGCATGGATCAGAACGTTTCGCAGGTGCAGCACGTCGATGTCCTGGTGCTGCCGGAGACCAATCTGATCCTCGTTGCCTCGGTCATCGAGCCGATGCGTGCCGCCAACCGCATTGCCGGCCGCCCGCTCTACGACTGGACGATCTACAGCCCCGACGGCGCGCCGATCGAAACGAAGAGCGGCATCCCCATTCCGGTCTCCGGTATCTTCCGGCCGCAGCGCGAGACGTCGCCGCTTTTCATCCTCTCGAGCTACAACTGGCAGCGCAGCGCCACTTCGCAGCTAAAGATGCTGCTCTCGCAGACCGCGCGGCACCGCGAGCTGATGGCCGGCATCGAATCCGGCTCCTGGCTGCTTGCCGAGACCAGCCTGCTCGATAATTTCAAGGCGACGACCCACTGGGAGGATTTCGAGGATTTCACCGCCGCCTACCCGCAGGTGACGATGGTGCGCGAGCGCTTCGTCATCGACGGCAAGCGCATCACGACCGGTGGCTCGCTGCCGACGCTCGACCTGATGCTGGAGCTGATCCGCCGGGCGCATGGCTATTCGCTGGCACTCGAAGTCTCCCGCCTCTTCATCTACGAGCAGGAGCGCACCCGCGGCGATCTCCTGCAGATGCCGACGATCGGCAACATGCGCATCCTCGATCCACGCGTCGGTGCCGCCGTCAAGCTGATGGAGGAAACGGTGGAAGCGCCCTTGACGCTCGCCAGGCTCGCCCGCCGCATCGGCGTCAGCACCCGGCATCTGCAAGATCTCTTTCGCGACACGATGGGCGTTGCGCCGCACGAGCACTACCTGGCGCTTCGTCTCAATGCGGCGCGGCGCAAGGTGATCGAGACGCGGATGGAATTTGCCGACATTGCCGCGATCTCCGGCTTCAACTCGTCGTCTTCCTTCTCGCGCAGCTACAGGGCGCACTACCGCGAAAGCCCGAGCGAAACGCGCAGGCGGCTGAAGCTGAAGAGCTGAGCGCGCGCTTCAAGTATCGATTCAAGCGGGAATTTCAGAGTCGTTTCAGGCGTTTGGCGGCCGATGATCAGGAACTGATTCCGCCGGCGATCTCGTCTCGGCGCTCATCTTCATCATCGAAATCATCAACTCGCCGATCTCGGCGGCGAAGGCGCCGCGCGGCCAGACGAGTGTCAGCGACTGCCGATAGGCGGGGCCGAGCCGGATCATGGCTGGCGGGCGATGCACGCGGGCGAGCGAGGATTGCGGCAGCACCGAGAGATAGCCGTGCTGGCGAACGAGGTTGATGATCACGGGGATGGAATCGACCTCGACGAGGGTGATGCGCCGCCGTTCGGCTTCATCAAGCGTGTCGTCGAGGAAGCGCGCGGCCTCGCGGCGAAGGCCGCTCCGGACGCTCGGCACCGCGATCGGGCAGGCGGCGAGCAGCCGGGGCAGGTTGCCGCCCAGTTCCGAAAGGGCGGAGGCTGGCCCCGCCAGCACCAGCGGCGTCTGCGACACCAGCCGGCCGTCGCAGTCGGCCGGGATCTCGGCGACATCGAGCAGCGCGGCATCGAACCGTCGGCTGCGAAGGCCGACGAGCAGTTCGTCGGCCGTGGTGCTGGAAATGAACAGTGGTTGGCGCGGGCGGGCGCGGTGCCAGTTTGCCGTCAGGGCCGCCAGCATGCGGGCGATCTCGCTTTCCGGACCAAGCGGCATGACGGCGCCGAGCCGCCAGGTGGCGACGTCGCGGCGAAAGCGGTCGGCCGAGGCGTGGGTCAGCCGCGCCCAGATATCGAGGAGGGCCTCGCTGAGCGGAATGATCCGCTCCGCGGTTGGCGTACAGAGGACCCCGCCATGGGAGCGTTCGAACAGCCTGGTGCCGAGATGGCGTTCGAGATCCGCCATCTGCCGCGTCAGTTGCGGCTGGCCGAGGCCGAGCGCCTTTGCCGTGGCACGGATGCTGCCGGAGCGGGCGATGCGCACGAAGCGGTCGAGCGCGACGAGGCCGATCGGCGGCACGGGGGCGGTCGTCTCCCGTCCGACGCCTTCCAGGATGGCGGTGATCTTGCCGGTTGCATCTTCGACGTCGACGGCGCGCGCGCGCGCTTCGAGCGTCACCACCAGCGCTGTTTCTTCCCGACGGAAAAGCGGCATGGAGATCGCCTGCTCGAAGCGCTTGACCGCGGCGCTCACGCTCGACGGCGCCCGGCCGCAGAGAGTTGCGGCGCGGCGAACGCCACCTTCACGAAGCACCGCATCGACCAAAGCGATCGTCGCCATATCCATTCCAATGACCCCGGACGTGGCACCTTCACCAGGTGCGTTCTGAAATATGCATCACCCGTTCCGGATTTGGGATATAGCATGGATGCGCGATAAGCGCATAGCATGCATGAAGCACCCCGGCGTTTTCGAGCGTCGGGTGCGAGACATCAGAGCATCCGCGCACCGTTTCGAAACCGAAGCGCGCTCGGCGCGGAAGGATATTTATCGGCATGCTGTATCAGGTCAAAACCACCGTTCTCTGCGGGAAACCGCTGGACTTCGCGACGCTCGAGGATATCGGGGCGGGAAGGGCGCGACCGGTGGCTGACGACGGCGGCATGGAACGGGTGGCGGCCGCCCACAAGGTGGTTGCCGAACGTGTCGCGATGGGGCTTCCCGTCTACGGCTCCAACACCGGCGTCGGCTCGATGAAGGACCGGCTCTGGACCGCCGACGATCTCGCCGAATTCAACAATGCGCTGGTCAGAGCCCACCATTTCGGCACCGGCGAATTCTTTGCGCCGGCGATCGTACGCATGGCGATCGCCATCCGCGTGAACACCGCGATGCGGGGCCACACCGGCTGCAGCCCGGACCTGATCCGGGCGTTTCTGGCACTCAGCGAGCACGACATCATTCCGGCCGTGCGCCGCCACGGCTCCATGGGCTGCGCCGATATCGGGCTGATGGGCCAGATCGCCTCGGTGCTGACCGGTGTCGGCGAGGCCTATTACCAGGGGCGCCTCGTTTCGGCCGATACGGCGCTTGCCGAGGCGGGTCTCAAGCCGTTCGTCATGCAGCCGCGCGATGCACTGGCGGCTCTCAGCGTCAACGCCATTTCCTTTGCCGCTGCCGTAAACGTGCTGCGCGAGGCGGCGGCCGCGATCCGCGTGTTGCTCGTCACCGGCGTCATGTCGTCTCAGGCGCTCGGTGCCTCCGCCGACCCGTGGCGGGTGGCCGCGACGCTCTCGACCCGCGGCGAGGCGCTGGTCGGCTCCTGGCTCTATGGCCAGTCCGGCATTTCCGACTGGCCGTTACCGACGGCGATCCACGATCCCTTGAGCCTGCGCATGACCGCCCAGGTCTTCGGCGCGGTCGTCGATACGCTGCTGGTCGCCGCCGGCCGGCTGGTGGAGCAGACCTATCTCTCCGACGACAACCCTGTTGTCATCGGCGGCCAGGTCCATTCCTCCGGCGCATCGCTGCCGCTGACGACGACGCTCTATATCGAGGCGGCGCAGATCGCCTTTTCCCATGCGGCGCGCAATGTTTTGAACCGCTGCATCCTGCTGTCGAACGGCGGACGCCGCAATCTCTCGGTCAATCTGGTGGCGCCGGGGGAAGTCGCGACCGGGCTCGGGCCGCTGATGAAGCTTGCGGTCGAACTCTATATGCGCGTGCAGTCGCTCGCCGTGCCGCTTTCGGCGCAGTCGATCGTGGTTGCCGGCGGTCTCGAAGAGGAGGCGACCTTCCTGCCGCTGATCGTCGAGCGCATGGAAACGCAGGTGCGCGATCTGCGCCAGCTCGCCGCGATCGAGGCGATGCTTTCGGCCCAGGCGATCGATCTCGTCGGCGACCAGCCGCAGGGGATCGTCAAGCGCGCCTATGACCAGACCCGTTCGGTCAGCCCCATGTATCTCAAAGACCGGCCGCTCTCGAAGGAGATCGAGGCGCTGCAGGATGCGTTCACCTGCCACGACCTGTTGCGCTCCTTCGTCGCTCTGGCGCCGATGCCGGAATTCGATGACTTCTTCGCGCTCGACAAATAATCCGATTGGGAGAGCAGCATGTCCGATTTCGATCTCGTTCTGAAAGGCACCGTTGTTCTCCCCGAAAGGATCGTCGAGGGCGGCCACGTGGCGGTGCGCGACGGCAAGGTGGTGCATGTCGGGCAAGGGGCTGCACCCGCCGCGCGGGAGCGGCATGATCTCGGCAACGCGCTGATCCTGCCCGGAGCCGTCGACGCGCAGGTGCATTCGCTGTCGCAGAAGAACCAGGAAGATTTCATCTGGTCGACCCGTTCGGCGGCGGCCGGAGGTGTGACCACCATTGTCGACATGCCCTATGACGAGGGCAATCTCGTCTGCTCTGCCGAAGCCCTTCGCCGCAAGATCGACCATGCGGGACCGCAGGCGCGCGTCGACTTCGCGCTCTATGGCACCGTGGACCCGGAGGAGGGACCGGCGCGCATCGGCGAGATGGTGGAGGCGGGTGTCGCCGCCTTCAAGTTCTCGACCTTCGGCACCGATCCAAAGCGCTTTCCCCGCATTCCGGCAGCCCTTCTCGAAGACTGCTTCCGGGCGATCGCGCCGACCGGGCTTTCAGCCGGCGTCCACAACGAGGATGACGAGGCGGTGCGTGCCGCGATCGACAAGGTCAAGGCGGCTGGCATCACCGACTACCGCGCCCATGGGCTGTCGCGTCCGCCGCTGACGGAACTGCTCGCCACCAACCAGATCTACGAGACGGGTGCCGCCACCGGCTGCCCGGCGCATGTGGTGCACTGCTCACTCGGGCGCGGCTATGAGATTGCTGCCGCCTATCGCGCCCAGGGCTACAAAGCGACGATCGAGTGCTGCATCCACTACCTGACGCTCGACGAAGAAAACGATGTTCGCCGTCTCGGCGGCAAGGCCAAGATCAACCCGCCGATCCGGCCGCGCGCCGAGGTGGAAAAGCTCTGGCGGCACGTGGCCGACGGCACGGTGACGATGGTCTCGACCGATCACGTCAGCTGGTCTGAGGATCGCAAGACCAATCCGGACATGCTGGCGAACGCATCTGGCGTGCCGGGGCTCGAAGTCATGGTGCCGCTCTTCGTCAAGGGCGCGCTGGAGCGCGGCATTCCCTTGACGCGCGCAGCCGAGCTGATGACGCTGAACCCGGCCAGGCATTTCCGTCTTGATCATCAGAAGGGTGCGCTGGAACCTGGAAAGGATGCCGACATCATCGTCATGACGCCGGAGCCCTATGTCTATGATGCGGCCGAGAGCGGTCACAACGTCGTCGGCTGGTCGCCCTATAATGGCATTCGACTGCCCTGGCGGATTTCGGCGACCTATCTGCGGGGCAGACTTGCCTTCGATGGTCGCCAGGTTTTGGCCGAGCCGGGTGCGGGACAGTTTGTCCGGCCGCTCGCCACTTTGGCTCTGTAAAGCGGGATGCGGAAAAGTGCGTGCGATTTTCCGCTCGCATCCGGCATCGAGATGTAGGAAATGTGATGAGCAAGACCGCCCACAAAGTTCCGGCCAATCTGCCCGTCAATGCCAGCCGCATTGCCGGCATCGTCAACGGCCTGGCTGGTATCACCGAGCCGGACCGGCCCTACACACGCCGCGCCTTCACGCCGCTGTTCCTCGAAGGCCGGGCCTTTCTCGATCGGCGTTTTCGCGCGGCCGGGCTTGAAACCCGCATCGACGCCGCCGGTAACCTGATCGGCCGGCGCAAGGGGAAAAAGTCGGCGCTCGGCACCATCCTGCTCGGCTCCCATTCCGACACGGTGCCGGATGGCGGCCGCTTCGATGGCATCGCCGGCGTGGCGGCGGCGCTTGAAGTGGCGCGCGCGCTTTCTGACAACGGCATCGACCTCGACCACGATCTGGAGATCGTTGATTTCCTGGCCGAGGAAGTGTCGATCTTCGGCGTTTCCTGCGTCGGCAGCCGCGGCATGGCGGGCGTGCTGCCCGATGGGTGGCTCAGCCGCACGCAAGGGGATCTGAGCCTCAGGCAGGGTATCGTCGAGGTGGGCGGTGACCCCTCCAGGCTTTCCGGCTCGAAACGCTCCGACATCAAGGCCTTCCTCGAACTGCACATTGAACAGGGGCCCATACTGGAGACTGGGCGGCTCGATGTCGGGGTGGTTACCGCCATCTCGGGCATCACCCGCATCGAGATCATCGTCGAGGGCCAGGCGGACCATGCCGGTACGACTCCGATGGGGCATCGGCGCGACGCGCTGGTTGCCGCCTCGCATCTGGTGCTGGAGATCGAGCGGCTGGCGACAGAATTTTCTCACGGCGACGGGCATTTCACCGCGACGGTCGGTGAATTCTCGATCGAGCCGAATGCAGCCAATGTGGTGCCGTCTCGCGTCCGGCTGCTGATCGATGCGCGTGCCGAGCTGCGGCCGCAGATGGAGCGGTTCCTGGCTACGCTCGGCTCTCTTTGCCAGGGTGTCGCCGAGGCATCGGGCGTGACGATCCCGCCCGCCAATGTGATCTCGGACAACCACCCGACGCCGGGCGATCCGCTCCTGCTTTCAACGCTCGAAGAAAGCTGCGATGCGATCGGCGCCAAGCATCGGCGCATGGCCTCCGGCGCCGGTCACGACACCGCCTGGATGGGACGCATCACCCGTTCGGCGATGATCTTCATTCCCTGCCTCGGCGGGCGCTCGCATGCGCCGGAGGAGTGGGCCGAAAACGACGATATCGCGCTCGGCGCGGCCGTTCTCTTCGATGCGGTGAAGCGACTCGACAAGAAATTGCAGGAGAAGGTGTGAGATGGGCCGGATACTGAAGGAAAAGGATGTCGAGGCAGCGGTCAAGGGCGGTTCCGTCTATGCCGCCGGGGGCGGCGGCTGGGCCGACCATGGCCGCATGCTCGGCTATGCAGCGGTCTCGATCGGCAAACCCGAGCTCGTCTCGATCGACGAACTCGAGGCACAGGACTGGGTGGCGACGGCCGCCGCGATCGGTGCACCGGCCTCGACCACGCCCTGGGAGATGCGTGGGGTCGATTACGTCAAGGCCGTGCAGCTGTTGCAGGAGGCGCTCGGCGAGAAGCTCTCGGGGCTCATCATCGGCCAGAACGGCAAGTCCTCGACGCTGAACGGCTGGCTGCCGTCGGCGATACTCGGCACCAAGGTGGTGGACGCGGTCGGCGACATCCGCGCGCACCCGACCGGTGACATGGGCTCGATCGGCCTTGCCGGTTCGCCCGAGCCGATGATCCAGACGGCGGTCGGCGGCAATCGCGACGAGAACCGCTATATCGAGCTGGTCGTGCGCGGCGCCACGGCCAAGGTCTCGCCGGTCTTGCGCACCGCCTCCGACATGTCCGGCGGCTTCATTGCCTCCTGCCGCAATCCGGTCAGGGCATCCTATGTGAAAGCCAATGCGGCGCTGGGCGGCATCTCGCTGGCGCTGGCGCTCGGCGAGGCGATCATCGCGGCGGAAGCCAAGGGCGGCAGCGCAGTGATCGACGCGATCGTCAAGACGACCAATGGCGCGATTCTCGCCGAGGGCACGATCACTGACAAATCGGTCGTCTATACCAAGGAAGCCTTCGACATCGGCACGGTGACGCTGGGGAAGGGCGCTGACTCAACGGTATTGCACGTGATGAACGAATACATGGCGGTTGACTCTGCGGAAGGCACGCGGCTTGCGACCTTCCCCGACGTCATCACCACGCTGTCGCCGGAGGGCGAGCCTTTGAGTGTCGGCCAGCTGCAGGTGGGCATGAGGATCTTCGTGCTGCATGTGCCGAAGACGGTGATCCCGCTGTCCTCCAGCGTGCTCGACCCGACGGTCTATCCATCGGTCGAAAAGGCGATGGGCATCGAGCTTGCCCGCTACGCGCTTTCCGGCCGTAGCTGACGGGAGCAAGGTGATGGCGCGCGATGCAGGGCTAGAGGAACTAATCCGCGAAGAGCTCGGTGACCGCGCCGGGCTTTCGGAAAAGGCCATGTTCGGCGGCTGGGCCTATCTGCTTCAAGGCAACCTGCTACTTGGCGCGCGCGAGGGCTCTCTGCTCGTGCGCCTCGGCAAGGGCAATGACGGCTGGGCGTTGGCGTTGCCGGATATCGAGCTGATGGTGATGAACGGACGGGCGATGCATGGCTGGGTGCGCGCAGGGGCGGATGCCTATGGCGATGATGCGCTGCGCCGGCGGTTGCTGGATGGGGCGATCGCGTTCGTCGAGACGCTGCCGCCGAAGTGAATGAGGCTCGCTGCCTCGGCGGCGAGCCTCATTGGCCGCTCTCGCCAGTGCGTGTCGGGCCGTCACCACCCGTCGCCACAAGCATGAGAGGCGGCGACTTGCGCGTGCCACGAATGCAAGGGAGCAGGGATCTGCCCCCGCCATAAACGAGAGGCAGAGACCTCCCGTCGCCATGAATGCGTGGGGCAACCACCCCGCCGACAAGACAAAGAGGAACGAGACGATGCCCAAGGCCAATCCCCGTCATCCTGGTTTTCCCATCCCCGGTGGACCGGAGCTGCGCGCCAAGGGCTGGCGGCAGGAAGCGCTGCTGCGGCTCCTGGAAAACGTGCTTTCGGTCGGCGAGGATCCGGACAATCTCGTTGTCTATGCAGCACTCGGCAAGGCGGCGCGCAACTGGCCGGCGCACCGGGCCATCGTCAAGACGCTCATCGAAATGGACGAGGACCAGACGCTGATCATCCAATCCGGCAAGCCGGTGGGGCTCTTGAAGACCCATGCCAAGGCGCCGCTCGTCATCATGGCCAATTGCAACATTGTCGGGCAGTGGGCCAAGGCGGAGGTGTTCTATGATTTGCAGCGAAAAGGGCTGATCTGCTGGGGCGGCCTGACCGCCGGCGCCTGGCAATATATCGGCAGCCAGGGCGTGATCCAGGGTACCTACGAGATCTTCATGCGTATCGCCGAGCGCCGCTTCGGCGGCGATCTCTCCGGCCGCTTCGTGCTGACCGCCGGCCTCGGCGGCATGGGCGGCGCCCAGCCGCTTGCCGGACGGATGGCGGGGGCGGCGATCCTCTGTATCGATATCGACGCGGAGCGGGCGAAGAAGCGCCGGGAGATCGGCTATCTGCAGGAGATCGCGCCCGATCTCGATACGGCGCTCTCGATGATCGACGCGGCTGTGAAGGACAAGCGGGCACTCTCCGTCGGCCTCGTCGGCAATGCGGCGGAGATCTATCCGGAGATCGCCCGGCGCGGCATCGTGCCCGACGTCGTCACCGACCAGACGTCAGCGCATGATCTCGTCTATGGCTACGTGCCGAAAGGCATGAGTCTTGAGCAGGTGAAATCGCTGCGCGACGATGGCCAGGGGCAGTTGATGGCGGCGAGCCGCGCCTCGATCGTCGAGCACGTCAAGGCGATGCTCGACTTTCAGCAGAAGGGCGCGGAAGTCTTCGACAACGGCAACCTCATCCGCACCCAGGCGCGCGAGGGCGGCGTTGCCAACGCCTTCGACATTCCGATCTTCACCGAGGCCTATCTGCGTCCGCTCTTTGCCCGCGCCATCGGCCCCTTCCGCTGGATGGCGCTTTCGGGCGAAGAAAGCGACATCGCCCGCATCGACGATCTGCTGCTCGACATGTTTCCGCACAACCGCATCGTCACCAACTGGATCAGGCTTGCGCGCCAGCATATT
The DNA here is from genome assembly GCF_014852195.1 of Ensifer sp. ENS08. Classification (NCBI taxonomy): domain Bacteria; kingdom Pseudomonadati; phylum Pseudomonadota; class Alphaproteobacteria; order Hyphomicrobiales; family Rhizobiaceae; genus Ensifer; species Ensifer sp. ENS08. The sequence goes on from NZ_JACVBF010000002.1 coordinate 90,043, forward strand.
CCCTTCGAGGGCCTGCCGGCCCGCATCGCCTGGCTCGGCCACGGCGAACGCACGGCACTGGCGCGGCGCGTCAACGAACTGGTGGCGTCTGGCGAACTCAAAGGCCCGATCGCGTTCTCCCGCGACCATCTCGATGCCGGCGCCATGGCGCATCCGAACATCATGACCGAGCGGATGAAGGATGGGTCGGACGCGATCGCCGACTGGCCGCTGCTCGACGCCATGCTGCTCTGCTCGTCGATGGCCGATCTCGTGGTCGTCCATTCCGGCGGTGGCGGTTATGCCGGCTACATGACGAGCTGCGGCGTGACCGTTGTTGCCGACGGAACGGTCGAGGCCGACGAGCGCCTCGACTATGCCCTCACCAACGACACCTCGCTCGGCGTCATCCGCTATGCGGATGCCGGCTACGACGAGAGCTTTGAGGAGATCGCCGCCAAGGGCATCGGGCATGTGAAGGTGTAAGGACCTGTGGCTTGGCCCTAAGCAGTCTCACACCTATCGCGGCACTCGGGAATCCATTTCAGGATAAAGAACAACGCTCTCCTGCGCGGTTGGCTCGTTGCGCGCCCCGATAAATACCGCTGGTTGGGCAGCTCGATTGACGGCCACGTGCAACACGTTGGCGGGGATGTACAGATAGTCTCCTGGGTGCATCACATCCCGGTGCTGGAGTTGATCGCCACTCCATAGTTCCAGCTCTTCACCGCTCAACATGTAGAAGGCAGTTTCGTGGCGCTCATGCACATGCGCCTTGGTGCGCTTTCCAGGCGGGATCGTAGCGATACCGAGCCACAGTGCAGTAGAGCCAACTGACTCTGCACTAATGCCGGGCAGGTAATCAGGTCCCTGTTCAGCTTGGTAACCTGCGTCCCCTTTGGATACGTGGGCCTTGCCTCGCGAGAAGCCTGGACGGGCGTCGGTTCGCTCTTCTGAAATCGTCATTTTTCGGTCTCCTCTGTGGTAGTCTGGTCGACCTGCGCAAAGGATCGCAAGAAGACCGGCTGGAGTCCTGAATGGGAGGGCGAAAAGTTCCGAATTCTTCCGAAGACGTCGGGGCCGATAGTGTCGAGCCGCAACTGTTCGCGTTCGGGACATTCATCCTCGACATGGAGCGCGGCGCACTGACGTGTGAAGGGCGGCGGGTCGCAATTGGCCATAAGGGCTTGTTGCTGCTGCACGCGCTGGTGCGAGCGTCGATGCAGGTCGTGAGCAAGTCCGCGCTGATGGAGGCAGCCTGGCCCGCGGCTGTCGTCGAGGAGAGCAATCTCTCGGTTCAGATCGCTGCCTTGCGCAAGATGCTGGGTCCTCAACCGGAGGGGAACGAATGGATCGCCACCGTGCCGCGTGCGGGCTATCGTTTTGCCGCCCGGGTGAATAGCCTGCATCCGGTTGCCGCTGATGCATCGCCGGCACTGCCAGCCTCGCCCGCGAACCCGGGCAGACCATCGATCGTGGTCCTACCGTTTGCAAATCTGAGCAGTGACAAGCAACAGTCGTATCTGGTTGATGGCATCACCGAAGATGTGATCACCGCGCTTACGAGATTTCGGTGGTTTCGGGTCATCGGGCGCAATTCAAGTTTCGTCTACAAGCACAAGTCGGTGAGCGCCAAGCAGGTGGGCCGAGACCTGGATGTCGATTACGTGCTCGAAGGAAGCGTGCGCCGCTCCGACGGCCGTCTTCGGGTCTCCACGCAACTGGTCGAGACCACCTCGGCCAGCCAGGTCTGGGCCGAACGGTATGACGTGGAAATGGAAGAGGCATTCGCAGTTCAAGACGCCATCGCAGAGAGAGTTGCAGGTGCGATTGAACCAGAACTGTTGAAGACGGCATCATTCCCCTCGCCGGCGCGGCACACGGGAAATTTGTCGGCGTGGGAGATCGTGCGGCAGGGGACCTGGTATTTTCACCAGGTTGGCCAGCAGACCCACCTAATGGCGCGAGAGCTATTCAGGGAGGCGTGTCGGCTTGATCCCGAGCTTGCCGAAGCGCATCTCTGGCTTGGTCGCGTGAGCGCAGGCATCGTCGCCTATGGATGGAGCGAGCTTCCTTCCGATGACATCAGAGAGGGTTTGGACGCCGCATTGGCAGCCGTTCGGCTCGACGAAAAGAACCCGTACACACACTATGCGCTGGCGATCTGCAGCGCGTACGCGAATGCGCCCGAGCAGGCGGTCCTTGCCGCCGAAAGGGCGATCGAGATCAGCCCGAGTTTCGCCCTTGGCCACCTTGTCCTGGGGATGGCGGAGCTGTTCAGGGGGAACGTGTCCGGTGCCATAGCGTCACTGGAACACGGTCTCATGTTGAACGCCAATGACCCGCAGAACTTCGTCTGGCTGAATTTTCTGGCGCTCGCCCACCTGTTTGCAGGCGACGGAACGAACGCGCTCGCTGCTGCCGTGAAGGCCCAAAAAGTGCGCCCTGCATGGCGGCCGGTCCAAGAAACGCTGGCCTGCTGTTATGCGGCTACTGGGCGTCTTGCAGAGGCTCGATCATCGCGCGCGTTGATGAGCGAAATGGAGAACGCGTCAGGCGATGCTCTGGAGCCGCTAAGACAGCGCAATCCACATTGGCAGGAACGATTGGCGGAATTGTTGCAGCAAATCCCGAGCAACCCGCTTCAGACGCCTCAACGTTCCTGACTTTGCAGGCGATCTGACGACCGTCGCTCCCACCGTTGCTGCTGACGGCGCTCGAGCGTTGAGCCGGTCTCTTGGTGTCGCGCCTGCCGCACGTTACAATGCACGCCTCACTGCCCGGAGGCGATCATGACATCGAGCTTCAATGTGCAGAGTGCTGCCGGCTACGAACAGTTGATGGGCCGGTGGAGCCGGCGGCTTGCGCCGTCATTCATCGACTTTGCGGGTGTTGCCGACGGTGAGCGGGTGCTGGATGTCGGTTGCGGCACGGGCAGCCTTACCTTTGCCTTACCGCGCGCGGCCGATGTCAGCGAGATCGTTGCAATCGACTTTTCGCCTGTTTTCGTCGAAGCGACGATCCGGGCGAGTTCAGATCCGCGGATCAAAGTCCAGCAGGCCGACGCCTGCGCGCTGCCCTTTGCCGATGCATCCTTCGACCGGGCGATGGCGCTGCTGGTGCTGCACTTCGTGCCGGAATCGGGAAAGGCGGTCGCCGAGATGCGCCGGGTGACCCGGCCGGGCGGCGTGGTTTCCGCGGTCGTCTGGGATCATTACGGCGGCATGCCGGGCATGCGCATGGTGCTCGATGTGGCGGCGATGCTCGATGAAAAAGCCGATCAGGTGCGCAGCCGCTACTGCTTCCAGCCGATGATGCGGCCCGGGGAAATGATTCAGAACTTTGCGGCGCACGGTCTTGAAAGGGTCGAGCAGACGTCACTGATGATCCGCATGGACTATCAGTCGTTCGAGGATTTCTGGCAGCCGATCGCGGCGGGCGAAGGACCGCTCGGCAAATACATCGGTGCGCTGGATTCTGGTCAGCGGGCGAAGATCGATGCGGCGGTCAGGGCCGCCTACCAGGCTGGCCAGCCCGATGGGCCGCGGTCCTTTGCGGCGGTTGCCTGGGCCTGCCGGGGGATTGTTCCTGGGGCGTAGCGGGCTCCTCACTTGCCGCCGTCATTCCTCACCATTTCTGTCGTCGACTGGTGGCAGGAAGCGATAGCGCCCGCGACTGATCTTCACCACCTTGCCTTCAGCGACCAGCTTTTTCAGTTCCTTGGCGATGCGGTAGCATTCCGCTGCGCTGTAATCCTTCATGACGCCGAAGTGATGCAACACGCGGCACATCTGCGCCCATTCTTGAACCGGCTCATGCCTTGCCATCATAGCTTCCTCGTGATTGCGAGCATTGGGACCGCCTCACGGCGTGGGCCTTCCGGCGCTCACTTCTTCAGTGTCGGATTTTCCGCCGCGGCAATTCACCATGACGGGATGTTACCGCACTCTCTGTTCATCACACCACCGTCTCGCCGCCGTCCACCACCAGGATCTGGCCGGTCATATAGGAGGAGCGGTCGGAAACGAGGAAGAGGATCGACTCCGCGATCTCCTCGACGCTGGCCCAGCGGCCAAGCGGCACCTTTTCGCGGATATAGGATTCGATTGCGCCGCGGCCGCCCATTTGCGCGATGAACGGTTCGTTGAAGGGGGTGTCGACCCAGCCGGGGCAGAGCGCGTTGACGCGAATGCCGTGGCGGGCGTAGTCGCCGGCCATCTGCTTGGTCATGGCGATGACGGCATGCTTGGTGGTCGTGTAGGCGATCATCTCGCGGTCGTAGAGCACGCCCGAGGATGAGGAGGTGTTGAGGATGACGCCGCGGCCGGCGGCGCGCATCGACGGCATCACCAGCCGCGCTGCCATGAAATGGGCGCGGACATTGAGGTTCCAGGAGCGATCGAAGCCGGCGACCTCGACCTCTTCCAGGTCCCCCGCGACCTGGGCGCCGGCGTGGTTGTGCAGAATGTCGATGCGGCCGTGGCGATAGAGGATATCGGCGATGCCGTCAGAAAGGGCCGCGTCATCCGTCACGTCGATGGCGAGCGCCTCGGCGCTGCCGCCTTTGGTGGCGATTGCCTCGACGGCGGTTGCCGCGGCCGAAAGGCTGCGGTCGACGACGACGACATGGGCGCCTTCGCGCGCCATGATGGCCGCACCCGCCTGACCGATCCCGGAGCCCGCTCCGGTCACGATCGCGACCCGGTCTTTCAGGATCATGGTTTCACTCCCCGGATTTCGTTTTCTTTTCCCGCATCAGGATGCGGGCGGTCAGGATCAGAAGCAGCGAGGCGACGAGCACCAGCGTCGCGATCGCGTTGATCTCGGGCGTCACGCCGCGGCGGATCGAGGCGAAGACGTAGATCGGCAGCGTGGTCTTCGAGCCCGCGACGAAGAAGGCGATGATGAAATCGTCGAAGGAGAAGGTGAAGGCCAGAAGAAAGCCGGCAAGGATCGACGGCAGGATCTGCGGCAACACGATCAGCCGGAAGGTGGTGAGCGGTGTCGCGTAAAGGTCGCTCGATGCCTCGACGATATCGCGGCCGAGGCTGGCGATGCGGGCCTTCACGATCATCGTCACCAGCGCCATCGAGAACAGGCCGTGCGCGGCGATGATAGAGCCGTAGCCAAGGCCGAGCTGCGGCGGCCGGTCGCCGGGCCAGATCGTCGCCAGCGCCGGGTTGACGAAGGAGAAGACGGCAACGAGGGCGACCAGCGTGGCGATGCCGATGACGACACCGGGCACGACGATTGCGGCTGCAAACAGCGCATCGAAGATCGCCCGGTTGCGCGGCGCCATCCGCTCCATGCCGAGGGCTGCCATGGTGCCGAAGATCGCGGCGAGCGTGGCGCTGGTGAAGGCGATCAGCAGGCTGTTCTGCAGCGCCGAAACCAGGAAGGTATTTCCAAGCGCCTTGCCGTACCAGGCTGTCGAAAACCCGGTGAACTCGCTCGCATTGCGCCCGGCATTGAAGGAGAACAGGACGACGAGCGCGATCGGGGCGTAGAGGAAGAGGTAGACGGAGGAGATGAAGGCGCGCATCAGACGAGATCCACCTGTCTTGTGCCGGCGACGCGGAAGGCAATGCGCATTGCCACCATCAGGATCACGACGACGACGGCAACCAGCGTGACGGCGATCGCGGAGCCGAACGGCCAGTTTCGCGATTGAAGGAAGAGATCGACTAGCGCATTGCCGATGAAGAACACTTTGCCGCCGCCAAGCAGCTGCGGGATCAGATATTCGCCGAGCAGCAGGATCGTCACCAGCGCGACTCCGGTCATGACACCGGGCAAGGAGAGCGGCAGGGTGACGCCGAAGAAGGTCGACACCGGCCTCCCGCCGAGGTCGGCGGAGGCTTCGAGCAGGCGGCGATCGAGTTTTTCGAGGCTCACGTAAATGGGCATGATCATCAGCGGCAGGTAGCCGTAGACGATGCCGAGAAGCACGGCGCCCGGCGTGTTCAACATCCTCACGTCCTCGATGCCGATCATCGAGAGCAGATTGGGGATCCCGCGCGAGCCAAGAATGTACATCCAGGCATAGGTGCGCACGAGCAGGCTCGTCCAGAAGGGCACGACGACGAGCGACACGAGGATCAGCCGGTAGCGCGGGTTCGCCTTGACCGCCAGATAATAGGCGACCGGATAGGCGATCAGCAGGCAGGCGAGCGCGCCGACCGGCGCGAGGATCAGCGTGTTCCAGAAGGCGGCCGCCCGTGTCGGCAGGTTGGCGAATTGGGCAAAGGTGAAGGCTGCCTGATAGCCGCCTTCCGGTGCGCGTTCGCCGAAAGCGAAGACCAGCATGGCGATGAAGGGCAGCACGAGGAAGATCATCAGCCAGGCCGCGGCCGGCGCCACCAGCGCCGCCGTCACCAGGTTTCTCTTCGTGTTCGTTGCCGCGGTCATAAATTCTTCCGTTCGCGTTTCATCAGCACTTCGATGCGAGCGGGAGGGAAAGGCCCCTCATCCGCCTGCCGGCCCCTTCCCCCCGCAGGTGGGGGAAGGGGATTTGTGGCACCCGCCCGGTCCCTTTCTTCCGGCAGAAGCAGGAGGCCAGGGAGCTTGCCGCTCGTTCCTTCTCCCCGCTTGCGGGGAGAAGGTGCCGGCAGGCGGATGAGGGGCAGTCACATGCCAGATCAAGCCGACTTGAAACGCGCCATCAGCTCGGCGCGGCCGGGGTCGGTGAGGGTCACGGCGGCGCCGAATTCGAGCGGCGTCAGCGCGGCCTCGTCCGGATAGACGATCTTGTTGGAGGTGACGTCGACCGGCAGCAGCTTCATGACGCGGCTGTCGGTGGTCGGTGCGCCGTTGGCGATGTGCTCCTTCATGGCGTTTTCCGGCGCCATCAGATAGTTGAGCAGCGCGTAGCCGGCGGCCTTGTTGGCGGCACTCTTCGGGATCGCGTAGAAGTCCGACCAGATCTCGCCGCCGTCCTTGCCGAGTGTGAACAGGATTTCCGGCATGTCGCGGTTGAGCTGGGCGCCGTCATTGGTCCAGCACATGGTCATCCAGGCATCGGTCGCGCGCATCGACGGCTGGTAGTCGCTGTTGATGGCGTAGAGGTGCGGCTTCACCTTGATCAGCAGTTCCTCGGCCTTGGCGAGTTCGTCCGGCTTGATCGAGTTGAAGGAATAGCCGAGCGACACCAGCGCGTTGCCGATGGTGGTGAGCTGGTAATCGTGCACCATGGCGCGGCCGTCGCCTTCGGTCATGGCGATCTCGAAGAATTCCTTCCAGCTCGTCACCGGCTTCTTGATCTTCGCCGAATTGACCGCGATGCCGGTCGTACCCCAGTTCTTCGGCACGGCATAGGTCTTGCCGTCGACGATGCCTTCGTTGGTAAAGCGCGCCGTCTCGGTCGACGCGTCATAGTTGGGAAGCTTGGAAAGATCGAGTTCGTCGATGAGGCCAAGCTTCACATAGGTCGAGATCGTGTAGTTGGTGGGAACGAAGAGGTCCCAGCCGGTGCCGCCGGCCTGGAGTTTCGCCAGCATCTCTTCGTTGGAGCCGAAGACGTTGACCTCGACGGCAACGCCGGTGGCCGCCTGGAAGGCTTCGAAGGTCGCCGGATCATGGTAGTTCGGCCAGGTGGCGATCGACATCTGCGTGCCGAGGTCGCCGGCAAAGGCGGTGGAATTGAAGAGGCCGGGCTGGCGCGCGAGCACGGCGGTCGCAAGACCGAGGCCGGTGACGCCGAGGAAGTGGCGGCGCGTGACCGAGCCGCGCTTCAGGCGCATCAGTTCGTCCGCGAGCTGGTCGGCGGTGATAGGGGCATTTTCTCTGTACCATTTGCTCATGACGCTGTTCCCTTTATCGTTTGACGTTCATGCGTAGGCGGCAGAACCGGCTTCGGAAGCCGGGCGATGTCAGGCTGGAAAGACGTGAAGCGCGTTCGGATCGAAGGCGAGGCCGACCTTCTCGCCGGGCTCGACCAGCTCGCTGTCGCCGAGCGTGCGACGGTCGGCCGTCACGAGGAAGTCGCCGAGACCGTCGACCGCGACGGAATATTCGACCGCTGACCCCAGGAAGATCCGGTGGGTGACGGTGCCGGCCAGCGCCGCCGTGCTGACGGCACCGTTGCGCGTCAGGCGGATCGCCTCGGGCCGGAGTGCCACCATGGCCGCCCCCCGTGTGCCGTTGATCGCGGGGGCGGCAAAACGCGTGCCGTTGGCGAGCTCGATCGAGGCGTTGCCGTCGACGGTCGCCGAGATGCGATTGGTCTTGCCGACGAAATCGGCGACGAAGAGGCTTGCGGGCCTGTCGTAGATTTCCTGCGGCGGGCCGACCTGGACGATGCGACCGGCATTCATGACGCAGACGAAATCGCTCATCGACAGCGCTTCCTCCTGGTCGTGGGTGACGAGCACGAAGGTGATGCCGAGCTCGCGCTGCAGCGTCTGCAGCTCGATCTGCATGGCGGTGCGCAGCTTCTTGTCGAGGGCGGCGAGGGGCTCGTCGAGCAGCAGCACCTTCGGCTTGTTGACGATGGCGCGGGCGAGCGCCACGCGCTGCTGCTGGCCGCCGGACATTTCGTGGATGCGGCGCTTGCCGAAACCGCCGAGCCGTACCATCTCCAGCGCCTCCTGGGCGCGGCGAGAAATCTCGGCGCCGGCGATGCGCGGCCGCATCTGCTTCAGCCCGTAGGAGACGTTCTGCTCGACGTCGAGATGGGGGAACAGCGCATAGTGCTGGAACACCATGTTGACCGGGCGGCGATAGGCGGCAACGCCATTCATCGGCTCGCCGCTGATGAAGACCGTGCCTTCGCTCGGCTGCTCGAAGCCGCCGATCATGCGCAGACACGTGGTCTTGCCGCAACCCGATGGCCCGAGAAGCGCCATGAAGGCGCCGCGCGGCACCTGAAGATTGATGTCGGAAACGGCCGTCACGGCGCCATAACGTTTGGCGACCGAACGGAACTCGATGTCGTTCGTCGAAGCGGATGTCACGTCTGTTCCCTGCGGTTGTTATCGGATGTCGCCAGGATCTTGCATCCTGGCACTCCACCGTCATTGACACACAGCCTAGTCACCGCATGCCCTGCCGGTATATACCCCGAGAGAGGTATTTCAACGCAGATTGCTCTGTGTGAGGAGTATACCCCAGAGCAGGAAACACCGGCCGGGAGGGCGGTTTGAGCGTCGATCTCGAAGGACTTTTTCAGGTCATGGCGCCGCTGGTGGCGGGTGCCGCGATGGACGACGATGCCGTCGGCTCTACCTATCGGCGGCTGATGTCGACGCTGATGACCTTCGACTACGTGGTTGTCTTTGCCTACCGCGGCAAGGAACGACCGATCGACCTCTACAGCACCTTCAACGCCAAGGATCACGTGCTCTTCGTCAGCCTCTATCAGGCTGGACCGTACCTGCTCGACCCGTTCTACCACGCGGCGATCAAGAGTGAGCCCGGCGTCTGGCGGATGCGGGAGCTGGCGCCCGACCGGTTCTTCTCCTCGGAATATTATCGCACCTATTATGTGCAGACGGGGCTTGCCGAAGAGGTCGGCTTCTTCGTGCCGATCGACGAGCAGATCACCGTCGTGCTTTCGCTGATGCGGCGCGAGGCGACGGGGACTTTCAGCGCGACGGAGTTCGCGCTGTTGAAAAAGGTGGAGCCGCTGGTCTCCGGCCTGGTGCGCCATCACTGGGCCGATCTGGGCCGCCGGTTCGATGCGGCGCTGGCGAAAACCGGGCGCAGCAGGCGCAAGGCGACGCACCCGCCGGCCGACGGCGTCTGGCAGCATCTCAATCTGACGGACCGCGAAGCCTCGATCATCGAACTGGTGCTGCAGGGCCATTCGTCAGAATCGATCGGCCTCAGGCTCGGCATCTCCACCGGCACGGTGAAGGTTCATCGCCGCAACGTCTATCGCAAGCTCGGCATCTCCTCGCAGACACAGCTTCTGTCGCTCTATCTGAGAAATCTCGGGCAATAATCCTGCGATCCTTGCACCGCTGATCGGCGGTTCGATCTTCCGCCTGCGTTGCCCCTTTTCCGCTTTTGACGAGCCTACGCCGTCTGGCGCTTGCCTGCGACCGCTGCCCCTGCGTGCAGCCGCCGCAACTGCTCAACCGACTCTTCGCAAACGTGATCGTTCATTTGTCAAACGCTATTGACAAAAATTTCACGCCATGAAATTTCTTTCATTAACGGATAAAAATATCACGCGGTGCAAAAAATATCATGCAGCGCAACAAGAGCCGGGTGGAGACAATGACGATTGGCGGGACGGGCATTCGTGATGACGAAACCAGCATGGCGACACGGGCGGCCTGGCTGCACTATGCCGGCGGCCTGACCCAGGCGGAGGTCGCCAAGCGCCTGGGGCTCACCTCGCTCAAGGCCCACCGGCTGATCATGAAGGCCAACCAGGAAGGCCTGGTGAAGGTCTATATCGACGGCGAAGTCTCCGAATGCGTGGAGCTTGAACAGGCGCTTTCGGCGCGCTACGGCCTCGACTATTGCGAAGTGGTGCCGGACTTCGATTCCGATGACCTGCCGCTGAAGGCGCTTGGCATTTCCGGCGCACAGTTCCTGAAGCGTGAGATCGAGCGTGGCGAAACGGCGCTGGTCGGAGTCGGTCATGGCCGCACGCTTGCTGCTTGCGTCGAATATCTGCCGCGGATCGCCAGCGGCAACACCCGCTTCGTGTCGCTGCTCGGCGGGCTTACCCGCAAGTTCTCCGCCAACCCGCATGACGTGATCCACCGGCTCGCCGAGCGTACGGGGGCAGAGGCCTATGTCATGCCAGTGCCGTTCTTCGCCAACACGGTCGAGGATCGCGACGTGCTCTTCAGCCAGCGCGGCGTGCGCGAAGTCTTCGATCTCGCCAAGACAGCCGATCTCCTGATGGTCGGCATTGGCACCGTCGAGCGCGAGGCGTCGCTGGTTTCGACCGGCATGATCGAGACCAGCGAGATCGAGGACATCCAGAAGGGTGGGGCGATGGGAGAGTTGCTCGGCCACTTCTTCGACCGCGACGGCAAGCCGGTCGAGACGACGCTTTCCGACCGCACGTTTACGCTCAGCCGCGAGGACCTGAAGAACCGCCGCACGGTCGCTGTTGCCGGCGGCAAGATCAAGGTTCCGGCCATCCGGGCGGTGCTCGCTAGCGGGCAATTAAGCGGTCTCATTACCGACGAGAGGACTGCGAGGGCGCTGGCCGCCGACGGCGCATGAGGCGCTGACACATTCGAGGCCATGCGGAGGGCGGGGAGGATCTGCCATCCGGGCCTTAACGGGAGGAATACCGGTGGGGTAGCCGGCAGTCGCAATCATACCCGCAACGGAGGAGAAGACGAATGTACGAGAAGGAGAAGGACCTCATCAGCGCATTCCTGCGTGGGGAGGTGGACCGCCGCGGCATGCTCAAGGGATTGGGGGCTGCAGGCCTGGCAGCCGGCACGGCCGGCACGTTGTTCAACATGATGTCGACGCAGGCGCTCGCCGCCGATTTCGACTGGAAGGCGCATTCGGGCAAGAAGCTGAAGCTGCTTTTGAACAAGCACCCTTACGCCGATGCGATGATCGCCAACCTGCAAGCCTTCAAGGACCTGACCGGCATCGACGTTACCTATGACGTGTTTCCGGAAGATGTCTATTTCGACAAGGTGACGGCGGCGTTGTCTTCGGGCTCGGCAGAATACGATGCCTTCATGACCGGCGCCTACATGACCTGGACCTATGGTCCGGCCGGCTGGATCGCCGACCTCAACGAATGGATCAAGGATCCGGCCAAGACCAACCCCAACTACAACTGGGACGATTTCCTCGCAGGCGTGAAGAACTCCTGCGCCTGGAACGGCCAGCCGGGCGGGGCGCTGGGCTCGGAAGACGCCAAGCAGTGGTGCATTCCTTGGGCGTTCGAGCAGAACAACATCACCTATAACCGCGAGATGTTCGACAAGGCCGGCGTCGAGCTGCCGAAGAACCTCGACGACATGATCACGGTTGCGGCCAAGCTGCAGAAGGACATCGGTGGCATCTACGGCATCGGCGTTCGCGGTTCGCGCTCCTGGGCGACGATCCATCCGGGCTTCCTGTCGGGTTATGCCAACTTCAACCAGAAGGACCTGAACGTCTCGGCCGACGGCAAGCTGTCAGCGGCGATGGGCACGGCGGAATCCAAGGCCTACCACGCCAAGTTCGTGCAGATGATCCAGGAAAGTGGTCCGAAGGACTGGTCGACCTACACCTGGTATCAGGTCGGCACCGACCTTGGCGCCGGCGCTTCGGCGATGATCTTCGACGCCGATTGCCTCGGCTACTTCATGAACGGTGGCGACAACAAGATGGCCGGCAAGCTCGGTTATGCCGCCTTTGCCGCCAATCCGGAGGCCACTGCCTCGACGCCGAACATCTGGATCTGGTCGCTTGCCATGTCCAACTTCTCCAAGGACAAGGACGCCACCTGGTACTTCCTGCAATGGGCTTCCGGTCCGGAGCATGCGCTGTTCGGCGCCACCAAGATGGACTTCGTCGACCCGGTTCGCCAGTCGATCTGGAAGGACGAGATCTTCCGCGAGAAGCTCAACGGCAAGTATCCGGGTTACGTCGAAATGTTCGACGCCTCGGCCGCCGGCGCCTCCATCAAGTTCACGCCGCAGCCGCTGTTCTTCGACGTGACCACCGAATGGGCGTCGACGCTGCAGAAGATGGTCGCCAAGCAGGTGCCGGTCGATGAAGGTCTCGACCAGCTCGTGGAAAGCATCAACCGCCAGCTCCAAGAGGCGGGTCTCGGCTGATAGGCCTCCCAAGCGATCCCCGGCGCCAGCACGCGCCGGGGATCCCGAGATGCCGGCTCGACCGGCCTGTTGCGACCGGTTTGAGGTCGCGCCGAAATCAACCTGAGATGCCGAGGAACTGGCGCGGCGCCTGAAGGCTGCCGCGTGCCGCGTGCTCTTTAAAGACGTCAGGAACGGAGCTCGACATGGCTTCAACAGAAACCCTCAAGAGACCAGCCTCCGGTTTCAGGATCAGCAGGAAGATGCTTCCCTATGTGCTGAGCCTGCCGGCGCTGCTCGTCTGCATCGGCATCCTCATCCCGTTCTTCACGGCGGTCATCTACTCCTTCCAGCGCTACCGGTTGAGCCAGCCCTGGGCGCGCCAGTTCAACTGGGGCGAAAACTACCTCAACTTCTTCACCGACCCGGCCTTCTGGAACACGCTGAAAGTGTCGCTGCTCTATGCCGGCCTCACCGTGACGCTGGAACTGCTGCTCGGTCTCGGCATCGCGCTGCTGCTGCAGCGGCGCTCCGCGGTCAACAACTTCATCTCGATCATGCTGCTTTTGCCGCTGATGATCGCGCCGGCGCTGGCCGCCTTGATGTGGAAGCTGATGACCAATCCGAGCTTCGGTATCCTCAGCTATCTCGCAAGCCTGATCGGACTTCATGATTTCCGCTGGGCGTCCTCGCCGGACACAGCGCTGCTCACCGTCGTGCTCGTCGACATCTGGGTCTATACGCCCTTCATCATGATCCTGCTGCTTGCGGGCTTGCGCTCGCTGCCGACGCAGCCCTTCGAGGCGGCGGCCCTTGATGGCGTGCCGCGCAGCTTCGTCTTCTTCCGCATCACGCTTCCGATGCTCACACCTTACATCCTGACGGCAACGCTGTTCCGGTTGCTCGACAGTATCCAGCAGTTCGACATCATCTACGCGATGACCCAGGGCGGGCCCGGCAACACGCTCACCGTCTTCCAGGTCGAGGCCTATCTCAACTTCTTCCAGTCGACCAATGTCGGCCGGTCGGCGGCACTGCTGATCATCCTGTGGGCGATCACCTACACGCTGTCCAACGTCTTCATCAAGAACTGGCTGCGGCTGCGCGAACGCGCACGCGGCGAAGCGTAAAGGAGGGACCAATGGAAACCATGTCTCCGCTCGAACGGACCTTGCGCGGTCTCGCCCTCACGCTCGTCGTCGTCTTCTTCATGTTCCCGATCTTCTGGATCTTCCTGATGTCGTTCCAGACGAACGAGACGATCCTCGCGATCCCGCCATCGGTCGTGTTCTCGCCGACGCTTTCCAACTATGCGGCGCTGATCACCGGCAAGCTGCAGACGGCGGCCGGAACGCTCGACATCGCCTTCATGCGCAATCTCGGCAACTCGATCTTCCTGTCGGTCGCCTCCGTCGCCGTGGCGCTGGTGCTCGGCGTGCCAGCGGCCTATGCCTTTGCCCGCCACAAGTTCAAAGGATCGGAAGACATCGCGTTCACGCTGCTGTCTTTCCGCTTCGCGCCGCCGCTGCTGGTGCTTCTGCCGCTGACGCAGTACTTCCAGTGGCTCGGGCTCTCCAACACTTACTTCGGCCTGATCTGGGTCTACCAGCTGATCTGCCTGCCGCTGATTCTCTGGATCGTGCGCGGCTACTTCGAGGACATTTCGGCCGACGTCGAATATGCCTATCGCATCGCCGGGCACTCCTGGTTTGCGACGTTCCGCAAGATCGCGCTGCCGCTTGCCGGCCCCGGCATTGCCGCTGCCGGCCTGCTCGCCTTCATCTTCGCCTGGAACAACTTCGTCTTCGCGCTGGTGCTGGCATCTGCCGACAAGCAGCCGGTGACGGTCGGCGCGCTTGCCTTCGTCACCTCCTCGGGCATCCAATACGGACAGATCGCCGCGGCCATCGTGCTTTCGGTCACGCCGACGCTCGCACTTGCACTCTACGCCCAGCGCTACCTCGTCGAAGGCCTGTCGCTCGGCGCGGTGAAAGGGTAACTCATGACCACGCTGCAACTGAAGAATATCGTCAAGCGCTACAAGAGCCAGACGGTTCTCGACGATCTCACGCTTGACGTCGCCGACGGTGAACGGCTGGTGCTCTTCGGCCCCTCCGGCGCCGGCAAGACCGTGCTGCTCCGGCTGGTTGCCGGCGTTATCGAGCCGGACGAGGGCAGGGTGCTGATCGGCGGCGAGGACATGACCGATGTCGATGCCGAACATCGCGGCGTCGGCATGGCCTTCCAGAACTTCGCGCTCTTCCCGCACATGAGTGCCTTCGACAATATTGCAAGCCCGCTGACGGCGACGCGATCGTCGAAGGAGAAAATAGCGGCAGGCGTGCAGAAGGTCGCCAAGCTCTTAAAGATCGACCATGTGCTGACGCATCACCCGAAGGCACTGTCGAACGGTCAGAAGCAGCGCACGGCACTTGCCCGTGCGCTTGTCGGCTCGCCGCCGCTGCTTCTCCTCGATGATCCCTTGCGCAACGTCGACGCGAAGCTCCGCTTCGAGATGCGGCTGGAACTGCCGCGACTGCTCGCAGCGCAAGGCGCCACCGTCGTCTACGTCACCCAGGACTACAAGGAGGCGATGGCGCTCGGCGACCGGATCGCGGTCATGGCCTCAGGCCGCATCCGCCAGATCGGCACGCCGCAAGAGATCTACAACGCGCCCGCCGATATCGAGATCGCACGGCTCTTCGGCGATCCGACGATCAACCTGCTGGATGTCACGCCGCAGCGCAGCGGCGGAGACGTCTTCGTCGAGCTCTCGAATGTCCGGGTGCGGCTCGGCGACTATGGCGCCGATGTCGTCGGCAGTCCGTGCGTTATCGGGCTCAGGCCGGAGGCGATCAGTTTCGTCGATGCGGCGGCACCTGGCGCCATTCCTGTGACGGTCGAGGCGGAAACGCCGCTCAACGAAAAGACCGTGACGCTGGCGCTGACGGCACGCGGCCGCGAAATCCTGGTGTCGCGTCCGGCCGGCACGCCTGGTCCGACCGCCGGACCTGCCCATATTGCCGTCAATGGCGCGCAGGCCTTTCTCTTCGACAAGACGAGCGGCGCTCTTTTGCCGCGCGCCGACCTTGCAGCCAAGCGCAATGGAGAAGCGGCATGACCGACACCGCTCTTTTGATCAAGGACGTCGACAAGTTCTACGGCCCCGTCGACTTCGGCGTGCATGCCGTGAAGAAGCTGAACATGGATGTGCGAAAGGGCGAGATCATCGCTTTGCTCGGCTCCTCCGGATGCGGCAAGACTTCGACCTTGCGCATGATCGCCGGCTTCGAGGCGGTCTCGCGCGGAACGATCTCGCTTGCAGGCAAAGAGGTCCAGACGCTGCCGCCGGTGCGCCGCAACGTCGCCATGGCATTCGAGGGCTATTCACTCTATCCGCCGCTGACGGTGCGCGAGAACATCGCCTTTGCGCTGAAGGCCTCGAAGCTCTCGCAGGGCGTCGTCGACGAGAAGGTGGCCAGTATCGCCAAACTGCTCGAAATCGAGGACATTCTCGGGCGCTATCCGAGCTCGATCTCCGGCGGCCAGCAGCAGCGCGCCTCGCTCGGGCGGGCGCTGATCCGCGACGCCAACCTGCACCTGCTCGACGAGCCGATGGGACAGCTCGAGCCGCAGCTTCGGGCGCTGCTTCGCGGCCGCATCAAGCACTTCATCAAGGAGCGCGGGCTGACCGCGATCCTCGTGACCCACGACCAGACCGAAGCGAACGCGCTTGCCGACCGCATCGCGGTCATGGAGGGCGGCGTGCTGCAACAGTTCGATACGCCGCAGAAGATCAAGGAGCGGCCGGCCAATCTGTTCACCGGCACCTTCGTCGGCGAGCCGCCGATGAACGTCTTTGAGGCCAGCGTCACCGGCTCGGAAAGCAAGATGGCCTTTGGGCTCAAGGACGGCGTGCGGCTCGAATATGCGGCGTCGGATTTCTCGCATGCGGTGCGCGACGAACTCATCAAGCGGCAGAAGGTGGTGCTCGGAATCAGGCCCTATTCGGTGCGCCGCAGCGCTGATGGTGTGACGGGCCGCGTCGCCGTCAACCAGTGGCTCGGCGACCAGACCCATATCGCCGCGGACTTTGCCGGCGGCACCATGGTGCTGGTCGAGCACGATCGCACGGAGCTCGATGTCGGCCAGCCGATCGGCATTCATCTCGATCCGTCGAGCCTGCATGTGTTCGATGGCGAGAGCGGACGGGCGATCAGTCACGGACAGGAGCTCGCCTGATGCGGGACATCCTCATCGGCATCGATGCGGGGACGTCGGTCATCAAGTCGGTGGCCTTCGATCTCACCGGCCGGCAGATCGCCACGGCGGCACTACCGAACGCCTATGAGGCCGTAGGCCGCGCCGGCAGCGTGCAGGATCTCGACCGCACCTGGGCCGACGCGGCAACGACGCTGAAGCAGCTCTCCGACAAGATCGAGAACCTCGCCGGCCGTGTCGCCGCGATCGCCGTGACCGGTCAGGGCGACGGCACATGGATGATCGACAAGGCCGGCGTGCCGGTCGGCAAGGGCTGGCTGTGGCTCGACGCGCGCGCCGGCGAGACCGTCGAGCGGCTGCGCGCCGACAGCGGCGATATCGCCCGCTTCGAAAGCACCGGCTCTGGCCTCGCCGCCTGCCAGCAGGGGCCGCAGCTGCGCTGGATGCGCGACCATGCGCCCGAGATGCTCTCGGGCGTCGCCACCACCTTTCATTGCAAGGACTGGCTCTATTTCAAGCTGACGGGCAAACGCGCCACCGATCCCTCCGAGGCGAATTTCAGTTTCGGCAATTTCCGCAGCCGCAGCTATAGCGACGATGTCATCCGCTTTCTCGGCCTTGAAAAGCTGAAGCATGTGCTGCCCGAGATCGTCGACGGAGCGGCGACCCATCATCCGCTGTCGGCGGAAGCGGCCGGGATCACCGGGCTCACCGAGGGCACGCCCATCGTGCTCGGCTACGTCGATGTCGTCTGCACAGCCCTTGGCGCCGGGCTCTACGATCCGGGCACCGATACCGGCTGCTCGATCATCGGCTCGACCGGCATGCACATGCGGCTCGCCAATGGCGCCGACGATGTGCGGCTGAACCGGGACTTGACCGGCTACACCATGTGCATGCCGATCCCCGGCGCCTATGCGCAGATGCAGTCGAACATGGCCGCGACGCTCAATATCGACTGGATCCTCTCGCTGGCCTCAGGCCTCTTGAAGGGCATGGGGGTCGAGAAATCCAAGAGCGAGTTACTCGCTTTTGTCGACGGCTGGCTGGCCGATGCCAAGGACACGCCATTGATCTTCCAGCCCTATATCTCGGAAGCCGGCGAGCGTGGCCCCTTCGTCGACGCGACGGCGCGGGCGTCCTTCGTCGGGCTGTCAATCACCCACGGCTTTCCCGACATGGTAAAGGCGGTGTTCGACGGGCTCGCCATGGCGGCGCGCGATTGCTACGCCGAGATGGGGCCGCTTCCAGGCCGCATCCGGCTGACGGGGGGAGCTGCCCGCAGCGCCTCGCTCCGCCGCATCCTCGGTGCTACCCTTGGCGCCAGCGTCCAGACGAGCGAGCGGGAAGAGGCCGGTGCTGCCGGTGCCGCGATGATCGCCGCCGTCTCGCTCGGCATCTATCCCTCGATGGCCGATTGCCTCGGCGATTGGGTGACGCCCTATCAGCGCCCCGCGGAGGCCGCCGATCCGGCGCTTGCCCGCCGCTACAACGAACTCTTTCCCACCTACCAGCAGTCGCGCACAGCGCTCAGGCCCGTCTGGCACGCACTCTCCCAAGGTGCGGCCGCGGGAACTCAACAGGAAACATCGAAATGAAGAAGATAGCCATTATCGGCGACCGGTTCATGCTGCCGGACGTGTTTCGCGACAAGATCGTCGAGGCGACCGGCAACGGCCATGACATCCGCACGCTCGAACTGCCCTGGCCGGATGTGCCGATGGAGCACGGCTATGCCGTCGAGGGCATGGACGGGCTCAAGGAATATCTCGGCAAGCCGGAGGACATTATCGACTTCATCGGTGACGCCGAGATCCTGGTGACGCAGCTGGCGCCTCTGTCGCGCGGAATGCTTCAGGCACTGCCCGGCTTGAGGCTCGTCGCCGTCTCGCGCGGCGGTCCTGTCAACATCGACATGGGGGCCGCACGCGATGCCGGCGTTCGCGTCGTCAACACGCCCGGCCGCAATGCCAACGCCGTTGCCGAGTTCACGCTTGGTGCCATTCTCGCCGAAACGCGGCTGATCCGCACCGGCCACGAAGCCTTGCGCAAGGGCGAGTGGCGGGGCGATCTCTACCGCGCCGATCGCACCGGTCGCGAGCTCTGCGAAATGACCGTCGGCGTCATCGGCTACGGCAATATCGGCACCAAGGTGGTGCGCCTTTTGCGCGCCTTCGGCACCAAGGTGCTGGTGCACGATCCCTATGTGCAGCTCTCGGCCGATGATCTGAACGCCGGCGTCGAGCAGGTGTCGCTCGACACGCTTCTCTCCCGTTCCGATGTCGTGACCCTGCATCCGCGCGTCACGGAGGAGACGCGCAACATGATGAACGCCGAGACCTTCGCCAGGATGAAGCCGGGCGCGATCTTCGTGAACACGGCGCGCGGTCCGCTCTGCGACTACGACGCCCTTTATGAGAACCTGGTGAGCGGCCATCTGTCGGCGGCGATGCTCGAAACCTTCGCGATCGAGCCGGTGCCGAAAGACTGGCCGCTGCTGCAACTGGCGAATGTGACGCTGACGCCGCATATTGCCGGCGCCTCGGTACGCACCGTCACCTTCGCCGCCGAAATGGCGGCCGAGGAAGTCCGCCGCTACATCGCCGGTCTGCCGCCGGTCAATCCGTGCTGATGACAGGAGCAACGATGGTGAGTTCCGAGACCGGAATATACGATCTGTTCGTCGTCGGCGGCGGCGTCAATGGTGCGGGCATCGCGCGCGATGCGGCCGGGCGCGGGCTCTCGGTGCTGTTGTGCGAAAAGGACGACCTGGCGCAGGGCACCAGCTCGCGCTCCGGCAAGCTGGTGCATGGCGGCCTGCGTTATCTCGAATATTACGAGTTCCGGCTGGTGCGCGAGGCGCTGATCGAGCGCGAGGTGCTTTTGGAGTCTGCGCCGCATATCATCTGGCCGATGCGCTTCGTGCTGCCGCATAACCCTCAGGACCGCCCGGCCTGGCTCGTCCGGCTCGGGCTGTTCCTCTACGACCATCTCGGCGGGCGCAAACGCCTGCCGGGCACCCGCAGCCTCAACCTTGCGACGGCGCCCGAGGGCGCGCCGATCAAGCGCGATTATCGCAAAGCGTTCGAATATTCCGACTGTTGGGTCGATGACGCGCGCCTCGTGGTGCTCAACGCGCTCGATGCCACTGCTCGTGGCGCCCGGGTGTTGACCCGGACCGCCTGCAGCGCGATCCGAAGGCGGGACGGGCTCTGGTTTATCGAGATGACCGACACGCGCACCGGCGCCAAGACCGAGGCGAGGGCGCGCTGTGTCGTCAACACCGCCGGTCCGTGGGTCAACGACGTCATCGGCCGGATCGGGGGCCTGAACTCCACCCGCAGCGTGCGCCTCGTCAAGGGCAGCCACATCGTCGTGCCGAAATTCTGGGAGGGGCGGCAGGCCTATCTGGTGCAGAACCCGGACAAGCGGGTCATCTTCATCAATCCCTACCAGAACGACCTGGCGCTGATCGGAACGACGGATATCCCCTACGAAGGCCGTCCGGAGGACGTGACCGCCGACGGCAACGAGATCGCCTATCTCTTGAAATCGGTGAACCGCTACTTCAAGCAGCAGCTGACGTCGGACGATATCGTCTACAGCTTCTCCGGCGTACGACCGCTCTATGACGACAATGCCGAAAACCCCTCGGCCGTCACCCGTGACTATATTTTCGAGGTCGATGCGACTGACAACCAGGCGCCGTTGCTCTCGGTCTTCGGTGGCAAGATCACCACTTTCCGCAAGCTTTCCGAACATGCGCTGGAGCGGCTGAAGCCGTTTTTCCCCAAGATGGGGCCGGCCTGGACGGCGAAGGCGCATCTGCCGGGCGGCGACATGGCGGCGGCCGATTTCGATCTGTTCCTGGGTGAGTTGAAGGCGCGCTATCGCTGGTTGCCATCGGATCTCGCCAAACACTATGCGCGGCTCTATGGCACTCGCACGCATGCGCTGCTTGCCGGCGCTACATCGCTTGATGATCTCGGCCCGGCTTTCGGTTCGCTCTTTCGCGAGCGCGAGGCGCGTTTCCTCATCGAAAACGAATGGGCGCTGACGGCGGACGACATTCTCGACCGGCGCACCAAGCATGGCCTGCACATGACGCCGGCCGAGCGGCAGGCCTTTACTCAGTGGCTGGACCGCCAGCAGGCCGCGGCCTGAAGGAGAACGGATGCGAAGTCTGGAATTCGAAGCGCTTCTCGATCTTTCGGCCCGCGTCGGGGCGGATCCGCTGCTGGTGCAGGGGGCGGGCGGCAATACCTCGATCAAGGAGGGCGGCACGCTCTGGATCAAGGCCTCGGGCCTGTGGCTGGCGCATGCGCGCCAGCGCGACGTCATGGTGCCGGTGGCGCTCGAGCCCTTGCTCAATGCGTTGGAAGCGAACGACCCGGCAACCGAGAAGGCGCAGGATTTCGTGATCGCCGAGCGCAACCCTTCGGGCCTGCGCCCCTCGATCGAAACCACCGTGCATGCGCTGATGCCGCAGAAGGTGGTGGTGCATGTGCACTGCGTCGAGACGATCGCGACGGCGGTGCAGACCAACGGTGCGGCGATCACTGCTGAGCGGCTTGCCGGCTACCCCCATGTTTTCGTGCCCTATGCCCGCCCGGGCCTGCCGCTTGCAAGAGCGATCGCTGAGCGGATGCAGGACAACACGTCGGTTCTGATCCTCGGCAATCACGGCCTGGTCGTCGCCGCTGAAACCGTGGTCGACGCGGCGATCCTGCTCACCGACATTACCAGCCGCCTGACCGGCACGCGTCGGCAGGCGCTGGCCGCCGATCTCGCGTCGCTCGGTCGGCTTGCGGTCGACAGCGATTACCGGCTGCCGGAGGACATTGCCCTGCATTCGGTCGCCGCCGATCTCGACAGTTGCCGGCTTGCTGCCGGCGGCAGTCTCTATCCCGATCATGTCATCTTCCTCGGCAAGGGGGCGTCGGTGGCCGCGCCCGGCGAGACCGCGCTTTCGATCGAGACGAAGCGGCGTGCGAGCGGCGACAGCCTCCCACCCTTGCTGCTCTTCCCGGGCAAGGGCGTGCTCGTGCAGAAGGAGATTTCTGCCGGTGCCTTCGCCATGGCGCGGTGCCTTGCCGACGTGACGGCACGCATTCCGGCGGACGCACGGTTACGCTACCTGACCGAGGCGGAGAATGCCGAGCTTCTCGGCTGGGACGCCGAGAAATACCGCCAGCAGCTCAACCGCGCCGGACAGGTGCTGCAATGAGCGGCGACAATCGCAAGCTGGTCGTCGGCATCGACCTTGGCACCTCTGGCGCCCGTGCGGTCGCGATGGCGGCGGACGGCACGGTCGTGGCATCGGGTGCAGCGAAGCTCTCGGCTTTTTCTGCGGATCACCGCGATCCGATCGGCTGGTGGAAGGCCGTGCAGGCGGCGCTCGAAGAAGCGCTTGGGGGTACCGACAGGCAGAAGGTCGTTGCACTTTCGATCGACGGTACATCAGGCACGATGCTGCCGGTCGATCATGCGGGCGCGCCGTTGGCAACGCCTATGATGTACAACGACCCGGTTGCCGACCGCGCACCGCTCGATGCGGTCTCTGCCTATGCGCCGCGCGAAAGTGCGGCCCATGGCGCCACATCCGGCCTTGCCAAGCTTCTCGCTTTCCAGACTGTGCCGGGCGTGTTCCGGGTGATCCATCAGGCCGATTGGCTGGCCGGGCATTTCACCGGGCTCTACGATGTCTCCGACGAGAACAATGCGTTGAAGACCGGCTACGATCCCGTGTCGCGGTCCTGGCCGGATTGGATGGAAAAGACCGGCGCCTGCGTCGAACTGCTGCCGGATGTGCTGCCGGCCGGTGCGCCGGTCGCGACGATCTCGCCGGAAGCGGCCGAAGCCTTCGGGCTTTCAAGTGAGGTGGTGGTCGTTGCCGGCACCACGGACGGATGCGCCTCGTTTCTCGCCACTGGCGCCGATCGACCGGGCGACGGCGTCAGCGCGCTCGGCACGACGCTGACGGTGAAGATGCTGTCCGAGCGTCCGCTGTTTGCGCCGGAATACGGGCTCTACAGTCACCGCATCGGCGAGATGTGGCTCGCCGGCGGGGCGTCCAATACGGGCGGGGTGGTGCTGGCCGAGCATTTCTCGCCGGAGCGGATCGCTGCACTTTCGGCCGGGATCGATCCGGCCGTCGACACCGGGCTCGACTATTATCCGCTGGTGAAGCCCGGCGAGCGCTTCCCAATCGCCGATCCGGATTTCGCCCCGCGCATGAGCCCGCGGCCGGCCGATGACGCGACCTTCCTCAAGGCAATCTTCGAGGGCATCGCCGGCGTCGAGAGCCTCGCCTATCAGCGGCTGGCGTCGCTTGGCGGGCCGGGGCTCCGATCGCTTCGCAGTGTCGGCGGCGGCGCCAAGAACGCGGCCTGGAGCGCGATCCGGGCGCGCAAGCTCGGCGTGCCGTTCCAACCCGTCCTGTCCGAGGAGGCGGCGGCCGGCACGGCACGGCTGGCGCTGGCCGGTGCCAGAAAGGCTGGTGTGCTGTGACGTTTGCTCAAACGACCGCGATCGCGAGACTTGGCGAGATTGCCGATCGCTACGACGCCTTCCTGATCGATCAGTTCGGCGTGCTGCGCGATGGCCGCGGGCCCTATCCGGGTGCGGCCGAAACGCTGGTCAAGCTGAAGGATGCGGGAAAGCGCATCATCATCCTCTCGAATTCCGGCAAGCGCTCGGCGGAAAACGACCGTCGCCTCGTCGATCTCGGTTTCGTCGCGGGGAGCTGGGATTGGTTCCTGACCTCGGGCGAGGTCGCCTGGCAGATTCTCAGGCGGGAGGGCGAGGGTGCCACCGGTGGGCGGCGCAAGTGCCTGCTGATCAGTCGCGACGGTGACCTCTCGCCGCTGACGGGGTTAGACCTCGAACGCACGACCAGTGGTGCCGATGCCGATTTCGTGCTGCTCGCCGCGAGCGAGGGCGATGTCCATCCGCTTTCCCACTACGAGGCGCTTTTGGCGCCGGCCGCCAGACGCGGCGTGCCCTGCCTGTGCACCAATCCGGACAAGGTGATGCTGACCAAGGAAGGTACCGCCTTCGGCGCCGGGCGTATCGCCGAGCTCTACGAAGAGCTTGGCGGCGGTGTGCGCTGGATCGGCAAGCCCTTTGCCGACATCTATGCAGCCGCGCTGGAATTCCTCGGCCATCCGAATCCGACGCGTGTCTGCGCGATCGGCGACAGCATCGAGCATGACATTGCCGGTGCCGCGAGCGCGGGACTTCACTCGATACTGGTGACGACGGGGATCCTGGAGCGCGCCTCGGACGCGGAGCGCCGCAAGCTCTTTGCCGAACACGGCGCCAACCCCGATTTCATCCTTCCGAAATTTCTCTGGTAGCCGGGAGTAAGGTTGTGGCCTTCACGCTGTCGCTCAACACCAATCCGCTGGTCAACCGCTTCGCCGAGCCTGACGACCTGATCGACACGATCGCGGAGAAGATCCGCATCGGCTACGTCCAGCTCACCCACGAGTTCGTCAATCCCGGCTGGCCGGCGGCAACGATCGCCAAGACCGTCAGGCAGTTTCGTCGGGCGCTCGACCGTACCGGCGTGAAGATCACCTCCGGCATGACCGGCCCCTATGGTCGGCTCAATCATTTCGGCCATCCGGACCCGGATGTCAGGCGCTACTATGTCGACTGGTTCAAGACCTTCGCCGATATATCCGCCGAACTTGGCGCCTCGGGCATGGGCACGCAGTTCGCGATCTTCACGCTTCGCGATTACGACGACCCGTCGCGGCGCGAGGCGATGATGCGGATCGCCATCGACTGCTGGCGCGAAGTTGCCGAGCACGGCAAGGCGGCGGGGCTCTCCTATGTCTTCTGGGAGCCGATGTCGGTCGGGCGCGAGTTCGGCCACACGATCGAGGAATGCCGTGCGCTCGACCGGCGGCTCGCCGAAGCCCACTTGCCGATCCCGATGAAGATGATGGTCGATATCGACCACGGCGACGTCACCTCCGACAACCCCGACGACATCGATCCCTATGCCTGGGCGGCGGCGTTCCCTGAGCGCTCGCCGATCATCCACATCAAGCAATCCTCGATGAACAAGGGCGGTCATTGGCCGTTCACCGCCGCCTATAACCGCGACGGCCGCATCACGCCGGATAAGCTGATCGGCGCAGTCAAGGCCGGTGGCGGCACCGACAACGAGATCTGCCTGGAGCTTTCCTTCCGCGAACGCGAGCCGACGGACCACAACGTCGTCGAGATGATCCGGGAGTCGGTCGAATTCTGGGAGCCGCATATCGATACGGGCTTCAATCGCACAGGAAAATCACACTGAAAGATCACAAAATCACGTTGTTCAAATTGAAATATCACAAATAGGTGTTATCTTCTCACGGTGAGCGTGGTTGAGGCTGCGCGTGATCGGGACCGAGACGATGAAGCCGGAAGACAGGCGACAGGCGATCATGGATGTGCTGATGGAGGCCGGAACGGCCTCCGTCGAAGACCTCTCCTTGCGCTTCGGCGTCAGCAAGATGACAGTGCATCGCGACCTCGACGACCTCGAGCAGGCGGGCCTCTTGCGCAAGGTCCATGGCGGCGCCTCGATCCAGTCGAGCCCGCAATTCGAAAGCGATTTCCGCTACCGCGAAAAGATCGCCATCTCCGAAAAGCGGCGGATCGCCGAACATGCGGCGAGCCTGATCGAGCCGGGGCAGAGCATCCTCATCGACGACAGTTCGACCACCGGCGCGATCGCCGATTGCATCCGCGACATCCGGCCGCTGACGGTCATCACCAACAATCTCGGCGTGATCACCAGCCTCTCGGGTGCTGCGGGCATCAACGTCATCGCGCTTGGCGGTCAGTACAGCAAGAAGTTCAACGGCTTCTTCGGCATCGTCACCGACGAGGCGCTGCGGTCGCTGCGCGTCGATATCGCCTTTCTCTCCAGTTCTGCCATCGAAGGCACCACGGCCTTCCACCAGGACCAGGAGGTGGTGCAGGCCAAGCGCCTGATGGTGAAGGCGGCCAAGCGCAAATACCTCTTAGTGGACCACGACAAATTCGGGCGCTCTGCGCTCCATTTCCTGACCGGGCTCGATTCCTTCGACGCGGTGCTGACCGGCGCTGAAGTTTCGGCCGAACATGCCGCACCGCTCGAAGAGGCAGGCATCCGGCTGGTCAGGATCGACAATCTCAAGGAGAAAGCATGAGCAAGTCAGGCCTTTGGGTCGGCACCAGCTGGAAGATGAACAAGACGCTTGCCGAGGCGATGGTCTTTGCCGACGGCCTGGCGGCTGCCGACGCGTCACGGGACGAGCGGATCCAGCGCTTTGTCATTCCGCCGTTCACGGCGGTGCGTGAGGTCAAGGCGCGACTTTCCGGCACCAGCGTCAAGGTCGGCGCGCAGAACATGCATTGGGACGATGCCGGCGCCTGGACCGGCGAGGTGTCGCCGCTGATGCTTGCGGATTGCAACCTCGATGTGGTCGAGCTCGGCCACAGCGAGCGGCGCGAGCATTTCGGCGAGACTGACCGCACCGTCGGCCTGAAGACGGCAGCCGCCGTGCGCCATGGTCTGGCGCCGCTGATCTGCATCGGCGAGACGCTTTCCGAGCGCGAAGCGGGCGAGGCGGATCAGGTGCTGAAGCGCCAGGTCGAAGGCGCGCTGGCACTTCTCGAAGGCGCGGCGAAGAAGGCGACGATCCTGCTGGCCTACGAGCCGGTCTGGGCGATCGGCGTCAACGGCATTCCGGCGACGGCTGACTATGCCGACGAGCGCCACAAGCGCATCGCAGAGGTGGCGGAAGCCGCCCTCGGCCGTCGCGTGCCGGTGCTCTACGGCGGCAGCGTCAATCCCGGCAATTGCGAAGAACTGATCACCCAGGCGCATATCGACGGCCTCTTCATCGGCCGCTCCGCCTGGGACGTCACTGGCTATCTCGACATTCTGCAGCGTGTCGCCAAGGCGATCTGAGCCCCCAGCCGTTGCAGCTCAAGAAGAAGGAAAGGAACAATCATGAAGATTGCAATCGGAGCCGACAGCGCCGGCAAGCCCCTGCTGGATGTCATTGCCGCCCATCTCGGTGGCCGCAGCGACGTGGAAGTCGTGGATCTCAGCCAGTCCGGCTTCTATGCGGACCTCGCACAGAACCTGGCGCAGCAGGTTGTCGAGGGCAAGCATGACCGCGGCATCCTGTTCTGCGGTACCGGCATCGGTGTATGCATCTCGGCCAACAAGGTGCCGGGCATCCGCGCGGCGCTGACGCACGACACCTATTCGGCCGAGCGGGCCGCCAAGTCGAACAACGCCCAGATCATCACCATGGGCGCCCGCGTCATCGGTCCGGAGCTTGCAAAGTCGATCGTCGACACCTGGCTCGCGTCCGAGTTCGACCCGAACGGCTCTTCGGCCGGCAATGTCGAGGCGATCAATCGCCTGGATGCCGCAAGAGCCGGTTGAGGAAAGGGGCGGGCGGCTTGCCGTCTGCATCCGGTTCCCGGTTCAAGGCCTACCTTATCTCGCGATGCCGTTGATCCTCCCTCAGGCATCGTGACGACACGCCCGGCAGCGATGCCGGGCGTTTTCATGTCCGGTCTCCCGCTTCGCCTTGACGAAGCTTCTGCAAATATTTGAATATTCTTGCGGATCGTCAATTGAAGGGCGTCGCCGCATGAGTGAAACCACCCCGACCGAGCCGCATCAAAGCGCGCACCACCATGTGGCGCGCATGAGCGGTCGCGACACGCATGAACATCACAGGACGGCGACGACGCTCGAACTCTTGTTCGACCTGACCTTCGTCATCGCCTTTAGCCTGGCGGCTTCGCAGCTTGCTCATTTCCTGGCCGAAGGGCACTTCTTTTCCGGCCTCTTCGGCTTCGCGCTTGCGACCTTCTCCATCTGCTGGGCCTGGATCAATTTCAGCTGGTTTGCCTCCGCCTACGACACGGACGACTGGGTATTCCGCATCGTCACCATGGTGCAGATGGTCGGCGTGCTGATCCTTGCGATCGGCCTGCCGCCGATGTTCGAGTCGATCGACAAGGGTGAGCATCTCGACAACGGCATAATGGTGCTCGGCTATGTCGTCATGCGGGTGGCGATGCTCTTCCAATGGCTGCGCGCCAGCCGGCAGGACCCGGCCCGACGGGATGCCTGCACGGCCTATGTCAAAGCAATCAGCCTCGCCCAGCTCGGCTGGGTCGTTCTGATCTTCTTCGATTTCTCGCTGCTGGTGACCTTCGTCATGGTCGTGGGGCTGACGGCGATCGAGATGCTCGGCCCCTATGTCGCCGAGATGCGCTACGGCGGAACGCCCTGGCATGCCCATCACATCGCCGAGCGCTACGGGCTGCTCGCGATCATCGCGCTTGGGGAAGGGGTGGTCGGCACGGTCGCCTCAATCTCGGCCGTGGTCGAAGGGCAGGGCTGGAACCTCGATGTCGCGCTCGTCTGCCTCGCCGGGACGGGGCTCACCTTCGGCATGTGGTGGATCTATTTTCTGCTGCCGAGCGCCGAGATCCTGCACCGGCACCGTCAAAAACGCTCCTTCGTCTGGGGCTACGGCCACATGCCGATCTTCGCCTCGATCGTCGCGACTGGCGCCGGCCTGCATGTGGCGGCCTATTACATCGAGCACAAGGCGCATATTGGCTCGGTCGCAACGGTGCTGACCGTTGCGGTGCCCGTCGCGTGCTACATCGGGCTGCTCTATGCGATGTACGCCTATCTTATGCAGCAGGTGGAGCGGTTGCATCTCTGGCTGCTCGCGGGCACGGCAGTGGTGCTGGCCGCGTCAGTGGTCGCGGCCATGGCCGGGCTCGACATGGCCAAGTGCCTGATCATCCTGATGCTCGCGCCCGTCGTCACCATCGTCGGCTACGAGGTGGCGGGGCACCGGCACCGCGTGGCGGCACTGGATCGCAGCCTGCGCAAGAACGAGGCTGCGCATTGATTTTGCGAGTCGAAACAGCGCGTTGCCGGCTCAAGCTGGTGAGCCGATTCAGGTGGTTCAGAGGTTGATTCAAGCGCAGCGTTTGGCGCTGTTCGCCCCTGCCGCTGCCCCCTCACGCTAGCCTTCTCCCTGCAGGCGGGGAGAAGGAACGAGAACGCAAGCTGCCTCGGAGTTTGTGATGGACCCGGGTGGAAGGCCGTTCTCGGTAGCCCCGGGGAGAGAGTTTGCGCGACAAGGATGCCGCTTGTGTCCTTCTCCCCGCCCGCGGGGAGAAGGTGGCCGGCAGGCCGGATGAGGGGCATTCCCCTCACCGGGCGGATGAGGGGCAAGCCTTCACCGGGCGGATGAGGGGCGAGCCAACCTCAACCGCATCTCGCGGATCAGGCGTTGACGAGCGCCAGCTTGGCGCGGGCATCGAGGATCTGGGCGCAGGCGTTGGCCGCCTCCGTACCCTTGGTAACGAAGTGCTCGCGGAAGAAGGCGATCAGCGGTTCGCTTTCCTGGAAATTGTGCGGCGTCAGTACGGCGGAAAGCACCGGCACATTGGTGTCGAGTTGCACGCGCATCATGCCGTCGAGCACGGTGCCGGCGACGAAATCGTGGCGGTAGATGCCGCCGTCGACGACGAAGGCGGTGCCGAGGATCGCGGCATAGCGGCCGGTCTTGGCCAGCGTCTGCGCATGCAGCGGGATTTCGAGCGCGCCGGGTACGTCGAAGATCTCGACGTCGGCGGCCGACCCGCCAAGCTTCGTCCATTGCGTGACGAAGGCATCGACGCAGCGGTCGACGATATCGGCATGCCAGCGGGCACGAACGATCGCGATCTTGGCGGCGGGGTGGGAAAGAATGGTCATGGTCTCAAGCCTTTCAGGGTTTGGCGTTTTCCAATGATCCCGTCGGGCGAACATGCATGCGCGCGAGGTCCCGTCGCGGGGACCCACGTTGCTGCTTGCTCTCTTCCATCCGGACTGTGACCGTCGGCTCCGGAATCTGACCGGATCTGCTGACCCCCAGGGTGAAACCCTGAGGCGCTCGCGGGCTTCGGCCTTTCGGCCGCTACCGCCGGTGGGGAATTTCACCCCGCCCTGAGAACAACGCGACTATATAGCGCGACCGCGCGCGGTCAAACGCACGGTGCGACGAAAATGCCAGAAATCACGACAGATTTTTCCAGTGTTTGGAGCCATCGGAAGAAATCGTTCCGATGGCTTTCAATCCGCTTACTCGCGGATGACCAAGAGATCCTTGGCGGCAAAGCGCAGCGTGACGTTGTCGCCGGAAACCGGCGGGGCAACACCCGGATTGTTGAACATGTCGAAGGAGATGACGTCGCCGCCGACGCGAAGGCGCGTGCGGATGACCGAGCCGAGGAAGCTCGTCGAGACGACCTCGCCGGCAAGCGACGTGTCGCCCGTGGCGCCCTCGGCGATCGAGCCCGCTTCGGGACGAAGCGCCAGCGAAATGCTGTCGCCGCCCTTCATGCCGGCAATCGGATCCTTCAGCGCGATCTGCTGGTTGCCGATCGTGACGGCACCCGCGGCCGGGTCCGCGACCTTGCCTTCGATGATGCTGAGCGTGCCGACGAAGGAGGCGACGAAACGCGTTGACGGCGTGTTGTAGATCTCGAAGGGGGTGCCGATCTGGTCGGCGCGGCCGGCATTCATGACGACGATGCGATCGGAGATCGACAGCGCTTCTTCCTGGTCATGGGTCACGAACACGGTGGTGATGCCGAGCTGTTGCTGGATCTGCCGGATTTCCTCGCGCAGCGATACGCGGATCTTGGCGTCGAGCGCCGACAGCGGCTCGTCGAGCAGCAGCACCTGCGGCTTGACCGCAATGGCGCGGGCAAGCGCAACGCGCTGCTGCTGGCCGCCGGAGAGCTGGTAGGGGAAGCGGTCCGCCAGGTGCTCGAGCTTGATCAGCCCGAGCATCTGCTTCACCCTCGCGTCGATCTCCGACTTGTCTGTACCTGCGACCTTGAGGCCGAAGGCGACGTTGTCATGCACGTTCATGTTGGGAAACAGCGCATAGGCCTGGAACACCATGCCGATGTTGCGCTGGTTGGGCTTCAGCGAGTTCTGGTCGCGGCCGTTGATGACGATCTTGCCGCTGGTCGGGCTTTCGAAGCCGGCGATCATGCGCAGGACCGTGGTCTTGCCGCAGCCCGATGGCCCGAGGAACGAGACGAACTCGCCCTTTTCGATGTCCATGTTGAAATCGTGCACGACGTGAACCGGGCCGAAGGACTTCTTGATGCTGGTGAGTGACAGGAAACTCATGGGTGCGGTCCTCAGGCCTTAGGAGGCGCGCTTTTTTGAAAGCGCGAGACGAGCTGGATGAGGCCGAGGCAGCCCCAGGTGATGCCGAATGCAATGACGGCGAGTGCGGCCGGTTCATAGGCGCGGTTGGCGCCCAAGAGCTGCATGTAGGGGCCGAAAGCCGGGCGGTTTAGCAGGGCCGCCATGGTGAACTCGCCGATGACGATGGCAAAGGTCAGGAAGGCTCCCGAGAGCACGGCGACGAGCACGTTCGGCAGAATGATCTTGGCAAGGATCGTCGTCCATCCGGCGCCGAGGCTTTGGGCGGCCTCGGTCAAGGTGGCGACGTCGATGGTGCGAAGGCCCGTGTCGACTGCGCGGTACATGTAGGGTAGCGCAAGCGTCGCATAGCCGAACATCAGGAGGATGTTGGTGCCGGTGAGCGAGCCCGTCAACGGCAGCCAGCTCGAGGTGTTGTAGAGCCGGATGTAGCCGAAGACGATGACGATCGCTGGGATGACCAGCGGCAGCAGCGTGATGAACTCGATGACGGGGCGCAGCCGCGGCAGCTTGAGGCGGACCCAGTAGGCTGTCGGCACGACGAGCAGAACACCGAAGAGGATGGTGAACAAGGCCTGCAGCACCGAGTAGGTGAAGGTCTCCTGGAAACGCGGGTCGGCGAAGACCTTCTGGTAAGCGTCGAAGGAGTATTCGCCGCGGCGCATCTTCAAGGAGAAGTTGGTCATGCCGATGAGCGGCAGGGTGAAATAGAGGAGGCCGAAAACGAGGGCTCCCCAGGCCCAGATCTTCTTCATTTCAGCCACCTTTCGCTGCGGCTGCGCAGCCAGATGTAGATCGCGTTGGCGATACCGGTGACGACGATCATGCCGAAGGCGAGCGCGTAACCGAGATGCGGGTTGCCGAGCACGTCGCCGCGGATCTGAGCAAAGAGCAGGATCGGCACGATCGAGAGCGACGAGCCGGTGAGTGCGATCGCGGTCGCAACGGCGCCGAAGGCATTGGCGAAAAGCAGCGCCAGCGTGCCGAGCAGCGACGGAAGCAGGATCGGGAAGGCGACCATGCGCCAGTATTGCAGGCCGGTGGCGCCGAGGATCTCGGCGGCCTCGCGCCATTCACGCTTCAGGCCGTCGAGTGCCGGCGTGATGATCAGGATCATCAGCGGGATCTGGAAGAACAGATAGGTGACCGTCAGCCCCCAGAAGGACAGCAGGTTGAAGCCGAGCATCCGGAGGTCGAGCCCGAAGTTCGAGCGCAGGAAGACAGTGACGATGCCGACAGGTCCAAGCGTCGCGAGAAAGGCAAAGGCGAGCGGCACGCCGGCGAAGTTGGAGGCGACGCCGGAGAAGGTCAGGAGTGGTCCGCGGATCCCCTTCGGCAAGCCGCCGAAGACGATGGCGGACGCCATGGCAAAGCCAATCAGGCAGCCGAGAAGCGCCGAGGCGATGCTGATCTTGATGGAGATCCAGTAGGCAGCCAGGATCGAGGGCGTGAACAGGCCGCGGATGTTGTCGAGCGTGAAGCTGCCATCGGGCGTCTGAAACGCGCCGACCACGATCTTCATCGTCGGCAAAAGCAGGAACAGCGTCACGAAGGCGGCAAAGGGAAGAATGCCCAGCCAGTGAAGCGGTAGGCGACGCGCCGGCGGGCTGGCGTCGGGTTTAGCAGATGACATTCCGTTCGCGCCCCTGAAGCCGCGTTTTCCACGCGGGCGTTATCGATTGTTGCAAGCAAGAAGCGGGAAACCGACGAAGCCGCGCACGGCTCCCAGATCTCGCTCCAAGGACTTGAATTTCTTACGAATAACCTATGCGCCCCGACCGGAAAACCGGTCGGGGCGACATGTCTGTGGAAAGGCTTACTGAACGTTCGCGCCGACGACGGAATCCCAGCCGCCGGTGACGGCAGCCTTGTTGGCGTCGACTTCTTCGAGCGTCGGGAAGTAGGCCTTCTCGTAAGCGGCTGCCGGCGGCAGGGCGTCGATCAGCTCCTGCGGAACCTTGCCGGCCTTGACCATGGCGTTGAAGCGGGTCGGGTGGCAGAAGCCCTTGAGCCAGCCGAGCTGACCTTCGTCGGAGTAGAGGTGCTCCATCCACAGCTTCGCTGCGTTCGGGTGCGGCGCGTAGGCGGAGATGCCCTGAACGTAGACGCCGGCGAGAACGCCGCTGGCCGGAACGACGACTTCGGTCGGCGGGTTGCCGTTGAGCGTCTTTGCCCAGCCGAGCGCGTTGTAGTCCCAGGCAACGACGATCGGGGTCGAGCCCTGGGCGAGCGTGCCCGACTTGCCGATAACCGGAACGAAGTTGCCGGCCTTGTTCAGTTCGGCGAAGTAGCCGAGACCAGCTTCACCGGCTTCCTTGCCGGACTTTGCGCCCTTGGCGAGGCCAGCGGCGAGAACGCCGAGGATCGCCTGGTTCGAGGCGCGCGGGTCACCGGCGAGAGCAACCTGGCCGGCATATTCCGGCTTCAGCAGATCAGCCCAGTCCTTCGGTGCGTTCTGGACGAGGTCCTTGTTCACGAGGAAGGACATGACGCCGTAGTAGTCGCCGTACCAGTAGCCTTCGGCGTCCTTGACGCTGTCCGGGATCTCGTCCCAGGTGGAGACCTTGTAGGGCTGCAGCAGGCCTTCGGCCTTCATCTGCGGGCCGAAGGCGAGACCGACGTCGACGACGTCAGGAGCCTGCGGGCCCTTGTTGTCCTTGTTCGCCTTGACGGCTTCGACTTCGTCGGCCGAGCCTGCGTCCGGGTTCAGTTCGTTGACCTGGATTTCCGGATACTTGGCCTTGAAGGAGGCGATGACGTCGCCGTAGCCGCACCAGTCGTGGGGCAGGGCGACGGTCGTCAGCATGCCTTCCTTCTTGGCGGCTTCGATGAGCTCGGCGCTCGGTTCGGCAGCGGCGATTGCCGTCGTTGCCAGGAAAATGGCGGTGGAGAGCGAAAGCAGGCGTTGGGTTTTTGAAATCACTGGAGTTCTCCTTATGGGTTTAGTCAAATTCGTGGGGTTTCAGTCGATTTCGGCGAAGCTGTTAAAGAGATGCGATGAAAGTAATGTGACAGGGGTTTATCCGTTCGCGCCGCGTATGTCGTTGGAAGAACATTTCTTTTTTGGCTTCGGCGGGCCACTGTCGCATAACTGCATGAAATCCTGTGAACGTGTCGGCGAATTCTCCTAGACCGGTTTGCGAAAGATGCGGGTGGAATCGAACAGGCCCTCGAGCGTCTTCATCCGATCCCGGGTTTCGTCCCAGTTCGAACTCTGAACGGCCTCGATCAGAGCCTCGATCAAGAACAGGATGACGACGGAGCTGTCCCAGGCGGACGGCACCTCGATCTGCGAGCGAAACACCCTTGAGGCGGACTTGGCGACCGGCGAACTCCAGCGATCGGTAAAAAGGATGATCTCGACACCCCGCTCGCGGGCGGATTTGGCAAGCGTCACCATCTCCTGCTCGTAGCGGCGGATGTCGAAGAGAATCAGCACGTCGCCCTGGCGCATGTCGAGCACATAGTGCGGCCAGGCGCTGGCATTGGTGGCGATTTCGGTGACCCCCGGCCGAATGACCTGAAGGTGGGTGAAGAGATAATCGGCGAGCGAGCGGGTGATGCGGCCGCCGAGCAGATAGATGCTGCGCTTGCGGTCGGCGATCAGCGCGGCCGCCTCGTCGAATTCCTGCGGCTCGATCTGGGTCAGCGTCTCGCGCAGATTGCTGGTGATCGCGTCGGCAAAGCGGTTGAGCGTGTGGGTGCCGGGTGCATTGGCAGCCCAGCGGTCGTGCTTGGTGATCGGATTGGAAATCGTCGCTTCCAATTCCTGATGCAGCCTTGCCTGAAAATCCGGAAAACCGCGGAAACCGAGCTTCTGCACCATGCGGGCGACCGTCGGTGTCGAAACGCCGGCGTTCTCGGCAACCGTGGTGATCGAACCGAGTCCCGAAACGGGATAATTGTCGAGAAGCGTCTCTGCCAATTGCTTCTCCGCGCGGGTCAGCACGGTGAAGTGGGCGTTGATCACATCCGACACGGTGGTGGACGTCGCCTTGCTGCTCAAATTGTCTCCCCTGAACCGATCTTAAGCCGGTTTGTGACAGATTAAACATCGCTGTCACAATTGGAGTCAATCGCAATTTTGAAGAGATCGTTTCAGATTTTGATTGACATGCGTCATCCTCTGAAGAATTCTTTTCATTAACGAACGTCTAACGGGGCAAGAGGGGATGCCGGTGTTGACGCGACTTTTGACCGAAGCAGATGGCGATCCGGTTGCGATCGAGAACGCCGCAGGCAAGGGCGATATTGTGCTCGTCTGCGAGCATGCCTCGCGCCTCGTTCCCGAACGCCTGGGCACGCTTGGCCTCAGCGAACAGGCGCTCGAAAGTCATATTGCCTGGGACCCGGGTGCGCTTGCGGTTGCCAAGCTGCTTGCGACAAAGCTCGACGGGTCCCTGATCTACCAGCGCTTCTCCCGCCTTGCCTATGACTGCAACCGACCGCCGGAAGCGGACGCGGCGATGCCTTCTGTCAGCGAGGTCTACGAGATCCCGGGAAACCGGACGATGTCGGCCGACGAGCGCCAGGCGCGGGTCGACGAGATCTATCGGCCGTTCCACGATGCCGTCGCCCGGTTCGTATCCGATCGCAAGGCCGCGGGACGCCCGCCTGTTCTCGTGACGATGCACAGTTTCACGCCCGTCTATTTCGGCAAGCCGCGCGCCGTCGAAGTCGGCGTGCTTCACGATGCCGACAGCCGGCTTGCCGACCATATGCTCGCGACTGCCACCAAGGGGCAGGTTGCCTACGACATCCGGCGCAACGAGCCCTATGGGCCGGCCGACGGCGTTACCCATAGCCTGATCGAATATGGCGTCCACAACGGACTGCCGAATGTGATGATCGAGATCCGCAACGATCTCATTCGCAATGACATCGGCCAAAGGGTCATGGCCGATTACCTGGAAGGGCTGCTGCGCAAAGGCGCTGCGGCTGTTTCAGCACAATAAAAGACCCTGGGGAGCGGCGTTGCCGCGGTCCTGTTCCGGCCAGCCGGGGCAGGTGGTTGATGGGACCCTGCCGCAATGGGGCGGTGTGGTCTGAAGAAATCAGGGGAAGAAAAATGTCGGACTACAGTGATTCAGACAAAAAGCAGGACATGAGCGTCCTGCACTCGATGGGCTATGCCCAGGAGCTCGAGCGGCGCATGAGCCAGTTCTCGAACTTCGCGGTGTCGTTCTCGATCATCTGCATTCTTTCGGGCGGCATCAACTCGCTCGCCCAAGCGACCGCCGGCGCGGGGGGCGCCGCGATCGGCATCGGTTGGCCGCTTGGCTGCTTCATCTCCTTGGTTTTCGCCGTTGCCATGGCACAGATCAGCTCGGCCTATCCGACGGCGGGTGGCCTCTATCACTGGGGTTCGATCCTCGGCAACCGCTTCACCGGCTGGCTGACAGCATGGTTCAACCTGCTCGGTCTCGTCACCGTTCTCGGTGCGATCAACGTCGGCACCTATTATTTCTTCATGGGTTCCTTCGGCACGCCCTATTTCGGCCTCGCCGATACGACTCTGACGCGCATCGTCTTCCTCGCCATCATCACCGGCGGGCAGGCGCTGGTAAACCACATGGGCATCGGGCTGACGGCCAAGCTCACCGACTTTTCGGGCTACCTGATCTTCGCGACGTCGATCCTGCTGGCGCTCGTGTGCCTGGTCGCAGCCGACAGCTACGACATCGCCCGTCTCTTCACCTTCTCCAACTACTCCGGTGAAGCCGGCGGCAACGTGTGGCCTCAGACCTCGGGCACCTGGGTGTTCCTGCTCGGCCTGCTCCTGCCGATCTACACGATCACCGGCTATGACGCTTCGGCGCACACCTCCGAAGAGACGGTCAAAGCCGCCCATTCGGTGCCGCGTGGCATGGTCTCGTCGGTGCTCTGGTCGGCGCTTTTCGGCTATATCATGCTGTGCTCGTTCGTGCTGATGATCCCGAACATGGACGAAGCCGCCAAGCAGGGCTGGAACGTGTTCTTCTGGGCGATGGATGCGCAGGTGCACCCCATCATCAAGGACATCCTCTATCTCGCCATCCTCGTCAGCCAGTGGCTGTGCGGCCTGGCAACGGTGACCTCGGTGTCGCGCATGATCTTCGCGTTTTCGCGTGACGGCGGCCTGCCGGCCTCCAAGGCGCTTGCCAAGGTGAGCCCGACCTACCGCACGCCGGTTGCCGCGATCTGGATCGGCTCGATCCTGTCGGTCCTGTTCGTCTGGGGCTCGTCGCTGGTCTCGATCGGCGAGACGCCGGTCTACACCATCGTCGTTTCGTGCACGGTCATCTTCCTGTTCTTCTCCTTCGCGATCCCGATCACCCTCGGCCTGTTCGCCTGGGGAACCTCGAAGTGGGACAAGATGGGTCCGTGGAACCTCGGCGAGAGCATGTTCAAGCTGTTCGCGGTGCTCTCGATCATCGCCATGGTGCTGATCTTCATCCTCGGCGTGCAGCCGCCGAACGACTGGGCACTCTACATCACCGTGGGCTTCCTGGTGCTGACCGGCGCTGTCTGGTTCGGCTTCGAGAGCCGCCGCTTCCGCGGCCCGCCGATCGGTGACGAAGTGGCACGCCGCCAGGCAGAGATCGCCGCTGCAGAGAAGGCCGTCGGCCAGATCTGATCAACGACAAAAGGGCGGAAGCGCGACCGCGACTTCCGCCTTTTCTTTGGGGCCGGACGAAATCGAAAACAATGTGCGCGGCTTCCGGCCCGCACTCCGCGCCAGACAATTCGAGCTGATCACGTTCACGCGGCCAAAAAATATCGTGACCTCAAGGGAACGGCCGCGTGACAAAACATGGGATGGAAGTTGATGAGCTATACGTTTGACGAGTTGAAGGAAGACGTCGCCGCCGGCCGCATCGATACGGTGCTCGCCTGCCAGGTCGACATGCAAGGCCGGCTGATGGGCAAGCGCTTCCACGCGCAGTTCTTCGTCGATGGCGCCTGGAAGGAAACGCATAGCTGCAACTACCTGCTGGCGACCGACATGGAGATGGAGACCGTTCCCGGCTACAAGGCGACAAGCTGGGAAAAAGGCTACGGCGACTATACGATGAAGCCGGACCTTTCGACGCTTCGCCGCATCCCCTGGCTCGAAGGCACGGCGCTGGTTCTCTGCGACATGCTCGACCATCACACCCATGAGGAAGTGCCGCATTCGCCGCGGGCGATCCTGAAGAAGCAGGTGGCGCGTCTCGAGAAGATGGGCCTCAAGGCCTATATGGCGAGCGAGCTCGAATTCTTCCTCTTCGACCAGTCCTATGACGACGCCCGCCAGTCCGGCTATCGCGATCTGCAGCTCGTCAGCGGCTACAACGAGGACTACCACATCTTCCAGACGACCAAGGAAGAGGACGTGATGCGGGCGATCCGCAATGGTCTCCAGGGCGCAGACATTCCGGTCGAGAATTCCAAGGGTGAGGCGTCGGCCGGCCAGGAAGAGATCAACGTACGCTATGCCGACGCGCTGACGATGGCCGACCGGCATGCGATCATCAAGAACGGTTGCAAGGAAATCGCCTGGTCGCGCGGCAAGGCCATCACCTTCCTCGCAAAGTGGAACTATGCGGCCGCCGGTTCGTCCTCGCATATCCACCAGTCGCTCTGGAGCGCGGACGGCAAGTCGTCGAAGTTCTACGACGAGAGCGGCAAATACGGCATGTCCGAGATGATGCGCCATTACGTGGCCGGGCTTCTGACCCATGCGAGCGAGATCACCTATTTCCTCGCCCCCTACATCAACTCCTACAAGCGCTTCATGGCCGGTACCTTCGCGCCGACCAAGGCGGTCTGGAGCAAGGACAATCGCACGGCCGGCTACCGTCTCTGCGGCGAAGACACCAAGGCGATCCGTATCGAATGCCGCGTCGGCGGCTCCGATCTCAATCCCTATCTCGCCTTCGCCGCTTTGATCGCGGCGGGCATTTCCGGTATCGAA
Organism: Ensifer sp. ENS08; assembly: GCF_014852195.1. Lineage (NCBI taxonomy): Bacteria > Pseudomonadati > Pseudomonadota > Alphaproteobacteria > Hyphomicrobiales > Rhizobiaceae > Ensifer > Ensifer sp. ENS08. The sequence continues at coordinate 129,164 of NZ_JACVBF010000002.1, forward strand.
AACAAGATGGAACTGGAGGCGCCCTTCGTCGGCGACGCCTATGGCGGCAAGGACGTGCGCGAGATCCCGCGCACGCTTCGCGATGCGACGGCCGCGCTGACGGAATCGAAGATGCTGCGCGCCGCCTTCGGCGACGAGGTCATCGAGCACTATGCGCGGGCAGGGCGCTGGGAGCAGGAAGAATATGATCGCCGCGTCACCGACTGGGAGGTCGCACGCGGTTTCGAACGGGCCTGACCCGCGACATAATCATTCACAAGGATGGCCGTTCCTGACCGGAGCGGCCATCGCATCATTCGCAATGAAAGCAGGAAGACGATCATGAGCATGATCAAGTGCATTTCGCCGGTGAACGGCGAGGTCTACGCAGAACGCCCGGCGATGCCACTGGACATGGCAAAGCAGGTGGTTTCCCGCGCCCGCCAGGCGCAGAAGGCCTGGGCGCGCCGTCCGCTCGACGAGCGCGTCAATCTGGTTCTGGCCGGTGTCGCGCGCCTCAACGAGATGGTCGACGAAGTGGTGCCAGAGCTTGCCTGGCAGATGGGCCGGCCGGTGCGCTATGGCGGCGAATTCAAGGGTTTCAACGAGCGCTCGAACTATGTCGCGACCATCGCCGCCGATGCACTGAAGCCGCTGGTGATCGAGGAGAGCGACCGCTTCGAGCGCCGCATCTCGCGCGAGCCGCACGGTGTCGTCTTCGTCGTTGCACCTTGGAACTACCCTTACATGACCGCGATCAACACGGTCGCGCCGGCGCTGATGGCCGGCAACACGGTCATCATCAAACATGCGAGCCAGACGATCCTCGTCGGCGAGCGCATGGTGCGCGCCTTCGTCGAGGCCGGCGTTCCCGCCGACGTCTTCCAGAACATCTTCCTCGACCACGAAACAACGGCGGCGCTGATTGCGGCCAGGAGCTTCGACTTCGTCAACTTCACCGGTTCGGTCGAAGGCGGGCGTTCGATCGAACGGGCGGCGGCCGGTACCTTTACCGGTCTCGGTCTCGAACTCGGCGGCAAGGATCCGGGCTACGTCATGGAAGACGCGGATCTCGACGCGGCCGTCGATACGCTGATGGACGGCGCCACCTACAATTCCGGCCAATGCTGCTGCGGCATCGAGCGCATCTACGTGCACGAAAAGCTCTACGACGCCTTCGTCGAGAAGTCGGTCGCCTGGGTTTCCAACTACAAGCTCGGCAATCCGCTCGATCCGGAAACGACGCTGGGGCCGATGGCCAACAAGCGTTTTGCCGCCACCGTGCGCGAGCAGATCGCCGACGCCGTTGCCAAGGGCGCCAAGGCTCTGATCGACCCGAAGCTTTTCCCTGCCGACGACGGCGGCGCCTATCTCGCGCCGCAGATCCTCGTAAATGTCGACCACTCCATGGCCTTCATGCGCGAAGAGACCTTCGGCCCTGCCGTCGGCATAATGAAGGTGAAGAGCGACAGCCAGGCGATCGAGTTGATGAACGATAGCCAGTATGGCCTTACCGCATCGCTCTGGACCAGGGATGCCGAGCGTGCCGCGCGCATCGGCGCCGACATCGAGACTGGCACGGTGTTCATGAACCGCGCCGACTATCTCGACCCGGCGCTTTGCTGGACCGGCGTCAAGGAGACCGGCCGCGGCGGCTCGCTTTCGGTCATCGGCTTCCAGAACCTCACCCGTCCGAAATCCTATCATCTGAAGAAAGTCACCGCATGACCATCACCGCCAACTGGAGCTATCCGACGTCCATCAAGTTCGGTGCCGGCCGGATCAAGGAGCTTGCCGACCATTGCAAGGCGGTCGGCATGAAGAAGCCGCTGCTGATTACCGATCGGGGCCTCGCGCCGATGGCGATTACGCAAAATGCGCTCGATATCCTCGACGCCGCCGGCCTCGGCCGCGCGATCTTTGCCGACGTCGATCCGAACCCGAACGACATCAATCTCGCCGCCGGCGTGAAGGCGTTCAAGGATGGAGGCCATGACGGCGTCGTCGCCTTCGGCGGCGGCTCTGGCCTCGACCTCGGCAAGTGCGTCGCCTTCATGGCCGGGCAGAGCCGCCCCGTCTGGGACTTCGAGGATATCGGTGACTGGTGGACGCGGGCGAGCGTCGAAGGCATTGCACCGATCATTGCAGTGCCCACCACCGCCGGCACCGGCTCTGAAGTCGGCCGCGCCAGCGTCATCACCAATTCGGCAAGCCATGTGAAAAAGGTGATCTTCCATCCGAAGTTCCTACCGGCAGTCACGATCTGCGACCCGGAACTGACGGTCGGCATGCCCAAGGTGATCACGGCGGGCACCGGCATGGACGCCTTTGCCCATTGCCTGGAAGCCTATTCCTCGCCCTTCTATCATCCGATGTCTGCGGGCATTGCGCTTGAAGGCATGCGGCTGGTGAAGGAATACCTGCCGCGCGCCTACAAGGACGGCACCGACATCGAGGCGCGCGCCAACATGATGAGTGCGGCCGCCATGGGTGCCGTCGCGTTCCAGAAGGGCCTTGGCGCCATCCACTCGCTGTCGCATCCGGTGGGCGCGATCTACAACACCCACCACGGCATGACCAATGCGGTCGTGATGCCGCCGGTGCTGCGTTTCAACCGTCCGGCGATCGAGGACAGAATAGTGCGCGCTGCCGCCTATCTCGGCATTTCCGGTGGCTTCGACGGCTTCTACGACTACGTGCTGAAGTTGCGCGAGGAACTCGGCGTTCCGGACAAGCTCGCAGCCCTCGGCGTTGGCACCGACCGGATCGACGAAATGTCGGAGATGGCGATCGTCGACCCGACGGCCGGCGGCAACCCGGTCGAGTTGACGCTCGACGCCGCGAAGAAGCTCTTCCGCGAGTGCATCTGACCAATTCCCGACGCCTTTGCCCCCAGGCGAAGGCGTCGGCCTCTCGGTTTAGTTAGCCCAAAAATACCACTTGCCATTGCGGCGGATCTGTCACCTAATCGTCATCGAACTGTCACGTTTCGGGCTCGCGGAGCGTTTTCTTTACGCTTTGTTTACCGCGGTCTGGAACGTTTGCATTAGGGTGTGCGTATGTATCGGCCCGCGAAAATCCGGGCCTTGAGTTAGGGTCGACCGATGGCGATTGTATCCCTCGCGAATGCGAAGGGGGGAGCCGGCAAGACAACGGCAGCCTTGCTGCTTGCCTGCGAATTCGCCCGGCGCGGCGATCGCGTTGCGGTTCTTGATTGCGATCCACTCGCCTGCATGACCGACTGGTTCCGCCACGGCCGCAACGATGGCAATCTCTTCGTTCTCTCAGGTGTCGCGACAACCACGCTCAGCGATCATCTCCGGCGGCTGCGCGGTCAGGTCGAGCATGTGATCATCGATCTCTCCGGGGCGGCCGACGTGCTGGTGGCGCTGGCGATCGGTCTTTCGGACCTGACGCTGATCCCGGTGCAGGGCTGTGTGATGGATGCGCGCGGCGCCATCCAGGTGCTGGACCTGATCCGCCACATCGAGAACAACGCGCGCGCCAACATCAACCACGCGGTTCTGCTGACCCGGGTCAACCCGATCGTGACGACGCGGGCGATGCGCCGGGTCAAGCTGCTGCTTTCGGAGAACCGGATCCGGCTCGTCGATACCCCGCTGGTGGAGCGTACGGCCTTCCGCGAACTCTTTGAGCGGGGCGACACGCTTTCCTCTCTCGACCCCGCTAAGGTCAGCAACCTTGCCAAGGCGCAGGCCAACGCCCAGGCGTTTGCGAATGACGTGCTGACCCTGCTCAGCCCGACAGGCGAGGCGGTGCGGCACGGGCCGTTCTCGTCGATGTGCTATCGATCACAGCACGTGAGCGAACCGGCAGTTTTGCCGGTCTGAGGCCAGAACTCCAGCATTTTCATCACCATAGCAGTGTCGCTGGCACGCAGCCTTAAGGCCGACTGTCAGGTTTGACGTGCCGGCGTTACCGTTTCGTTAACCAAATTCTGTAAGGTTTCGTTAAGAAGCGAACCACCGGCTGTGGCCGTCCGGTTCAGCGCGATACAGGCATAGAATGGGGAATATCATGGCGGTCATCACTTTCGCCAATGCAAAGGGTGGTGCGGGCAAGACGACCGCGGCGCTGATCCTGTCGACGGAACTGGCGCGGCAGGGACACCGGGTGGTCGTCCTCGACGCTGATCCGCAGCGCTGGATCACCAGCTGGGCGGAGGCTTCCGGCCATATCGCCAACCTCACCGTCATTTCGCACATCACGCCCGGCTCGCTCGAATGTCATATCCGCGAGGCGAAGGACGAAGCGGATTATATCGTCATCGATCTCGCGGGCGCCAAGGACCAGATCGTAGCACTTGCACTCGCCATCTCTGACCAGGTGCTGATCCCGGTGCAGGGCTGCGCCATGGATGCCAAGGGTGCGGCTCAAATTCTTGAGCTGATCCGCCAGATCCAGGATCGTTCGGGCCTGCGCATCAACCATTCTGTGGTGCTCACCCGCGTCAATTCGCTGGTCACCACGCGTGCGCTGCAGACGATCAAGGCGATGCTCGCCGAGCGCGGCGTCTCGGTTCTCGACACGCCGATCGTCGAGCGCGCCGCCTATCGCGAGATCTTCGATTTTGGCGGCACGCTGCAGACGATGGATCCGAACCGCGTCAGCAATCTCGACAAGGCGCGCGAAAACGCAGCAGCCCTCGCCAAGGAAGTGCAGGCGCTGATGCCGGTCAAGACGCGCCGCTCCTGGGCTGCGCGCATGCCGTCCTGGGCTTCGCGAAACGCCGCCTGATCCTTTGCCGTTCCACCGTTTATTGCGTATCAACCGGAATTGATATTCGTCAGTTCCGGTTGAGTTGTATTTCAGGCCTCGCGAAATAGCTGTTTCGCGTAAGGCTTCCTTTACCCTGCGCTTCTATCAGTGGCCCAGGACACAGCTTGCCCCTGCGACCGACTGAACAGGGCAACCGGCCGCCATGATTGCGGCCATGATCTCAGACGCTTCAGCGCCCTAGATCCTGTCTCCATGATCCAGAAATGAGCATGCAGGGAAGTTCGCGCATGAAAACGGAACACGCCGCTGCCGGCACGCAAGACGTTGCCGGTCGTCTGAATTTCATGGCGCTCGATGACGCCGCCAAGACGAGCCTGAAGGCGCTGAAGCCGATCCTCGAGAAGGAACTTAAACCCGCGCTCGACAAGTTCTACGTCAAGGTCAAGACGACGCCCGAGACCAAGCGCTTCTTCTCCTCCGACGCTCATATCGACCGCGCCAAGGGCGCCCAGGTCGGCCACTGGGCCAATATCGTCGATGCCAATTTCAACGAGGATTACAGCGCCAAGGTTCGCACCATCGGCCTGGTGCACGCCCGCATCGGGCTCGAGCCGCGCTGGTACATCGGCGGCTATGCGCTGATCGCCGAGCATCTGATCACCGAAATCGTCAAGGCGCACTGGCCGAAGGCCGGCCTGTTCTCGCGCAAGGGGACCTCGGCCGAGGACATGGGCGCGATGCTGTCGAGCCTGATCAAGGGCGTCTTCCTCGACATGGATCTGTCGATCTCCGTCTACATGGACGCCTCCGACGTCACCAAGCAACGTGCGGTGCAGGAAGAAGTGCTGGCTGCCGAACGCGCGCTGATCAGCAAGACCTTCGGCGCGGCGCTGAAGAAGATCGCCGATGGCGACTTGACGGCACGCATCGGTGCGGACCTGCCGGTTGCCTATCAGGAGCTTGGCGAAAATTTCAACCACGCGATCGGCGAGCTTGCGCGCGCCATCGGCGGAATCGAGGCCGGCGCCAGCCAGATCCACACAAGCGCCAAGGAGATTGCGGCGGCTGCCGACGATCTGGCCCGGCGCACGGAACGCCAGGCGGCCAACCTCGAAGAGACGGCCGCTGCCGTCGAGCAGGTGACGCGCACGGTCAAGCAGACGGCCGAAGGCGCCAACCAGGCGAACTCGACCGTGATTGCCGCCCGCGCCAATGCCGAACAGAGCGGCGAGATCGTCAGCCACGCGATCGAGGTGATGCAGGAGATCCAGACGTCTTCCGCCAGCATCGCGCGGATCGTCGACGTCATCGACGAGATCGCCTTCCAGACCAACCTCCTGGCGCTGAACGCCGGCATCGAAGCGGCCCGCGCCGGCGAGGCGGGCAGGGGCTTTGCGGTCGTCGCCTCCGAAGTCCGCGCGCTGGCGCAGCGCTGCGCCGAGGCGGCCAAGGACATCCAGGGCCTGATCGCCAAGTCGCGCGGCCAGGTGGACGACGGCGTCAATTCGGTCAATCAGGTGGCGCAGTCGCTGCAGCAGATCGTCGCCCAGGTTGTCGAAGTCAGCTCCGTCTTCGGCGCCATCCGCGCCAGCACCGCCGAACAGGCGACCGGCCTGCAGGAGGTCAACACCGCGATTACCCAGATGGACCAGATCACGCAGCAGAACGCCGCCATGGTCGAGCAGGCGAACGCCGCAAGCCAGGCATTGACGGGAGAGGCCGAGCACATCGCCACGCGTCTGCGGGCGTTCCGCACGTCGGGTCAGGTGCAGGTCAGCGCCGGCTCGGGTTACCGCGCAGCGGCGTAATCGCGCCTTCCGTTCGAGAGACAACGCCTCGGGTCAGGGATGATCCGAGGCGTTTTGCTTTGCTGATCGCGGCGCAGTGATGTTGGGGGCAGCTTCACCGCGCGGCCAGGGACTTTCTACGCCGGAAGCGATCGATGGTGGCTTTCGCTCTTTGTCCCGATGGAATTAAGATGTCCGCGCGCTCTGCCCCGCCCGGACACCTGAAGTTGATCACGCCGCCCGTTGAACTAACGACAAGCCGCCTTCACCTGCGTGCAGCCCGCTCTGAACACGCAGCGTCCGTGTTTACGGAATACACCGGCAACAACATGGCAGCACGATTTTTGCCGCGCGGCGCTCATCCCGCGCAATCCAGCACCGAGGCGGTCATCCATGCGTGGGGAGAAAGCAACTGGGCGGATGGTGACCGCTTCATCTGGAGCATCATCGACCGCAGCGACCAGCGGCCGATGGGCCTCTTCCTCATGTTTGTGGATGGGGACCGTGCGGAAATTCACTATGGCATCGGTCCGGCCTATTGGGGACGGGGGCTGGCGACGGAAGCCGGTCTTGCGATTATGCATTGGGTCAAGCAGCAGTCACCCCTATCCGAGGTTCATACCATATGCGCGGCTGCACATGAGACCAGCTGCCGTGTTCTCGAAAAGATTGGCCTGGTGCGTGGCCAGTTCCTGCCTGACGCCTTGTTGCTGAAGGCCACCGAGGAGAGGATCGACGGTTGGTCGTATCGCTGGAGACGCTCCGAGTGAGAGCAAAGGCAGCACCAACTTGCCGGAGCCGCAGTTCGCGGAGCGCTCATCTGGCTTGAAAGCCAAGGTCGCAGCTGAAACGAACCGGGTCGAATGCGGATTTCACGCCGTTAGCGCGAAGCACAGAGCCGCTCGCTGACGGGACCGGCAAGTCCGGCGACTAAGCGGGAACGTAGACCAGCCGCACCACGTCCTCGCCGATCCGATCATGAGCGATCAGGCGGAGCCGCGGGCGGGGGCCGGCGAAATAGGGGTTGCCGTGACCAAGGACGACCGGGTGCAGGTAGATCCGGTACTCGTCGATCAAGCCCAGTTCGGTGAGGCTGTGCGCGAGGACGGGGCCTGCCACTTCGATCTCGCCGTCGTGCTCGGCCTTCAGCTTGCGCACGGCGCCCGCAATATCACCGTCGACGAGCCGGGCATTGGGGCCGACGGACGCCGAGGAGCGCGAGACGACCCATTTCGGCTGCTTTCGCCACGCGGCTGCGAAGGCCTGTCTGTCCGCATCCCATTCCGGATGCTCGTCGTCCCAGTAGCGCATGATCTCATAGATCCGGCGACCGTACAGGCTGCCCGTCTGCTGTTCGGCCTCCTTGATGAAATGGCGGAAGAGCGTGGGACTTGGCGCAAACTCCATGTGGTCGACGTAGCCGTCCAGCGACTGGTTCATTCCGAACACGAGCTTAGCCATGGCCAGTTCCTTGTCTCGAATGGCCCGTTCGCACGGGTCTGCTTGCGACGTGCAATCGGTCAACGCTAAGCCGACTGATTTCAAATCGCAAGCGGTTTTTGGGCTTTGCCATCGACGGTCTCTACCGTGCACGGGCCACCGATGGTCGCTGCTGCGCTATTGCGAATTGGCCGCTGTCGGCCGTCTGCGTTTCGTCACGGCCTTTTCAAGGTGTTGATCGTACCAGTGGTCGGGGAATTTTATGTCCCACATCAGGTGGCGCAAGTCTCCGGCGTCGATATCTCGGTATCCCAGTTCCTCCAGCCGAAGCAGAAGCAACATATGATCGGTGATGACGATCAGCCGGGCGTGGTTGCCGACCTGAAGCAGCGCCGGGCGCAATGCCGCATGGGATTTGAAGCCGAACGACGCGGCGATTGCCTCGTCCAGGTGGGATGACTTGATGTGCGGGTAACGATCCCGGAGGGACTTCTTCAGGGCGGCGATATTGGACGGCGAGAACCTGACCTGCGGGTGCAGCATGAGACGATCCGATGCTCCTGGTCGAAGTCTGCCGATTACGCTTCGACGTTGATGAACATGGTCGTCGAGTAAAGTTCCGCGGCCCTTCAACCCGGCAGCAGGTTTGGAGGGGCACCCGCGGCGGACGCTACACCTCAGGGTTTCAACATTCAAGATAGGTCAGCATGGGCCGGCGCAGTCCGGCTGGCGCGCATTTCACCCCGTGGCGAAACCGCATGGCATGGTCGCGAACCGAAATGAACGGTCCGCACCGTGCGCTACCTCAGAACCGACGGTCGATGAAGTGCTTGGCCTGGGCGCCTGCGTGGTAGAAGGCGGACTTCACGCCGCGCCAGGTGTCCGGGGTCACGGGCGTTTCGGCGAGCGGGATCGCCGAGGTTTCGCCGGTGACGTGGCTGGCGAGTGCGCGGCCGAAGACGGTGCCCGGCGCGATGCCGCGGCCGTTGTAGCCGCTGACGGAAACGACGTTGGGGGCGAGCGTGTGCATGGCCGGCAGGTTGTTGGTGGTCATGCCGATGCGGCCGTCCCACCAGTACTCAAACCGGAAATCGCCGATGAAGGGGAAGAGCTTGCGCAGCGAGCGGGCGGCAAAGGCGCGGTGCGTGCCTTCAGCGATCGCGTCGAGCCGGCCGATCGAGCCGAAGATCAGCCGGTTCTGCTGGTCCATGCGGAAGGAGGTCATGACGAGGCCGGTGTCCCAAGTGCCCTGGCGCTCCGGCAGGATGCGCTTGGCGACGGCGTCCGGCAGCGGATTGGTGGCGAACTGGAAATAGGGCAGGATCGTCAGTTCCTGCGTATGGGCCTGCCAGGGGCTCTCGGCGAAGAGGCCGCCATAGGCATTGGTGGCGAGGATCACCTGTTTCGCGCGGACCGTGTTGTTGCCGGCCTTCAATACCCAGCTGTCGCCCTGGTGCTCCGCACCGGTCAGCGGCGTGTCGGTGTAGATCTCGGCACCGGCGGCAAGGGCAGCGCGGGCGAGCCCGCGGGCATAGGCGAGCGGCTGGATGGTGCCGGCGCGGCGGTCGAGCAGGGCGCCGGAAAAACCTTCAGCGCCGGTGAGCGCGTGCGCCCGCTCGGCCGAAAGCGCCTCGACCGGCGCGCCGCGCTTCTGCCACTGCGCTTCGCGGTCCTTGATCTCGGTGATGCCCTCGCTGCCGACGGCCATGTGCAGCGTACCGTTGCGCACCGCCTCGCAAGGCATGCCGTGCTTCTCGACGAGCGCATAGACCTGTGACGGGCCGTCGCCGAGTTCGGTCAGCAGCCGGTTGCCGGCCTCGGGGCCGAGGGTAGAGATCAGGTCGTCGGGCTTCACCCACATGCCGGCATTGACGAGGCCGACATTGCGGCCGGAGCCGCCAAAGCCGATCATCTTGGCTTCGATGACCGTTGCCTTCACGCCTTTTTCGGCCAGGTGCAGCGCTGCCGAGAGGCCGGTAAAGCCGCCGCCTATGATCGCCACATCGGTCGTCAGGTCCTGGCTGAGCGGCCTGGTCTCAGGGGCGGCCGGTGCCGTCGCATGCCAGAGGTTGGGCAGGGTGCGCTCCGTCGCCATTCAGGCCATCCTTCAAGTGCGGCCGCAGGTCGGCCATTGTCGTTGAGATATCCGGTGATAGCCGATTGCCGGAAAAATTCTCATGACAATGTTTCATGAAGTCATGATGGACGGGGAGAGCGGCGGGAGGGCTTTTGCACCCGGCGCTCGAAAAAAAACCGCAGCTGGGTCGTCGGCAGCTGCGGTCTTCGTAAATGGATAGGTCTGAAACGATTTAGCCGACGGGTCGGCGCAAAGAAATTTAAAAAAGAGTGCCTCGTCGTGGATGGTCGGCCAGGCAACTCCATCATCTATGCTGCAGGCGCGAAGTCACTCACCCAATTGGGGGAAGCCTCAAGAAAAATGCCAAAAAAACAACGGTTCGGTTAACGGGCGGCCGGCTTCGCTCAGTCGACGAACTCGACCGTGACGCCCGTGCTCACCATCTTGGCAAGCTCGGTCGCGTCCCAGTTGGTCAGGCGCACGCAGCCATGGCTCTGGGTCTTGCCGATCTTCGAGGGTTCCGGCGTGCCGTGAATGCCGTAGGTGGGCTTCGAGAGCGCGATCCAGACCGTGCCGACGGGACCGTTCGGGCCCGGCTGCAGGGTCAAAATCTTGTCGTTGTTGCCCTGCTTGAAGTTGATCTTCGGATTGTATGTGTAGCCCGGATTGAGCGCGATGCGCTCGACATTGACCGTGCCTGACGGAGACGGCGTGTCGGACGAGCCGATCGTTGCCGGATAGGCGGCAATCAGCTTGCCGGCGTCGTCATAGGCGAGCACCTGCTTGCGCGCCTTGTCGGCGAGGATGCGGGCGACCTTGCCGGTCTTGTTGGCACCGGGGTTGATCACCTTGATGATCGTGCCTGGAATGGTGAAATCGACGCCCGGGTTCAACTCGCGCAGATAGGCCTCGTCCATGTGGAACTTCTCGCCGAGCATTTCCGTCGTCGAGGTGAAGGACATGTGCGGCAGCATCGCTTTGTGCGCGTAATCCTCGGGGATCGACGCGACATAGGGGCCGGCGGCGTCGGCGGCCGTGATCGTGTAGCTGGTGATCGGCATGCCGCCGTTCATCCGCAGCCGCTCGAGAATGTCGTCGGTGTTGTTGGGATCGAGCGTTTCGCCGGTCGACTGCTGAAAGGCTTCGATCGCCTTGGTGACGTTCGAGCCCATCTTGCCGTCGATCACGCCTGGTGAAAAACCTTCGCGGTCGAGGAAGACCTGAAGTGCTGTGATCTCGGCGCGCGACTTCGACTTGACCGAGATCGCCGGCGGCATCGACTGGCGCATTGGGTTGCCGTCGTTCGGATCGACGGAAGCCTCCTGGGTGCCGTCGATCAGGCCGGGCAGGCTGTTTGGCAGTTCGTTGCCGTCGGTCGACGGCGGAACGACGTCGCGGTAGTCGGGAACGGAGCCGGTGACGTCGCCGGGCTCGGAATAGCCGTAGCCGCGCTCGGTTTCCCGGTAGCGTCGGTTGGAATAGATATCCACGTCACCCTGACGGCGATAGCCGCCGTAATCGCCCTGGCGGTTGCCGCCGTAGTCGCGTTGGCGGCCGCGATTATTGGGCACCACGGTTGCGACCACATTGCCCCAGCTGTCGATCAGAAGCGTGCGGCCACGGCTGTCGCGCATGGTCTGCACTTCGTCGGAGCGGGGTACATAATCGAGGATTTCGCCGTCGGGCGTGACCAGCATGACATCGTCGCCATAGCGATTGTAGCCGCGATAGTCCTGCGCGAAGGCGGCCGTCAGATCCACGGCAAGAAAGCCGACTGCGGCGAGGAGCGAGAGGCCTGTGCGGGTCGCTGACGTCACGAGAGAACCTGTTTTCATTGTGGTGAATGTGGCGCGATACATTTCGATTTCGACGTTAATGTGAAAAAAATGAATTCATCATGAACAAGCAGTTAAATTCTATCTAGGCGGCGCAATCCCGGCCTTCAACCGCTGAAATGCGTCTCTCCTCAGCTATCATCTCTTTGTGATTGCAGTGATTCTGCGGCCGATTTGAGGAAGAGAACATGCTGAAGACGCTCGAAGAACCTCAGGATTTTCAAGAGAATCATGTGCTGTTCGACCGGCTCTCCGCGCTCGATATCGCCGCCTTCGTCGTCGACGGCGTCGACCTGTCGCCGGGTGCTGCGATCCCGTCGGATGGGGACCCGAGGATCGACCGGGCGCTGGCCGGTTTTCTCTTTACCTGCGGTCCAGACCATATCCGCCATCCCGAGGCGATCGAAGGTGGCGCGGAAGGCGCATGCTATCCGCTGCACGGGTCACTGGCCGGAACAGCCGTCAGCCACACGGAGATGGCGAGCGACGGGGCCGAGTGCACGGCGACGATCGAGGTGGCGCTCGCCGATGGCGGGCGGGCGCGGGTCGAGCGGCGCTGGCGAATCGATGCCGCGCGGCACGAAGTGGTGCTCGAAGATCGCGTCGTCAATTCCGGCGTCACCGCCTTTCCGCCTGTCATGATGTATCACCTCAACATTGGCGGCCGGTTGCTTGGGGACGAGACCCGCATCGTCAGCGCTTCGCTTGCAGGCGGGGAGAGCGCCTGGCGCTTCGGCACCGGCGAGAGCGCACATTTCTGCCTGCCGGCGGCCGTCGGTTCCGATGGCTGGTCGGAGGTCACGCTTGCGGATCTCGCGGGGCTCGGCGGCCGAAATCTGAAAGTGCGGTTCCGGGCCGATACTTTGCCCTTCCTGCAGATGTGGCGCTGCCAGCGCGGCGAGGCCAACGTGATCAGCATCGAGCCGGTATCGCACCGGATCGCCAAACGGCCGGAGTTGGCTGCGGCCGGGGAACTGACACCGCTTCAGCCGGGCGAGGCGCGCAGCTACGCCATCGCCTTTTCGGTCGTCTGATCCTGCGCCTTGACGATGCGGCTTTTGAATTGACGGGAGATAAGGCTGCGCCTACATCAGAGGCCGGGAAATTTGCCTCAAGGAAGACGACCATGGACATCCGCCAGATCAACGACGAATACTCGGTTACCGGCCAGATCGCGGTCGAGGACCTCGACCAGATCAAGGCGCTCGGCTTCAAGTCCATCGTCTGCCACCGCCCGGACTTCGAGGCGCCGGACCAGCCGACCTTTGATTCCATCGCTGCCCGTGCCGAAGAACTCGGCATCGAAACCAAGCACATTCCCGTCGGCCCGATGGGCGTGACCGCCGACGCCGTGAAGAGCATGGTCGACGCGCTCGACGAGTTCCAGCGGCCGATGCTCGGCTATTGCCGTTCCGGCGCGCGCTCGACGGCCGTCTACCAGCAGACCCAGCATATCCGCGGCTGAGCCACGCAAAATCCAAACTCTCGCGCTCGGCCGCATCGTTCCATCTGACAGTGGAGGATCGGCATGGCCGAAGCGCATCTCATTTCGCGGGAGCAATGGGCGGATGAGCCCGACGCCTGGAAGGGCGAATTCGAGGGCGGCGCCTATGGCGCAGGCCTTTCGGTGATCTTCGTTTCCACCGACGAGATCGGGTACGGGCCGAAATTGCACCGCCATCCCTATCCGGAAACCTTCATCGTCCGCGTCGGCCGCGCCCGCTTCACCGTCGGCGACCGCATCATCGATGCCGAGGCCGGTCAGATCGTCGTGGCGCCGGCCAATGTGCCGCACAAGTTCGAGAACCTCGGGCCAGGGCGCCTGGAGACGACCGACCTGCATGAAGCCGGTGCGTTTTCGACGGAATGGCTGGAGTAAGCGGCTGGACGTATCTCGTAGGCAGTTAGCGGGCGTGATCGTTCCCCGCGCCGCCGAGGCGGCGCTGCTGGATTCCTGTGACAAGCACAGGAACGAAGGAGATATAATGGTGGCCGATCGGCGTTCAATTGGCGCACGACGCCCTGAGAACCGTCGCTTCGCCCGCGCGCTCGCAGGCACAGAAGCGCGGGCGCGTGGGAAGAAGGCCCCCATCGCAAATGCTCAATCGTCCTCATTCCTGTGCTTGTCACAGAAATCCAATCACGGCGCGTCTGCGCCGTGATTGGACCCTTCACGAACAAGACTTGCTCAGCCCGCCCTGATCTCGCTTAGCGTGCGCGTCGGGGTGATCGCTTCGGGATCGAGCTTGATCTCGATGATCGCCGGCTTGCCGCTGGCGCGCGCCCTGAGGAAGGCGTCGGCAAACTCTTCCGTCTTCTCGACCGTCTCGCCGTGGCCGCCATAGGCGCGGGCAAGGGCTGCAAAATCCGGGTTGGTGAGATCGGTGGCGCTGACGCGGCCGGGATAGTCGCGCTCCTGGTGCATGCGGATCGTGCCGTAGATACCGTTGTTGACGACGACGGTGATGATCGGCAGGCGGTAGCGCACGGCGGTTGCGAATTCCTGGCCGTGCATCAGGAAGCAGCCATCCCCGGCAAAGCAGATGACTTCGCGATCCGGATGCAGCTGCTTGGCGGCGACCGCCGCCGGCAGGCCGTAACCCATTGAGCCCGAAGCCGGGGCTGCCTGGGTGGCGTAGCGGCGGAAGCGGTGGAAGCGATGCACCCAGGTGGCGTAGTTGCCGGCGCCGTTGGTGAAGATCGTATCCTCCGGCACGTTCGCCTCGATCCAGTTCATGATCGGGCCCATCTGCACCGCGCCCGGGCCGGTTTCCGGCGGGGTCGACCACTTGAGATAGGCGGCGTGCATGGTCTCGGTGCGTGCGGACCAGCTCGGTTCGCTCGGCGGTGCAAGGCTTTCGAGCGCGGCGACGAAGTCGCGCGGGCTGGCGGCAATCGCCAGCTCCGGCCTGTAAACACGGCCGAGTTCGGAACTGTCAGGATGCACATGCACCAGCGTCTGGTGCGGGTAGGGGCTGTCCATCAGCGTGTAGCCGGACGAGGGCATTTCCGAGAAGCGGCCGCCGATAAGCAGGATGAGATCCGCTTCCTTGACCTCTTTTGCCAGAGCGGGGTTGATGCCGATGCCGACGTCGCCGGCGTACATCGGGTGCAGGTGATCAAACAGCATCTGGCGACGGAAGGAGCAGCCGACCGGCAGCTTCCAGCGTTCAGCGAAGCGCTGGAATTCAGCAACGCTTTCCGCTGTCCAGCGAGTGCCGCCGAGGACGGCGATCGGGCGCTTGGCGTTGCTCAGCATTTCGCCGAGCCGCTTCATCTGCGCCGGACCTGGATGACCCTCGACCGGCTGGTAGGGTTTGGCGGCGGGCGCCTCGGCGCTGCGGGTCAGCATGTCCTCGGGGAGCGTCAGCACGACAGGGCCGGGGCGGCCGGACGTGGCGACCGCGAAGGCGCGGGTGACGAATTCCGGAATGCGGGCGGGATCGTCGATCTCGCCCACCCATTTGGCGACCTCGGTGAAGGCGCGGCGGTATTCGATCTCCTGGAAGGCCTCGCGCTCGCGCGCTTCGCTCTGCACCTGGCCGATGAAGAGGATCATCGGGATCGAATCCTGCTTGGCGACATGGAGGCCGGCGGAAGCGTTGGTCGCGCCAGGGCCGCGGGTCACCATGCAGATGCCGGGCTCGCCGGTCAGCCGCCCCCAGGCATCCGCCATCATCGCGGCCCCGCCTTCCTGGCGGCAGACGAGCACGTCGATGTCGGTGTCGTAGAGCGCGTCGAGCACGGCGAGATAGCTTTCCCCCGGCACGCAGGCGATGCGCTTCACCCCGTTGGCGACGAGCGCGTCAACGATGAGCTGACCTCCAGTTTTCATGATATTCCTCCCGATGGTCTTTCTTTTGTTTTCAGATGGCTTTGTTTTCAGATGGCTGGCGACACCGGAGCGACGCTCGTGTCCTTGTGCACGCGGCGCTCGCGCCAGATGATGTAGAGGCCGGAGCCGATGATGATGGCGATGCCGAGCCACTTCAGCGCGTCGGGCAGGTCGCCGAAGACGAGCCAGCCGAAGATCGTGGCCGAAACGATTTCGAGATACTGCAGCGGCGCCAGCACCGAGGCCGGGGCGGCGCGATAGGCATAGACGCCGAGCACGCCTGAAATGGTGGCGGTGACGCCGACGCCGAGCAGGTAATACCAGGTGTACCCTTCCGGCCAGACCGGATCGAAGATGCCGGAACCGGTGCCTTCGCCGAAATAAAGCAGCACGAGACAGAAGAGCGCGCCCCAGACGCCGGCGTGAAACTGCATCGACCAGGGGTCCTCATTTTGCGCGACCATGCGGGTGACGAGCAGGAAAACGGCAAGACCGAAGGCGGCCACAACAGGCAGAAGGGCGATCCAGCCGACCTCCTGCATGCTCGGCTGGATGACGAGCAGCGCGCCGAAGAAGCCGACGCCGCAGGCGGTGTAGCGCCGCCAGCCGATCGTCTCCTTCAGGAAGATGCTGCCAAGGATCGTGAGGATGATCGGCTCGACGAAGAAGATCGCGATCGCGTCGGCGACTTCCATGACCTTCAGCGTGGTAATGAAGGAGAGCATGGTCACGACCAGCAGACCGCCGCGCAACGCGTGCAGCCCGGTCTTCTTCCAGGTGAGATCAAACAGGCTGCCGCGGAAGAGCACGATCGGCAGGATGAAGACGACCTGCAGCAGAAAGCGCACGGCGGTGATTTCGGCCGAGGGAACGGTGGCGATCGCGAGCTTGGCGAAGATGTCGATCAGCGGCGACAGAAGCACCGAGATCACCATCAGCGTCAGCCCGAAGGAGATGCGGTTGTGGTCGGCGGCGATCTTGGGAAGCGACATGTCGGCCATGATATTCCCGGTCAGCGCCGCCCTGCGACGGCGCGCAGGCACCAGGCGGCAAAGTCGGCCGTCGCCTGGTCCCGGCCGAGTTCGTTCAGTGTTTCGTGGCGCATGCCGTCATAGACGGTGACGCTAACGTCGCTGAGACCGGCGGCTTTCATCTTCGTGCCAAGCCAGCGGACGGCGTTGCCCATCTCGGTCGACGGGTCAGCGCTGCCGCCGACGAGATGAATGGGCAGGTTTTTCCGGAGCCGCGCCAGCCGGTCGGGCCGGGCTCCATCGAAGGACAGGCGGAAAAGATCGAGCCAGAGCGAGACCGTCGCATCGAAGCCGCAGAGCGGGTCGGCGGCGTATTTGGCGACCTCGGCATCGTCGCGCGACAACCAGTCGAGATCGGTCTTGCGATCCTTGATGGCGCCGCCCCACATGCCGAAGGTGAGCTTGGTCAGAAGCGGGCTCGGCACGTCAGACCCTTTGAGCGCCTTTTCGATCTTCAGGATCACCTGTCCGCCACGGCCGGCAAGGCCCGGCCGGAAGTTGGAGTTCCAGACGGCAAGCGCATCGTAGAGGCCGGGATCGGTTTCGGCGGCATTGAGCGCGATCAGTCCACCCATGGAATGGCCGAAGAGGATGACCGGCAAGCCCGGATGGGCGGTGGTCGCAATCTCCCGCACTGCCCGGATGTCCGCGAATATCTTGTCGAGGCCGTCGCGGCTTGCGAACATCCCAAGCTGGGCGTCAGGCGCCTGCGTCGCGCCGTGGCCGCGATGGTCGTGGGCATAGACATGGAAGCCGTGGCCGGCCATCGCCTCGGCAAAGCGGGCATATCGGCCGGAATGCTCGGCAAGGCCATGGCTGACGAGAAGGATGCCACGGGCTTCTGTGGTTGCCGGAAAATGCCGCCAGCTCAAGCTGGCACCGGTCGGGCTCTGATGCGTCTTCACCTGCCCGAACATCTCTACTCCCGGAAGCAATCGACAGACCTTTGAGATTTCAAATCGATTTGCGTGGCAAAGGCAATCGCCGCTTGTTGATCGTTGCGCATGAGGTCACAAGCGATTTGACGGTGCATTACATTAGGGGTTGCAATTTTCCCGTTTTGGGCGATATTTGTTCCCGTTTTGTTTTTGCGGGAGTATATCATGGTCCGTTTTTGTAAAGCGATATCAGGTTCTGTGGCGGGCATCCTGGCGGCGCTGACGCTGTTGCTTGGTTCCGGCGCCTTTGCTGCCGGTGAAGACGCATCCAAGGGTGCTGCGCCGGCAAGTTCAACCAGCCGCACCGACTACGTACTGGCGGTCAGCTGGCAGCCCGGTTTCTGCGAGACGCGGCCGCAACGCAAGGAATGCGAGAGCCAGACGGCGGAACGCTTCGATGCCACCAACCTCTCGCTGCATGGCCTGTGGCCGCTGCGCAAGAGCTATTGCGGGGTCGCGGCAGAAGCGCGGGCAACCGACCGCAAGGGCAGCTGGCTAGAGCTGCCGAAGCTTGCCATGGCCGACGACACCGCGGCGCGGCTGCTTATCGCCATGCCCGGGGTACAGTCCGGTCTCGACCGGCACCAGTGGCTGCGAAGCGGCACCTGCCAGAGCGGCTCGGTCGACGACTATTTCTCGGTGCAGCTGCGCATGCTGGAAGAGCTCAACCGCTCGGCGGTCGGGGCACTTTTCCGCCAGCGTGTGGGTGCGGAACTCGATGAGGCGGCGATCAAGCAGGCCTTCGACCAGAGTTTTGGCGCTGGAGCCGGCGACCGGGTGCGCATGCGCTGCCAGACCGTGCAGGGCCGCAGCATCATCACCGGGCTGACGATCGGGCTCACGGGCGATGTCATGAAGGCTGCGAGCCTCGGGCCGCTGATCCAGGCCGCAGGCACGACCGAGTTCAAATGCGCCAAGGGTATCGCCGATACTGCCGGTCGCGGGTAGGGCGTTTCGCCCGGTCGGCCGTGGCAGCGCCTTATGGTGCGGCCTGGACCGCGCCGGCTTTAGGCGCCTTCCGGGAGAGCCTGCCGGGCGTTCCGATGGGGATGTTCGTTTTGGGATAGGGCGGGGGCGGATGCCTTTGATCATTGCCCCCTTCCTATAATTCGCCTACATAGCGGGCAAATTTCCTTATCCCTGCGGAGCATTCCCTCATGGCACGTCAGTTCATCTATCATATGGCCGGGCTTAATAAGTCCTACGGCGCGAAGAAGGTTCTCGAGAACGTTCATCTGTCGTTCTACCCGGATGCCAAGATCGGTATCCTCGGCCCCAACGGCGCCGGTAAGTCGACGGTTCTGCGCATCATGGCCGGCCTCGACAAGGAATTCACCGGCGAGGCCTGGGTGGCCGAAGGTGCGACCGTCGGATACCTGCCGCAGGAGCCGCAGCTCGATCCGACGAAGACGGTGCTTGAAAACGCCATGGAAGGGGTTGCCAAGAAGAAGGCGATCGTCGACCGCTACAACGAACTGATGATGAACTATTCCGACGAGACGGCGGAAGAGGGCGCCAAGCTCCAGGATATCATCGACAGCCAGAACCTCTGGGATCTGGAAAGTCAGGTCGAAATGGCCATGGAAGCGCTGCGCTGCCCGCCGGGCGACGCGGAAGTCACCAACCTGTCGGGCGGTGAAAAGCGTCGTGTCGCGCTCTGCAAGCTGCTGCTCTCGCAGCCGGACCTGCTGCTCCTCGACGAACCGACCAACCACCTCGACGCCGAGACGATCGCCTGGCTCGAAAAGCACCTGCGCGAGTATCCGGGCGCCGTGCTGATGATCACCCACGACCGTTACTTCCTCGACAACGTCACCGGCTGGATCCTCGAGCTCGACCGCGGCCGCAGCATCCCCTACGAGGGCAACTACTCGGCCTACCTGGTTGCGAAGGCCAAGCGCATGCAGCAGGAAGGTCGCGAAGAGGCGTCCCGCCAGAAGGCGATCGCTCGCGAACAGGAATGGATCGCATCCAGCCCCAAGGCTCGTCAGGCCAAGTCCAAGGCGCGTATCCGCTCCTATGACGAACTGGTCAACGCGGCGGAAAACCAGCGCCCCGGCGACGCGCAGATCATCATCCCGGTCGGCGAACGTCTCGGCCAGGTGGTCATCGAGATGGAAGGCGTCACCAAGGGCTATGGCGATCGCCTGCTGATCGACGGCCTGTCGCTGAAGCTGCCGCCGGGCGGCATCGTCGGCATCATCGGCCCGAACGGCGCCGGTAAGACGACGCTCTTCCGCATGATCACCGGCCAGGAACAGCCCGACAGCGGCTCGATCCGCATCGGTGATACCGTGCACCTCGGCTATGTCGACCAGAGCCGCGACGCGCTCGACGGCAACAAGACCGTCTGGGAAGAAATCTCCGGCGGTGCTGAAGTCATCAAGCTCGGCAAGCACGAGATGAACTCGCGCGCCTATTGCTCGACCTTCAACTTCAAGGGCGGCGACCAGCAGCAGAAGGTCGGCAACCTCTCGGGCGGTCAGCGCAACCGCGTTCACCTCGCCAAGATGCTGAAGAACGGCGGCAACGTGCTGCTGCTCGACGAACCGACCAACGACCTCGACACCGAGACGCTGGCAGCGCTCGAAATCGCGCTCGAAAACTTCGCCGGTTGCGCCGTTATCATCAGCCACGACCGCATGTTCCTCGACCGCCTGGCAACGCACATCCTCGCTTTTGAAGGCGACAGCCAGGTCGAGTGGTTCGAAGGCAACTTCGAAGACTACGAGAAGGACAAGATCCGCCGCCTCGGCCCGGACTCGGTCAACCCGAAGCGCGTCACCTACAAGCGCCTGACGCGCTGATTTCAGCCGCCGCCATATCGTGGCGCTGGACCTTGCTGCGTCCGTTGAAGCGGGCGCTGCAACATTTGTTCTAGGAACGGGCGAGGCGCAGGCTTCGCCCGTTTTCCCTTGTCTCCTGACCTGAGGCGAAGACCAGCTGTCGCTCGGTTGCGCGCCAGGGTCTGTTTGTCGCTTGGCCTGCGCGGGGGATGAACGTGCGGGACGCTCCAGGGTCGGCGTAGCGATCAGCTCTGCGGTTGCCGTCCAGATGGCGGGCGCGAACGGGCGTTTGCAGGTTTGTCTATCGCTGCGGCGAGATGGGCTGGCCGCGGATGACGCGTACCTCGGGCGGCAGAGGCGCGGATAGGGTGGCGTCCCAACGCCGGGAACAGCGCCAGGTTTGTCACGGTTGCGTGGGGCTGCCCTCATTCGGGTCGTGAAGTCGGCCTACTAGCGGGACCTTCGCAGGTCTCCTGACGTGCCGCCCGAGACATCGTTTGTGGCGCATGGCGTCCATACACAAGCATCTGTTCCGCCGGCGCCATTGTTTGGCCTCTCCGCGCAAATCCGCTTGCGTCACCACCGCAAATCACATAAACATATCTTTATGTGTTGATGGGGATCGCTATGGCTCTGCAGAGAGAACTGGGTCTGGATGCGTTGGTGGACGTGCTGAAGGCGGCGGGCGAGCCGACCCGCATGCGTCTCGTCGCGCTTCTCGCCGCCGGCGATCTGACCGTCACCGATCTTACCGAAATTCTCGGTCAATCGCAGCCACGCATTTCCAGGCATCTGAAGCTGCTGGCGGAGGTCGAGCTGATCGACCGCTACCAGGAGGGCGCCTGGGCCTATTTCCGCCTCCGTCAGGACGGTGCCCGGGTCGGGCTCGTGCGGGCGATGCTGGCTTCCGCCTCCGTCGACGACGCGGTGTTGGCGCGTGATGCAGCCCGGCTTACCACCTTGAAGAAGGCGCGCTCGGAGAAGGCGCAGGCCTATTTCAGCCGCAACGCCGCCGGCTGGGACGAGCTTCGCCGCCTGCATGTCAGCGAGCGTGACGTCGAGGCGAAGCTGCGCGAAATGGTGGGCGACGAGCCGGTCGAAAGCCTGCTCGATCTCGGCACCGGCACAGGCCGCATCCTGCAGCTGTTCGAGGGCCTCTATCGTCGCGGTATCGGCGTCGACGCCAGCCGCGACATGCTTGCGGTGGCGCGCTCCAATCTCGATCGCGCCGGCATCACCAAGGCGTCGATCCGCCATGGGGACATCTTCAACCTGCCGCTCGACGGCCAGACCTTCGACCTCGTCACCATTCACCAGGTGCTGCATTTCCTCGAAGAGCCAGAAGCCGCGATCGCGGAAGCCGCGCGCATGCTGATGCCGGGTGGACGGCTGGTCATCATCGACTTCGCGCCGCACGGGCTTGAGTATCTGCGCGACGAGCACGCCCATGCGCGCCTCGGCTTCTCGCATCAGGCGATGGCCGATTGGCTGGCGAAGGCTGGCCTTGTGCTCGAGAAGACCACGGATCTTTCGCCTGAGGGGGCGAATGATGGAAAATTGACGGTGACGATCTGGCTCGCGCGTGATCGGCGGGCCGTGAACGAGAATGAAACGCCGCGGCCGCGTGTCCAGGCGGGGGGAGTATAATAATGACGGCACAGACGCTTTACCCGGCCGAACGCGGCAATCTCCGGCTCTCCTTCGAATATTTCCCGCCCAAGACCGACGAGATGGAAGCGCAGCTCTTCCAGACGGCAGACGACCTTTCGGCCTTCGGTCCGGCCTTCATCACCGTCACCTACGGCGCCGGCGGCTCGACCAAGGCGCGTTCGCTGACGACGGTCAGGCGATTGATCGCGGATAGCGGCATTGCCAATACCGCCGCGCACCTGACCTGCGTCGGCGCGCCGAAGGCGGAGGTCGATGCCGTGATCGACGAGTATCTCAGCTTCGGCGTCCGCCACTTCGTGGCGCTGCGCGGCGATCCCCAGGGCGGCATCGGCAGCACGTACCAGCCGCATCCCGAGGGTTACGCCAGCAGCACCGACCTCGTGCGGGCGATCCGTGCGCGCGGGGACGACATCGAGATTTCCGTCTCCTCCTATCCGGAGAAGCACCCGGAAAGCCCTGACGTCGCCGCTGACATCGACATGCTGAAGCGCAAGGTCGATGCGGGCGCAACCCGGGCCCTGACCCAATTCTTCTTCGACAACAATGATTTCGAGCGCTACCTCGAACGAGTGCGGCGCGCTGGCGTCAACATCCCGATCGTGCCGGGCATCCTGCCGATCAACAATCTGGCGCAGGTGCAGAAATTCGCTGGCCTTTGTGGCGCCACCGTGCCGGAGGCGATCGTCACGCGGCTCGTGCATCTCGAGGACCAGCCGGTCGAGCGCTTCAAGGAGGCGACCCACATCGCCGCCGAGCAGATCGTCGATCTCGCCCGGCGCGGCGTACGCGATTTCCATATCTATTCGATGAACCGCACGCCGCTGGTGACAGCCGTGCTGGATCTCGTCGGTTTCGAGCGGGTCTCTGTGGAGGGCGCGATCGATGCACCGCGGATGGTGGCGGCCGGCGCGGCCGCCTGACCTTCGCTCGCACCTTGCGACGGGCAAGGTGCGCTTCGCCATGTTGAACTTCCGAATGGCTGCGAACGCGCCGCGTGTCCTGGCAGACAGAGGTCGCCGCCGCGCTTTGGTATGGCTCCATGCCTTTTGGGGTCTCTTCGGCTGCGGTCGCAGCAAGCGTCCCGATCGCTACAGCATCCACCAAAAAGGAAAGCGCCCGAAGATCGATCTTCAGGCGCTTTCTCGTTTGTCGCAGCGTCTAGACCTTATGCTCTCTTGGCGGTCTAACTGGCTTGGTGCTGCAAAATGGTTTCCCGGAAATTTAAGTCCCTATTCGGTTTGGACTCTCAGCGGCCGCTCCTCAGATGAAGAGCATCGTGGCCACGAATACGAACGCTGCACTGATCATGATGACATTCAGCGAATGTGTAAGGCCCATGGAAGACCCTCCCTGCGTTAACGCGTTAAAACATAGGGCGAAATCACGACACGTTAAAGGGAAACTTGTGCTGCAGTGCGAAATGCGTGAGCCGGCGCTGCCTTATTCACAGGCCTATAGTTCTGATTTTATTTAATTTTCCAGGCTGCCACATTTTTTTCACAATCGCTTCGGGAAGGTTAATATAAACGTTCGTAACCGTGCGTGAGTGGCCCGGAGCGGGACGAAAATCGGCCGTCGATTCCCCCGCAAACCATGTCTTTTTCACGCGGTGCGAAGCACTCAAGGTGTGTGGGCTTTTCCTGTAACCGACCACGATCAGATGTCAGGCGACCCGCCGGAAACGCAGGATTCGACCGTCGAGCACGGCGAGGCCGAGGGCGATCAGCACCATGCCGGCAGAATCGGCCGCCTGCAGCGTCTCGCCGAGAAAGAGGTAGCCGAGCAGGATCGCGCTTGGAGGCACCAGCAGGGTGACCAGTGAGGCATTGGTGGCGCCGGCCGCGCGCATGATGCGGAAAAAGAGGATGTAGGCATAGGCCGTCGAAACCAGCGCCAGGCCGAGGATCGACAGGATCACCTCGACGGGCGGCATCGGCAGCAGCCAGGGCGTGTCGGTAAAGGCGGCCACCGGCAGCGCGATCAGCGTCGAGGCGGTCAGCTGGCCTGCGGCCGTCACGGGAGGCGCGAGATCGCGGAAGCGTTTGCCGTAGGTCGCCGCAAAACCATAGCTGATGGCGGCAAGCACCGGCAGCAGCAGCGCCCAGAGCGGCACGCTGCTTGTGGTGCCGAAGAGACCGGCAACGGCGCTCGGCCCGATCAGGACGACGGTGCCGGCGAGCCCGAGCAGGCAGCCGGCGATCTTGGCGGAACTCAGCTTCTCGTCCTCGGTCGCCATGTTGGCGATGATCACCGTCCAGACCGGCGTCGTGGCGTTGAGGATCGCCGCCAGTCCGGCGCCGATGTGGGTTTGTCCAAGGAAGATGAAGGCGTGCGGAATGGCGTTGTTGATCAGCCCCATCAGCGCGAATTCGCGCCAGCGGCCGGCAAGCGCCTCGTACATGCCGAAGCGGCCGCGGATGTAGATATGCAGCGCCAGGGCTGCCAGGCCCAAACGCAGGAACACCAGCGTGAAGGGCGGCACATGGGCGACGGCAACGCGGGCGAAGAAGAACGATCCGCCCCAGATCAGGCCGAGCAGGGCAAGCAGCGCCCAGGTCCCGGCGCTCATCTGATTGCCATCGACGGTGCTTCGCGCATTCATGGTGATGCCTATCCGTGCTGATTGCGTGGTGGCGTCAGTCTCCCTCCGCCGGGTGGACGCCATGGCGCAAGCGCCTGGTTACCGCTCCCGGATCGGTTGTGCTCCGACACAGGATACATAACCCGGCACGCCCGGCGGAACCACCCGGTTCTTGCGGCGATGATTAGGGCGGCATGCGTGGGGGCGAGCCGGTGGGCTCTCATCAACCGGGATCCGGTCGGCCGTTGTGGCATGAAAAAACCCCGGAGATCGATCCGATCTCCGGGGTCATGGTTTTGAAACGGCGGTTCGGGCTTAAAGCGCGTTCAGGAGTTCGAGCGTCGCCCAGCCGTCGGCCGGACGGCCGAGGCGGAGCTGCTCCTTCTGGAGTGCCGCGCGGGTGCCGGAGCCGAGGATGCCGTCGATCTTGCCGACATCGTGGCCGAGCGTCTGCAGCTTGCTCTGCAGTGCCTTCATGCCGGTGTCGTCGAGGCCCGGTTCCGGATTGCCGCCTTCATAGGTCGGCGCGCCGCCGAGACGGGTCGCGAAATAGGCGGCAGACGTTGTGTAGATGAACGACTGGTTCCATTCGAGATAGACGTTGAAGTTGGGGTAGGTGAGGAAGGCCACGCCCTTGCGGCCCTGCGGCAGCACCAGCGAGGCTTCGAGGTTGCCGAAGGCGGTGTCGCCGTTGCGCGGCTTGACGCCGAGCGCGAACCAGTCGCTGGCCTTCATGCCCGGCTGCAGGCCGGTCTTTTCCCAGGGGAGTTGCTCGGGAACGCTGACTTCCTGGATTACCGGCTGGCCAGCCTTGTAGCCGAGGCTCTGGATGAACTTGGCGGCGGTCAGGATCGCGTCGGGCGAGCTCTTCTTCAGGTTCACGTGGCCGTCGCCGTCGCCATCGACGCCATAGGCGATGATGTCTTCCGGCAGCATCTGCACCTGGCCGATCTCGCCGGCCCAGGCGCCTGTCGTCGTCGCCGGGTCGAGGTCGCCATGCTGGACCATCTCGATCGCCGCGATCAGCTGCGGGCGGAACATCTCGGGACGGCGGCAGTCGTGGGACAGCGTCACCAGCGCGTCGCGGGTGTTGAAGTCACCCTGGACGGCGCCGAAGTCGGTCTCCATCGCCCAGAAGGCGGTGATGACCGGGGCCGGCACGCCGAATTCTTTCTCTGCGCGAGTAAAGACGTCAGCATATTCCTTCATTTTCTGCTGGCCGATATCGAGGCGCGACTTGCTGACGGTGCGCTTGGAGAATTCGGTGAAGGTCTGCTTGAAGACGCCCTGGGCGCGGTCGCGGCTGAGCACCTTTTCATTGATGGCGGCACCGGCGAGCGCCCGGTCGGCGACATCGGCCGGAACGCCCTTGGCGACCGCTTCGGCCTTCACGCCCTGAAGGAAGGTTGCGAGATCGCCACCGCAGGCAACGGCCGGGGATGCCGTCTTCGCGCCTGTCGAGGCTGCGGTCTGGGCGGCGGCGGCCGAGGCGGTCAGCGCCAGAAGAGCGACGGAGGCAAGCGCGCGCCGGGCTGTGCGGGTCATCATGAAATTCCTTTCTTTGCCGTGGGGCGCCTTGCACCACCACGGGCAATCAAATCGCTGCGAAATCTGCCGTTGCTCTCTCAGAGCATTATGACCGAAAGAAGAAAATGGGTCTTCCTGCCGCACCTGCCGGCAGGAATGTCAGTCCTGCTTCGGTTGCGAGACCGCTGCGACCCAGTTCTTCCAGTTTTTCGCCGAGCCGGCGAAGACATTGATATCGGTGGCGCCGTCGATGCCGGGGATGACCCCGGTGCTGGTATATTGCCAGAACGCCCAGCGGCGCTCGACATAGACCTCACCCGGATGCTTGGCGACCGAGCGCACCCAGAAGTGATGTTCCTTGAACTGGTCGACGAGATTGTCGCGGTGGAAGTCGACCGAGGTGTAGATGATCGGGCGCTTGCCGTAATGGGCTTCGAGCCGGTCCATGAAGCGCTTCATCTCGACGCGCACTTCGTCCGGCGTCGGGCGATGGCGGCAGGTCTTCGATTCGCCGTTCCACTCGACGTCGAGAACCGGCGGCAGGTAGACGGCACTCTTCGGCACGTTGGCAATGAACCAATCGGCCTGGTCGTCGGCGGTCGAGCAGAAATAGTAGAAGTGATAGGGCGCATAAGGGATGCCGGCGGCCCGTGCCTTCTGCCAGTATTCGGGAAAGCGGGTATCGACCCGGTCCTTGCCTTCCGTCGCCTTGATGAAGGCGAAGGAGACGCCCGACTTCTTCACCTTCATCCAGTCGATATCGCCATTCCATTTCGAAACGTCGATGCCGTGGATATTGTGGTGCTGCGGGGTCCGGTCGCCGAAGTTCTGCGGGTCCGTATCGTGGAAGCGCGGCGGGATCGATGCCGTCTGCATCAGGTCATAGTCGGTCGACGAGCAGCCGGAAAGAAGGGTCGCAAGCGGCAAGAGAGCCAGGAGAAGCCGGCGCATGATTTTCCTGTCTAGAGACGATCGATGATCCTGCCTCACACGATGGCTTCCTGTCGGTGATTTCCCCAGTGAGGCGTGAACCCCATTTTCACCATATCATCGTAAAAATTGAGTTAGCTCAAGCGGGAATTGCGGACGGCGGAAAAGCGCAAAAACGCCGAAAACCAGGCGGTTTCGGCGCTTGCCGGAATGGCTGCCCTCAGGCGGGATGCAAAACCTTTGTGTAAACCGCCTGCCACTCAGGCGGCGATCGCCACGGAAGGGCGGTGATAGACGGCGAGCCAGGCATAGCCGCGGCCGATCGTGCGCCGCTCGAGATCGGCGCCATTTTCGCGGGCTTTCTCGCATAACACGTCGAACAGCCGCTCGCGCGGCGTCACGTGGAAGCGGTTGAGCCAGCCGTGCAGCGCCCGGCGGAAGCTCGTCGGCAGGCGTTCCTGCTGGCCGAAATCGGCAATGTGCAGCGAACCGCCCGGATTAAGCGCTGCGATCGCCGCGTCGATCGCCTTCTGCCAGTCAGGGATCATCGACAGCGAGTAGGAGATGACGATGTGATCGAAACCCCTTTCGCCGAAGATCGCCGGGTCGAAGTCCGTCGCGTCGGCGACGTGCAGCGTGGCGCGCCTGTTGCCGCCGCGATTGAGCTTCGCATCGGCCGAGGTCAGCATTTCCTGGGATATGTCGAGCCCGAACAGGCGGGCCGACGGGAAACAGCGGCTGATCAGCGCCAGATTGCGGCCGGTGCCGCAGCCGACCTCAAGCACCGAGGCACCGGAGGCCGGGTTCATGTCGCGGATGAGCGTGTCGCGGCCGAAGAGGTAGTACTTCCGCGTGAGATCGTAGAAGTGCCGCTGATAGCGGTACATATGGTCCATGCGCCGCGCGTGGGAGATCCCGGCCTGTTGCACGTCTCAGCCCTTCCTGCGGTAGATGTGAAAGCCGCCATAGATGGCGGAGCGGTCTTCGGCGCCCAGCCGTAGCGAGGTTTCGGCGTCGTAGTGCCACTGGTCGAGCAGGGCCGGGGAGACACGGCCGGGCAGGATGCTGTCTTCCGCCGCCGTGCGGAAGATCACGACCGCACCCTCATCCGCCGTGCGGGTGATCTCGGTCCAGAGGTCGTTCAGCTGCTGGTCGGTCATCCAGTCCTGCGCGTCGAGCAGGATATAGCGGTCGACCGAGCCGGCGGATTTGCCGGCGAGAAGCTCGGTGAAGCTTGCGTGATGTATCTCGACGCGCTCGGCATTGTTGCGGATCGCCTCATAGGCGCCGGCATCAAGATAGGGCGGCAGGTCGCCTTCATGCGACAGCGGGTAGCGGCGGCCGAAGGCCTGCCAGGCGAAGTAGTTTTCGCGCAGCGGGAAGTGACAGGTGAGCTTCTCCAGGCGATGGCGCAGAACGGCGGCGAGCGACTTTTCGGCACTCAGGCTTGCGAGTTCGTCGAACTGCTGCGGCGGAATGCCGAGGCCGAAAAGGGAGCTCTTGCGCCCGGTGATCCAGCGGATGACGGGACGATCGAAGAGAGGCGCCAGGCGCTCGTCGAAGAACTGCCGTTGTTCGCGCATGGAGCGCGCCTGGACGAAGTCCTCCGGATTGACGCCGTGCAGGCGGGCAAGCAGGTGGCTGGCGGCAATGAAGCGGCCGAGCAGACCGGTGCGGTAGATATTGCGGCCAAAGACGCCGATACGCCGGCGACCGGTCATGTCGCGGCCGGTCCAGTAGCTGCGCGTCGCTGTATCAAGCTTCGGCGCGAGGAATAGATCGAAAGCCTGGACGTTGGTCGTCGTGCCCTGGATCGCCAGGAAGCGCGTGACATCCTTGTGGCTCGGCAGATGGCGGAAGGCTGCGAGCTTCAGGCGGTTGAGCGCGATATGGTGCGGGTTGAGGTCGACGACGTCTATTTTCCGTGGGCCGGCCGACAGATAGGTCAGCATGTTGCAGCCGCCGGAGCCGATGGTGACGATCCGGCTTTCCGGGGTCAGTTGCATCGCCTCCATGTCGACGATCGGATCTTCCCAGATCTGCGGATAGACGAGGCCCGAAAAGAGCAGGCCGAACAGACGTTCCGAGAAGCCTGCGAGGGAGAGGGTCTTGTGCTGGAGCAGGGCGTTTTTCAGCTTCGGATTTTTTCTGCCAAAGCCAACGTCGGAAGCGATTTCATTCATCTCAGACGGTCATCCAGTTGAAACTTAGGCGCTTCTAAAGTGACTCGGCTACACTTTGATGACGGGCTTTCTCACAGGGCCGGGGCGGTCTCCGGAACGCAAATCTACAATTTTTCACCCATAAGAATTCATTAAACCCTGACGTGCTAGCACCGCCTTACATACGGGGGGCGTCGACATGATGTTAGGTACGTTTCTGCCGAAGCCCGAGCAGCGATTTGCGGCTGCCGGCGCGGCATTGGGGGCTCTGGTTTCTGTGGCGTGGCTTGCCAGCGGAACCGCTCTTCCCGACCAGATGGCGCCGCATTGGGACGTCCCTGCCGTTATGGCGGCCGGCGCCATGCCTTTCATCCTCGGCGGCTCCTTCTATCGCTGGCGCTACTCGCGCCGGCTCGAGCTGGAGCTGCGTGCCGCGCGGCGCGCCGAGCGTCGCCTGCGCAACGAAGTCCATCGCGACAAGCTGACTGGGCTTGCAAACCGCGCTGCGCTCGAGGCCGATATCAGCCAGGCACTCAGCGCAGAAGGTGCCGCGTTTGCGCGCAACGCCTTGCTTCTTCTCGATCTCGATCGCTTCAAGGTGATCAACGACACGCTGGGACATGACGCCGGCGACCGGTTGCTGGCTCTGTTCGGCGCCCGGCTCAGGCGTGCCTTTGCCGGCGAGGCGACGGTCTACCGCCTCGGCGGTGACGAGTTCGTGCTTGCGGCCGCGTGCGCGCCGTCTCAGGCCGATGCGGAAATGCTCGCAACGCGGGTGGAAAAGCTGTTCGAAGCGCCGTTCGATCTCGGGGAAACGCGCATCGCTTCAGGCTGCAGCATCGGCATCGCCTTCATCGAGCGGTCGGACAAATCGACATCCGACGTGTTGAAAAGGGCGGACCTGGCGCTTTACGAAGCCAAGGCGATCAGCGGCAACAGTCATGCCTTCCACTCGGAAACCCTGAGCCATGCCGTGCGGCAGCGGGCGGAAGCCGAGCGCGATCTTACGCGCGGTTTCGAGGCAGAGGAGTTCTTTCTCGCATTCCTGCCGATCCTCGGCATCGAAAGCGGCTCCATCGGTGGGTTCCAGGCGCTGCTGCGCTGGCGGCATCCGCATCTCGGCGTCATCGGCGCGGAAACGTTCGAGCCGCCGGAGCAGAGCGCGACTACGCTGGCGCTTGCCGCCTGGGCGCTTCAGTCCGCCTGCAGGCAGGCGGCCGGCTGGTCTTTCCCGAAAGGGCTGACGATTGCGCCCTTCGTCTCGCAACTGCGCGACCGCGATTTCGTCACGCAGGTGGAGCGGTGCCTTTCGGATGCTGGCCTTTCGCCGGAACGCCTGACGATCGAGGTCGCCGAGGGCGTCTCGACGGACGATCTCGTCATCGTCACCGAAAACTTGCGGGGGCTGCGCGCGCTCGGCGTTCGCGTCGCGCTTGGCGGCGGCTCCGCCTCGTCGCTGCCCCTGAACCAGATCTCGGAGGTGCAGCCCGACCAGGTGACCGTCGATCTCGCCGCCGTGCGGGCCGCACATGGCAGCGAACGCAGCGTGGCGTTGCTCGCCTGCCTGATCAAGACCGGACAGGTGCTGCGGCTTTCGATCGCCGTCAGCGGTGTCGAGAAGGAGAGCGAGGCGGATTGCGCGCGGACCTGTGGCGCTGCCGAGATCCGCGGTCCCTGGGTTTCGCCTGTTATGGCCGACGTGTCGGTGCTCGTCGGCGACGGCGAAGCGGGAGAGGCGCGCCTCTCTGCGAGTGCGTGAGCGAGAGCTCGAAGCGCTGCACTTTTTTCGACTGCTTGTGCGTTTTTCCAATATGAAAAGTTGAGGCGGCCGGGGCTTTCCCTTGCAGCAAAATGCTGGTTCTCTTTGCGCATCAGGCCGGAGGATCGCATGGGACGTTTGTTGAAGATTTCGGGTGCCGTGCTGGCGCTGATCGTCGTCGGTCTGTTCGGTTGGCTTGCGCTGGCGCCGCCGCAACTGCTGAAGGTCGGCGACGGCTATGCGGCAAAAATCGTCTGTTCCAACGTCTTCATCGCCGGGCGCGATGCCCAGGCTGTGCTCGCCGACGACGTGCAGGCCCCCGGCCACCCGTTGCTCAAGCTGGTGCGCGTCGGTGTCGACAAAGAGAAACAGCTGGTGACGGCACGCATCCTCGGTTTTGCCGCACCCGGTTACGCGGCCTATCGTCCGGGTGCCGGCTGCGCCAGCCTGCCGGACGGCGATGCCGCGGCTCTGGCACCAATCGAAACGAAAACCGCCGCAGCGGCGCCCGTGCCGGGTGTGGCCTGGCCCGAAGGCGAGGGGGCCGTGATCGAGCCGACCTTGCAGAAGCTCGTCGAGGACGCTGACCTCGCCGGGCCGGGCATGCGGGCGATCGCCGTGATCCACGACGGCCAACTGGTGGCGGAAACCTATGGCCAGGGTTTCGACCGTTCGACGCCGTTGCTCGGCTGGTCGATGACCAAATCGGTGACGGCGGCGCTGATTGGCCTCAGGATTGCAGAAGGGCGCATGGACGTGTCGCAGGGCGACTTGCTGCCGGAATGGGCCGGGGACGAGCGGGCGGGCATCACGCTTGCGGACCTGATGGGGATGCAGAGCGGGCTTGCCTTTAACGAGAATTATGGCGCCGTCACCGACGTGACGCGCATGCTCTATCTGGAAAGGGACATGGCGGGTTTTGCCGCGACGCGGACGTTGGGTGCAAAGCCCGGCACGAACTTCAGCTATTCCAGCGGCACCAGCACGCTGCTGTCGCGGATCTGGATGCGCACCTTCGACGATCCGACGGCAGCGCTTGCCTTTCCCTATGACGCTTTGTTTGCGCCGCTCGGCATGACGAGCGCCGTCCTGGAGACGGACGAGAGCGGCACCTTCGTCGGTTCCTCCTACATGTATGCGACGACGCAGGACTGGGCGCGGTTCGCGCAGCTCCTGCTGCAGGACGGTGTCTGGAAGGGGAGGGCGATGCTGCCGAAGGACTATGTCGCCTTCATGCGCACGCCGACCAAGGCATCGGGCGGCAAATACGGCCAGGGCCAGGTATGGCTGGAGGAAAACGGCGCGCGGGCGGGAACGGGCAGTTTCCCGGCAGATGCCTTCTGGATGCTCGGGCATGACGGCCAGGCGATCATGCTGGTGCCTTCGCTGAAGCTGGCGGTCGTGCGGCTGGGGCTTACGCCTTCGCGGCTCGGCTATGATGTGCAGACACTCAACGCCAAAATAATAGAGGCGCTCGATTGAGCGCCTCGTAAGGATATTCCAGAGCCGTCGAGAAGCAGCTTCGCTTCGGGCCAGCCGGGTGGCCGGCTTACTTCATGCCGAGTTCTTCGAGCAGGCCCTTGCGCTTGGCGTGATAGTAATAGCCGCTGGCATAGAGCTTTACTGCGCTGTCATGCTGGTTGTCGGCCACCATCCAGGCGCCGTGCAGATACTTGGTTGCGTATTTGAGGTTGGTTTCGGCGTCGAACAGACCTTCCGCCGGACCGTCATAGCCGAGACCCTTGGCGGTGTTGTAGCGGATCTGCATCAGGCCGTAATTGCCCTTGCTGTAGGCGCGCGGATTGTAGTTGCTCTCGCGCTTGACGACGCGGTGCACCAGTTCCACCGGAATGCCGTTGAGATCGGCATAGTACTTGATCATCTTGTCGAGTTCGGGACGCGAGCTCGTCGGCGTCTTGGTGAACTTCATCGAATCCGGGATGACGTTGGCGACTGCGGCCACCGTCGAGCCGATGACACCGGTCTTCGGGCGCTCGGTCGGAACGATCATGCGGTTGGCGACCAGAGTTTCGAGGCCGACCGGTTCGCCGGTGTCGAAGTCCGATTCCATTGCTGCTGCAACTGCGAGCGTCGAGACCGGCAGATCCTGGACGCGAGCGGTCTTGGTTGCCGCCGGCGAGAGGGCGGCGGATGCCACCTGAGTGGAGTCGGCGGGCGAGGGGGCTTCCGCTGCGGCAATCGCCGCGCTGGCGCCGGTCTGCGTCGTCGGGGCAACCATGGCAAGCGCCATGGTGTCGCCCGGCTTGGCCGCGGGGACCGCGACCAGTGCGGGTGCTGCTTCCGCACCCTGTGCCAGATCGGTCGCGACCGGATAGGTGGCGGCGACCCCAGCGGTCTGAGCCGTCAAGGCCGCGCTCGTTGCGGTAGCGGCGCCGTCGGGCGTCGGCAGTGCATAGGCGGTCATTTCGGTGCCGGGCTTTGCGAGGGGCGTAACCGTCTGCACGGCCGTGAGGTCTGCCAGCGACGTGTGCTCTACCGTTGAGCATCCCGAGACGATGGTCGCCGACAACAAAGCTGCCACGCCAAACGTCTGTTTGGAAAGGGAAATACGGTAATTCGCCATTCTGTCACTTTCGTGCTTCTGGGCCCCGTAGCCCCTGCAAATCAGCGGTTGCCAGCCGCCAAGCGTGAATCTCCATTAACCTATGAGGCTGGCGGCGGCAAGCGTGGGGTCGAATTTCAGGCCGTGGCCCGCTTCATCGTGGCCGTCAAAAGCCCGGCGCCGATCAGCATGGAGCCGCCGGCGCGGTTGACGATCCGCCGCACATTCGGCTTGGAAATCGTGCTGCGGGCGGCGGTCGCAAGGGCTGCATAGAGGCTGGCATTGAGGATCGCGAGCGTGAGGAACGTCAGCTCGAAAATCGCCATCTGGGTAAAGAGCGGCTGGCTGAGATCGAGGAACTGCGGCAGGAAGGCGACGAAGAAGACGATGCTCTTCGGGTTCAGCGCAGTCACCGCATAGGTATGAAAGAAGATGCGAAGCGGGCGTTCCGTCGACGTGGTTTCGAGGTCGACGTCGCCGCCGGCGGCCACCGGCGCGCGCCAGAGCTTGATGCCGAGCCAGATAAGATAGGCAGCGCCCACCCATTTCAAGACGGTGAAGATGGCGGCAGAGGTGGCAAGCAGGGCGCCGAGGCCGAGCATGGAGGCGGTCATGGCGGTGAAATCGCCGAGCGCCACACCGGCGACCGTCGCGCCCGCCGTCTTGCGGCCATGGCCGAGCGCGTAGGAAATGACGAGGAGAATGGTGGGGCCGGGGATGGCGAGCAGCACGGCCGAGGCCGCGGCAAAGGCAAACCAGTGTTCGAACGACATGAAAAAGCTCCGCGCTGAAGGTGGTGTTCGGCAATCAATTCGCCGAGCCAGCCACGGAAACGCGGAGCCGTCAACGTCTAATCAAGCGTTGTCGGCGGGTGGCATATCCACCCGCCGGCAAGTGTCGGTCAGTGCTTCTGGGCCTTCCACTTCTGGCCGATGACATCCATCACCTCGCCGAACCACTTGGTGGAGGTATCGAACTGCTTGCCGCCCTTGATGCGCGGGAATTCGATGGTGCGCAGCTTGCCGCCCTGGTCTTCGTCGTGACCGGTGACGCCCGAGACCTTGTTGAGGGCGCTTTCGACGGCAAGGTCGACCATGCCCTGGATCAGGCGCAGGTCGTCGCCGTTGGCCGGGGCCGAGCGGGCGTAGTAGCCAGATTTCTGCACCATCGAGCGTTCGGCGCCGAGAAGGGCTGCAAACTGCTTGGAGAACCAGTTGCCGACATTGATCGTGTCGATCTTCACGTGGCCGAAGGCATCACGCTTGATGGTCTCGCCGGCTGCTTCCCGCTCGGCGACGATGGCGTCGAGGCAGGCGCCTTCACTGACGAACAGCGTCACGAAGCCGGTGCGGTCCATAACCTTGCGCAGGCGATCGGCTTCGCCCTGCAGGTCGAACTTCATCTCAGGCAGATAGAGGCCGTCGATGTTCTTCATCTGGCGGTTCATCATGAAGCCGTCGACGAATTCCTTGTCGTCGGTCATCTGGATATAGGAGCGGGCGGTGGCTGCCGTCAGCCAGCCGCTATGGCGGCCCATGACTTCATGGACGACGAGCGTGCGCGGGGCGGCACTCTGTTCGTTGCTGACATTGTCGAAGAAGCGGGCGCCGTATTCGGCAGCCGTCCAGGCGCCGAGCGTCTGGCGGATCGGAACGACGTCGTTGTCGACGGTCTTCGGCAGGCCGACCACGGTCAGGTCGT
Organism: Ensifer sp. ENS08; assembly: GCF_014852195.1. Lineage (NCBI taxonomy): Bacteria > Pseudomonadati > Pseudomonadota > Alphaproteobacteria > Hyphomicrobiales > Rhizobiaceae > Ensifer > Ensifer sp. ENS08. Next base: position 164,506 of record NZ_JACVBF010000002.1, read on the forward strand.
AGCCGTTGGCGCCGAGATAGGCGGCAAGGTCGGCAGCGGTCGTGTTGGTGTCGTCGCCGCCGATGGTGTGCAGGATCGAAATGCCGTCCTTGGCAAGGCGCTCGGCTGCGACGCGCAGCGGGTTTTCGCCTTCCTTGACCAGGCCGCGCTTAACGCAGTCGGCGGCGTTGGTGAGCTTGACGCGGCTGTTGCCGATCGGCGAGCCGCCATGGCGATGCAGGATATGGGCCTTTTCGCGCATGTCGCGCGTAATTTCGATCTGGTCTCCAAGGAGTACGCCCTGGTAGCCCGAGCGATACGCGACCAGCTCATATTCGGGTGCTACGTCCGTATAGCGCTCGATCAGTCCTCCAACGGCCGATGACAGACAGGGCGCGAGCCCGCCGGCCGTCAGCATTGCGACTTTTTTCTTGGCCATGTTTCCTCCTCGGGACTTTGGCATGCGATGGGTGCGGCCTCCATAGCGCAAATCAGATGGAATTTAAATGACGGGCCTGTGGATGTTGTGTCGAGGCTGCGCGAGAACGGCTGCTGGGCGCCGTCGGAAACGCGGGGCGGGCTCGGTGTCGCGCCGATTGTCGCAGCCGGAGGAGCGCAATCGGGCGGAGCGCCCTTCGCGGCCGGTGCATTTGGCGTGTTTTTCGGCATAAATTCGCCGCTTCGGATCGCTAGGTTGTTCCCAAGGGAACAGCTTTCCGTCTACCAGCTGTCGCAAGTTCCAATCGATGGATTGACAATAGTGAGGTGCCATCACAAATTCGTCATCCTCGTGGTTCGGACCGTCCCACCGCTTGCAATTTGCCACCACACAAGTCCATGCTATACGCTGGAGAGACAGGGATTCTCGCATGTCATTCTGGGACAGCCTCCTCAAAATCGTTACCGCCACCGGCAATGCGCTTGCCGGTGTGGTCGAGGCCGTGCGTACCCTGTTTGAGGGCGACCCGGAGACACGGCGCAAGGTTGCCTTCTCCGTCGCGATGATCGCGCTTTCGGCCAAGATGGCCAAGGCCGACGGCATCGTCAGCGAGGCCGAGGTCGCCGCCTTCCGCGACATCTTCCAGTTCCCGCCCGACCAGGCGCAGAACGTCGCGCGTCTCTATAATCTGGCGCGCCAGGACGTCGCCGGCTACGAGGCCTATGCGGAGAAGATGGCGTCGCTGTGTTCGTCCTGCGAAGAAAACTGCCCGATCCTCGAGGATATCGTTGACGGCCTGTTCCACATCGCCAAGTCCGACGGTGCAGTTCATGAGCGCGAACTGGCGTTCCTGGTGCGGGTCGCCGAGATCTTCGGCATGGACGAGGCGCATTTCGAGCTCATCATGGCCCGCCATGTGCACGGAGACGGTCGCGACCCCTATCAGGTGCTCGGCGTTTCGCGTAAGGATGATTTCGCCGACATCCGCAAGCGCTACCGTGTGCTGGTTTCCGAAAACCACCCGGATATGCTGGTGGCGCGCGGCGTACCGCAAGAATTCCACGCGATCGCCAATGATCGCATGGCGGCGCTGAACGCCGCCTATGAGGCGATCGAGAAAGAACGCCGAGCTGCATGACTTCGAAATACTGCGACTATCCGGGGGCTCGCTTCATGCCGTCGCCCAATTTTGGCGACCGCGCCGACAGGCGGGCACCGGATATGATCGTGCTGCACTACACCGGCATGGCGACGGGCGCTTCGGCGCTCGAATGGCTGTGTCGCGAAGAGAGCCAGGTTTCCAGCCATTATTTCGTTCATGAGGACGGACGCGTCGACCAGCTCGTGCCTGAGACGCTGCGTGCCTGGCACGCGGGCAAGAGCTACTGGAAGGGCGAGACCGACATCAACTCCTGTTCGATCGGTATCGAGATCGCCAACCCGGGTCACCCCGGCGGGTTGCCGGATTTCCCGAAGAAGCAGATCGATGCGGTCGTCGAATTGTGTCGGGACTGTGGCCAGAGGTGGTCGATCGCCCCGGAAAGGGTGCTGGCGCACAGCGATATCGCCCCCATTCGCAAGGTTGATCCGGGAGAAAAATTTCCTTGGCATGTTCTTCACCGTGAAGGGGTCGGGCACTGGGTTGAGCCGGCTCCGATCGGCGGCGGGCGCTTCTTTCAGCGCGGCGACCGCGGTCAGCCGGTAGAGGCCATCCAGTCGATGCTGTCGCTCTATGGCTACGGCATTGAAGTGACTGGTGATTTCTGCGAAAAAACCGAGGGCGCCGTCGCCGCGTTCCAAAGGCATTTCCGGCAACAGAGGGTAGACGGCATCGCCGACATCTCAACCCTCGATACGCTCCATCGCCTGCTTTCCGGGCTGCCGCAATTTATCGCCTGACGCGGAAGAATTTTTCGTCCCGAAGCCTGTTTTCCGGATGTTCGTGGCATGTTTTTTTAGCTTTGCCACATGTTTACCATGATGCGCCGTTCATTTCCCGCTCATTGAAACTGCAGGAACTTCGGGGCGCAACGCTCACGTCCTGTGAATGAAACGATCGGGACGTGAGGCTCGAAGCGGGGTGCGCTTCGGTCCAATCCCCAGACCGGAGAATTCAAACTACATGAGAATATCGTCTGTTGCTGCGGTGGCGGCATGCCTTGGCATGTTCTTCGCCGGGATGGGTACGTCGTATGCGGGGAATGTCGACAAGACCATCAAGACCTCTTCCATCCCGACCGTCACCCGGACCACAGGCTTCCCGAAACCGGACCTTCCGAAGAACGTTCAGTATACGGCCCTGATCAAGAGCTATGCGAAGCAGTACGGCGTTCCCGTCGATCTGGCGCATGCGGTCGTCAAGGTCGAAAGCAACTTCAATCCGAAGGCACGCGGCAGCGCCGGCGAGATCGGCCTGATGCAGATCAAGCCCGCCACGGCGCGCATGATGGGCTATTCGGGCTCCTCCAAGGGTCTCTACGACCCGGAAACCAACATCAAGTTCGGCATGAAGTATCTCGCCATGGCGCATGAACTTTCGGGCGGCACCACCTGCGGCACGATCCTCAAGTACAATGCCGGCCATGGCGCCAAGCGCATGAACCCGGTTTCCAAGCGCTATTGCGGCAAGGTCCAGGACATCATCGACTAGAACGCCGTGGGTTCCAGCGAACGCACGAGGGGCGCTTTGACATCCCTATTCTAGAGCATCTGGCCGCCTCGGTGTTTCCACCTGAGGGCGGAATGCTCTAGTCCCTGACAGGCGTGGGTGATCCATTTGCCCACGCGACGAGAGAGCATCGTCCGCCGGCCATGCGGCAATGGCGGATGCTCCAGCCGGACAGGTCTCGCGTTCCGGCGCACCAATTAAATCCTTGAGTGGTGGTGCCCTATCAGCACCGATATGCTACCTCCTTCCGTGTCAGCGGAGCGGGGATGAGCATGTCGGAAAGCTTTGATTTCATTGTCGTCGGCAAGGGCATGATGGGCGCTGCGGCTGCCCGGCACCTGGCGCTCTCGGGTGCTGGCGTCGCGCTCGTCGGTCCTGACGAGCCGACCGATTGGGCCAGTCATTCCGGCGTCTTTTCCAGCCACTACGACAATGCCCGCATCACCCGCACGATCGACGACGACCCCGTCTGGGCGCGTCTCGCCCATCGCTCGATCGAGCGCTACGACGAGATCGAACGCGAAAGCGGCATCCGGTTTTATCACGAGGTCGGCTGCTTGATGGCGGGGCCAGCGCCGGGCTCGAGCTACGACTATATCGAGCAGGTGGAAAAGGCGCGGGATGCGCTCGGCGTCGAAGCGCCGCTCTATGACAGCGAGGCGCTGTCGCGGCGCTTTCCCTGGTTCCGTTTTCCCGAGGGCACGGCCGGCGTTTATGAGCGCCTTGGCGCCGGCTACATCAATCCACGCGCGCTCGTTGCGGCGCAGGTCATTTGTGCCGAGAAGGCCGGCGCACGGATCGTGCGCGACGAGGTCGGCGCCGTCTCCGAAGCGGACGATCGCGTTGTCGTCACGACGGTCTCGGGCATGCGCCTGGAAGCGGGCCGGGTCATCGTTGCGGCCGGCGGATTTTCCCTGTCCGACAAACTGCTGCCGCGGCCGATCGACTTGACGGTCAAGGCTCGCACGGTGCTGTTCGCGGAGGTGGCGGCGAGCGAGCTGCCTGACTTCGAGGGCATGCCCTCGCTGATCGGTGCAGCACCCGAGCAGGAGAAGAGCTACTACCTGCTGCCGCCGGTCGGCTATGCCGACGGCAGGACCTATATCAAGATCGGCGGCGATCCGACCGACAGGATCCTGGGTGACGAGCCGGCGATACGGCACTGGTTCCGCGGGCCGGGCGGTGCGGCAGCGGCCGAGCATCTGCGTCGGCTGCTGGCCGAGGTGATGCCTGACTTCCGGCCGGTCTCCATCCGCTTTTCACCCTGTGTCACCTCGTTTACCCGCGACGGGCTGCCCTATATCGGCTTTGCCAAGGGCGACCGCATTGCCGTCGTCACCGGCGGCAACGGCCAGGCGGCAAAAAGCTCCGACGAGATCGGCAGGCTCGGCGCTGTCCTTGTGCAAAATGGCCGGCTCGATGAGCCCGAATACGACGCCGACTTCGCGGTCGCCTTTCGCTAGGTGCGGCGGCATCCACCCGGTCTCGGCCGATCTGCCCTGTTGGCAGCTTGAAAAACACTGCCGTTTTTTCTGGCGCCGGGCGGGGGCTTGCGTTAAGGAGCGCCTGCCAGTTGGCCGGGCAGCCGCTCTCCGCAAGTGCCGAAAGGCCGCGGGGGGAGGAAAGTCCGGGCTCCACGGAAGCACGGTGCCGGATAACGTCCGGCGAGGGTGACCTCAGGGAAAGTGCCACAGAAAGCAAACCGCTCCGCTTGCGGAGTAAGGGTGAAAGGGTGGGGTAAGAGCCCACCGCGGACATGGCGACATGGACGGCACGGCAAACCCCACCGGGAGCAAGACCGAATAGGGATGACGCGGACGCGCAAGCGCCCAGCCTGTTTCCGGGCCAGTCATCCGGGTGGGTTGCAAGAGGCTGCGTGCAAACGTAGTCCCAGATGAATGGCTGCCACGTTCCGTTGCCTTCGGGTGGCGGGGCCATACAGAACCCGGCTTACAGGCCAACTGGCGATTTTCTCTCTCTCTCTCTCTCTCTCTCTCTCTCTCTCTCTCTCTCTCTCTCTCTCTCTCTCTCTCTCTCTCTCTCTCTCAATGCGGGCCGAACGGTTCAGCGCGTGCGGATCGCGCCTTGCAAATCGGGCTGATCCGCATGCCATTTTTGCGGCCGGCAGCGGTGCAGGTTTAGGCGGTTTTGTCGTTGCCGCCGTGCATTCTTCTCTTGCGATGACGCGCAAGGGCCTCTGCACAACGGTGTGTCTGCGCTTTTTCTCACATTCTGATTTTTCAACGATTTGAAGCCGTTCGACCGTCGCATTCCCGCACGGTGGGGGTCTCTTCGTAACCCTTCGTTAAACTTAACAACCTATCAATATTTGATCAGCCCGACGGCTGTTTGTGATCCATTCCCATTGACGCCCATATGGTCCCATGATATCCCATAATGGCACTGCGCAGGGGCTGCTTCGCGGCCCAATATCGCAAGATTCCAATGCCTTCCGGCTTCGGAGGGTGGTCGGGCATTCCACTGTTCGGCGGGGCGGTCTTGCGTGCGGAGTGACGTGTTCTCGCGGGTCGATGATCGTGGCCCGTCAGTCTTGGGCGGCCGTTTCGCGTTATGAACCGCTTCTTGTCACATGCCGCCAATCGGATCGATGCGAAGGGGCGGGTCTCTGTTCCCTCGGCGTTTCGCTCCGTGCTGTCGGATGGGGGCGTTCGGGAGCTATACTGTTTTCAGGATTTCGTCTTTCCGGCGATCAGCGTCGGCGGGCCGGAGCTCCTGGATCGGTTCGAGAGGCAGATGGCGGCCGAGGATCCATTTTCTCCGGAAGCCAACGAGATGTCGCTGCTGGTTCACGGGGGTGGCGTCTTTGTGAAGCTCGATCCGGAAGGCCGGTTGATGATGACGGATTTTATCCGCGACTTCACCGGCATCTCGACCGACGTGATGTTCGTCGGGCGGGGCGATTATTTTCAGCTCTGGGAGCCGCAGGCCTTTCAAAAGGCGCAGGCGGCGGCCCGGGAAGGGCGCAAGTCACGGGGGTTGCGTCCAGAATAGAATGGAGAGAGGGAATGGTGACGGATCAAGGCGGAGGTGTTTCTGAAGCCGAAGGCGGACCGGTTCGTCACATTCCCGTTCTCTTGCCCGAGGTGCTTGCTGCTCTCGAGCCTGCGCCCGGCAAGGTCATCCTCGATGGCACCTTCGGTGCCGGTGGCTACAGCTCCGCAATCCTCAAGGCCGGTGCCGACGTGATCGCGCTCGATCGCGACCCGACGGCGATTGCCGCAGGGCAGGCGCAGGTCGCCGAGTGGGGCGGTCGGCTGAAGCTCGTTCATGCACAGTTCTCCGATCTTGCTGCCCATGCGCCCGAAGGCGGGCTCGATGGCGTCGTGCTCGATATCGGCGTTTCCTCCATGCAGATCGACGAGGCCGAGCGAGGCTTCTCCTTCCAGAAGAAGGGGCCGCTCGACATGCGCATGTCGGCTTCGGGCGTTTCGGCGGCCGATGTCGTCAATCGCGCCAAGGTCTCTGATCTCATCCGCATCTTCGGCTTTCTCGGTGAAGAGAAGCAGGCCGGCCGCATCGCGCGTGCGATCGAGAAGCGCCGGGCCGAGCAGCCCTTCGAAACGACCCGCGATCTTGCCGGTCTGATCGAGGTGGTGACGCCGCGCAAGGCCAAGGACAAGATCCATCCCGCCACCCGCGTCTTCCAGGCGCTGCGCATCTTCGTCAACGACGAGCTCGGCGAACTGGCAGAGGCGCTGTTTGCGGCCGAGCGAGCGCTGAAGCCCGGCGGCCGTCTTGTCGTCGTCACCTTCCATTCGCTCGAAGACCGCATCGTCAAGGCCTTCTTCCAGGACCGCTCCGGCAAGGCCAGCGGCTCGCGTCACCTGCCGATGGTGTCCGCGCGTGCCGCAACCTTCACGCCAGTTGGCAAGCCTATGGTGGCAGCCAGCGAGGAAGAAGCGTCCCTCAATCCGCGCGCCCGCTCTGCCAAACTTCGCGCCGGTATCCGCACGCAAGCTGCGTCGCCGGGAAACGATCTGTCCATTTTCAATCTGCCGGAACTGGCAAGCCTTGCACGGCTGGGGGGCTGACAAGACATGCTTCGAACGTTCGATATCGTTCTGATCGTCGTCATGACGGCCGCGGCCACGGTGACCTATACGATCAAGCACCGCGCCGAAAACAAGCTTGAGGAAGTCCGCAAGCTCGACGTGGCGATCAAGCTCGAGGAAGACACGATCGACCTGCTGCGGGCCGACTGGGCGCTTCTGACCCAACCGAACCGCCTGGAGCGTCTTGTCGGTGCCTTCGGAGCCGACCTGCAACTCGTGCCGACCCCCTCGACACAGCTCGCCCAGCCGCAGGAACTGCCGATGCTGAAGGCCGATCTGCCCGTGCCCGAGGACAAGTCGGCCAAGGATGGCATCGCCGCCATCATCGAAAAGACCGATAAGATCGCAACTGGCTCGGTGGCGCGCTGATGTCGTTTCTCTCCCGCATCATGGTGTTGAAAAGCAAGGCGCACTTCTCGGCGGGCGGCAACAACCGACCGGCTGAAAGCGGCGTCAACGTCACCTTCCAGGGGACGCGCAAGAAGACCACGAACCAGGCGAAGAACCGCGTCGCCATCGTGATCGCCAGCTTCGGCATCGTCTATGCCGTCATCGGCGGCCGCCTGGTGCAATACGGCATGGCGGCACCCGAAACCGTTTCCAGCATCGGCCGGGCCGACAACCTGATGGCGTCGCGCCCCGACATTCTCGACCGCAACGGCGAGATCCTCGCGACCGACATCCGCACCGTCTCGCTCTATGCCGAACCACACAAGATCGTCGATGCCGACGAAGCGGTCGAGCGGCTGTCGACGGTGCTGCCCGACATCAACGCCCGCGAAATCTACAACAAGCTCAAGTCGAAATCGCGCTTCCAGTGGCTGCGCCGGCAGCTGACCCCGAAGCAGCAGTCGGAGATCCTGGCGCTCGGCATTCCCGGCGTCGGTTTCCGCCCGGAAAAGCGCCGCTTCTATCCCGGCGGCCACACCGCCGCGCATATCCTCGGCCACGTCAACATCGACAACCGCGGCGTTGCCGGCATGGAGCGCTACATCGACAGCCAGGGGCTGGCCGACCTTGCCGCGATCGGCATGACCAGCGACGCCAAGCTCGAGCCGGTGAAGCTTTCGATCGACGTGCGCGTGCAGAACATCGTGCGCGACGTCATCGACGCGGGCATGAAGAACTACCAGGCGCTCGCTGCCGGCGCCGTCGTGCTCGACGTGCATACCGGCGAAGTGCTGGCAATGGCGTCCGTTCCCGACTACGACCCGAACAAACCGGCCGAAGGGGCGGAAGAGGGCTGGATGAACCGCATGTCGAACGGCACGTTCGAAATGGGCTCCACCTTCAAGACCTTCACGATCGCCATGGGCCTCGATTCCGGCAAGGTGACGCTCAACGACAGCTTTGACGCCTCGGCGCCGATCCGTATCGGTGGCTTCACCATCAAGGACTTCCACGGCAAGCGCCGCGTGCTGACTGTCCCGGAAATCTTCCAGTATTCGTCGAACATCGGCACCGCGAAGATTGCCGATCTCGTCGGCATTCCCGGCCACAAGGAATTCCTGACGCGCCTCGGCCTGCTTTCGAAGCTGCCGACCGAACTGCCGGAAGTGAAATCCCCGACGCAGCCGCGCGAATGGAAGAAGATCAACTCGGTCACCATCTCCTTCGGTCACGGCGTCTCGACGACGCCGCTGCAGACGGCAGTCGCGGGTGCTGCACTCGTCAACGGCGGCAAGCTGATCGAACCGACCTTCCTGCCGCGCACCGAGGAGCAGGCCGACGCCGTCTCCACACCGGTGGTCAAGAAGAGCACCAGCGACGACATGCGCTTCCTGCTTCGCTGGAACGGCATTGCAGGCTCCGGCAAGCGCGCACTGGTGCCGGGCTTCAACGTCGGCGGCAAGACCGGCACGGCCGACAAGGTGGTCAACGGCCGCTATGCCAGCGACCAGAACTTCAACGCCTTCCTCGCGGCCTTCCCGATCGACAACCCGAAATACATCGTGCTGACCTTCATCGACGCGCCGAAGACCGGCGAGGGTGGCGGGCGCACCGCAGGCTCGAACGCGGCTCCCATGGTTCGCGACATCATCAGCCGCTCTGCGCCGCTGCTCGGTGTCGAACCAAAGTTTGGAGAAGACGGTTCTGCCTTGCTTGTGTCTTATTAGACATGAAATGAGAAAGCGGACGATTCGCGATTCTTGCGGATCGAAATCGATGCGAGACGTGCGTTCATGAAGATCAAAGACCTGGCGGGATCGAGCTTCCCGGAACTTTCGGCGCAACTGAGCGGCGCTGCCGCCGATATCGACGTTGCCGGACTGACGGCCGATAGCCGGCAGGTTCAGCCAGGGGATCTCTTCGTCGCCGTTTCCGGCAGCAAGGCCAATGGCAGCGCCTATGTCGCCGATGCCCTGAAGCGCGGCGCGGTCGCCGTCGTCACCGAAGCTGGCTCAGACGTCGACACTTCGGCAGCGCCGGTCCTGAAGCTTTCCGAACCTCGCGCCTTTCTCGCCCGCGCTGCCGCTGCCTTCTATGGCCGCCAGCCGGAAACCATGGTCGCCGTCACCGGCACCGCTGGCAAGACCTCGGTCGCCTCCTTCACCCGCCAGGTCTGGGCGCATTCCGGTCTTGCAGCCGCGATGATCGGCACGACCGGCGTCGTCGCACCCGGGCGTAACGATTACGGCTCGCTGACGACGCCCGATCCGGTGTCGCTGCACAAGCTGCTCGCCGAACTTGCCGATGCCGGCGTCACCCATGCGGCGATGGAGGCCTCCAGCCACGGCCTCGACCAGAGCCGGCTCGACGGCGTGCGCCTGTCGGCTGCCGCCTTCACCAATCTCGGCCGCGATCACATGGACTACCACCCGACGGTGGAGCACTACATGGCCTCCAAGATGCGGCTGTTCGAGGCGCTGTTACCGAAGGGCGCGCCCGCGGTGATTTTTGCCGACGACCAATGGTCGGACCAGGCGATCGCCGCTGCCCGCAAGGCCAAGCTCGACGTGCGAACGGTCGGCCGCAAGGGCGATTACATTTCGCTGAAGCGGGTCGAGCACTTCCGCCACAAGCAGTCGGCCGAAGTGCATGTCGGCGACGACATCTTCGAAATCCACATTCCGCTTGCCGGCGACTTCCAGGTGGCCAATGCGCTCGTGGCGGCCGGCCTTGCCATGTCCACCGGCATCAGCGCCAAGGCTGCCTTCTCCGCGCTTGAAAAGCTGCAGGGGGCCTCCGGTCGTCTTGAACTGGTCGGCCAGACCAGGGACGGCGCGCTCGCCTATGTCGATTACGCCCACAAGCCGGATGCGCTGGAAAACGTGCTCGCCTCGGTGCGGCCGTTCACGACCGGCCGCGTCGTCGTGGTGTTCGGCTGCGGCGGCGACCGCGACAAGGGTAAGCGCCCGATCATGGGCGAGATCGCCACCCGGCTTGCCGACGTGACGATCGTGACCGACGACAATCCGCGCTCGGAAGTGCCCGATGTGATCCGCGCCGAAATCATGGCGGCGGCCAGGGGCGCCATCGAAATCGGCGACCGCGCCACGGCGATCCGCACGGCGGTCGGCATGCTGAAAACCGGCGACACGCTGATCGTCGCCGGCAAGGGGCACGAGGAGGGGCAGACGATCGGCTCCGTCACGCTGCCCTTCTCGGATCACGCGGAGGTCCGCAAGGCATTGGGAGGCTTGTGATTTGAACTGGCTCTGGACAAGCAGCGATCTCCTGGCCGCCATGAATGGCCGGCCGGTCGGCAATCTGCCTGAAGGCATCTCGGGGATCTCCATCGACAGCCGCTCGATCGGCAAGGGCGAAGCCTTCTTCGCGATCAAGGGTGATCGCGTGGATGGCCACGACTATGCGGGGATCGCGCTCGCCAATGGCGCCGCGGTGCTGGTCGTCAGCGAAGGCAAGCTGCCGGCGCTCGGACGGCTGAATGCGCCGATGATCGTCGTCGACGACGTGCTCGAAGCGATGATCCGGCTCGGCTGTGCGGCGCGCGACCGCAGTGCCGCCAAGATCATCGCCGTCACCGGTTCGGTCGGCAAGACGACCACCAAGGAGATGCTGCGCCACGTGCTTCAGCCGCAGGGCCGCGTGCATGCGTCGGTCGCCTCCTTCAACAATCACTGGGGCGTGCCGCTGACGCTTGCGCGCATGCCCGAGGCAACCGATTTCGGCGTCTTCGAAATCGGCATGAACCATCCGGGCGAGATCCGGCCGCTGACCGCCATGGTGCGCCCGCATGTGGCCATCGTCACCAGCATCGCTGCCGCCCATCTTGGCAATTTCGAGAGCCTCGACCAGATCGCCGAAGCCAAGGCCGAGATCTTCGAAGGCGTCGTCAATGGCGGCCACGCGCTGATCATTCACGACAGCCCGCAGTACAAGCTGCTTGAAGACGCCGCGGCAGCGGCCGGCGTCAGCCACATCCATTCCTTCGGCGCCAACCCGAAGGCCGAATTCCGGCTGGTTGAATTCAGCGGCGGTGCGGAGGGTTCCATTCTCTGGGCCGGCATCGGCGGTCGCACGTTGGAAGTCGCGATCGGTGCCCCCGGGCGTCACATCGCCGAGAATGCCGTTGCGGTTCTGGCAGCGGTGAAGCTTGCTGGCGGCGATCTCGACTATGCGGCTTCGGCGCTCGCAACTATGCAGGCCGAAACGGGCAGGGGCCGGCGCCACACGCTTTCGATCGGCGGCGGTACGCTGAAGCTGATCGACGAGAGTTACAACGCCAATCCGAGCTCGATGCGGGCGGCAATTTCGCTGCTGCGCGACAGCGAGCCGCCGGTCGGCGGCCGTCGTGTCGCCGTGCTCGGCGACATGCTCGAAATGGGCGAGCACGCGGCCGAGGTGCATGCGGCCCTTGCCCGTCCGCTCATCGAAGCCGGTATTACCGATGTCTGGCTCGCCGGACCGCTGATGGCGCACCTGCGCGACGCGCTTCCGCCCGAAGTTTCGGTGATCTATCGCGAGAGTGTTGAGGACCTCAAAGCCTATGCGCTGGCCGCTGTCGCGCCGGGCGACGTTGTCATGGTCAAGTCGTCCAAGGGGACCGGCTGCGCCAAGATCGTGCAGGCGCTGATCGAGAGCTATCCGGAGACGCAAGCCGAGGAATACGGGGCCGAGGGAACCGAAGCCGAGGGATAGCCGGCGTAATAAAAGCCGGCGGAACCGCCCATGATGGCGCGGTGGATACAGTTTGAGGTTAGGCGGCGCGCCCTAACACTTTCGCATGCAAGCGCGTATCGTTTTTCAGATGATTCTGTTGGACGTGTATTCGAAATACTACGGCGCCGCGTCTCCCGGGGCGGGAAAGCTTCGCTGTAACACTTTAAACTGCTGCATCATTGTGCAGGAAACCTTTGGGGAAAGGTCCCTTATGCTCATTTGGCTTGTGGAACTGGCGGACCACTTTCAGTTTTTCAATCTTTTTCGCTACATCACGTTCCGCACCGGCGCGGCGCTCTTCACGTCGGCCATGATCGTCTTCCTCTTCGGGCCCGCGATGATCGCCTCGCTGCGCATCCGCCAGGGCAAGGGCCAGCCGATCCGCGCCGACGGGCCGCAGACGCATTTCAAGAAGGCCGGCACGCCGACCATGGGCGGCCTGATGATCCTGGCCGGCATCGTCGTCTCGTCGCTGCTGTGGGCCGATCTGTCGAGCGTCTACGTGGTCTCGACGCTGCTCGTCACCCTCGGCTTCGGCGCCATTGGCTTCTACGATGATTACCTCAAGGTTACGAAGCAGTCGGACAAGGGTTTTTCCGGAAAGGCACGCCTCGGCATCGAGTTCGTGATCGCGGCGATCGCTGTGTTCTTCATGATGCAGGCCTCGCTTTCGGGCGGTCCGTCCGGCTCCACTTTCGGCTCCTCCGTCACTTTCCCCTTCTTCAAGGACCTGATCGTCAATCTCGGCTACTTCTTCGTGCTGTTCGGTGGCTTCGTCATCGTTGGCGCCGGCAATGCCGTGAACCTGACCGACGGTCTCGACGGTCTTGCGATCGTGCCTGTGATGATCGCCGCTGCCGCCTTCGGCCTGATTGCCTATCTCGCTGGTAACGCCGTCTTCGCCAACTATCTGCAGATCCATTTCGTGCCCGGCACGGGCGAGCTTGCCGTCATCCTCGGCGCTGTCATCGGCGCCGGCCTCGGCTTCCTCTGGTTCAATGCGCCGCCGGCCGCCATCTTCATGGGCGACACCGGGTCGCTGGCGCTTGGCGGCCTGATTGGCACCGTAGCCGTTGCCGTCAAGCACGAGATCGTCATGATCATCATCGGCGGCCTCTTCGTCATGGAGACGCTGTCGGTCATCATCCAGGTCTTCTGGTTCAAGCGCACCGGCCGCCGCGTCTTCCTGATGGCGCCGATCCACCACCACTTCGAAAAGAAGGGCTGGACCGAGAGCCAGGTCGTGATCCGATTCTGGATCATCGCCGTCATCCTGGCGATGGTTGGCCTCTCCACCCTCAAGCTGCGGTGAGCGGACGATGATCCCGGTCACTTCCTTCAAGGGCAGGAAAGTCGCTCTCTTCGGTCTCGGAGGTTCGGGCTTTGCGACCGCGCAGGCGCTCGTCGCCGGTGGTGCCGAGGTTACCGCATGGGACGACAACCCGGATAGCGTCGCCAAGGCTTCGGCCGCAGGCGTGCCGACGGCGGACCTGCGCACCGTCGACTGGGCGGCCTTTGCCGCCTTCGTGCTTTCGCCCGGCGTGCCGCTTACGCATCCCAAGCCGCACTGGACTGTGGATCTTGCCCATGCTTCCGGCGTCGAGATCATCGGCGACGTCGAACTTTTCGTGCGCGAACGCCGGGCGCATGCGCCCGATTGCCCCTTCATCGCGATAACCGGCACCAACGGCAAATCGACGACGACGGCGCTGATCGCACATATCCTCAAAAAAAGCGGCCGAGACACGCAGCTCGGCGGCAATATCGGCACCGCGGTGCTGACGCTTGATCCTCCGAAGGCCGGGCGCTTCTACGTGGTCGAGTGCTCGTCCTACCAGATCGATCTGGCGCCGACGCTGAACCCGACGGCAGGCATTCTGCTCAACCTGACACCCGATCATCTCGATCGCCACGGCACGATGCAGCATTACGCCGACATCAAGGAACGGCTGGTCGCCGGTAGCGGCACGGCAATCGTCGGTGTCGACGACAGTTTCTCGGCGCTGATCGCCGATCGGGTCGAGCGCGCCGGCACCAGGACCGTGCGGATCTCCCGTCGCCATGTGCTGGCAAGCGGCCTCTATGCCGAGGGCTCGCGCATCCTGAAGGCTGAAGGTGGCACTTCCGGCCTGTTCGTCGATCTCGACGGCATCCAGACGCTGCGCGGCGGTCACAACGCCCAGAACGCAGCCGCGGCCATCGCGGCCTGCCTTGCGGTCGGCGTCAGCGCGGCGGAAATCCACGCAGGCCTGAAGAGCTTCCCCGGTCTCAAGCACCGCATGCAGCCGGTCGGCCGCAAGGGTACGGTGGTCTTCGTCAACGACAGCAAGGCGACCAATGCGGATGCGGCGGCGCCGGCGCTTTCGAGCTATGACCGCATCTACTGGATCGCCGGCGGTCTGCCGAAGGAAGGGGGCATCACGACGCTTGCACCCTTCTTCCCGAAGATCGCCAAGGCCTATCTGATCGGCGAGGCCGCACCGGCTTTCGCCGCGACGCTCGGCGAAGCCGTACCCTATGAGATCTCAGGCACGCTGGAGCAGGCGGTAGCGCATGCCGCGGCCGATGCCGGCAGGGACGAGACGGGCGGCTCGGCGGTGATGCTCTCACCGGCTTGCGCAAGCTTCGACCAGTATAAGAACTTCGAGGTACGCGGTGATGCCTTCGTCGGACATGTGCGCGCGATCGAAGGCGTGACGATGCTGATTTGATCCCTCGGCCGGCGCGCATGCGTGCCGGTCGATGCGGAAGGTGGTGCGGGATTTCGGACGTGGGCGCGATGGGCGCCGGAGAAGGGGACTGACAAGATGGTAAGCCGAGCCGAACGTGGCCCCGTGGCCGACTGGTTCTGGACGATCGACAGGTTCTTTCTGGCGACCTTCATCCTGTTGATGGGCGTCGGCTTCATGCTGTCCTTCGCCGCAAGCCCTGCCGTCGCCGAGCGCATCGGCCTCGACAGCTTCCACTTCGTCCGGCGCCACGCACTCTTCCTTCTGCCGTCGCTGGTGGTGATGGTGGGGATTTCCTTTCTCTCGCCGCGCCAGGTCCGGCGCGCGGCGATTCTGCTTCTTGCCGGTTCGCTCGGCATGATGGTGCTGGTGCTCTTCATCGGCGAAGAGGTGAAGGGCTCGATGCGCTGGATTTCGCTCGGTGGGATTTCGATCCAGCCGTCGGAGTTCATGAAACCGGCCTTCGTCGTCGTCTGTGCCTGGCTGTTTTCCGAACATGCGCGCCAGCCGGAAATCCCCGGTAATCTCTTTGCCATCCTGCTCTTCGGCATCGTCGCGGCCCTGCTTGTCGCCCAGCCCGACCTCGGCCAGACGATCCTGACCACCGCCGTCTGGGGCGGCATGTTCTTCATGGCCGGCATGCCCTGGCTCTGGATCATCCTGCTCGGCGGTGCGGCCCTCGGCGGCTTCTTCGTCGCCTATACGTTGCTGCCGCACGTGGCCGCGCGTATCGACAAGTTCCTGACGGGCGAAGGCGACACCTTCCAGATGGATACCGCCCGCGAGGCGATCATCCGCGGCGACTGGTTCGGCCGGGGCCCGGGCGAAGGCATCGTCAAGCGCATCATCCCGGACAGCCATACCGACTTCGTCTTTTCCGTTGCCGCCGAGGAATTCGGCATCGTCTTCTGCATGGTCATCGTGCTGATCTTCGCCTTCCTGGTGATGCGCGGCCTCAACCATGCCTTCCGCGAACGCAACGACTTCAACCGGTTCGCCGTTGCCGGCCTGGTGCTTCAGATCGGCATCCAGTCGATGATCAACATCGGCGTGAACCTCGAACTGCTTCCGGCCAAGGGCATGACCCTGCCGCTGATCTCCTATGGTGGCTCGTCCATGGTGGCGATCTGCGTCACTGCCGGCTTCATCCTGGCCTTGACCCGTCACCGCCCGGAGAAGCGCGCCGTGGAGCGCAGCCTGTTTCGGTCCGGCATTGGCGTGCCGGCGGAGTAAAATATGACTAAAGGCATCATCCTGCTTGCCGCCGGCGGTACCGGCGGCCATCTCTTTCCGGCAGAAGCGCTGGCCCACGAACTGAAGGCCATGGGCTATTCGGTGCATCTGGTCACCGATAGCCGCGCCGAACGTTATGCCGGCAAGTTCCCGGCCGACGAGGTTCATGTCGTGCCTTCGGCGACAATCGGCTCGAAGAACCCGGTCAGCGTCGTCAAATCGCTCTGGACGCTGTGGAGCGGCATGCGCGCGGCGCGAAAGCTGATTGCCCGGCTGAAGCCCAAGGCCGTCGTCGGCTTCGGTGGCTACCCGACCGTGCCGCCGCTCTTGGCGGCAACCGGCATGGGTGTGCCGTCGATCATCCACGAGCAGAACGCGGTCATGGGACGCGCCAACAAGGCGCTGGCCTCGCGCGTCAAGGCGATCGCCGGTGGCTTCCTTCCGGAGGGCACGGGCGCCTTTGCCGCGAAAACCGTGACGACGGGCAACCCTGTTCGCCCGGCGGTGCTAGCCGCCGCCAACACGCCCTATGCGTCGGCTGTCGGCGACGCGCCATTCCATCTCGTCGTCTTCGGCGGCAGCCAGGGCGCACAGTATTTTTCCAAGGCAGTACCGCAGGCGATCTGCCGTCTCGACGACGAGGTTCGCCAGCGATTCAAGGTCACGCAGCAGGCCCGGCCGGAAGACAGGGACGGCGTGATCGCCACCTATGAGAAGCTCGGTGTGCCCGCCGAGGTCTCGCCGTTCTTCACCGATATGGCCGAGCGCATCGCCGGCGCTCAGCTCGTCATTTGCCGCTCCGGCGCCTCGACGGTATCGGAGCTTGCGGTCATCGGCCGGCCGGCGATCCTCGTGCCCTATCCCTATGCGCTCGATCACGACCAGGCGGCCAATGCGGCCGCCCTTGCCGCCAAGGGTGGCGCACGCGTGATCGCGCAGGCCGAACTCACCGCCGACCGTCTCGCCGGCATCCTCAATGATGCGATCGGCAAGCCGCAATCGCTCGCGGAGATGGCGGCAAATGCCCGGGAAACCGGCAAGCCGGACGCAGCAAGCTTGCTTGCATCCCTCGTAGAGGCTATTGCCAGCGGTTTGACAGTCGAGAAATTCAGGGAAACACGCTCATGAAAATGCCGAAAACCATCGGGCTGGTCCATTTCATCGGTATCGGCGGCATCGGCATGAGCGGCATCGCCGAGGTGCTGCACAATCTCGGACACAAGGTCCAGGGTTCCGACCAGTCCGACAGTGCCAATGTGCAGCGCCTGCGCGCCAAGGGCATCGAGGTCTTCGTCGGCCACAAGGCGGAAAACCTCGGCGAAGCCGAGGTGATCGTCGTTTCGACCGCGATCAAGAAGGACAATCCGGAACTGATCGCCGCGCGCGAGAAGTTCCTTCCCGTCGTGCGCCGCGCCGAGATGCTGGCCGAGCTCATGCGCTTCCGCAATGCGATCGCGATCGGCGGCACTCATGGCAAGACGACCACGACCTCGATGGTCGCAGCGCTGCTTGAGGCCGGCGGGCTCGACCCGACCGTCATCAACGGCGGCATCATCAATGCCTATGGCACCAACGCCCGAATGGGCGAGGGCGAGTGGATGGTGGTTGAGGCCGACGAATCCGACGGCACCTTCCTGAAGCTGCCGGCTGACGTTGCCATCGTCACCAATATCGACCCGGAACATCTCGACCACTACGGCAATTTCGATGCCGTACGCGCCGCGTTCCGCCAGTTCGTCGAGAACGTGCCCTTCTACGGTTTCGGCGTGCTCTGCCTCGACCATCCGGAAGTGCAGACCATGGTCGGCAAGATCGAGGACCGCAAGGTCGTGACCTACGGCGAGAACCCGCAGGCCGACGTGCGCTTCCACAACATCCGCATGGACGGCGCCACCTCCGTCTTCGACATCGAGATCCGCCGCCGGCGCACCGGCCAGGTGATCCCGATGAAGGACCTGCGCCTGCCGATGCCCGGCCGCCACAACGTGTCCAATGCGACCGCGGCGATCGCCGTTGCGCAGCGCCTCGGCGTCAGCCCGGAAGCGATCGCCAAGGGGCTTGCCTCCTTCAGCGGCGTCAAGCGCCGTTTCACGCTGACCGGCGAGACGAACGGCGTGCGCGTCTATGACGACTACGGCCACCATCCGGTCGAGATCAAGGCGGTGCTGCGCGCCGCACGCGAGGCCTGCCAGGGCCGAATCATCGCCGTGCACCAGCCGCACCGCTACTCGCGCCTTTCGAGCCTGTTTGAAGATTTCTCGGCCTGCTTCAACGATGCCGACACGATCCTGATCGCGCCTGTCTATGCGGCCGGCGAAGACCTCATTCCGGGCGCAACGGCCGAGGAACTGGTCGATCGCATCAAGGCGGGTGGCCATCGCGACGCCCGTTACGTCTCCGGTCCGGAGGCAATCGCGCCGGTTGTCAGCAAGATTGCACAGCCCGGCGATTTTGTGGTTCTCTTGGGGGCTGGCAGCATCACCTACTGGGCGGCTGCCCTGCCTAAGGAACTCGCGGATATTTCAGGAAATTGAGCATGAAACAGGTCAACGGTCAGAAACTACTGGAATCGCTCGGAAGTGGCGTCAGCGCTGTGCGCGGCCGTATCACGCCGGATGCGCCGATGGATCGTGTCACCTGGTTCCGCGCCGGCGGTCTTGCCGAGCTGATGTTCCAGCCGCACGACACCGACGATCTCATCACCTTCCTGAAGCTGGTCCCGGCTGAAGTGCCGGTCATGGTTGTCGGCGTCGGCTCGAATCTGCTGGTGCGCGACGGCGGCATTCCCGGCGTCGTCATCCGGCTGTCGGCCAAGGGTTTTGGCGATCTGGAGCTGGTCGGCGAAAACCGCATCAAGGCCGGCGCGATCTGCCCGGACAAGAACATCGCGGCCATGGCGCTCGATCACGGCATTGGCGGCTTCTACTTCTACTACGGCATTCCCGGCTCGCTCGGCGGCGCGCTGCGCATGAACGCCGGCGCCAATGGTGCCGAGACCCGCGAGCGGGTCGTCGAGGTGCACGCGGTCGACCGTCAGGGCAACCAGCATGTGCTGTCGAATGCCGACATGGGCTATGCCTACCGCCATTCGGCGGCGGCGAAGGACCTCATCTTCACCCACGCGGTGTTCGAAGGCTACGCCGAGGACAAGAACAAGATCCGCACCGACATGGATGCCGTGCGCCAGCATCGCGAAACGGTGCAGCCGATCCGCGAAAAGACCGGTGGCTCGACCTTCAAGAACCCGGAGGGCCACTCGGCCTGGAAGCTGATCGACGAGGCCGGCTGCCGCGGCATGATGATCGGCAGCGCGCAGATGTCGCCGCTGCACTGCAACTTCATGATCAACACCGGCCAGGCGACCGGCTACGAGCTCGAATATCTCGGCGAAACCGTGCGCCAGCGCGTGCTCGAACATTCCGGCGTCCGGCTCGAATGGGAGATCAAGCGCATCGGCAACTTCATGCCGGGCTACGAGATCAAGGAGTTCCTCGGCCGCGGCATCGCGTAAGGCTCGGTTGCGAGACGTGATCTGAAAGGCCGTGGCGGAAGCGCTGCGGCCTCTTGTTTTTCCGGCGGGCGACAAGCGGCTGCCAGCGCCTTTGCAGAATGCCGGGTCGCCTACTCAATCACGGTCGAGGAGAAAGCTCGAGTGCGTTGCTTGCAAAGACTGTCGTATGCGAGGTTGCTCGCCGTTTCAGCCCTATTGGCCAATCTTGCGTTCTTTGCGCCCGTCAAGGCTATGGATGAGGTGCGTCTGCAAGCTGCCGTCGCCTCGCTCGGTGACGGTGCTGACGCCCAGCGTCTCGAAGCCAGGGTTGCCGATCTCGTAAAATCAGGCGACCAGATCGAGCTTGCGAAGCTGGCCGAACAGATCCGGATGAAAGACGGCGATTTCCTCGACATTCTGGCAAAGTTCTATGAGCAGCCGGAGCAAGCGAACGCGACGCCCGGTTGGCAGCAGATCGCACTCTCAATGGGGCCATGCCACTACGCCAATGCTGCCATCCGCATCGTCGCGATGACGATCGCGAACGGCACTCACCCAGCCATCCGAAACGGCGTTGTCATGATCGACGGCACGGAGGTCGACAATATTTTTGCGGAATCGATGCATCGCTGCGAGTTGATTGCGCGTCTTCCCAAGTCCACGCGGCAGGTCGGCTCTAGCTGCGCCATGACCGGCGACTGCGCCGACGATCCGGACCTCATGGAGCAGCAGTGAGTCGAGCAGCCAGCGCTTTGCTGGCGCTGGCCCGCCGCGTGCTGCGATCGTCATCGGATTGGCTTCGGAGGCTTCGCGAACAGAGGGCGCCAAACGAAAGGGCCGCAGCGTTGCCGCTGCGGCCCTTCTTCGTTGTGATCGGCCGCGCTAGGCGGGGCCAGTCGTGATCAGGCCGAAACCTCGTCTTCCGTCGACAGCACCAGGCACAGAAGCGTGATGGCGGCGGCGGCGAGCAGGTAGTAGCCGACGTAATCGAGGCTGTAGTTGGTGGCGAGCCAGGTGGCGATGTACGGCGCCAGCGACGCGCCGAAGATGCCGGCGAGGTTGAAGGTCATGGACGCGCCGGTGTAGCGCACCGAGGTCGGGAAGGGGGCTGCCAGCGCTGCGCCGATCGGGCCGTAGGTGAGGCCCATGAGGCCGAGGCCGATGATCGAGAACAGGAAGGCGCCGCCAAGGCCGCCGGCAAGGAGCGGGGCCATGAACAGGCCGAAGACGCCGATGCCGATGGTGGTGATGATCAAGATCAGGCGACGGCCGTAGCGGTCCGAGAGGATACCGGCAACCGGGATCATCAGGCCAAAGAAGACGACGCCGGTCATCTGCACGACCAGGAACTGCTCACGCGAATAGCCGAGCTTCGCCGTGCCCCAGGAGAGCGAGAAGACGGTCATCAGGTAGAACAGCACGAAGGTCGCAAGCGCCACGAAAGTGCCGAGCACCAGGCTGCGCTTGTGGAAACGGAAGATCTCGGCGATCGGCACCTGCACGCGCTCGTGCTTGTCGACGGCCTTCTGGAACTCTGGCGTTTCGGTGATCTTCAGGCGGACATAAAGGCCGACGGCGACGAGCAGGATGCTGGCGATGAACGGCACGCGCCAGCCCCAGGCGAGGAAGGCTTCGTTGCTCATCACTTCGCCGAGGATCAGGAAGGTGCCGGCCGACAGGATGAAGCCGATCGGCGCGCCGAGCTGCGGGAACATGGCGTACCAGCTGCGCTTGCCCTCAGGCGCATTCTCGGTGGCAAGCAGCACTGCGCCGCCCCATTCGCCGCCAAGGCCGAGACCCTGGCCGAAACGGCAAAGTGCGAGCAGCAGCGGAGCTGCGACGCCGATCGTGGCATAGGTCGGCAGAAGGCCGATGACGACCGTGGAGATGCCCATGGTCATCAGCGCCGCCACCAGCGTCGCCTTGCGGCCGACCTTGTCGCCGAAATGGCCGAAGATCACGGCCCCGAAGGGGCGGGCGAAAAAAGCGATCGAGAAGGTCGCGAAGGATTGCAGCATTGCCGAGGTCGGGTCCGAGCCCGGGAAGAACAGGTGCGGGAACACCAGAACGGCGGCGGTGGCGTAAACGTAGAAGTCGAAGAATTCGATGGTCGTGCCGACGAGGCTCGCGAACAGCACCCGGGCAGGGGAGTTCACTGCCGCGTGCTTTGACGCATTGTCCTTCGGCGACAGGGAGGTTGTCGCGTCTGTCATTATCATTGTTCCTATGGATGTAAGACCGTCTTGGGAGGCGGGTGCGGGCGTCTTAACGCAAGTTTCGACATGACGAAACCCTGATATCGTAAGAAGTGCGAACGATATCGGCGTCATGCGCATCATTATTCTGTCGGCGCTCCGCCCTGGGGCCGCGGCGCGGGAGGGCCTTTTCGCTTGCGCCTCAACTGCTTTGCCGTAGGCAGATTTTCACGTTTTGCGGGAGCTTCGCCTGGCGGGACAACCCGGATTGACGAGAATCAAATTGTGGCAAACTCTCGGCGGCGAAGCGATCGGCTTCGTTTTTCAGGAGCGAATGCATGTTCAAAAGGCTTTCTGCGGAATTTCTCGGTACATTCTGGCTCGTTTTCGGCGGTTGCGGCAGCGCCGTGCTGGCCGCTGCCCTTCCTGAGGTCGGTATTGGTTATCTCGGCGTCTCCTTTGCTTTTGGCCTGACGGTGCTGACCATGGCCTATGCGGTCGGCGGCATTTCCGGCGGGCATTTCAATCCGGCCGTCTCGGTGGGGTTGCTGGTTGCCGGCAAGTTCCCGGCGCACAAACTTGTCGGCTATGTCATCGCCCAGGTGCTGGGTGCCATCGCCGCGGCGGCGGTTATCTATCTGATCGCCAGCGGCAAGGGGGATTTCCAGCTCGGTGGCTTCGCTGCCAACGGTTACGGCGAGCATTCGCCGGGCGGCTACTCGCTGACGGCGGCGCTGGTTGCCGAGGTGGTGCTGACCGCCTTCTTCCTGTTCATCATTCTCGGCTCCACCCATGGCCGAGTGCCCGCGGGCTTTGCGCCGATCGCCATCGGCCTGGCGCTGACCCTGATCCATCTGGTCTCGATCCCGGTGACGAACACGTCGGTCAATCCGGCCCGCTCGACGGGGCAGGCGCTCTTCGTCGGCGATTGGGCGGTCGCGCAATTGTGGCTGTTCTGGGTGGCGCCGATCGTCGGCGCGGCGATCGCCGGCATCGTCTGGAAGATCGTCGGTGATGACGACTGATCCAATTCGGATGCCGTGACGCCTAGACCCGCCGCCCTGGCTGCGGCGGGTTTTTTCATTTTTTCTTCTGTTTATGCATTAGATTCAAGATTGCTCCGCAACCCTTTGATCTCTCGCTAAAATGCCTTGTTCCACATGCGCTTGCGCCTGCAACCGGCGTTTCATTTCCTGACCGGGGTTAACGAAAGTAAACGGTTCGTTAACCTTAATGACGTTCTAGTGACCCCAATGGCGCAGCTGACTCGCGAGGGCGGGAGCCAGCCAGACGCAAGGAAGCCTTGCGATAGTGGCGTATTGTCTGGGGGTTTGAATGAACGGCAAGCATGTGGCTGTCCTGATGGGTGGATTTTCTTCGGAGCGACCGGTTAGCCTGTCGTCCGGGGCTGCCTGTGCGGATGCCCTGGAGGCTGCCGGCTATCGCGTCACCCGGATCGACGTCGATCGCAATGTCGCAGAGACGCTGGCCGCGCTGCGACCCGACGTTGCCTTCAACGCCCTTCATGGACCGTTCGGCGAGGATGGCACAATCCAGGGCGTCCTCGAATATCTTGAGATCCCCTACACCCATTCCGGCGTACTGGCCTCGGCGCTCGCCATGGACAAGGCGCAGGCCAAGCACGTTGCGGCTGCTTCGGGCATTCCAGTTGCCGATGCGCAGGTCATGGATCGCCATGCCTTTGGTCCGAAGCACCCGATGAAGCCGCCTTACGTGGTCAAGCCGGTTTCCGAAGGCTCCAGCTTCGGTGTTGTCATCGTCAAGGAAGATCAGTCGCATCCGCCGCAGGTGGTGACATCGAGCGAATGGCGTTACGGCGACCGAATCATGGTCGAGCGTTATGTCGCCGGCCGCGAACTGACTTGTGGTGTCATGGGCGACAAGGCGCTCGGCGTCACCGAAATCATCCCGCAGGGCCATGCCTTCTACGATTATGATTCCAAATACGTAAAAGGTGGTTCGCGTCACGTCATTCCGGCACAGATTTCACCAAATATTTACCAAAGAATACAAACACTCGCTCTGAAGGCGCATCAGGCAATCGGTTGCCGGGGCGTCAGCCGATCCGACTTTCGTTTCGATGACAGTTCCTCCGCCGAGGGCGAGCTGATCTGGCTGGAGATCAACACCCAGCCCGGCATGACACCGACCTCCCTGGTGCCCGAGATGGCCGCGCATGCCGGCTACAGCTTCGGTGAGTTTTTGAGTTGGATGGTGGAGGACGCGTCGTGTTTGCGTTGAGGGGCAAAAGGGGCAAGAGGGTTCGTCACCTCGATGGCGCCGCCGCCGTCGATGTGGATGGCGCGCGCGTACTGCCGCGTCCGCTTCGTCGCGTTGTGCGCTTCTTCGTCAGCCTCGGCGCTGGCCGCATCCGCTTTCCCGCCTATACCGGCACGCTGTCGGCGATCGCCTTTTTCGCCGCCACCGGCTTTTACGGCATGTCGCTCGGCGGCCATACGCAGAATTTCGCGCAGGCCTCGACCACGGCCGCAGGCTTCGCGATCGAAGACGTCAAGGTTTCCGGCAACGATCAGACCTCGGAAATCGACATTCTCCAGCAGCTCGGCCTCGACGGCACGACGTCGCTGGTGGCGCTCGATATCGCCGAGGCGCGCAAGCTGATTGCGGAAATGCCCTGGGTGCAGGGCGTCACCGTTCGCAAGATCTATCCCGGTACGATCGAGGTCAGCCTCACCGAGCGCAAGGCCTTCGGCATCTGGCAGCACGGTTCGGATCTTTCGCTGATCGAGCGCAGCGGCAGCGTGATCGCGCCCTTGCGCGACAACAAGTTCGCCGCTCTGCCGCTCTTCGTCGGCCGTGACGCCGAAACGGCGGCTGCCGATTTCTACGACGAGTTTTCCCGCTGGCCGGAGATCCGCTCGCGCGTGAAGGCCTTCGTGCGCGTGGCCGGCCGCCGCTGGGACCTGCGCCTCGACAGCGGCATCGTCGTCAAGCTGCCGGAGCACGACGTCGCCCGGGCGATGAAGGTGCTCTCCGACATGGAAAGCCAGCACCAGCTCCTCGAGCGCGATATCGCTGCCGTGGATCTGAGGCTCGAAGACAGAACAACAGTTCAGTTGACGCCGGACGCAGTGACCCGGCGCGAAGTTGCCTTGAAGGCGAGGGACAAGATGCTGAAGGCGCAGGAGACCGAAAAGAAGAAAGAAGGCCGCATATGAGTCTATTCGGTTCCTCCAGCTTTGGCCTGCCGCGCCTGAAGCCGCTTTCCTCGAAGCGGTCTCATGTCGTCTCGGTGCTGGATATCGGTTCGACCAAGGTGGTCTGCATGATCGGCCGGCTGGCGCCGCGCGCCGAAAGCCAGATCCTGCCCAACCGTACGCATAGCGTCGAAATCATCGGCATCGGCCACCAGAAGTCCCGCGGCGTCAAGAACGGCGTCGTCGCCGACCTCGATGCGGTCGAGAGCGTCGTTCGGCTCGCCGTGGATGCGGCCGAGCGCATGGCCGGCCTCACCATAGACAGCCTGATTGTCAACGTTTCGGCCGGCCGGCTGCAGAGCGACGTCTATACCGCGACGATCGATCTCGGCGGCCAGGAAGTCGACGCCAATGATCTGCGCAAGGTTCTCTCCGCCGCCGGCCAGCAGTCGCTGCGCTCCGATCGCGCCATCCTGCACTCGCTGCCGACGGGCTTCTCGCTCGACGGCGAGCGCGGCATCCGCGATCCGCTCGCCATGTTCGGCGACGTTCTCGGCGTCGACATGCATGTGCTGACGGCCGAACGGGCAGCGCTCAAGAACCTCGAACTCTGCGTCAACCGCGCCCACCTTTCGGTCGAGGGCATGGTGGCGACCCCCTATGCCAGCGGTCTTGCCGCTCTGGTCGACGACGAGGTTGAGCTCGGCTGTGCGGCGATCGACATGGGTGGCGGCACGACGACGATCTCGGTCTTTGCCGAAGGCAAGCTGGTTCACGCTGACGCTGTCAGCCTCGGCGGCCATCACGTGACGACGGATCTGGCGCGCGGTCTTTCGACCCGCATCGAGGATGCCGAACGGCTGAAGGTCGTGCACGGGTCGGCTCTGCCTAACAGCGCCGACGAACGCGACATCGTATCGGTGCCGCCGATCGGCGAGGACGACCGCGATCAGCCGACGCATGTGCCGCGCGCACTTGTGTCGCGCATCGTGCGCGCCCGCATCGAAGAGACGCTGGAACTCATCCGCGATCGCATCCAGCGCTCGGGCTTCAGCCCGATCGTCGGCAAGCGAATCGTTCTGACGGGCGGCGCCAGCCAGCTGACTGGCCTGCCGGAAGCGGCTCGCCGCATCCTCGCCCGCAATGTTCGCATCGGCCGTCCGCTCGGAGTTTCCGGGCTGCCGGCCGCTGCCAAGGGCCCGGCCTTCTCCACGGCGGTCGGCCTGATGATCTATCCGCAGGTCGCCGACCTCGAGACCCATGCCTCCCACGGCGGCATGTTCTCGGCGCTCGGCGCCGGCAACGGCCGCATCGCCCGCATGGGCCAGTGGCTGAAAGAGAGCTTTTGAGTGACGGCCGGCTCCGACAGGGACGGGGCCGGGTGAAGACAAACTAGGACTTTGAAAGATTTGGCCGGCTCGGCAAGGCGGCCAGAAACCAGAAGGAACGGGACTATGACTATCAACTTGCAGAAGCCGGATATCACGGAGCTGAAGCCCCGCATCACCGTCTTTGGTGTAGGTGGCGGCGGCGGCAATGCTGTCAACAACATGATCACCGCAGGCCTCCAGGGCGTCGATTTCGTCGTGGCCAACACGGATGCCCAGGCACTCACCATGACCAAGGCCGAGCGCATCATCCAGATGGGCGTCGCCGTCACCGAAGGTCTCGGCGCCGGTTCGCAGCCGGAAGTCGGCCGCGCGGCCGCCGAAGAGTGCATCGATGAGATCATCGATCACCTCAACGGCACCCACATGTGCTTCGTCACCGCCGGCATGGGCGGCGGCACCGGCACCGGTGCAGCCCCGATCGTCGCACAGGCCGCCCGCAACAAGGGCATCCTGACGGTCGGCGTCGTCACCAAGCCGTTCCATTTCGAAGGCGCGCGCCGCATGCGGCTCGCCGACCAGGGCATCGCCGAACTGCAGAAGTCGGTCGACACCCTGATCGTCATCCCGAACCAGAACCTCTTCCGCATCGCCAACGACCGCACGACCTTTGCGGACGCGTTTGCTATGGCCGACCAGGTTCTCTATTCGGGCGTTGCCTGCATCACCGACCTCATGGTCAAGGAAGGCCTCATCAACCTCGACTTCGCCGACGTCCGCTCGGTGATGCGCGAAATGGGCCGCGCCATGATGGGCACCGGCGAAGCTTCGGGCGAAGGCCGCGCACTGGCCGCCGCCGAAGCCGCGATCGCCAACCCGCTGCTCGACGAAACCTCGATGAAGGGCGCCCAGGGCCTCCTGATCTCGATCACCGGCGGGCGCGACCTCACCCTGTTCGAACTCGACGAAGCGGCTACCCGTATTCGCGAAGAAGTCGACCCGGATGCCAACATCATCCTCGGCGCGACGTTCGACGAAGACCTCGAAGGCCTCATCCGCGTCTCGGTCGTTGCCACCGGCATCGACCGCACGGCCGCGGAGGTGGCGGGTCGTTCCGCCGACTTTCGTCCGGTAGCAGCAAAGCCGGTCGTCCGCCCGTCCGCCGCCGTTCCGGCCCAGCAGCCGCAGCCGGTTGCCCAGCACCAGCCGGCCCCGGTTCACCAGCCGGTGATGCAGCAGCCGGTCGCCCAGCCGGTTCAGCAGCCGATGCAGCAGCAGGCAACCGCCGACCAGATCGCAGCCGCCATCCGCGAAGCCGAAATGGAGCGCGAGCTCGACATCGCGACCCGGGCTGCCCAGGTGCAGGCCCAGGCCCCGGTTCAGCAGCCGATGCACGACGACAACTTTCGTCCCCAGAGCAAGCTTTTCGCCGGTGCTGCACCGGTAGAGGCCGCTCCGGTCATGCGCCAGCCGCAGCCGCAGATGCAGCCGGTTCAGCCCCAGCCGCAGCCGATCATGCGCCAGGAGCCCGTCGCTCCGGTCATGCGCCAGCAGCCGGAACAGGTTCGCATGCCGAAGGTCGAAGACTTTCCGCCGGTCGTAAAGGCAGAGATGGACCGCCGCGCACAGCCGGCTGCCCCGATGCAGGAAGAGCGCGGCCCGATGGGTCTGCTCAACCGCATCACCAGCTCGCTCGGCCTGCGTGACCGCGAACAGACCCCGGCAGCCGCCGACATGACGGCTTCCGCCCCGACCGCCGCTTCCCAGCAGCGCCGGCCGCTCTCGCCGGAAGCGAGCCTCTATGCGCCGCGCCGCGGCCAGCTTGACGATCACGGTCGCGCTTCGCCGCAGGCGCGCCCGCAAGAAGATGATCAGCTCGAAATCCCGGCGTTCCTGCGCCGTCAATCGAACTGATTGGAAGGCCCGTTCCTTCACCTTGCCGAATGCCCGGGCAACTGCCCGGGCATTTTTGCATTTTGTTCATTATTTCAGGTGTTTGATTCGATGTTACGGACCGTCGCAAATGCGTAACAAAGCGAAACGAACAGTGATTTGGAATGGTGCCTCCAAACTCCTATTTTCAGACTCGGAATTGGGGACGCATGCGATTCGATCAAGCGCTGTCTGTTCGAAACGCAGAGGACCGGTCGTTGAACCGGGACTCTCGGGCATCTTTCTTGTGCCCTGAAGATCGTTGCGTCCACCAGCAGGTTTTGGCCATTGGCCACAGGTATTGAAAGTGACGAGAATGGGAATCGAATTGCTCGGGTTTCAGACGACGATTGCAAGCCCGGTAACGCTCAAGGGAATTGGCGTTCATTCCGGTGCGGAAGTGTCGATCACCTTCCATCCGGCCGAAGCCGATGCGGGCATCGTTTTCCAGCGCATTCTCTCCAACGGCCGGGTCAGCGAATACAAGGCGGTTTCCTCGCAGGTCGGCAACACCGATCTCTGCACCGTTCTCGGCATGTCGCCGGCGACTTCGATCGCCACGATCGAGCATGTGATGGCGGCGATCTACGCGCTCGGCCTCGACAACCTCACGGTCGAAGTGCACGGCGCCGAAATGCCGATCATGGACGGCAGCTCCGAACCCTTCATCGACGCGATCGAGCAGGTGGGCGTTCGCGCCCTTGCGGTCAAGCGTCGCTACATCCGCATCGTCAAGCCGGTGCGCATCGAATCGGGTGCCTCCTGGTCGGAGTTCACGCCCTATGACGGCATGCGCTTCGAGGTCGAGATCGATTTCGATTGCCCGCTGATCGGCCGCCAGGCCTGGAAGGGCGACATGACGCCTTCGGTCTTCAAGCGCGAGCTGTCGCGTGCCCGCACCTTCGGCTTCATGCGCGATGTCGAACGCCTCTGGGCGGCTGGCTTTGCGCTCGGCTCCTCGCTCGAAAACTCCGTCGTCATTTCCGACGACAACACGGTGATCAACGTCGAGGGCCTGCGCTACACCGACGAATTCGTGCGCCACAAGACGCTCGATGCGGTTGGCGACCTCTCGCTCGCCGGCGCGCCGTTCATCGGCTGCTATCGCTCGTACCGCGGCGGCCACAAGATGAACGCCAACGCGCTGAAGGCACTTCTCAGCGACCCGACGGCCTACGAAGTCGTCGAAACGGCAACCCCGCGCCAGCGTACCCGCGCGCGCGATATGGTTGCAGTGGCAGCTCCGGGCTTCGCGCCCTGGTCCGCATAACAAGAAAAGTCATCATCTCCTCCAGTCGCCGGCCGAAAGGCCGGCATTTTCATGATAGAGCTGCCACAAATTTGCATGAATCACCGATCATGACGTTGCGGTCTCAAGGTAACTTGCTCTAAAAGCGCATGTCTGGCGGGGTCCATGCCCGCAGAATGGAACGGGAATATCCGATGGTTCTTGCAGTTTCTGTGGATTTGAAAAAGTCAGCGCGCGTCGCCGCCGTCATTGTCGCGGCCGTTGCCGGCAGCGCCCTGATTACCGCCTGCCAGAACGATCCCGATATCGACATCACCAAGCTGACGGCCGAAACCGATCCGCCGGAAGTGCTCTACAATCAGGGCCTCGCCAACCTCAATGCCGGCAAGACGACGGAGGCGGCGCGCAAGTTCGAAGCGCTCGACCGCCAGCATCCGTTCTCGGAATATGCCCGCAAGGCGCTGGTCATGAACGCTTTCGTTTCTTACCGTAACGGTCAGTACCAGGAGGCGATCAACGCCACCGGCCGCTACCTCAATCTTTATCCGCAGTCGGAAGACGCTGCCTATGCGCAGTACATCCAGGGTCTCGCCTATACCAAGCAGATCCCGGCGGTGACGCAGGACCAGAAGCCGGCCTTCAAGGCGATCGAAGCCATGCAGGCGGTCGTAGACCGCTACCCGGACTCCGAATATGTCGACGACGCCAAGTCGAAGATCCGCTTTGCCCGCGACCAGCTGGCCGGCAAGGAGATGCAGGTCGGCCGCTACTATCTCGAGCGCAAGGAATACCTTGCCGCCGTGTCGCGTTTCCGTGTCGTCGTCGAGCAGTATCCGAACACCAACCAGGTTGAAGAAGCGCTGGCGCGCCTGACGGAAGCCTATTTCGCGATGGGCGTGACCCAGGAGGCGCAGACCGCTGCCGCCGTTCTCGGTCACAACTACCCGGACAGCCAGTGGTACAACGATAGCTTCAAGCTGCTGCAGTCGGGTGGCCTTGAGCCGCGTGAAAGCGGCAACTCCTGGATTTCGCGCGCCGCCAAGAAACTCGTCGGCGCCTGATATCTATCGGCGCCCTTCAAGGAAGATATAACCCCGGATGCTTGCCCAGCTTTCGATCCGCGATATCGTCCTGATTGAACGGCTCGATCTCAATTTCGACGCCGGGCTCTCGGTGCTGACCGGTGAAACCGGGGCCGGCAAGTCCATCCTTCTCGACAGCCTGTCGCTCGCCCTTGGCGGGCGCGGCGATGGCTCGCTCGTTCGCCACGGTTCCGACAAGGGGCAGGTGACGGCGGTCTTCGACGTGCCGATGGGGCATTCGGCGCGGCTGATGCTCAGGGAAAACGGCATCGACGACGACGGCGACCTGATCTTTCGTCGCGTGCAGTCGGCCGACGGCCGCACCAAGGCCTATGTCAACGACCAGCCGATCAGCGTCCAGCTGATGCGCCAGCTTGGCCAGACGCTGGTCGAAATTCACGGACAGCACGACGACCGCGCGCTCGTCGATATCGACGCGCACCGCACGCTTCTCGACGCCTTCGGTGGCACCGCCGAAGAAGCGGCGCATGTGAGCGAACTCTATCGCGCCTGGAAGGACGCCGAGCGCGGCCTGAAGAAGCACCGCGAGCGGGTCGAGGCGGCCGCGCGCGAGGCGGACTACCTTCGGTCTTCGGTCGAAGAACTGGAGAAGCTCAGCCCCCGCGACGGCGAAGAGGACGAGCTTGCCGAGAACCGGGCGCGGATGATGAAGGCCGAGCGCATCGCCGGCGACATCAACGAGGCCTCGGAGTTCCTGAACGGCAACGCTTCGCCGGTTCCGCTGATCGCCTCACTCGTGCGCCGTCTCGAGCGCAAGAGCCAGGAGGCGCCGGGCCTGCTTGAAGAAACGGTCGAGTTGCTCGACGGTGCGCTCAACCAGCTTTCGGACGCGCAGATGTCGGTCGAGCGGGCGTTGCGCAACACGGAGTTCGATCCGAAGGAATTGGAGCGGGTGGAGGAGCGGCTGTTCGCGCTGCGCGCCGCCAGCCGCAAATATTCGGTTCCGGTCACGGAACTGCCGGCACTCGCCGTTCGCATGATTTCCGATCTCGCCGATCTCGATGCCGGCGAGGAAAAGCTGAAGCAGCTCGATGCACAAGTCGGCGTGGCGCGGGTAGCGTTCGACGCTTCGGCGCGCTCGCTCTCCGAAAAGCGTCGCCATACCGCGACCGCGCTTTCCGACGCTGTCATGGCCGAACTGCCGGCGTTGAAGCTCGAGCGGGCACGCTTCATGGTCGAGGTGCAAAGCGATCCGTCGCTGCCGACGGTCGACGGTATCGACCTCGTCGAGTTCCACGTCCAGACCAACCCCGGCACGCGGCCGGGCCCGATCATGAAGGTGGCTTCCGGCGGCGAACTTTCGCGCTTCCTGCTGGCGTTGAAGGTGGCGCTTGCCGATCGCGGCTCGGCGCCGACGCTCGTCTTTGATGAAATCGACACCGGTGTCGGCGGTGCGGTGGCCGATGCCATTGGCCAGCGGCTGAAGCGCCTTTCGGCAACGGTGCAGGTGCTCTCCGTCACCCACGCGCCGCAGGTCGCAGCCCGTGCGGCAACGCATCTTCTGATCTCCAAGGGTCCTTCGACCGAGAAGGCCGAGATGATTTCCACCCGTGTCGCCCGCATGGACGACAAGGCGCGCACCGAGGAAATCGCCCGCATGCTTGCCGGCGCCTCGATCACCGAAGAGGCGAGGGCGGCTGCCGCTCGCCTGCTTTCCGGCAACGGCTAGATCATCCTGGCGCCAAGTGGAAACATTGGCGGCTGAAGGATGCGATGTCCTCAGAGTGTTCATCTGAACCCACGGCCTTGGGCTTCCTAAGCCTTTTGGTTGAATTGTTGCGCCGCTGCACCCGTGTTCTATTTCCTCTGCGGTTGGGGCACTTCGGGCATGTGGGAGAAACTCGAGCATAGACTGGAGATCCGGTTTGCGCAGATGCGTGCGCATCCGGAACTGATCCTGCTCATCGCGCTCGCCTATGCCGGCCTTATCCTGACGATAAAGGAAGCGAACCAGGAACTGGGCGGCTTCGGGGTGTTCGCGTGCGTTGCGATCGCCGTGACTGCAGCAACTCTCGTCGCAAGGCTGCGACACGCCTCGCAGGTCGGGATGGCGGAGGAGGAGGCCGATCCTCAGCCGCCGAACGCGGACGAAGTCACGCCGTTGGCGCTTGTCGCGCCCTGTGCGCACGGGGACCGTTCCTATCTTGTCCGCGTCCCGGCGCCGACGGCGGTTGCCTATGAGGTGGTCCGCAAGGCACAGGATGTGTTTCGCAGCGGCGCGATCGATCCCGAAGAGGATATGAGAGCGTTCCATTCCGACCCCTACAGCCTGATCTGCCTGCAGGACCTCGACGGCAACATCTTCGGCTTCATCGACTACTACGCCTTCGAGAAGAACCACTTCAAACTGTTCCTGCAGGGGCATTATGCCTTTGGCAACCTGCTGGCGAGCGGGCTGCTTGCCCATCCGCAGGCGCGAAAGGCGAAGGTCGTCTATCTCGCGACCATCCTCAATATGAGCTTCCTGCTCGATTCCATGCGCGCCGAGCGCCGCAGGCAGAACGGCATTCTCGTCTGGGCGACGGTTTCGGCGATCCTCGAACACCACACGTTTCCACCCGACGGCATCGACATCTACAGCATCGGCTGGGACAAGGGCGGGGCCGCGATCCTGAAGATGTTCGGCCTGCAGCCGGTGAGCCGGGTGATGCGTGGCCAGGCGGAAGGCAAATGGATCTACTGCAAGCGTGGTGTCCAGAAAAAGGATCTCGAGGCCATCCGCTGCCGTTATCAGAGGCGCTATGAACGCTGGTGCGAACTGGATGTCAGGCCGCTTGCCGGGCTCGCGCCCGGGGCCGTCAATGCCACGGGCGCGTGAGCCGACGGCGCCGGACGGTCTTTTCTTTCCCAACGGTTGCTCTACAAAACGGTACCGAATCCGGAGTCGTCGCGTATGTCCCAAGAATTGAAACCCGTCGAGAATCTCAACGAAACGGAAGCGGCCGAAGAGCTTGCCTTTCTCGCGGCCGAGCTTGCGCGCCACGACGCGCTTTATCATGGCCAGGACGCGCCGGAGATTTCGGATGCGGACTATGACGCGCTGAAGCGGCGCAACGACGCGATCGAGCAGCGCTTTCCGGCACTCATCCGCGAAGACAGCCCCTCGAAGAAGGTGGGTGCTGCCCCCTCCGTCACCTTTCAGCCGGTCGTCCACGCCCGGCCGATGCTGTCGCTCGACAACACGTTTTCCGACGAGGACGCGCGCGATTTCGTCGCCTCGGTCTATCGTTTCCTCGGCCAACTGCCGGACAACTCCATCGCCTTTACCGCCGAGCCGAAGATCGACGGGCTCTCCATGTCGCTGCGCTATGAGAACCGCCGGCTGGTGACGGCCGCGACCCGCGGCGACGGCACGACTGGCGAAAACGTCACCGCCAACATCCGCACCATCGGCATGATCCCGCAGACGCTGCCGGCAGATGCGCCCGATGTCGTCGAGGTGCGCGGCGAAATCTATATGGCGAAATCGGACTTTGCCGCGCTCAACGCCGAGATGGCGGCGCTCGGCAAGCCGCTCTATGTCAACCCGCGCAACACCGCTTCGGGCTCGCTGCGCCAGCTCGACGCCAAGGTGACGGCGAGCCGCAAGCTGCGTTTCTTTGCCTATGCCTGGGGCGAGATCTCTGAAATGCCCGCCGACACGCAGATGGGCATGGTCGAGGTGTTCAAGAGCTGGGGCTTCCCGGTCAACCCGCTGATGCAGCGGCTCTCCTCGGCCGACGCGCTGCTGGAGCATTACCACCACATCGAGCGCGAACGGCCGGATCTCGACTACGATATCGACGGCGTCGTCTACAAGGTCGACCGGCTCGACCTGCAGGCCCGCCTCGGCTTCCGTTCGCGCTCGCCGCGCTGGGCAACCGCGCACAAGTTTCCGGCCGAGCAGGCCTTCACCCGACTGACGGCGATCGACATCCAGGTCGGCCGTACCGGCGCGCTGACGCCGGTGGCACGCCTTGAGCCGATCACGGTCGGTGGCGTCGTCGTCACCAATGCGACGCTGCACAACGAGGATTACATCAAGGGTCTCGGCAATTCGGGCGAGCCGATCCGCGAGGGCCGCGACATCCGCATCGGCGACATGGTGATCGTCCAGCGCGCCGGCGACGTCATTCCACAGATCGTCGACGTGGTCATGGACGAGCGCAAGGAGGGGAGCGAGCCCTATCGCTTCCCGACCACATGCCCGGTCTGCGGCAGCCATGCGGTGCGCGACATCAACGAGAAGACCGGCAAGGTAGATGCGGTGCGCCGCTGCACCGGCGGTTTCGTCTGCCGCGCGCAGGCCGTCGAGCACCTGAAGCACTTCGTCTCGCGCAACGCCTACGACATCGAGGGCCTCGGTTCGAAGCAGATCGAGTTCTTCTTCGAAAGCGAAGACCCGACGCTGATGATCCGCACGGCGCCGGATATCTTCACGCTGGAGAAACGCCAGGAGGCGTCGTCACTCACCAAGCTCGAAAACATCGACGGCTTCGGCCGCGTCAGCGTGCGCAAGCTTTACGACGCCATCAATACGCGCCGTTCGATCGCGCTGCAGCGTTTCATCTATGCGCTCGGCATTCGCCATGTGGGCGAGACGACGGCAAAGCTGCTGGCGCGTTCCTATGGCACCTACGAGCACTTCGGCGAGGCGATGCGCGACGCGTCGACGTTTACGGGCGACGCCTGGAATGAACTCAACAGCATCGACGGCATCGGCGAGGTGGTCGCCCGTGCCATCGTCGAGTTCTACAAGGAGCCGCGCAACCTCGAAGTCGTCACCCGGCTGTTGTCGGAGGTGACGCCGGAGGCAGCAGAAGCACCGGTTGCCTCAGACAGCCCGGTCGCCGGCAAGACCGTCGTCTTCACCGGTTCGCTCGAAAAGATGACGCGCGATGAAGCCAAGGCCAAGGCCGAGAGCCTCGGCGCCAAGGTGGCAGGTTCCGTGTCGAAGAAGACCGACATCGTCGTTGCCGGACCGGGTGCCGGCTCCAAGCTCGACAAGGCCCGCGAACTCGGCGTCGCGACCATGGACGAGGACGAGTGGCTGGCGCTGATCGGCGGGTAATCCCCGCCGGTTGCATGCAATCGGCAGAGCGTCTTTACGCCTGCCTGCTGTCGTACTCTTCGGAGGCGGCTTTCAGGGCGGCAATATCGTCGGCGCAGATGAAACGGCGCAATGCGTCGAACTTTGACCGTTCCCACCGGTAGATGCCGAGCGCAAGCAGCGTCTCGACATCGGTCGCGGGGAAACGCTGGCGCACGGGGCGGGCAGGGTTCCCCGCAACGATGGTGTAGGGCGCAACGTCCTTCGTCACGATGGCGCCCGACGCGATGACGGCGCCTTCGCCGAGCGTCACACCCGGCATGATCATGGCGCGCATGCCGATCCAGGCACCGTCGCCGATGACGGTGTCGCCCTTGCCGACATAGGCTTCGCCGATCACATCGAGGAAGGGATAGAGGCTCACCCAATCGGTGCGATGGGTGTGGTTGCCGCCCATGAGGATCACCGCCTCGGCGCCAATCGCGACATAGTCGCCGATCAGCAGTTGATCGATTGGCCATTGCGGTTCCCAGGCCCTGACGCTGTAGTCGTCGCCATAGAGGTAGCGAACGACACTTTCCTCGAAGGATCCGGTCCAGGCGTTGCTGTAGTAGCTGTTGCTGCCGCGCACGTGAATGTTCGGGTTGCGCACTGTCTCATGCAAGAGCTCGACCTTGGACCAATGCTTGGCTTCGACCTTCGTGGACATGGGGTTCCTCATTCTCAATGCTTGCAAGCGAAGCTGCGCGTCGCTCGCCATTCGTATCCCGTCCCAACTATCGGATTCACCGGTCGCTTTCTTCTCAAATCGGGCGCCGACCGGAAGCTTTGTCAGGCACTGCGATCATTCCATCACACAAAAACGCCCGCCGCTTTTGGCGGCAGGCGCAAAGTTCGGGGCACTGCGCGAGATCAGGAGGCCTGCTGCTGGGCGGCTTCCTGGTCCATCCACATGAATTCCCAGACGTGACCGTCGAGGTCCTGGAAGGAAATGCCGTACATGAAGCCGTAGTCGAGAGCCGGCTTCCAGGGCTTGGCGCCGGCAGCGAGCGCCTTGGCGAGCATGTCGTCGCATTCAGCGCGGCTGGACGCGGAAAGGGCGGTAATGACCTCGGTTCCTTTCCGGGCGTCGCTGATCTCGCCGGTGATGAAGTCGCGGAACTTCGGCTCGGTCAGAAGCATGACGAAAATATTGTCCGAGATCACCGTGCAGGCGGCGGTGTCGTCGGAGAACTGCTCGTTGAAGGTGAAGCCGAGGGCGGCGAAGAACGCGCGCGAGGCCTTCAGATCCTTGACCGGCAGGTTTACGAAAATCATGCGCATGAAATGCTCCTTGGAATGGATTTCGTGTTTTACGGATCTGATCACTTCGGTGTTTCGGCGAAACCGCGAAGCGATCCAACTCTTTGATTGACGCAACTCCGGACGGAAAACTGCGTCGCACTTTTCCTGGAGTTGCTCTAAGGACGAATGCCGGTCGACGATCCCGACACCGGCTCAAAGATTTTTTGAGCCGGGCTGATGTGGGGTGCAACTACAGGTCTTCAAGCGGAGCGAGACCTGCTTCGATGCTGCAAATAGGATCGACGGTGCTAGCGGCTGCGAGCGGCCCCAAGGGCGCGCGCCGCTGCTCGATGTTATTGTCACTTCACCGTGCACACGCCGTTGGCGCCGCCCTTGCCGGTGTAGGACACGCTCGGCGAGCCGTCGG
Organism: Ensifer sp. ENS08; assembly: GCF_014852195.1. Taxonomy (NCBI): domain Bacteria; kingdom Pseudomonadati; phylum Pseudomonadota; class Alphaproteobacteria; order Hyphomicrobiales; family Rhizobiaceae; genus Ensifer; species Ensifer sp. ENS08. The sequence goes on from NZ_JACVBF010000002.1 coordinate 201,967, forward strand.
GATTGATGCTGAGCGAGATGGTGACGCCGGCGCCGTGCGCTTCGTAGTAGTTCTCGTTGAACACCTTGAGCTTGGCTTCCTTGCCGTTGATGTAGATCGGGCCGCCTTCGTCGGCATGGACCTCGATCTTGCCGGGGCAGGTGGCGTTGACGAGCGGGATCTTCGCTTCAGACGCAGTGGCGAAGGCAAGCGTCGGGACGAGAACGCCGAGAAGGCGCAGGCAGGGTTTCATCTTGCTCTCCAGCGTGGGTTGCATGTGGCATCGATCGCCAACCGTGACAGGCTGCCGGTGGAAGTCAAGCGCGGCTGAGCGTCACCAAGCTGTCATCAATCCGATTGTTTTTTTGCGCTGCACAAGATAGAGGATTGCAGCCGAATTTTATGCAGATGCCTTTTCGCGGAGCAGGTCGCGGCCATCTGCGAAGGCAGCGCGCCAGCATCCCAAAGGGCAGGGCGCCGGCGCGGATTGGAGGGTCCGGAGATGAAGACTTTCACCACCATCGCCGAGCTGCGTGCAGCGCTTGCCGAGCATAGACGCGCCGGCAAGACGGTCGGCTTCGTGCCGACCATGGGCTACCTGCATGCCGGCCATATGGAGCTGATGCGCCGGGCCCGCGAGGAAAACGACGTCGTCGTCGCCAGCATCTTCGTCAATCCGCTGCAGTTCGGCGCCAACGAGGATCTTTCCAAATATCCGCGCGATCTCGCCCGCGACCAGGCGATGCTCGAAGCGGGCAGCGTCAACTATCTCTTTGCCCCCGGTGTTGCCGACATGTATCCGCGACCGATGGAAACGGTCGTCGACGTGCCGACGCTTGGCAGCGAGCTCGAGGGCTCCGTGCGTCCCGGTCATTTCGCCGGTGTTGCCACCGTCGTCACCAAGCTCTTCAACATCGTTGGGCCCGATCGCGCCTATTTCGGCGAGAAGGATTTCCAGCAGCTGCAGATCATCCGCCGCATGGTGGACGATCTCGCCCAGCCGGTGACCGTGATCGGCGTGCCGACGGTGCGCGAGGCCGACGGGCTCGCCTGCTCGTCGCGCAACGTGTACCTGACGGTCGAAGAGCGGCGTGCCGCGGCGATCGTGCCGAAGGCGTTGGATGAGGCGCAGCACCTCGTCGCCTCCGGCGTCAGCGATGTCGCCGCACTCGAAAAGGCGGTGACCGAGTTTCTGGCGAGCGAGCCCTTGGCGAAGCCCGAGGTCGTAGCGGTGCGCGATCCCGAGACGCTGGAGACGATCGAAACGATCGGCGACCGGCCGGTGCTGCTTCTGCTCTTCGTCCGCTTCGGCACGACGAAGCTGCTCGACAATCGCGTGATCGCCCCGAAATCCGCATCATTTGCAAAGGTTGCCTGACATGAGCGTTCAGACCGCCAAGCGCCGGCTCAGCCCCGCCAACATCGAAGCGCTGAAGGGCGAGCGCCCGATCGTCAGCCTCACGGCCTATACGACGCCGATTGCGCGGCTGCTCGATCCGCATGTGGACTTTCTGCTGGTCGGCGATTCCGTCGGCATGGTGCTCTATGGCCTCGACACGACCGTCGGCGTGACGCTGGAAATGATGATCGCCCATGGCCAGGCGGTCATGCGCGGCTCGCAGCAGGCCTGCGTCGTCATCGACATGCCCTTCGGCTCCTACCAGGAATCGAAGGAGCAGGCGTTCCGCAGTGCGGCGCGTATCCTCAAGGAAACCGGCTGCAGCGCGGTGAAGCTCGAGGGCGGGGCGGAGATGGCCGAGACGGTCGAGTTTCTCGTCAGCCGCGGCATTCCGGTGCTCGGCCATGTCGGCCTGATGCCGCAGCTCGTCAACACGACCGGCGGCTACCGCTCGGTTGGCCGCAACGACAAGGAAGTGGCAAAGATCCGCCGCGACGCCAAGGCGATCGACGATGCCGGAGCGTTTGGCATCGTCATCGAGGGCACGGTCGAGCCGGTGGCCCGCGAGATCACGGCCGAGTTGCGCTCGCCGACGATCGGCATCGGCGCATCGCCTGCCTGCGACGGCCAGATCCTCGTCTCCGACGACATGCTCGGCCTCTTCAACGACTTCAAGCCGCGCTTCGTCAAGCATTTCGCCGAGTTGGCGCCGGCGATCTCGAAGGCGGCCGAGGACTATGCGGCGGAGGTGAAGGCGCGCACGTTCCCCGGCATCGAGCATACGTTCCAGGTCAAGAAGTAAGGGGCGGCTGGCCCGCGCCGGCGCTTATTCCAAGCGATAAAGCGCATCGTTTTCCTGATCGGTGCGCCTTTTGTTCAAGCCTCGTTCGCCGAGGCATCATAAAATTCAATCATTGTATCAGCGCATTTGAATTGTTGCCGGGGGCGCAAGCGCCTATCAGTCCGGCACCGGCCGCATGGCGCGTCATCGCCTCGGCCGGCGGAGGTTTCCATGAAAAAAGATGAATTCTGGGAAGGGGTCCGCGGCGGCTTTCCCATCATGCTGGCAGCATCGCCCTTCGGTGCGCTGTTCGGGGCGCTTGCGGTCGACAATGGCTTCACCATTGCCGATGCGGTGTTCATGAGCGCGACCGTCTATGCCGGCGCCAGCCAGATGGTCGGCATCGAGCTCTTCGGCAACCACGTCCAGCCCTGGCTGGTGGTGCTCTCCGTCTTTGCGGTCAACTTCCGCCACGTGCTCTATTCGGCCTCGATCGCCAAATATGTCCGGCACTTCACCTTCGGGCAGAAGTTCCTCGCCTTCTTCCTGCTGGTCGATCCGCAATATGCCGAGACCGAAAAGCGCGGCGAGCGCGGCTTGCCGATCACCTTTGCCTGGTATCTCGGCTTCGGTCTCGTGATCTACATCCCGTGGATCATCAACACGCTGGTCGGCGCGATCTTCGGGCAGATGATCGGTGACCCCAAGGCGATCGGCCTTGATGTCCTGCTGCCGGTCTATTTCATGGGGCTCGTCATGGGCTTCCGCAAGCGTGACCGGTTCCTGCCGATCGTCATCGTCTCGGGGCTTGCATCCGTCGCCGGCATGCATTTCGTCGGCTCGCCATGGCATGTCAGCATCGGAGCACTAGCCGGCATCATTCTTGCCGCCTGTCTGCCGCCAAGCGAGCGGGCAGTGGCACCGACGGGTGTCGAGAAGGAGGCGTGAACATGGATCCGCAACACCTGAACCTCATCTACCTGATCATCGCGGCGGCCGTTGCGACCTTCCTGACGCGTGTCGGCGGCTATATCCTGATCACCCAGATGAAAGAGATCCCGCCGCGGCTGGAGGCGGCGCTCAACGCCGTTCCCGCAGCCGTTCTGACGACGCTGGTGGCGCCGGCCTTCGTCTATGGCGGGCTCGACGTGACGATCGCCATGTTCGTCGCCTTTGCCATCGCGCTCGGGCTGAATCTCTCAACACTGCGCATGCTCGTCATCGGCTGGGTGGTGGTCATGGTGATCCGGCATCTGGTGATGTAGGACGCCCGTCCGCGGCGGTGTGCGAAACCGTGGACGGATGTGTTGCGCCCGTTTCGATTGGCGGCGCGCGCAGCCTGGACTATCATCTCTGCCGTTGCCGGAGAGGCAGGACATATCCCCGCTCGTTAGGTGGCGTACGACGTCGCCGCAGCATGAAGCCTCCCGGCAGTGGAGGAGCGACCATGTTGACCAGGATCTCTATTGCCCTTTTGCTGGCGCTTGCGCCGGCAACGGCCTTTGCCAATCAATGCCCGACCATGATGAAGGCGATCGATGCGGCCATGCAGACCGCTTCCTTGTCCGATGCCGACATGGCCAAGGTCAAGGAATTGCGCACCAAGGGTGAGGCACAGCACCAGGCTGGCGATCACGCCGCCTCGGAGGCAACGCTTGGCGAAGCGAAGAAGCTTCTGGGCATCTGAACGAGAGACCAGGACGTCCGGAGACCAAGGTCCGGCGGGTGAGGGCGCAGCACGCTATCGGCTGCGCGACGGCTCGTTTTATGGGCTCCCGCGACAGCAGGAGCCCAGCAGAGAGCATGACTCAGCGTGACAGCGCTTCCGTTGCGGCCTTCAGCCAGGCGCGCGTCTCGTCGCTGGCCAGCAGCGGCATCAGCTTTTCGCGCGTCTCGGCGTGATAGGCGTTGAGCCAGGCGAGTTCCTCGTCGGTCAGAAGCGCCGGCAGCACCAGGCGGCGATCGATCGGGCAGTAGGTGATCGTGTCGAAGCCGAGCATCGGCAGGTCGCCGCCGTCAACCACCGTTGCCGGCTGCACCACGATGAGGTTCTCGATGCGGATGCCGAAGGCGCCGGGGCGATAGTAGCCGGGCTCGTTGGAAAGGATCATGCCGGCCAGCAGTTCCTGCGTCGAAAGACGGGCGATGCGCTGCGGGCCTTCATGCACCGAGAGATAGGAGCCGACGCCGTGGCCGGTGCCGTGGGCATAGTCGGCGCCCGCCTTCCAGAGCGCGATGCGCGCCAAGGGGTCGAGATCCACGCCGCGCGAGCCCTTGGGGAAGCGCGCCGTGCTGATCGCAATCATGCCCTTCAGCACCAGGGTGAAGAAGCGTTTCTGCTCTTCAGGCACGGCGCCGACGGCCACCGTGCGGGTGATGTCGGTGGTGCCGTTGATATACTGCGCGCCGGAATCGATCAGGAACATGGTGCCCGCTTCGATTGCCTGGTCGGTGGCCGTGGTGACGCGGTAGTGCATGATCGCCGCGTGCGCGCCGGCGCCAGAGATGGTGTCGAAGGAGATGTCCTTCAGCGGGTTCTGCATGCGCTCGCCGACGGTGGCGCGGGCAGCTTCCAGCTGGTTGGTGGCACCGATCTCGGTGACTGTGCCGGGCTGTTGGCTGTCGAGCCAGGCGAGGAACTCGACCATGGCCGCACCATCCTGCAGATGGGCGCGGCTCGAGCCTTCGATCTCGGCCGTGTTCTTCTGGGCGCGGGGCAGGCGGGCGGGATCGACCGCTTCGACGACCTTGCCGCCCTTGGCGCGGATCAGTTCGGAAATGGCGAAGGAGGCGAGATCGGGATCGATCATGACGGAGGCGCCGGCGGTGCCGAGAGCCCGCAGACGGTCGTCGAAGGTCGACGGTGCGACGATGTCGGCGATCTGGGTGAGGTAGGCCTCCTGCTCGATGCCGGTCTTGCGCTTGTCGAGGAAAAGTTCGGCGCGGCCGTCGGCGTGGATGATGGCGCGGGCCAGCGGATGCGGCGTGTGCGGCACGTCGGACCCGCGGATGTTGAATGTCCAGGCGACGGAGGAGGGGTCGGTCAGCACGACGGCTTCGGCGCCCGTCTTGGAAAGGCCGGCTGCGATCGTCGCGATCTTGTCCTTGGCAAGCGTGCCCGCATGTTCGATCGGCTGGATCGTCACCTTGCCGAGCGGGGCAGCCGGACGGTTCGTCCAGATCCTGTCGAGCGGGTTGTGATCGAGGAAGACGAGCGAACCGCCGAGGGCGGCGAGCGCCTTTTCCAGCCGGCGCACTTCGGCGCCGGTGTGGACCCAGGGATCGATGCCGAGCTTGAAGCCCTTGGCTCCATGGTTTTCCAACCAGAGATGCGGCGGCTCGCCGATGAGGTCGCCGCCGGTAAAGACCGCGCCGTCGACCTGCTCCTTCAACTGCGTGACGTAACGGCCATCGACGAAGACGACCGCTTCACGCTGCGTGATGAGGGCGACGCCGGCCGAGCCGGTAAAGCCGGTGAGCCAGGACAGGCGCTCGGAGGAGGCCGGCACATACTCGCCCTGGAACTCGTCGGCGCGCGGCACGAGAAAGCCGTCGATGCCGAGGGCTGCGAAGGACGCGCGCAGGGCTTCGGTGCGCTCCTTGCCGAACTGCGGCGTGGAGGTGACTTCAAATGACTGAAACATGAGGGAATTCCGGTAGATTGAGCGGCAAACCGCGGGAAAAGATGGGCTATGTTAGCGGAAATCGCCCTTGCCGGGAAAGAGGCGATATCCTGCATGGTGGCCTGATCCCCGGTCCGCGCAACGCTGCGGTTGCACCCTAATAGGAGGGCAATTGCTCATTTACCATACATATGCGCTCAGCGCATGGCACCCATGCTCAGAAAACTCTTTCTCTATCGGAATAATAGTTTATAAGCCGCCTCAACGAACACGGACGAACATCCGGTGGTTCAAAAAGCTGCGGTTCCGAGAATAGTTGGTCACTCTGTTCTCCTCCTCCCTCAAGGGTGGTCAGCTTCGGAACGGTAGACGCCCGCTCGAGCACTCCTCCTCCTCAGGCTCGCGGGCATGGTTGGCCACAAGCCAACCAGCAGGCGATGCCTCTGGCATCGCCTTAGTTTCGAAAGGCCGCCCGTCATGATGGACGAGGCGGCCTTTTCGTTTTTCCCACTTTGCCTTGCGGCTGACGCGCCGCATTCGCGTGCGTGCGGCGGGGTGATTTAGCTGCACGTCATAATCCGATATTGTGGGAGACGTTCGATTTCCGAACGGGGTGCATCACCCGGAGGAGAGCTGGGAGCGTGGTCGAGAAGCCCATCCACCGTCGCTTGGTTGCGATCCTCGTTGCCGACGTGGTCGGCTACTCCCGCATGATGGAAGCCGACGAGGCCGGAACCTACGAAACGTTGAAGCAACGACGAAACCACGTGCTCGATCCCGTTGTTAAGGCGCACGGAGGACGCATCGTCAAATTGATGGGTGACGGTGTGCTGGTTGAGTTCGCCAGCGCGGTGGACGCCGCTGAGGCGGCCATTGAACTCCAGCGAAAGATGAAGGAGGCGAATGCCGGCGTTTCCGAATCTCGCCAGATCTTGCTCCGCATCGGCATCAACATGGGCGATGTGATCGGCGAGGGCTCCGACATCTATGGCGAGGGCGTCAACATCGCCGCTCGGCTGGAGGCGTTGGCCGAGCCCGGTGGCCTCTGCATGTCGGAAAAGGTTCACAATGAGATTCAAGGCAAAATCCCCGTCGTGATGAAGGATCTGGGACTGGTGCAGCTCAAGAACATTGCGGCACCCGTCCGGACCTTCGGGATGGAAACGGCACGTCCGCTCGCGGGGGTGCCGCCTTCCCGCGGCAAGGAATTTACCACCATCGCGGTTCTTCCCTTCACAAACATGTCGGGTAATGCGGACCAGGACTACTTCGCCGACGGCATTACCGAGGACATGATCACCGAGTTGAGTCGATTCCGAAATCTCTCTGTCGTCGCCAGAAACACCACCTCGAGTTACAGGAGGCAATCGGTAAACGCGGCGAACGTGGGGCAAGAACTTGGCGCAGACTTCGTGCTTGAAGGCAGTGTCCGGCTGGCCGGCCAGCGCCTGCGCGCCTCGGTGCAATTGATCGAAGCACAGACCGGTGCAAACGTCTTTGCCGAGCGGTTCGATCGCGAAATGGCCGACATCTTTGCGGTTCAGGATGAAATCGTGGAGGCGATCGTCGCGCGGCTGTTCTTCAATCTGCAAGAGGTTGCGGGTGTCGTTCGTGCCAGGAGCGCCAAGACGAACATCTCTGCCTATACATCGTGGCTGCGGGCAGGGGCCGCCTGGCGCAATGGAGACGAACCGGGTGCGCGCGAACACATGCAGCAGGCGATTGTCCTCGACCCGGCCTATGCGCCCGCACTCGCCTCGCTGGCGCTGCTTTATGCCTATTGGCGGTTCAGCGAGCCGAACGCGGCGACGGATGCCAAGCTTGAGGCCGAGTGCCAGGAGTTCGCAGCGCGAGCAATCGCTGCCGACAAGAACGATCCATTCGTGCTTTCCACCGTTGCCGCCTGCTTGCTGTTGGTCGGGAGAGTTGACGACGCCATGCGCTACTCGGGCATCGCGATCTCGATGAGCCCGCGCGATATCAACGGTCTCGTTGCCCGAGGCATGATCGTTTCCTATGCGGGGCTACACGAAGAAGGGTTGGCTCTTGTCGAACGGGGCTGCAAGTTCGAGCCGCTCCTGCCGCCGGCGTTCCTCTCCAGTCTCGGCGATTGCCACTATCTGGTGCGCCGGTTCGATGCGGCGCTGGCAGCCTACGGAAGCCTTATCGATCCGCCGATCTTCTTCAGGCTGAACCAGGCGGCGTGTCTGGCCCAGCTTGGCCGAGCCGAGGAGGCGGCAGCCATAATGCACGCAATGCCGCAAGCGTTTGACACGGAAGTCTATGCTCGAAACACGGCGAAGATGTGCGCCTTGCCTGAAGATGCGGAACTTTGGCTGAGTGGCTTCCGCAAAGCAGGAGCGCTTATCGCTCCGTCCTCCGGTCCGGCAAAGGGGTAGGCCGCGCACCTCGGTGTCGGCAGCTTCTCATTGAAGTCTGCCGTCGATGTGTCACCTCCGTGTGGAGCGGCTTACTTCTCCAGATGAATCGTCACCCAGCCGTTGCGCCAGATGGTGCGCACGTGGCGCAGATGCTGGCCGTTGTAATGGGCGAGCACTTTCCAGCGCTGTTCGGCGAGAATGCCCGAGAGAATGACCGAGCCGCCGGGGGCGAGGTTGGCGACGAGCTGCGGCGCCATCTTCATCAAGGGGCGGGCGAGGATGTTGGCGATGATCAGATCGAAGGGGCCGTTGGTGCTGAAGGCCGTCGAATGAAAGCCAGGGGCGGTCGCAAAGGTCATGCCGGTAACGACGCCGTTGACCCGGGCGTTTTCTTCGGCGACGCGGGTGGCGATCGGGTCGATGTCGGTGGCAAGGACCGGCACGTGCATCAGTTTCCAGGCGGCGATCGCCAGCACGCCGCTGCCGGTGCCGAGATCGAGCACGTTGCGCACCGTGCGGGTGCGCGCGACGGTCGCCAGCACTTCGAGGCAGCCGGCGGTGGTGCCGTGATGGCCGGTGCCGAAGGCCTGGCCGGCGTCGATCTCGATGGCGATTTCGCCGGTCTTGACCTTGTCGCGGTCATGCGAGCCGTGCACGACGAAGCGGCCGGCGCGCACCGGCGCCAGGCCCTCGAGTGACTTGGCGATCCAGTCGATATCCGGCAGCACTTCGCGCTCGATCGGGAGATGAGCGAAGTTTTCGGAGAGCGCTTCGGTGAGACGTTCGCCCACGCTCTCCTCGTCGACCATCATCATGTAGATCGAGGCTTCCCAGATGTCGCGCTTCTCGTCGACTTCCGTCGTGCCGATGGCATAGTCCTCTTCGCCGAAGACCTCGCTCATGCGGTCGAGCACGGCTTCCGCCTGCTTCTCGGTGGTGGTGACGAAAAGTCTGATCTCGCTCAAGGGTCCGTCCTTCGGCTGGCAAATCCGCCGCCCGCACCAAGCCCTGAAAGGGGTGCGCTCAAGCGTCGGCAATCGTGTGCTGTGCGCTATCACGATTGCCCTACAAAGGCAAAGCGCCGGACGGGGCCGGCGCTTGCATCTTCAGGTCAGGATCGAAGGGCTCAGCCCTTGGTCAGGTTTTCCAGCTTCTTTACCGCCGTCTCCGGGTTTTCCTCGTAGGCGATGGTGCCGGAGAACTTGCCGTTGGCGTCGAGCAGGAACACTGATGCGGTGTGGTCCATGGTATAGTCGCCGTCGGGCTTTGCGGCGTCGACCGGAACCTTCTTGGCGTAGACGCGGAAGCCCTTGACCATCTCCATGACCTTGTCGGCCGGACCGGAAATGCCGGTGATGCGCTTGGAGACGTTGGAGACGTACTGGCCGAGGATTTCGGGCGTGTCGCGCTCAGGGTCGACGGTGATGAAATAGGCCTGCAGCTTGTTGCCTTCGGGGTCGACCTTTTCCAGCCAGCCGTTCAGTTCGAACAGTGTCGTCGGGCAGACCTCGGGGCAATGGGTAAAGCCGAAGAAGAGCGCGGTCGGCTTGCCGGTGAAGGCCTTCTCGGTGATTTCCTTGCCGTCCTGGGCAACCAGCGTGAAGGGCACGCCGAACGGGCCGGAGGCGGCCTGCTCTTTCGACTGGGTCATTTCATAGGTCAGCCAGCCCAGGATGACCGCCATGACGACGACGGCGGCCCAGAGGACGATGCGGATGGTTTTCATGCGTGCTACCGATTTTGTTGGGGCCGAAGACGGCCGTGTCCGGTTGATAGGCCCTTGATACCGCCTTCACGGACCCCGCGCAAATGGGACAATTGCCGCAGGTTGTGACAGCGGGGTGAGCATTTTGTCGGGCGGCTGCCACTCATCCCGCTGCCGCGACCTTCGTCGTGACGGGGAGAAGGGACCGCACGCCCACCTCCCGCTCCGACAATGAGCCTCAGTGCGCCAACACCCACCGCAGAAGAACCGCACGGCGACGTTTCGCTCGCTTTCGTCCCTTCTTCCCGCAAGCAGGGAGAGGGTAAGGGTAAGGGGCAAAACTTAGAAGCGTGTCCGCGCTAAAAACACCAGGAAAGGCCGGACTGGGCGAGTGCCAGGAACATCTCGGCGCCGTTTTCCATCCAGCCGCGGAAGGCAAGCAGCAGCACGACGGCGATCGCGGCCGCAAGGGTTGCGACGAGAGGAAGGCGGATCGAGCGCTCGGTCTTCGTGTTCATGGCGTCATCATAACAGTTCGGGCGGCAAGGGGAAGCGGGCGCGCTGCCGGCGGACCGTGGGTCTGTCTGGGCCTGTCACGAGATCGGTGTCAAAACCGGCACCCGGCGTGCTGATGGATTGTGCCCTCAAATGCCGGGAAAACCGGCGCTTGCAGTAAATATGCGCGATCTCGAAAATAAGGCGTTTTCCCTGGGGATCGGCGGGTCGCCTTAGCGAATGTTTAAGGTCTGTTTGACAGTGTTTTTCCAGCGCGGGGGAGCGTTGTGCTCCGACATGACATGAGGTCATCCGGTTTGATCGAGCCCGGTTTTCCGCATCGATCCTAACGGAGGATCCGGCCCGCGCCGGGTCCGTGAGCATGGAATGTCTATGACCGCCGCATCTTCCCCATTGAAGCGCAATCTTTCCGTAAGCCAGCGGCTGGCAACGCTTGCCGGTGCCGCTTTCGTCGGGTTTGGCTCCGTGCTCGGGGTCGCCTGGTACGAGGGCCGGCAGGCGAACGATGCCCTGCAGGGCGCGCTCGCCGCGCAGAACGGGCTGACCACGGTCGACGAGGTCCGGCTTGCGACCACCAATCTCGTGCTCAATGCGATGGACAGCATCATCGACCGCGAGGAGGGCGCGATCCAGCCGGCGCGCGCCGCCAGCATCGCCGAGATCCTGAAACTGCTTGAGACGAAATCGACCGATATCAAGGCGCTTGCTGGCCTCATTGGCGGCAGCGATGCGCTTTCGACCTTTGACGCCGATGTGGCGGAACTGCGCCAGGCGATCGGAACGGACCTGAAGGCACTGATCGAAGGCAAGGCTTCGGCTGACGACTTCGGCAAGATCGACGACGCGATCGACGGTGCCGGCGAACGGGTCGCCACGGCGCTCGCCGGCCTTTCCGAAGCGGCAACGACGCTGGTTCAGACGCGCGTTGCCGAGGCGCGCGCCACCTCCGACGAGGCGTTCCAGCTTCAGCTCGCCTCCGGCCTCATCGCCATGGCGACGCTGCTTTATCTGCTCTGGTTCCATGGCAGCACGCTCAGGCGCGGCATTCTCTCCCTGCGCGATGGCATGCAGCGGATCCAGAAGGGCGAACTTTCGACCAAGCTGGAAGCGCTCGACCGCGGCGACGAAATCGGCGCCATGGCGCGCTCCGTCGACCTCTTCCGCCTGTCGGCAATCGAAAAGCAATCTCTCGAACAGAGTGCTGCCCACAGCCGCCGCGAGATCGAGAAGGAACGCGAACAGCAGCAGCAGGAGCGCGAGGAGGCGGTGCGCCGCATCCAGGCGGCGATCGACAATCTCGGCCGCGCGCTGACCCAGCTTGCCGAGGGTGACCTTGCCGTTGCCATCGACCGACCGTTCGACGGCAATCTCGACCAGCTCCGGCAGAACTTCAACCAGACGGTCGAGCGGCTGCGCGTGGTGCTTTCGAGCGTCAAGGACAATGCGCTTTCGATCGAATCCAACGGGCGGCAGATGCGCACGGCGGCCGACGACCTGGCGCGCCGCACCGAGCGGCAGGCCGCTTCGCTGGAGCAGACCTCGGCAGCCCTCGACGAAATCACCGTGACGGTCCGCACCGCGACCCAGCGCGCCGAAGAGGCGAGCCAGATGGTCGACCAGACCCGCACCAATGCCGAGGAGTCCGGCCGCATCGTCGGCCAGGCGATCGCCGCCATGGCCCGCATCGAGGGTGCCTCGAACGAAATCGGCAAGATCATCAACGTCATCGACGAGATCGCCTTCCAGACCAACCTTCTGGCGCTCAATGCCGGCGTCGAGGCGGCGCGGGCGGGCGAAGCCGGCAAGGGCTTTGCGGTCGTGGCGCAGGAAGTGCGCGAGCTGGCGCAGCGCGCCGCCGGTGCCGCCAAGGACATCAAGGCGCTCGTCAGCCGCTCCGGCAGCGAGGTCGGCACCGGCGTCAAGCTGGTGCAGGCGACCGGCGAGGCGCTCGGGCGGATCGGCACCGATGTCGCGCGCATCAACGAACTGATGACCGCGATCGTGATGGCGGCGCGCGAACAGTCGACGGGTCTCAACGAGATCAGCACGGCCGTCGGTCAACTCGACCAGATGACGCAGCAGAACGCCGCCATGGTCGAGCAGACCAATGCCTCCAGCCACACGCTGGCGCAGGACGCCGAACGCCTGACGGACCTCGTCGGCCAGTTCCGCGAAGGGCACACGATGCAGCGCGCCATGCCGACGGCGGCGCCGGCGCCTGTGACGCCCGCGGCGAGGACCGCTGCGCCGGTGCAGACGAAAACACCTGCGGTTTCAGCCGTTCAGCGGCCGGCAGCCAAGGGCACCAGCGAAGCGGTGCCGCTGCGCAAGATCGGCGCTGCCAAAATGGCCTCGTTTCCAACTCCATCTCCCGCCAAGGCCCTGATGGGCAAGCTTGCGGGCGCATTCGGCAACAAACCGGGCTCGGTGCCGTCGACGACGGCCTCCGGTGAAAACTGGGAAGAATTCTGAACATGAGCAACGCAATCAAGCAGTCCGGCGCCTATCTCGAAATCGTGTCGTTCCACCTCGGCGACCAGGAATTCTGCATCGATATCATGGCGATTCGCGAAATCCGCGGCTGGGCGCCGGTAACGCCGATGCCGCATACGCCGCCCTACGTGCTCGGCCTCATCAACCTGCGCGGCGCGGTGATCCCGGTCATCGACATGGCGGCCCGCCTCGGCATGAAGATGACCGAGCCGTCCGAGCGCTCGGCGATCATCGTCACCGATATCGCCGGCAAGCTCGTTGGCCTCCTGGTCGAGCAGGTCTCGGACATGATGACGATCAAGAGCGAGGCGCTGCAGCCGGCGCCGGAGATCATCCCGGAAGCGCAGCGCGCCTTCTGCCGCGGCATCGTCGCTTTGGAAAAGACCATGGTCTGCTTCCTCAACCTCGATACTGTCATTGCCGACGAGTTGGCCCAGGCCGCCTGACGCAAGCTTGTTCCTTATCTGAGAAAGCCCCGGTGCATCGGCGCCGGGGCTTTCTTGCGTTTCGGCGTGTTTTCAGACCGTTTCCGCACGTACTGGAACGGAACGGTCAAGTTAAACTTCGGCAATGAACTTCACGCTTGGGCGATGCCATTGTGACAAAACGTCAAGTGGCTGGGCGGGTTACTTGTACTACTTTACCGGTGTTGCCGGGTGCCCGAACGGAGGCCGGGTGCCTGGTCCCGTCAACAGGAGTTGAACCTATGACAATCTCTCTCAGGAAACTCGCCGCCGTGCTCTCCGTTACGATGGTCATCGCCGGACCGGCCTTGGCCGACAGCTATTACCAGGGCATCGACGTCAACAATCCTCCCGGAACGCAGAACACACACAAGATGATGACGCCAATGAAGCGGCCGAGCGCTTCGGTTGACACGATGTCGACGGGCAGCATCAACAGAATGTCGGCGCCGGCGCCGGCGCCGGTCTACCGTGATCGCAACCCCTATGGCGGATACCAGGGCGGTGATGGCGACTACTACCAGGGCATCGTTCCGCCGACGGCCTACTAGATCATCCTGCGGTGAAGTGGAAACGTTGAAGGCGGAAATTCGATTTGGCATGAATGCGGCAGGGAGTTCACGTAGGTTCGTGTGAACGCACGGAACGTCAGGTGCTTACAAAAGCGGAACGGGTTGCTCCCAGACTTCTCCCTGTTTCGCACCGAAGAGGTTTCGGAAGCGCCCGCAAAGCGGCGGGCGCTTTCAACCTTTGACCGATCGCCTTGCACGCCGATGCCGGCGGCAGGGACCGCTCCTACTGCGGCTTGCCGTTCTGCCAGTTGACCGTCTGGCCGTAGAGCGGAATGGTGGTGATCGACATCTTGGCAGAGCCATCCGTCAATTCGCGCGAATGCGCCAGATAGATCAGCGTATCGTTCCTTCGGTCGTAGATCCGTGTGACGAGCAGGTTCTTCCAGACGAGCGACAAGCCGGCGCGAAACACTTCCTCGCCTTCCTTGGAAAGATCGATGTCGCCGATTTCGATCGGGCCGGTCTGCCGGCAGGCGATCGAATTGTTCGACGGATCCTCGAACCAGTTGCCGTTCTTCAGCCGGTCGATGACGCTGCGGTCGAAATAGGTCACGTGGCAGGTCACACCCTTGATCTTCGGGTCGCTCACGGCATCGATCATGATGTCGTTGCCGAGCCAGTCGACCCCGACTTCGCCGACTGTTTCGGCGCGAGCGGGCAGGGCTGTGGCGGCTATGGCAAGGCCGGCAAAAAAGAGCGCACGAAGCGAACGCGACATGGATGTCCTCCTGCAGCGCCTGACGTCTCACGCAAGGTCGCCGTAGCATTTTGAATTGACGCATGTTTTTGCCGAGGCAATCCCCGGGAAGGCATGCGCTCGGGCAGCCAGGTTCACATAGGTCCGGGAATTGGCTTTACAAGGCGTGCCGGCTCAACCGGTGCCGCGAAGAAGCTGCGGCTCGAGGTTTCGGTGGTCGGCAGCGCGCATTTGCGCGGCGGCGGCGGCAAGCGCCCGTGCGCTGGCCTCGGGCTGGAAGCGGCCGGCGATGGTGCAGCGGTCGCGGCCGTCGGCTTTGGCGTCGTAGAGCGCCATGTCGGCGCGGATCATGATGTCGCTGATCGTATCGTCGGGCTCGGCCTCGGCAAGGCCAATGCTCACTGTCAGCCGGATCGGGCGGTCGAAGCGGCCGATCGGCGTATCGCGCACCGTGCGGCCGATCTCCTCGGCCACCGCAAAGGCGGCATCTTCCGAGTGATTGGGCAGGACGATGCCGAACTCTTCGCCGCCGATGCGCCCGAGCGTGCCGCGCCCGCCGAGACAGGCAGCGACCGTGCCGGCGAAGTGGCCGAGCGCCGTGTCGCCGACCGCATGGCCGTAGCGGTCGTTGATCTGCTTGAAATAATCGAGATCGAGCAGCAGGAAGGTGACGGGTCTCTGGCGCGCAAAACCCACTGCCAGCGCCCGCTGTCCGAGGTCGAGCAGCGCGCGGCGCGACAGGGCGCCCGTCAACTCATCGCGGGCAATGGCGCTCTTGAGGTCGGTGATCACCCGGTTCTGGATCATCAGGATCACGCCGAGGAACAGCACAGGCAGGTAGAAATATCTAAGCACAACGCAGGCGAAGTCCCAGCTGGCCGACGCAAGCGGGGTTTCGGCGGTCCCGTGGGCGATCGGCGAGAAAATCGTGACCGCGATCAGAGCGGAACAGCCGATGGCGGCGCAGCCGATGACGCAGAGGCGCTCGATCGGCCCGGGCGCTACGCGCCGGTGCTGCGAACAGACGGCGATGATCAGCACGAAGGCGGCGGCGATGCCGACGGCCGACAGTGCGTGCAATGTCGCGCTGTGCGGGCCGAAGGCGGCAATCAGCACCACCACGGCCGAAATCGAGGCGGCAGCGACCAGCGGCGTCGACATCGGCCGGAGGACGCCGAGCGCCCGGTGAAAGCCCGAGAGCACGAAAAGACAGGCGCCAATGAGAAAGACGATGCCGATCAGCGACAACGGCCGCAGCGCCGGGATCTCGGACAGCATCAGAAACAGCGTTGCCGCCGCTGCGATGGCGCAGGCGGCTGCAAAATCCGTGCCCCCCTCGACCATGGAGGCCCGCAGGGAAATCAGCACCGGGAGCATCGCCAGAAGAGCGATGATCGATATGGCAGGGAGAAAGCTCATTTCGAAACGGCCTGTCGTGCTAAAATCAACAAAGGCGGCTTGCGTCTCAGCCAGATATGTGACGCCAATTGGTAGCGATGGCGCCTTAACGAAACCCGGCGAAATCCGTTGCAATTTTAGCGATTGGTCGGGATTGGCACGGTTGTTCACAGCGGCGCCCGATCAACCGTGGGGCGGCACGCCGGCAGGCGAAGAGGCGTGCATGAACGGTACCGCCCGCAGCCCCGGGGTGAGGCCCTTCGGGCAGCGCGATCCGAGCCTCGGGCCAGGCATGCGCGCCCCTTGTTTTCAGGGCCCGATACTCACGCAGGAGGACGAACCGGGAGAGGCGACATGTTCACGGCAACGTGGCTCTTCGAGGACAGGGCGGATGCCGGGCGCCAGCTGGCGCGCGCGGTCGAAGACGAGGGGCTTGACGATCCGCTCGTCATGGCGCTGCCGCGCGGAGGCGTTCCGGTCGCCTATGAAATCGCCGTCCATATTGCGGCGCCGCTGGAAATCCTGATCGTGCGCAAGATCGGCGCGCCTGGGCATGAGGAATTCGGTCTGGGCGCTCTGGTCGATGGCGAGGAGCCGGAACTGGTACTCAACCGTCGGGCGATCCGGCTGGTCCGTCCGCCGAAAGGCTATCTGGAGGCCGAAACGGAGCGCCAGCGCGCCGAGATCCTGCGCCGCCGCACGCTCTATTTCGGCGACCGCGCGCCGGCGTCGCCCCGAGCCCGTGATGTAATCCTCGTCGACGACGGTATCGCCACCGGCGGCACCGTGCGGGCGGCGATCAAGGCGCTGCGGCGAATGGGGGCGGGGCGCCTCGTGCTTGCTGTTCCGGTAGCGCCGAAAAGCGAACTTACCGAACTGCGCAGCCAGGTCGATCGCATCGTCTGCCTCGCCACGCCCTTCGCCTTCCGTGCCGTCGGCCTGTACTACCGCAATTTCGAGCAGACGGCGGACGAAGAGGTGCTGGCGCTGATGGAGAAGGCGCGGCTGCGCAACGAGCGCGATTGATCCATGTTCCGGGCAAGCCGGGCTCCGGTTGCCGCGATTTCCGCCAGGCATCCGAATAGTTGCGCGAGGCGGCCGAAACCGTCTTGCAAGCCTCCTTCTCCCGCGCCACATTCCCGGCGCGCGATGTTGCCGGGAGAGGGGTGCCAGAGGAGGCGCCCGGAGGAGATGTCATGGCCGCGAAACTGGAAATCGGAAAGACGCTTGAGGATTTCTGCCGGCCGGAGCGGATGGCGCTCATCGTCTACGACATGCAGGTGGGGATTACCAATCAGGTCAAGAACGGCCCGGCGGTGCTTTCCAAGGTGCTGAAGGTGCTGGACGCTGCGCGGGCCGGCGGGTTTCCGGTGATCTTTCTCCGGCATCTGTCGATGCCGAGGCCGCTGATGGGCGCCTTCCAGCTACGCCAGGCGATGGCCTGGCAGCGGACAGACGATCCGGATGCGGTGCACCCCTGGTTTCTGCGCGGCACGCCGGGCTTCGAGCTGGTGCCAGAACTTGCGCCCCGTGACGACGAGGCGATCCTCGACAAGATCACGTTTTCCGCCTTCGAGGGCACGCCGCTCGCCATGATCCTGCGCGACCTCGGGCTTACTTCCTTCGCCATCTGCGGTATCGCCACGGAAATCGGCATCGACCCGACCGTGCGTCATGCGACCGATCTCGGCCTGGTGCCGGTCGTCGTGCGCGACGCCTGCGGGGCAGGCCACCACGAGGCCGGCGAGCGCGCGATGGAAAACATCGCCTTCATGGGCGATGCGATCATGACCGACGTTCAGGCAATCACCGCCGCGATGACCAAACGCTAGGGGCCGCAGTGCCGCTCCATCCAATCGATCACAGGACCGACAAATGACCGACAAGCTTCACATCCGCCCGATAGCCCGGACCGACTACGAACAATGGCTGCCGCTCTGGGACGGCTACAACGCCTTCTACGGTCGCTCGGGCGAAACCGCGCTGGACCCGGCGATCACCGCCATGACCTGGTCGCGCTTCTTCGACGCCTACGAGCCGGTGCATGCGCTGGTGGCGGAGAGCGAAGGGCGGCTGATCGGGCTTACGCACTACCTCTTCCACCGCAGCACGACGATGATCCAGCCGAACTGCTACCTGCAGGACCTGTTCACCAATGCGGAAGCCCGCGGCAAGGGCATCGGACGAGCGTTGATTGAGGGCGTCTATGAGGCGGCACGTGCCGTCGGCGCGCCACGCGTCTACTGGATGACGCACGAGACCAATGAGACGGCGATGACGCTTTACGACAAGGTGGCGGAGAAGTCGGGGTTTCTCGTTTATCGCAAGGCGGTCTGAGGGCTCTCCCTGCGGCTGCTCACGTCGCCGTGTGCGCGCGGATGCCAGGGACACATGCATCGGGATCCGGCATCCGCGTGGTCCAGATCTCGGTCGGGCCGAAGCCCTTGATGTCCTCGCGGCCGGAGCAAATGAACAGGAAAGACTCGCCTAGTCGCTGCCTGATTTCTGCGGTGGTGGTGATGCAGCCGGGCTTGCCGATCGCTTCCAGGCGCGCGGCAAGGTTCACGGGTGCACCCCAGATATCATAGGCATATTTCGCTCGCCCAAGCACGCCAGCCGTTACCGATCCCGAGGCCATGCCAGCGCGCAGCTTGAGGACGACGCCATGGCGTTCGCCGATCTCGTGGGCCGCGGCGATGGCGCCGAAGCCGAACACTGCCGCCGCCTTCTCGGGCGTGGGGTGCCGGGCGGGCACGCCCGCCACCGCAAGATAGGCATCGCCGATGGTCTTGATCTTTTCGACACCGGTTGCTGCGGCCAGGCGATCGAACTCGCTGAAGAGCTCGTTGAGCAGGTTGACCGTCCGTTCCGGCCCCAGGCTGTTTGACAGGGCCACGAACTGGACGATGTCGATCAGGACAACAGTCGCATGCTCGAATTCGTCGATGATCGTTTCACGCTCGTTCCTCAGCAGGCGCGCCACGATCTCGTCCGGCATGATCGACGTCATCAGGCGGGCGAGCCGCCCCTGCGCCTCTCTCGCCAGGTGGAAGGCATAGTAGATCGTTGCGAAGCACATGAGCGTGAGCGTGATGATCGACGACGAATGGAGGAGTTGCAGGAAACGGGTGTCGTCATAGACACCCGACCGCGCCTGAGGAAACGCGATGGATGCGGCGATGACCGTGATCGCAGCCATTGCGCTGAGGACCGTCACCAGTGCGATGTTTTGAAACCCGAGGATCGCGAAGGCGACCGGCGTCACGCCGAGCAGCGTCAGCAGGACGCCGGAGTCCCGGCCGACATAGGAGGCGATCCAGACGAGGACCACCACACAGATACCGAATTCCCAAAGCCCTGACGCGACGCGGCCGAAGCGATGAAAAAGCGGAGTCATGGCTGCCGCGACGGCTAGCGCGAGATTGGCATAGACGAGGGGAATGAGGCTCGGCTCGCCATAGAGTGCGTAGATGAGGGCAAAGCTCGTGGTGGTGACGACGATCACACAGGCCGCGACATTCGCGACGAGGATGCCTTCACGGTCACCCTCCGCAGCATTTGCTGCGCCCAGCTCCAGCAGGCTGCGAACAGCGCTCGTCCAGGACATGTCTCCACCCACTTTGCGTCGAGGGAGATCGGTACATGGTTTCGTTCAAACGCGAGAATTGTGCCCGCAATATTATTGCACTTCGCCGGTTGGCGCCATGAGATCGATGGTTGTGCAGTCCATAGGGAGTGCACGTGAGGAGGGCTTCGACCTCCTCACGCCTTCTCCACAAATCCATCCAGCACCCGCTTCTGGCCGGCGCGGTCGAAGTCGATGGTGAGCTTGTTGCCTTCGATGGCGGCGATGTTGCCGTTGCCGAACTTCATGTGGAAGACGCGGTCGCCGACCGAGAAACGCGAGGGTTCGGTGGCCGTCGATTTCGCCACCAGCTCGCCGTCGATCGTGCGGCCGCGCGGGCCGCTTTCGCCGTAGCCGATGCGCTCGACCGCGTGGCCGGAGCGGGTGCCCCAGTTGTCGCGGGTGGCGTCGGAGCGGTGCTGCTGGGCGCGCTTCCAGCCGGGCGTGGAGTAGTTGTTCTGGAAGGGATCAGCCTTGTCGAAGCGCGACTGGCCGTAGCCGCCGCGACCATAGCCGCCATAGGATTGTTCATTCTCGGCCACGTCCACATGGGCGAGCGGCAGCTCCTCGAGGAAGCGTGACGGCATGGTCGACTGCCAAAGGCCGTGGATGCGGCGGTTGGAGACGAACCAGATGTGGCAGCGATGCTTGGCGCGGGTGATGCCGACATAGGCGAGGCGCCGTTCTTCCTCAAGGCCGGAGCGGCCGCCCTCATCAAGCGCGCGCTGGTGCGGGAACAGGCCTTCCTCCCAGCCGGGCAGGAAGACAGTATCGAACTCCAGGCCCTTGGCCGAGTGCAGCGTCATGATCGAGACGGCATCGAGGTTCTCGTTCTGCTCGGCATCCATGACCAGAGCGACGTGTTCGAGGAAGCCGCGCAGGCTCTCGAAGGCTTCCATCGAGCGGATGAGTTCCTTCAGGTTTTCCAACCGTCCGGGGGCTTCCGCCGTCTTGTCGTTCTGCCACATGGCCGTATAGCCGCTCTCGTCGAGGATCTGCTCGGCAAGCTCGGTGTGTACGGTCGTTTCAAGCAGGCTCTGCCAGCGGCGGAAATCGGTGACGACGTCGAACAGTGCCTTGCGCGCCTTCGGCTTCAGCTCGTCGGTCTCGATGATCTCGGAGGCAGCCGCCAGCATCGGGATGTCGCGGGCGCGGGCATAGTCGTGCAGCGTGCGCACGGTGGTGTCGCCAAGACCGCGCTTCGGCGTGTTGACGATGCGCTCGAAGGCGAGATCGTCGGCCGGCTGGCAGACGAGGCGGAAATAGGCCATGGCATCGCGGATTTCGAGGCGCTCGTAGAAGCGCGGGCCGCCGATGACGCGGTAGTTGAGGCCGAGCGTGACGAAGCGGTCTTCGAATTCGCGCATCTGGAACGAGGCGCGCACAAGGATCGCCATGTCGTTGAGCTTGTGGCTCTTTCGCTGCAACTGCTCGATCTCTTCGCCGACGGCGCGGGCTTCCTCTTCGGAATCCCAGGCGGCGTGCACCTGCACCTTCTCATCATCCGGATCGGTGCGGTCGGTAAAGAGCGTCTTGCCGAGGCGGCCCTCGTTGTGGGCGATCAGGTGACCGGCAGCGCCCAGAATGTGCTCGGTCGAGCGGTAGTTGCGCTCAAGCTTGATCACCTTGGCGCCCGGGAAATCCTTTTCGAAGCGCAGGATATTGTCCACTTCCGCGCCGCGCCAGCCATAGATCGACTGGTCGTCGTCGCCCACGCAGCAGACGTTCTGCGGTACGCCCTTGGGGCGCTGGGCAAGCAGCCGCAGCCACATGTACTGCGCCGTGTTGGTGTCCTGGTACTCGTCGACGAGAATGTAGCGGAACTTGTCGTGATAGTCCTTCAGCACATCCGCATGCATGCGGAAGATGCGGATCGGGTGCAAAAGAAGATCGCCGAAGTCGCAGGCGTTCAGCGTCAACAGCCGGTTCTGGTAGGCAGCATAGAGTTCGCGGCCCTTGCCGTTGGCAAAGGCGCGGGCGTCGCCCTCGGGGATCTGCGCCGGATCGAGGCCCTTGTTCTTCCAGCCGTCGATCATGCCGGCAAACTGCTTGGCCGGCCAGCGCTTGTCATCGACGCCTTCGGCCTGGATGAGCTGCTTGATCAGCCGCACCACGTCATCGGTGTCGAGAATGGTGAAATCGGAACGCAGGCCGACGAGCTCGGCGTGGCGGCGCAGCAGCTTGACGCCGATCGAGTGGAAGGTGCCGAGCCAGGGCATGCCTTCGACCGCATGGCCGACGAGCACGCCGATGCGCTCCTTCATCTCGCGCGCCGCCTTGTTGGTGAAGGTCACCGCCAGGATCTGCGAGGGAAAGGCGCGGTTGGTCGAAAGGATATGGGCGATGCGGGTCGTCAGCACCCGGGTCTTGCCGGTGCCGGCGCCGGCAAGCACGAGCACGGGGCCATCGAGCGTCTCGACCGCTTCGGACTGTTCCGGGTTGAGGCCGGAGAGATAGTCCGGGCGCGGCTGGGCGCGATCGCGCGCCGCCATGGCGCGCGCGGCGATGCCGCCCGTTGCCGGAATACCTGCGGGGGCGGGCTGCTGCTTGCGCGGCGCCGGCTCCTCGTCGAAGAAGGGAATATCGTCGAAACCACTCATCATGCGGCTCAATGTAGTGATTCGGTGGGGAAAGGCCAGAAAGGATGTTCTTCTTTTATTCCGTTTTCTGCGCCAGCCGCACCAAGCCTGTGGAAAGACAGGCGATTTCGAGACCGCTTATTCTTGGTCGCGCGGACTATTCTTTTGTCTTGTCGAAGGCGGTATCCACAGGCACCTGCAGCGCCGTCGCCAACTGGTTGGTGCGGGCGGCAAGCGAGATTACCCTGAGCAGGTCCGCATGCTCGGCGTCGGTCATGCCTTTCGCCCTTGCCGCCGCCGTATGGGAATGGGCGCAGTAGCCGCAGCCATTGGTGACGGAGACGGCGACATAGAGCATCTCCTTGACCAGCGGATCGAGCGCCGAGGGCGTTGCCATCACCGCTTTCACGTCGCGCCAGGTCTGTTCCAGGAGCTCCGGATCGAAGGCGAGCCAAAGCCACATATTGTTGATGAAGTCGGATTTGCGGGTGGTGCGAATGTCGTCGAACACGGCTTTGACACGCGGATCGGATTCCGGGTTCTGAGGCGGGGATACGGTGCTCATGGGGCTCCTTCGCTGTTGTTCTCGGCGGTTGTGTGCGGGCCGGCCGGTCGCCTGAAGCGGTGACGATAGCCGACGTCGCGGCGATTGCCAGCGCTGCGTTTTGGGGAAGCCGTCGCCGATGCGTTCAGTTGGGGATTTCGTTGCAGGGCTGATTGTTCGTGCCGAATGGTCCGGTCGTAAACAGCACGCCCTTGCTCGAGCCCTGATAGGCGTTGCCGTTCTGCGTGACAATGAAGACCCTGCGGCCGCAAAAGCCCGTCGGCTGCGCGGCAACCACGCGCGTCTGGCCACTGGCGTCAGTGACGGTCTTGGGGTTGCAGGCGCCATAGGGTGTGTCGGCCATGCGAACGGTTGCCGTCGAACTGCGGCTGAGCGGCGCGGAACTGCCGGGTGGGTACGTCCCTGAAGCCGTGCCTGCAGCGGCCACGGTCGATTGCGTGATCTGAAAATCTGCCGTGCTGTCGTCGTAGCGGCACCGCTTGATGGCCCAGATCCAGACGGCAATGTCGCGCACACCGCTCTCGGGATCCTCGGCCGAAGCCGCAATGGTGAGCGGGGCCAGATCGGGGACGCTTCGGCGGCGGTTACAGCAGCCGCTGTCGTTGAAGACCGGGTCGGGATTGCCATGGTCATCCAGGATGCCGGTGATTTCGAGTTTCGTGGTCGGGCCGGTCTTGTCGTCCGCCTGGACAGTCACGGTCTGACACCCCGCAAGAAGCAGGCCCATGGAGACGAGTGCGAATGTCAGGCAAAATGCATGCGGCCCCATGACGACCCCCGCCATTGTCCGTACCGCTGCCCAAGATACTCCCGAAGACTTTTGCCCGCAAACAAGCGCCTTCCTTTGCCGCGCTCGATCAACCCCGCGGCATCGTTGCCGTCCAGAAACGATGCCCGTCCGTCAGCACCTTCCTCTGTCGCTATCGCAACCTCGTCGAACGCTTCGTCAGCACTCAGGCACTTCCGTGCCGTCGTCACCGGCTTCGACAAGCACAGCGAAAACGACCTTGCTCTCGTCAAACTCGCTTCAGCCAAAACCTGGTTGTGCTCTACAGGTCGGTGACCTAGAAGAAGCTTCGAACGCTCGGAGCGGCGTTCAGGCAGGAGCCCGACCATGATCAAGATGAGCGTCTACTATCCGGCCGATGGCGGCTCGAAGTTCGATCACGACTACTACCGCACCCGCCACATGCCACTGATCCAGGAACGGCTCGGCGATGCCTGCCTGCGCTACGAGATCGATAAGGGCCTTGCGGGTCGCGAGCCTGGAAGCGCGCCGGGGTTCGTCGCGGCGTGCCACGTCTACTCGCCGAGCCTCGAGACATTCCAGGAGGCGTTAGGTCCCCACCGCGCCGAGATTGCCGCGGACGTCGCCAACTATACGGACATCGCGCCCATCGTGCAGATCAGCGAAGTCGTTGGAGGGTAGGGTGCTTTGGCGCACCATGACCCATGGTGGCGCAGCCGGTGCAGAACCGGTTGACGGTCGGGGACATGTGGTTGCCGTCGAAGCGTAAACGACCTTGCTCTCGTCAGTCTCGCTTCAGCCAAAACCTGGTTGTGCTCTATAGGTTGGTGACCTAGGCCAGCGCGAAGACGCGGGCCGGGCCGCCGGTGCCGCCGCGGTGCTTCGGTGCGCCGAGGATGAGGGTTGCGCCCTTGACCGGCAGCTTGTCGAGATTGGCTGCTGCCTCCAGCCCCCAGCGACCCTCCGGCAGCCAGGCGTAATGCGTGGCGAAATCGGGCGAGGGGCCATGGTCGAGCGACAGCGTATCGACGGCGATACCGGCTGCCTTGCTTTCCTCGATCAGATATTTGGCCGCCTCGACGTGGAAGCCGGGGAAATGCAGCTTGCCGCCGCCATCGGCATTGCGGAACTTGTCCGTGCCCAGATGCGCGCCCCAGCCCGACAGCATGGCGACGCAGGCGTTTTCCGGGATCTCGCCATTGGCGGCGACCCAGGCCTTGAGGTCGTCGGGCGTCACCTGCGCATCGGCATCGGCCTCAGCCTTCTTTCTGATATCGACAATCACCAGCGGCACCACCAGCTTGTCGACCGGCAGTTCGGCGACCGAGAGGCCATCGGCGGAAAAGTGCAGGGGCGCGTCGACATGGGTGCCGGTGTGTTCGTTCACCCGGAGCTCGAACATGTTGAACTTGTCTTTTGCGTAGTTGAACTTCTCCTCGCGGAAGAACTGCTGCTGGCCGAAGAAGGTCGGGAAATCTTCGTGCAACTCGTGGGTCAGGTCGGTGACGCTTGAATGCCCCTGCGCCAGCGCCGGCGGGGCCGCGCCCACGCTTGCGGCGGCAAGACCCGCGGTTCCGACCGCGGCGGCTTTGAAGAAGCTGCGGCGCGAGAGCATGCGCTCTTTCACCGTTTCCATGACACAGGCATCGCACATCGACTTCTCTCCCCCAAGAGGCCTGAAGACAGGCGCAAAGCCGGCCGAAACACGCTGCCGGCGGTTGCAGGATAGCGCAGTGTCGGCGGCTGTAAATGGTAATTCTCTAGTGAATTTCTGGACAAAGCTGCGAGGCGTCGAGCGAAGCCCCCGTGCGTCATCATCCCGCCAACAAATTCGCTTTTATTACAATTGCGTAATGATGGTATTCTGTCGTTGCCCCGACACGCGCGAACAGGGATACTCCGCGCACAATCGGAACGAACCGCCGGCCGCGCCGCGCTGGGGCGTGTTTTATGTTTAATTCGGAGACTTGAATGCGGGTTTGGAAACAGCTTGCGGTGAGCGCCGCTGTGCTTCTCGTGGGCGCAGCCGTCTGGGTGCGTTTTGTGCCTGGTGCTGGTGAAACGCTGGCGGCGATTGGTGTTTCGCATCCGCTGATTGATGCCTTGTCCAAGCCGGGCGCCGGTGGCGGCGAGGGCGGCGAACGCGGCAATGGC
Source organism: Ensifer sp. ENS08 (assembly GCF_014852195.1). Classification (NCBI taxonomy): domain Bacteria; kingdom Pseudomonadati; phylum Pseudomonadota; class Alphaproteobacteria; order Hyphomicrobiales; family Rhizobiaceae; genus Ensifer; species Ensifer sp. ENS08. Next base: position 227,646 of record NZ_JACVBF010000002.1, read on the forward strand.
CGCGGGCAGGGCGGCAACAACGCCATTCTCGTCATGGTCCGGCCTTCGGGCACGTCTGTTGTCAACGACCGGCTGAACGCGATCGGCAACGGCGAGGCGATCCATTCCGTCACCGTGACGCCGACGGCAACCGGCAACCTCACCGAAATCCTCGTGCGCTCCGGCGAAAAGGTGTCGCAGGGTCAGGTCATTGCCAAGCTCGACAGCGACGACCAGAAGATTGCTGCCGACCAGGCGAGGCTGACACGTGACAGCGCACGCGAAAAGGTCGAGCGCTACCGCAACCTGAGCACCGCCCGCGCGGTGACAGCCGTGGACGTGCGTGACGCCGAAATCGCCATGCAGACCGCCGAGCTGGCGCTGAAGACCGCAGAGCTCGACCTCAAGCGCCGCGACATCGTGGCGCCGTCGAAGGGCGTCGTCGGCATCATCACCGTCAATGTCGGCGACTACGTCACGACCACGACGCCGATTGCCGTCGTCGACGACCGCTCGGAAATCCTCGTCGATTTCTGGGTGCCCGAGCGCTTCGCCAACAAGATCTTCGTCGGCCAGCCCGTCACCGCCTTCGCCATCGCCCAGCCGGGCAACCAGCTCGACGGTGCGATCCACGCGATCGACAACCGCCTCGATCAGGCGAGCCGGACGCTGCGCGTGCGCGCACGGCTTGAAAACCCCGACGACAAGCTGAGGGCGGGCATGTCCTTCTCGGTCACCGTGGCCTTTGACGGCGACACCTATCCGACGGTCGATCCGCTGGCGATCCAGTGGAGTTCGGAAGGCTCCTATATCTGGCGCGTCTCCAGCGACAAGAGCGAGAAGGTGCCGGTGAAGATCATTCAGCGCAACCCGGACAAGGTGCTGGTGGACGCCGCACTGTCGGAAGGCGACGAGATCGTCACCGAAGGCGTGCAGCGCCTGCGCGACGGCGGCGCCGTGCGCATCGCCGGTCGCGAGAACAAGCAGGAACCGCAGAAGGTTGCGGAGGAAACCAAGTGAGCGGCGGCGACAGTCAGGCAAGCGGCCATGGTGCCGGCCAAGGCAGCGCCGGCGGCCAGATGTCGGCCCGCGAACGCGGCAAGACCGGCTTTACCGCACTCTTCATCCGCCGGCCGATCTTCGCGCTGGTGGTCAACACGCTGATCGTCGTTGCCGGCCTTGCGGCCTGGAACGGCATCGAGATCCGCGAGCTGCCGCAGGTCGACCAGCCGGTGATTTCGGTGACGACGACGCTTGATGGCGCCGCACCCGAGACCATGGACCGCGAGGTGACCTCGGTGGTCGAAGGGGCCGTGTCGCGCGTGCAGGGCATTCGCGACATTTCCTCGACCTCGTCCTTCGGCCGCAGCCGCGTCACGCTGCAGTTCTCCGACACGACCGATATCGGCCAGGCCTCCAACGACATTCGCGACGCGCTCGGCCGGGTGCGCAACCAGCTTCCCGACAATGTCGACGAGCCGAGCATCGTGAAAGCCGATGCCGACAGCCAGCCGATCATGCGGCTGGCGCTGACCTCCGATACGATGTCGATGGAAGACATGACGCTGCTCGTCGAAAACGAGATCAGCGACCGGCTCGCCGCCGTTGAAGGCGTGGCCGACGTTGCCGTCTATGGCGACCAGGAGAAGATCTTCCGCATCGACCTCGACCAGGCGAAGCTCGCCGGGCGCGGGGTAACGGTCGCCAACCTCAGGACCGCGCTTGCCAACGCCTCCTACGACGTGCCGGCCGGCAAGCTGACGAGCGCCAGCCAGGACATTTCGGTGCGCGCCACGGCCGACCTGCAGACGCCGGAGCAGTTCGAAAACCTGATCCTCGTCAACAATGTGCGCCTGCGCGACGTGGCGACCGTCACGCTCGGTCCCGACACCGGCACGACGGCGCTGCGCTCCAACGGCCGCCAGGGCATCGGCCTTGGCATCGTGCGCCAGGCGCAGTCCAACACCGTCGATATCTCCGAGGGCGTGCGCAAGGTCGTCGAGACGATCCAGACGCAGATCCTGCCCGAGGGCACGCAGCTCCGCATTACCAGCGATGACGCCGTCTTCATCAACGGCGCTATCCACGAGGTGGAAATCGCGCTGATCGTTGCGGTCTTCATTGTGACGCTGGTCATCTACATGTTCCTGCTCGACTGGCGGGCGACGCTGATCCCGACGATCTCGATGCCGATCGCGCTGATCGGCACGGTGGCGGCGATCTATCTCGCGGGCTTCTCGATCAACATCCTGACGCTGCTCGCGATCGTGCTTGCGACCGGGCTTGTCGTCGACGACGCCATCGTGGTGCTCGAAAACATCGTGCGAAGGCGCGCCGAGGGGCTTGGACCGCGCGCGGCGGCCGTTCACGGCACGCTCGAAGTGTTCTTCGCGGTGTTGGCGACGACCGCGACGCTTGCCGCCGTCTTCGTGCCGCTCTCGTTCCTTCCGGGCCAGACCGGCGGTCTCTTCCGCGAGTTCGGCTTCGTGCTTGCCTTCGCGATCCTCCTGTCCTCCTTCGTGTCGCTGACGCTTTGCCCGATGCTCGCCTCGCGCATGCTGACGAAGGATACGCATACGGTGCCGGGGCCGATGGCGCGGTTCGGTGCGCGGGCGGCCGGGTTCTACCGGGTGACGCTGCGCGCCTGCCTCAACTCGCCGCTGATCGTCTTCGTCGTCGCGGGCTTCTTCACCGCCATGGGGGCTGCCGGCTTCCTGACGCTGAAATCGGAGCTGACGCCGACGGAAGACCGCTCGCAGATCATGATGCGCATCAACGCGCCGCAGGGCGTTTCGCTCGAATACGCCCAGGCCCAGATGCGCCGCATCGAGGACGGTTTGCAGCCGTTGGTGAAATCCGGCGAGATCGACAACATCTTCTCGATCTCCGGGCAGGGCGGTTCGGTCAACAGCGGCTTCATGGTGCTGACGCTCGCTCCCTGGGACAAGCGTGACCGCACCCAGCAGGAGATCGTCACCGACATCAACAAGGTGACCGGGCGCATCCCCTCGGTTCGCGTCTTTGCGATGCAACCGAACAGTCTCGGCATTCGCGGCGCCGGCAGCGGCCTGCAGGTGGCGCTCGTCGGCAACGACTACAACAAGCTCGGTGATGCCGCGGCAAAGCTGGTGCGCCAGATGGAAGACACCGGCCGCTTCGAAAACGTCCGCCTCAACTACGAGGCCAACCAGGCGCAGCTTTCGATCACCATCGACCGCGAGCGCGCCTCCGACATGGGCGTCGATATCGGCGGCCTTGCCTGGGCGCTGCAGGCCATGCTCGACGGCAACAGCGTCGTCGACGTCTATGTCGACGGCGAATCCTATCCGGTGAAGCTTCTGTCCTCGACCAACCCGGTCAACGACCCGACCGATTTGCAGAACATTTTCCTCAAGGCCGGTGACGGCAAGATCGTGCCGATGTCGACGATCGCCAGCGTCGAGGAGATGGCGGTGGCGCCGCAGCTGTCGCGGGAATCGCAACTTCGCGCCGTTTCGCTTTCGGCCGGCCTCAAGTCCGACCTCGCGCTCGGCGAGGCACTGACCATGGTGGAGCAGATGGCAGAGCCGCTTCTGCCGCCGGGCTCGCGCATCATGCCGCTTGCCGAAGCCGCAACGCTCAACGAAAACGCCAACGGCCTCTTCGTCACCTTCGGCTTTGCGCTCGTTATCATCTTCCTGGTGCTGGCGGCCCAGTTCGAAAGCTTCGTCAGCGGCCTGATCATCATGTCGACGGTGCCGCTGGGGCTTGCCTGCGCGGTCTTTGCGATGATCATGACCGGCAACACGCTCAACATCTACAGCCAGATCGGCCTCGTGATGCTTGTCGGCATCATGGCGAAGAACGGCATCCTGATCGTCGAATTCGCCAACCAGCTGCGCGACCGCGGCCAGGACGTGCGCTCGGCGATCGAGAATGCCGCCAACATCCGCCTGCGCCCTGTCATGATGACGATGATCGCCACCATCGTCGGCGCGGTGCCGCTGGTGCTTGCCAGCGGCGCGGGCGCCGAGGCGCGCATCGCGCTGGGCTGGGTGCTCGTCGGCGGTCTCGGTCTTGCGGTGATCGTCACCCTCTACCTGACGCCGGTCGCCTATCTGGTGATCGCGCGCTTCACCAAGCCGCATGCGGACGAGGAGCGCAAGCTGCACGAGGAAATGGATGCGGCGGCAGCGCTGGAGGTGCGCTAGCCGGAACGGCCGTCGCGCGACGGCTTATTATTCTAGCCCGGCGGCAACGAGAAAGATCGCTGCCGCCAGCCCGCCGAGCGCGCTGCGCCCGGCGTGAAGCCTGCCCCAGAGACCGAGGAGATCTCGGCTTTCCGGGCCGGCGTCGTCCGGCCGGACTGCCTCCAGCTGGCGATTGACCGGCATCACGAAGAGCAGCGTATAGGGCCAGTTCAGGATGATGATCGCGGCCCCCAGCCCCCACAGCACATGGCCGGTCTGTCCCCAGGCACCGGCGCCGAACAGGCCCGAGACGAGCGCGAGCGTCGCCTGCATCTCGAAGCCGCGCCGATAGGACGGCACCCACTGCACGAGTGCGGCGCGATCGTCGAGATGCAGCCGTGCGGGCTGTTCTGCCCAGGTGATGTAGATGGCGGCGCCGAAGAAAACCGACGCGGTGAGCAAAGCGGTTAGACCCAGCATTTGCCTCTCCTTCCTTCACGCCTCCATCATAATCCAAGGCTCACGAAACGGCAGGTGTTTTCTGCCGTTTCGCTCTCATACGTAGCAGTACCGGAGTTCGGTCGGTCTGAGGCGTGACTTTTGCCAGCAGCAAATGTGGTGCGACGCGGCTTGCCCGTTTGCAAGGCCCTCTGTCTACGGGCCCGCCCGCCCTATGTGCCGTCACGCCGCACGGCCAGCGCCGTCGCGCAGAGCACGACCTCCACCTCTTCTTCGAGTTCGAGGCAGATCTGCCGGTACTCGTCAACGAGATCCGGGCGGCCGCCGCCCAACACGAGTGCGTCCCGCATGTTGACCGCGAGTTCATAACTGCAGAACAGCTCAATCATGCAATCTGACGATGCCGACGCGATGCTGCCTCTCAGGTGCGGCAACCGCATCATCAGTCGCTTTCTGCCGATCTCTCCAAGCACGTCACACGTCCTTCCGCTCGGCCTTTATACGCAAGGACTTCCCGAACGGATCACCGCGCGGCGCGGTGTGGAGATGACATTTCGGCAAACGGGGACATATCGTGTCGGCTTTTCAGCGTTGGTGTTTTCCACGCTGTCATACAGTCTTGTGACACTCCGGTCTCACGTCAGGCGTTTTCCTGCGCTACTGTGACCGGGAAGTGCGCGAGCGTCTGGACAAAGTGATTCCGATTTGCACAGTAGCGCCTTGAAATGACTGCGCTTCCCGAACATCGAAAAGGCAGCGTGGCGAATGCAAGAGGAAGGGCGTTTTCCGTGGCATTGAAGGCGATCAGGGCTGGCGCGAGAAACGAGGCGGGGATTGCGGCGGCGAAGGCGGACCTTTCCGCCCGCTTCGGCGACCGGTTCCAGACGGGCGAGGCGATCCGCGCCCAGCATGCCCACACCACCACCTATATTCCGGCACAGCTTCCCGACGGCGTGCTATTTGCGGAAAGCGCCGGGGACGTGCGCGCGATCGTCCAGATCGCTGCGCGACACAAGGTGCCGCTGATCCCGTTCGGCACCGGCTCCTCGCTCGAAGGGCATATCAACGCCCCCCATGGCGGCATCTCGGTCGATCTCTCGCGTATGAACAAGGTGCTCGAGGTCAATGCCGAGGACCTCGACTGCCGCGTCGAGCCGGGCATCACCCGCGAGGAGCTCAACACCTACCTGCGCGACACCGGCCTGTTCTTCCCGATCGATCCCGGCGCCAACGCCTCGATCGGCGGCATGGCCTCGACGCGGGCGTCGGGCACCAATGCGGTGCGCTACGGCACGATGAAAGACAATGTGCTGGCGCTGACGGTGGTGACCGCTGACGGGCGCGAGATCCGCACGGCGCATCGGGCGCGCAAGTCCTCTGCCGGCTACGACCTGACGCGGCTTTTCGTCGGCGCCGAAGGCACGCTCGGCATCATCACCTCGATCACGCTCAGGCTGCAGGGTATTCCGGAGGTCATTTCCGGCGGCGTCTGCCCGTTCCCGACGATCGAGGACGCCTGCAACGCGGTGATCCTCACCATCCAGTCGGGCATTCCGGTCGCGCGCATCGAACTGCTCGATGCGCTGCAGATGAAGGCCTGCAACGGCTATTCCGGCCTTTCCTATCAGGAGACGCCGACGCTCTTCGTCGAATTCCACGGCAGCCCCGAGAGTGTCGAATTACAGGCGCGCCAGTTTGGCGAGATCGCTTCGGAGTTCGGCGCCAGCGACTTCCTCTGGACCACCAATCCGGAGGAGCGGGCGCGGCTCTGGAAGGCGCGGCACAATGCCTATTGGGCGCAAAAAAGCCTGATCCCGGGCGCGGCGATCCTGTCGACCGATGTCTGCGTCCCGATCTCGCGGCTGGCGGAATGCGTGGCGGCAACGCAGGAAGATAGCGCCGCCCACGGGCTGACGGCGCCGATCGTCGGCCATGCCGGCGACGGAAACTTTCATGTCGGCTTGCTGTTTGACGACAAGGATCCGGCGGACGTGGCGCGGGCCGAGGCCTTTGTCGAGCGGCTGAACGCGCGGGCGCTCGCCATGGACGGCACCTGCACCGGCGAGCACGGCATCGGCCAGGGCAAGATGCCGTTCCTTGAGGCCGAACTCGGCGACGCGCTCGATCTGATGCGCCAGATCAAGCACTCGCTTGATCTGGACAATATCTTCAACCCGGGCAAGATTTTCGCTTGAGGTGAGACGCGCGACGGGCCGTTTTTTGGGACAATGCGCCGGCGACAAAGTGTGATACTGCATAATTCTCAAAGTCGGAATCGACCCCTAGGGAATTATGCGGCAAATCAAGGATGCTACGGCGCCATCAGCGGCGCTGCAGCCGGGCGCCGGTTTCTGGCGCTTAAATCGATTTGCGGCGCGGATGCGCCGATGAACGGAATGGGAATATAGGCACGGTGCTTTCGCGAATTCTTCTTGCCGTCGGCGGACTTGTGGTCGTTGCGCTCTTTGCGGCGCTGATCGCCCCGTGGTTCATCGACTGGACGGGTTTCCGCAAGGAGTTCGAGCGCGAGGCAAGCCGCATCATGGGCAAGCCCGTCGTCGTGCATGGCAGCGTCGATGCGCGGCTGATCCCATTCCCAACCGTGACGCTCAACGACGTGCGCGTCGGCGCCGCCGAGGACGGCGACCCGCTGATCCAGGTGGCGCAGTTCTCGATGAGCGCCGAGCTTGCGCCGTTCCTGAGCGGCGAGGCATTGATCTTCGACATGAAGCTCGATCGTCCGCGGGCCAAAGTGCGCCTGTTGCCCGACGGTACGCTCGACTGGGCGAGGGGCCGCCGGGCCTCGATCCCGGCCAAGACCGTCGCGCTTGAAAATGTCGAGATCACCAATGGCCAGGTCGAATTCGTCGACGAACAGACCGGCCGCACCCGCCGCGTGAGCGGCCTTGCCGCAGACATTTCGGCCCGCACGCTCGCCGGGCCCTGGAAGGTTGAGGGGCGCGCCGCGCTCGATGGCGAAGCCGGCAGTTTCTCCTTTACCAGCAACGAAGTGGACGAGGCGGGTACGCTCAGCCTGAAGGCGCGGGTAACGCCCGACAAGCGTCCCTTCGGCGTCGAGACCGACGGTTCGCTGCGCATCGTCGATTTCAGGCCGGTCTATAGCGGCCGCTTCACGCTGACGGAGAACCGCCCGCAGGCCGAGACGAAGGATGCGGATGGGCGGGCGCCGCTGCGCATCAACGGCAACTTCCAGCTGACCAACGAGAGCATCCGCGTCCCGGAATATCGCTTCGAAATCGGCCCGTCGGATGATCCCTATGTGGTCACCGGCGAGGCAACGCTCGATACCGGCAAGGACCAGAAGTTCCTGCTGATCGCCGACGGCCAGCAGATCGACGTCAGCCGCATCGGCCCGAGCCGCAACAACAAGACCGGCCGCGATCCGGCGATCTCGATGCGCCAGCGGCTCGAAGCCATGCTGGCGATCGCCGCCGAAATTCCCATCCCGCAGGTGCCCGGCCGCGCCAGCCTGAAGCTGCCGGCGATCGTCGTCGGCGATACGACGGTCCGCGACGTGCGGATCGACGTACAGCCCGATGGCGCCGGCTGGGTGATCGACAATGTCGTGGCGCTGCTGCCGGGGCGCACGCAGCTCGAAGCCAAGGGGCGGCTGAACCTCAAGGGACAGCGCACTTTCCGCGGCGACCTTCTGCTGGCCTCCAACCAGCCTTCCGGCCTTGCCAACTGGCTGGCGGGCTCGGTCGATCCGGCGATCCGCAAGCTGAGGACCGCCGGCTTTTCCGCCAAGGTGAACCTCACCGATACATTGCAGCAGTTCGAGAACCTCGAAGTGGCGGCCGACGAGGCGAGCCTCAAGGGGCGGCTGGAGCGACAGTCCTTCGCCGACCAGCAGCCGAACCTTTCGCTGCAGCTGAAGGGTAATCGCATCGACTTCGAAGCCTTGCAGGCGCTGACCGGGCTGGTGGCGGGCGACGCTTCCACCGACACCTTGCTGCAGCACGCGATTGCCGCCGATCTTTCGGCTGACGAGTTTTCCGCCTTCGGCGAGCAAGCGCAGGACGTGCAGGCGGTGCTGACACTGAAGAACGGCCAGCTCCAGGCCGAACGCGTGGCGATCGGCTCGCTCGCCGGCGCACAGCTCGCCTTTTCCGGCCGGGCCAGCGGCGACCTCGAAAAGCCCGTCGTCTCGGCCAAGATGAAGCTTGCCGCCAAGAACCTGACGCCGTTCCTGGAAATGATCGGCCGCCACGCGGTCAATCATCCAGCGCTCCGGCAGTTGATCAAGGCCGGTCCCTATTACAGCGACACGGCCTTCGACGTGACGCTGACGGCCGGCAACAAGGAAGGCAACGCGCCCGCGACCTTCGGCATCTTCGGGACCGCGAACGGTACCAAGATCGCCGCCAGCTACCAGGCGCCCGACATGGCGCAGGCGCTGACCGGCAAGGCCATGCTTTTGGAAGCGACGCTCGAAAATCCCGAGACGCGGCTGCTGCTCGGCCAGACGGGTTTCGATCCCTTGCCCTTCGATGCGGATGCCAACGGCATTCTCTCCGTCAAGCTGCAAAGCACCGACGGACCGACGGCGAACGGCACGGTGACCTTTACGACCGAGAAGACGTCGCTCGCCGCCAAGGGCAGCGTCGATCTTTCCCGCGATCATTTCCTCGAAGGTCAGGCCAAGGTGACGCTGCAGACCCAGGACCTGGAGCCCTATCTTCTGCTCCAGGGCGTGGCCTTGCCGCAGATGGGCAGCGGCCTGCCGCTGACCGTCTCTGCCGATATCGCGACGACGCCCGAAACAATTGCGCTGACCACTGTCGAGGGCAAGGCCGACCACAACGGCTTTACCGGCAATCTGACGATCGACCGCAAGACGCCGGGGGCGGCCAGCGGACAGCTGACGCTCGACACACTCGATCTCGCCTGGCTCGGCGAGGGCGTCCTCGGACCGATCGAGGATACGAACGGGGCCTTCTCGAAGGGGGCTCTGGCGCAGCCTGCCTGGACCGGGCTCAACGTGGCGCTGGACGTGCAGGCGCAGAAATTCTGGCCGGGCGTCTATGGCGCGGTCACGAGCTTTGCCGGCAAGATGGAATGGAAGGGCGACGAGGTCGCGCTGACCGATGCGGCCGGCGACTGGCTGGGCGGCAAGCTCGCCGGGCGGGTGCAGATCGGCAATGCCAACGGCTCGGGCTTCCTGCGCTCGCGCCTGGACGTCAAGGGCGGCGACCTTGCCCAGGCGGGCTGGGCCCATGCGGGCACGCCGGTCGCGACCGGGACTTTCGATCTTTCGGTAGCACTTGAGGCATCGGGTGCGACGCCCGACGCGATGGCGCATTCGGCAAGCGGTTCGGGTACCACAACCTTCAACGGCATGACGCTCGCCGGCATCAACAGCGCAGCTTTGCCGCAGCTGATCGCGGCAGCCGATGCGCTGAAGACGCAGATCTCGGCGGACGCGATCAGAAGTGCGGCGGAGGCGACGATCTTCTCGGGTCAATCGCTGGTCGGCGTCGTCAAGGCACCCTTCAGCATCGCCGGCGGGGTGCTCCGGGCGCAGAACGTGACGGCTGGCGACGGCAATGCCGCGATGACCGGCGAGGCTTCGCTGGACCTTGCGGCGGGCCGGATCGACGCCGGCATCGATCTGACCTTCCGGCCGGGTGACGAGGCGCTTGCCGGTGCCGAGCCGCGTGTGCGCATCGGCTATGCCGGCCTGCTGGAAGCACCGGGCGTCGATCTCAACGTTGCCGATCTCGCGAACTTCCTGTCGCTTCGCGCCTTCGAGCGCGAGCGCCGGCGGGTCGAGATCCTGCAGGCGAACGTGCTGGAGAAGCAGCGTCTGCGCCGCGAACTTGCGCTTTACAAGGCGCGGGCGGAGGCAAGGGAACTGGAGCGCAAACGCGCCGTTGCCGAGGAACGCCGGCGCGCAGCCGGCGCTGCCGAGGCCGCCCGCCTCAAGGCGGAAGCAGATGCGCGAGCAGAGGCCGAACGCAAGGCCGAAGCGGAGCGACAGGCGGAAGCCGCGCGTCGGGCGGCAGAGGCAGCGCGCAGCGCCGGACAGGGCCAGCCGATCCCGCAGACGGGACCGACCCCCCAGACCGTGCCGGACGGTGCCACCGGCACCCCTCCCGGACAGAGGCTCAACTTCGACGTCCTGCCCGACGTTACCGTACAGTAGCCGGCGACTATGCCGGAGCACGACGCTCCCTGGCTTTCGGGGCCGGGGATGCGCTTCCAATTTCGCATCCGGCCATGATCCCATCCTTGGCTTGTGCGCCCTGAAGAGCGTCGCGATCTTTCAGCTTCGCTCTCTGCGCTTTTGATTTTTCGCATGCCGTTATCCCAAGACCACTGCGCGCTTTTGCGCGACATGCTCTGGCTTCAGATTTTGAACATGCCTTTATCGGGCGGGCATTCTCTTGGTTTCCGGCGCATCGTGGCGCGCGAACGGGATCGGCAGAGTTTTAACGAATTCTGAAGCACATCCTCCACTATTGATCGCTAAATTAGCAAGTTGCGTTGGATGGGGCAGGGGGTGCGGCTTGCGGGCCGCGTCTTTAATCGGCGCATGGGAAGGACGACGTCGATCGCTCCGGATTGACCCGAGCGGCGCGTCGCCGTCTGCTGAGGGGGCAACGATCAGAGATGCGCTACAATTTGAGGAAGAGAGCCGCCCGTATATTTGCGGACGAACGCGGCAACTTTACCGTTCTGACCGCGCTGATAGCGGTGCCGTTGTTGAGTGCCGCGTCGATCGCCATCAACCTGGCGCGGATCAATCTCGAGGCCGCGAAGATGCAGACGGCGCTCGATGCCGCTGCCTTCTCGGCGGTCAAATCCTACGGCGAGGGCGAGACCGAGGCCAGTGCCAGGGATCTCGCCAACAACGTCTTCTTTGCGAATTTCGGCCAGCCGGAGATCGTCGATCAGCTCGGCCCGGAGAGCGGTGTGGCGGTGGCGGCCACGCCGGTGCAGATCGCCTTCGGCGCCGCCGGCGTCGAGACCACGGCGACCGCGGCCTATGCGTTGAAATACAATCCGCTCTTCTTCGGGCTGCAGCCCTATACGATCGACCGGGAAAGTGTTGCCGCGCGCATGCCCGGGGGAGAGGCCTGCATTCTGGCGCTGCACCCGACGGCGAGCCGGGCCTTCGAGGTCAGCGGCGGGGCGAGCGTCGACACATCCGGCTGTACGATCACGTCGAACTCGACCGACGCGCAGTCGATCTACCTCAGCGGCTCGGCCACGCTCAAGGCCGAGTGTCTCTACGCCGCCGGCAAGGTGTCCGCGACGCTCGCCAACCTGCAGCTTGCCTGCGGCAAGGCGGTAGAGGAGGTGACGCCAATTGCCGACCCCTTCCGGTCGAAGAAAATGCCGACCACGGCAGGCTGGGTGAGCCTTGCTGGCTGCGGGCAGAATTTCGTCGGCGGCGGTGGCGGCAACGGCGACTGCAACGGCACCGGCAAGACGCCGAACAACGCGCCCGACACCTACCGCGTCGAGCTGAAGCCTGGCACCTATGGCGATCTCGAAATCAAGGGCAAGGTTCTTCTGAGACCCGGCAACTACATCATCGACGGCGGTAGCCTGAAGTTCACCAGCCAGTCGGTGGTGAGCGCCGAAGGGGTAACCTTCTTCCTCCTGAACGGCGCCCAGCTCGACATTCACGGCGGGGCGACCTTCCAGGTCAGCGCGCCGACGACCGGCGACTGGGCCGGCTTCTCGATCGTCGCCGGGCGCAACAACACGGTCAGCGCCACCATCAACGGCAACAGCGCCTCGTCGCTCGCCGGCATCATCTACATGCCGGCGTCGCGCGAGATCCAGTATGCTGGCAACGGATCGACCGGCGGTGAATGCGTGCGCATCGTCGCCCAGGAAATCACCATGATCGGCAACAGCAGCTTCAAGCTGGATTGCAAGGCGGTGCTGGCCAACACCACGATCAACAACCCCGGCGCGATCCGGCTGGTGCGATAACGACGGACGCGTCTTGCCACCGGCCGTTGGGCCGGCGGCGGATCGCTTGCCGGTGTCCAGGCGCGCCTTGCCTTCAGAAGCGGATGGACAGTCCGAGGATTGGACCTTGCTGGACCACGTCGAAGATGAAGCCGTCATTGTCGTAGTTGACGCCCAGCGCACGATAACCGGCGATCGCCGAGATCGTGTCGTTGAAACGGTAGCCGAGGCCAAGGCCGACGTCCCAGTCGATGGCGGCGCCGCCGGCGCCGACCAGGCCCCAGCCGGTCAGGTAGATCTCCGGGGTGAAGAAGTAGTTGCCGCGCACACCCACCATGCCGTCGACCCAAGTCTTGCGGTCATCGCGGCTGATACCGTCGAGCGGGCCGCCCTGAAAGGATATGGTGGTGTTGACCGACCAGATCCTGGCGCCGCCGACCACGTCGAGATGCGAGTTCTGATCCTCAAACACCGTGTAACCGACGCCGATGAGGCCGGCGAAGGTCTCCGATTCCACATCGACCGTATCGGTGAAGACGCCGCGCGCTTTGCCGTCGCCGGAGAGCTTCGTATAGATCAAGTCACCAAAGACGCTGAAGCGGTCCTTGCGCGCTTCGACGGTGGCCATGGCGGCGAAGTCGAGATTGCTCCAGATGTCGCTGAAGCTGGAGTCGATGTGAACGGTCGGGAGCCCGAATTGCGCTGTGTCGCCGGAGAGGCCCGCCATCCAGAAATAGGGCGCGAAGGTGAATTGCCAGCCGCTCTCGGTTTCTTCCACGGGGGCCGCGGGCGCCATCAGCGGCGTGATGTCGGCCGCGTGGGTCGGCAGGGCGAACAACAGGCCAAGGCAGGCCGTGAGGCCCAGTCGTGTAGGGATACTCATGAAACGCCTCCCGCTTGAGACAATCCCTGAAACGAGAGACGGGCCCGTCTGGAATTGCGCACTACAGACTCTCGAACACAAGGGCAGCGGAAAGTCGCCGCCTCCCGATGTGGGTATTGTTATATAAGTTTATTCGAATACAACTGTTTTGGCCCGAAACGGCGAAGCGGGGCATGCCAAATGCCGCGCGCTGTTGCATCGGCCACACAGTTGCCTTGGATCCGCCAATGCCTGTCGCCCGACACTGTACAGCGCTCGTGCGGCAACGGCGCGTGAGAACAAGGGCTCAATGTCTCGCGACTAGCCCTTTGATGTGAAAGGCCTTGGGCGAATTCTGGCCGCGAGTTCTGGCCGTGCTGGCCATCGACGGCGGGAGCTCAGGTCTCGTCGGGCAAGAGCGTCGAGCGTTGCGATTTCAGCCATTCGAGCACATGGACGCGCAGTGCCGAGGAGAGGTTGCTATCGGGCGTGCGCTGGTCGTCGATTTCGGCGATCAGCTGGGCAAGCGGCACCGCCCGCGTTTCGGCGATCGTCTTCAGCTCCTGCCAGAAGGCGTCTTCGAGCGAGAAGCTGGTGCGGTGGCCGTGGAGCGTTGCGGAATGCTTACGGATCATCGCCCGGCCTTAGAGACTGATTCAAGGAATTGGCATTTCGAGTCCGGAAGCTGCCGCAAGTCCTTGCTCCGGGATCGCTTTTGCGGGCTCAGTCCTTGTCGACGTCGCCTTCGGCAGGGCGCTCGATGCGGCCCTGGTCAAGGCGGGTCTCCGCCTTGTCGTTCAGCGCTTTCGTCAGGGATTTCTCGGCCTTGGTGCGGCCGAAGGAGATGCGGTTCTGCTCGGCCTGCTTGTCCTTTTCCGTGCGCTCGCGACGCTTGCGGAACTGGCGTAGATTGACGACGTCTCCGGTCATGAGCCTCGGCTCCTCGGATCAGTTCTTCTTGCGGAAGGAATCGAGCGAGACGACGGAGCCGCCGCCATTCTTCGGCTCGGTGGGCTTGTCGTCCTTGGCCGAGGTCTCGGCATTTTCTTCCGGAACGGGATAGGCGGTGATCTCCGCCGATTCCTGTTCTTCTTCCTCGCCGGCCGCCACGTCGAACTCCAGTTCGAAATTGACCGACGGGTCGTAGAAGCCACGGATGGCGTTGAACGGGATCACCAGCCGTTCGGGCGTGTCGGAGAAGGAGAGGCCGATTTCGAAGCCGATTTCGGTGACTTTCAGCTCCCAGAACTGGTGCTGGACCACGATGGTCATCTGTTCGGGATACTTGGCTTTCAGGTGCTGCGAGATGCGCACGCCCGGCGCGCCGGTCAGAAAGGTGATGAAGAAGTGATGCTCTCCCGGCAAGTGACCGGTGGTGGCAACCTCCGTCAGGACCTTTCGGATGACGCTGCGCAGTGCGTCCTGTGCCAGAATGTCGTAGCGGATGTGGTCCTGGCCCATGAGCGTCCCGTCTTTCCTCGAACTCAATCTACTGTCTGCTGTCGGCTTGGAGGTCAAGCCGTCGGCTTTTCATTGCCCGTCTGAAGCAGACGAGTCAATTATTCAAGCATCTATAGACCATTTCGAAGCGGGGGAGAAGGTGAAGGCTTCTGTTGCCAGGTGCCTTCGGACCCCGCCTTACGGTGCTACCCGGAAGGACTTGATTTGAAGTGTCGCACCGCGATTAAGCAGCGAGACGTGCTTCAGCATAGTTGTCGTTTGCAACTATAAGTTTAGCCCGATAACGGTGGTACAATGCCGAGCAAAAAGTCGATCTTTACGCCCTTGTCGATCCTATTTCGCCCCCATCAAAAGCCGATCGATTCTGATCGGTTTTTGGTGGAGGCGCCGGGTACCGCCCCCGGGTCCAATGGGTTTATTTCATCGCCCGTTTATTGCCATAGCCGCCCGAAGACGGCAGAGTTCATATAGGTCTTTCCGGGCCCCAAGAAAAGGGGGATGTGTCGGATATATGACTTTCTCCCGGACTGCCCGGTGCCGAACCGCCTTGACTTGACCGGCATCCATGAAAAACTCCCGCTGCTGCCATGCGGCCGGCAATCTCCGGCCGCAGTTTCGAAAAGCAAAGCAAGCTGGAGGCCTCATGACGGACTACCTCGCAGATGTGCAGAAATACGACAGCGGCGCCGACGAAGCGATCGTGAACAAGATCGTGCGTCACCTTGGCATTGCGCTTCGCAACCGGGATTCCTCGCTCGTTTCGGCGTCGGATCCGAAGGAGCTCGAGCGGGTCAAGGAGAAATGGTGCGAGAAGAAGCTCGGCATCAGCGGCGCCGATGCGGACAGCGCGATCGACGCCACCGTCAAGGCGATGTCGGCGGACCGGTCGAAATCGCGCGTCACCTTCTATTATCTGGTGGCCAAGAACCTCGGCAAGCTACAGACCTTGTAGCTCCCCGCCGAATTATCCGGGATAATCGTCCCGTGGTCATTGGTTCGCCGCCGGCTTCGTCCTAAATTTAGCGAAAGTACGAATCGGCGGCGCCAGACCATGCAGCAATATCTCGACCTTCTCGACCATGTGATGACCAACGGATCCGACCGCGGCGACCGGACGGGAACGGGCACGCGCTCGGTCTTCGGCCACCAGATGCGCTTCGACCTCTCCGAGGGCTTCCCGGTGCTGACGACCAAGAAGCTGCACCTGCGCTCCATCATCCATGAGCTGCTGTGGTTTTTGAAGGGCGACACCAATATCCGCTATCTCAAGGAAAACGGCGTCACCATCTGGGACGAATGGGCAGACGAGAACGGCGACCTCGGCCCGGTCTATGGCTACCAGTGGCGCTCCTGGCCGGCGCCGGACGGGCGCCATATCGACCAGATCGAAGGCCTCGTCGAGAGCCTGAAGACCAACCCCAATTCGCGCCGGCACATCGTTTCGGCCTGGAACCCGGCGCTGGTCGACGAAATGGCGCTGCCGCCCTGCCATTGCCTTTTCCAGTTCTACGTCTCCGACGGCAAGCTCTCCTGCCAGCTCTACCAGCGCTCGGCCGACATCTTCCTCGGCGTGCCCTTCAACATCGCTTCCTATGCGCTCTTGACGATGATGGTGGCGCAGGTGACGGGCCTGAAGCCGGGTGATTTCGTGCACACGCTTGGCGACGCGCACATCTACCACAATCATTTTGAGCAGGCCCGGCTGCAGCTCACCCGCACGCCGAAGGCGCTGCCGCGGATGGAAATCAATCCAGACGTGAAAGATCTCTTTTCCTTCCGTTTCGAAGACTTTACGCTCGTCGGCTACGAAGCCGATTCATCCATCAAGGCGCCGATCGCCGTCTGACATATCCTGAGGCTGCGGGTGGCCGGTCCGCATTTCTGAATTCTTCTCGATGCCGATGCCGATGCCGCGCCACTCTTCGGGCGGGGCAGGAGCTTCGGTCGCCCGCACGCGCAGGGGCCGGCAATCCAAGGTGAGGGGCGGCCGGGGAGGGCTGTCGTCCAAGGGAGGTATCGATGCTCACACTCGTTCATGCGCCGCTGTCGCGATCCTCGCGCATCGTCTGGCTGCTTGAGGAGCTGGGCGCGGAATACGAGATCCGCTACGTCTCGATCCGCCGCTGGGACGGCTCGGGCGAGCCCGACGACAACAACCCGCATCCGCACAAGCAGGTGCCGGCGCTCATCCATAATGGCGCGGTGATCTGGGAGTCGGCCGCCGTCGTGCAGTATCTCACCGACCTCTATCCCGATTGCAGCCTCGGCCGGCCGCCCGGCCACAAGGAGCGTGGCGCCTATCTCTCCTGGCTTGCCTATTACGCGGGGGTGATCGAGCCGACGGCGCTTGCCCACATTTCCGGCGCGACCATCAACAACCCGGCGCAGGCGCGGCTCTACAGCGAAATGTGCGCCCATGTGATCGACGTGCTCACCCGACGGACCTATCTGCTCGGCGAAACGATGAGTGCCGCCGATCTGCTTTTGGCAAGCGCGCTGCAGTGGATGCGCAAGATCCTGCCGGAAAGCACGGTCGTCGATCGCTACATCCGCGTGGTAACGGACCGGGCAGCCTATGACCGCGCCAGAGAAATCGACAGCAAACCGAACGGGTTCCATGACTGAAACGAAGACCACCCACCCGAAGATATCGATCGTCGTCGCCGTTGCCGCAAACGGCGTCATCGGCCGCGACGGCGATCTGCCCTGGCGGCTTTCGACCGATCTCAAGCGCTTCAAGGCGCTGACGATCGGCAAGCCCGTGATCATGGGGCGCAAGACCTGGGCGTCGCTCGGGCGTCCGCTTCCCGGCCGCGCCAACATCGTCATCACCCGCAACGCGGATTTTGTGGCGGAAGGGGCAAGCGTCGTCCCGTCGCTCGATGCGGCGGTAGCGCTTGCCGGCCGAGAGGCGGAGGCCGCGGGCGTGGACGAGATCTGCGTGATCGGTGGCGGCGAGATCTACCGCCAGTCGATCGCGCGTGCCGATATCTTGCATGTGACCGAGGTGCAGGCGACCGTGGATGGCGATACGCGCTTCCCCGATATCGATCCCGGCATTTTCGAGAAGGTCTTCGAAGAGGACCTGCCGCAGGGTGAAAAGGACAGCCACGCCATGCATTTCGTCACCTTTAAGCGGCGTGCGACAGCCTGACGCGGCGGATCGTCAACTATTTTGAACCATTTACGGTGAACTCGGGTCTATCGCGTTGAAAGCGGTGCGGGTGATACCTATAACGGTTTCACATCATGAACGACCGTGCGGTGGCGCGGCCGTTCAGCGTGGGAAGTATTCAAAAGAGAGGTTTTGATGCCCTGGAGCAATCAGAATGGCGGCGGCGGTGGCCCATGGGGCGGCGGCGGTGGCGGCGGCAATCAGGGGGGTCCCTGGGGCCAGGGGCCAAACCGGCCGCGTGGCGGCAAGGGCGGCCCGCCGGATCTGGAAGAGATCATTCGCCGTGGCCAGGACCAGCTCAAGAACGTCGTTCCCGGCGGCTTCAATGGTGGCGTCTTCGCCATTATCGGCCTGCTGATCGTCGGTTTTGTCCTGATCAATTCGATCTACACGGTGCAGCCGGACGAGCGCGGCGTCGAGATGCGCTTCGGCAAGCCGAAGGACGAGATCTCGATGCCTGGCCTGCACTATCATTTCTGGCCATTCGAGACCGTCGAATTCGTCAAGATCACCGAGCAGCAGCAGAACATCGGCGGGCGCTCTAGCGGCCAGTCGAATTCCGGCCTGATGCTCACCGGCGACCAGAACATCGTCAACGTCCAGTTCTCGGTTCTTTACTCGGTCACTGATCCGAAGGCTTACCTCTTCAACGTCGAGAACCCGTCCGACACGCTGCAGCAGGTGGCCGAAAGCGCGATGCGCGAAGTCGTCGGTCGCCGTCCGGCGCAGGACATCTTCCGTGACAACCGTCAGGCGATCGCCGCGGACGTGAAGAGCACGATTCAGGCAACGATGGACACCTACGGCACCGGCGTTTCCGTCAACACGGTCGCCATCGAGGACGCCGCACCGCCGCGCGAAGTGGCCGATGCGTTCGACGAAGTGCAGCGCGCCGAACAGGACGAGGACCGCTTCGTCGAAGAAGCCAACCAGTATGCCAACCAGGTGCTCGGTAAGGCACGCGGTCAGGGTGCGCAGATCCGCGAAGAGGCGGCCGCCTACAAGGACCGTGTCGTCAAGGAAGCACAGGGTGAGGCGCAGCGCTTCATCTCCGTCTATGACGAGTACTCCAAGGCGCCTGACGTTACCCGCAAGCGTCTCTATCTCGAAACCATGCAGGGCGTTCTCGGCAAGTCGAAGAAGGTCATCATCGACGAGAAGAACGGGCAGGGCGTACTGCCATATCTGCCGCTGAATGAAATCGGTCGTCCGACGACGTCGGGTGCCGCAGCAGTTTCGGGAGCAGGCCAGTGATCAACAATCGTACCTCCGTTATCCTGATCCTGCTCGCCGTCGTCTTCGTCGGCATCTATTCCTCGGTCTTCGTCGTCAACGAGCGCCAGCAGGCGATCGTCGTTCGCTTCGGTCAGATCAAGGACGTCAAGAGCCAGCCGGGCCTCTACTTCAAGCTGCCCTTCGCCTTCATGGATGCCGACCGCGTCCAGTACGTCGAAGACCAGGCACTGCGCTTCGACCTCGACAACATCCGTGTCCAGGTCTCGGGCGGCAAGTTCTATGAAGTTGATGCCTTCGTCGTCTACAAGATCTCCGATCCCCGCCGCTTCCGCGAGACGGTCTCGGGCGATCGCGACTCGGCGGAATCGCGTCTCAGGACCCGTCTCGACGCATCGCTGCGCCGTGTCTACGGTCTGCGTGGCTTCGAGGCTGCCCTTTCGGACGAGCGTGCGTCGATGATGCGCGAAGTGCGCGCCGACCTCAAAACCGACGCCGAGTCGCTCGGCCTCAACATCGAGGACGTCCGTATCCGTCGCACCGACCTGACGCAGGAGGTCTCGCAACAGACCTACGACCGCATGAAGGCCGAGCGTCTGGCGGAAGCGGAACTGATCCGCGCCCGCGGTAACGAAGAAGGCCAGCGCCGCCGCGCGATTGCCGACCGTCAGGTCGTCGAAATCGTCGCCGAGGCCCAGCGTGATTCGGAAATCCTGCGCGGTGAAGGCGAAGCCGAACGCACAAGGACCTTTGCTGACGCCTTTGCGCGCGATCCGAAGTTCTTCGAGTTCTATCGCTCCATGACCGCTTACACGCAGTCGATCGGTAGCCCGGACACGACGCTGGTGCTTTCGCCGCATTCGGAATTCTTCCGTTACTTCAATAACTCGGAAGGCACTCCGCCGGCCGCGGCACCTCAAGCAGCGACCGGAAACTAGGCGGGCGATGTCAGACTTTCTGACAGGATTCGCTTTCTTCCTGATCATCGAGGGGCTGGTGTACGCACTGGCCCCTTTGGTTTTGGTGGAAATGGCGAAGCGTTTGCCGTATGTCCCCGAACATCAGCTTCGACTGGCGGGGCTCGTTTGCGTGGCTGCCGGGGTCGGACTTGTATGGTTGCTTCGAGGATAATGCGAAATGCCACATAAACTGCTGATCCGGCTGGTCGATGCCGAATACGCCATCACCCGCCTTAATATCGGCTCCAGCATGCCGGAATGGCTGCCGGGGCCGGGCTTCTGGACCGTGTCGAGCTCGCGCGAGGAGATGACGCTGGTCTGCAGGGCCGCCCGCGTGCCGTCCAGCGTCCAGAGTTCGCTCGGCTGGCGCTGCTTCCGTGTCGAGCAGCATTTTGCCTTTGACGTGCCCGGCGTGCTCGCCTCGGTGCTCCGGCCGCTTTCGGATGCCGGCGTCGGCGTCTTTGCCAATTCGACCTTCAGCACCGACTACATCTTCGTTGCCGGCTCCGATCTCGACAAGGCGGTCCAGGCGCTGAAAGACCACGGTCACGAGCTCACCACCTGATCAGCCACGCCCGGCCTCGACGTAAAGGCTTGGCAGGGAACGTCCGTCCTTTCGCACCCTTGCGCGCAAGGATCAGGAAATCGTGTTTGGACCCTTCCGAATTCCGCCTTATCTTCAGAGGAAAGTCGGACGTCGCGGTCTTGCGGCTTGCGTTTGTCAAATCTGCCGCATAAGCCCGGCCGGCGGTTTCGGTCGAGGCGGAATTATGCGAAGAATCAAAGTGCTATGGTGTGCCGGTGTCACCGCACACAGCCAGAGGAGCTGAAGCGAATTGTCCACGCGATCAAAATCCCGAGTACACTCGCTTGGCGCCTCCCTCGGCGTTCTGGCGCTCGCAGGCGCGCTTGCCTTCAGCAGCACCGCACTCGCCCAGAACACGGCGATCCGGCCGCCGAGCAATGGCCCGGCCTCCGTCGCCGATCTGGCCGCCGGACTGCTGGATGCCGTCGTCAACATCGCGACTTCGCAGAAGGTCAAGAACGACGATGATGCGCCGGCGCCGCAGGTGCCGGAGGGCTCGCCCTACCAGCGCTATTTCGACGAATTCTTCAAGGGCCAGGGCAATCAGGGCGGTAACCGCCAGCGCACGGTCGAATCGCTCGGCTCCGGCTTCGTCATCGATCCCTCTGGCTACATCGTTACCAACAACCACGTGATCGAGGGCGCCGACGACATCGAGATCAACTTCGCCAATGGCAGCAAGCTGAAGGCGAAGCTCGTCGGCAAAGACACCCAGACCGATCTCGCGCTGCTGAAGGTCGAGCCGAAGGCGCCGCTGAAGGCCGTGCCTTTCGGGGACTCGCGCAAGATGCGCATCGGCGACTGGGTGATGGCGATCGGCAACCCGTTCGGCCTTGGCGGTTCCGTTTCGGTCGGCATCATCTCGGCGCGTGGCCGCAACATCAACGCCGGCCCCTATGACAATTTCATCCAGACGGACGCTGCGATCAACCGCGGCAATTCCGGCGGGCCGCTGTTCAATATGGCCGGCGAAGTGATCGGCATCAACACGGCGATCATCTCGCCAACGGGCGGCTCGATCGGCATCGGCTTCTCCGTGCCGACCGAACTTGCCGCCAATGTGGTACTTCAGCTCAAGGACTTCGGCGAGACGCGTCGCGGCTGGCTCGGCGTGCGCGTCCAGCCGGTGAACGACGATATCGCCGAGAGCCTGAAGATGGACGCGCCGCGCGGCGCGCTCGTCTCCGGCATCATCGAAGGCGGGCCGATCACGCACGGCGAGATCAAGGCCGGCGACGTCATCGTCAAATTCGACGGCCATGATGTCGGCGAGGTGCGCGACCTGAAGCGCGTGGTCGCCGAAAGCCCCGTCGGTAAGGCGGTCGATGTCGTGGTGATCCGCGACGGCAAGGAACAGACAGTCAAGGTGACGCTCGGACGCCTCGAGGATGGCGCGCTTGCAAGTGCCGACGCGGCAACCGGCGACGAGGGGTCGAAGGCTGACAAGCCGGAGGCTGCGCCGCTTCCAGCGACCGACGTCGTGCTCGGCATGAAGCTTGCGACGCTCAACGAAGAGGCGCGCAAGAAATACGGCATTGCCGAAGACGTGGACGGCGTTGTCATCACCGAGGTCGCGCCGAATTCGGTCGCGGCAGAGCGGCGCGTAGAGGCGGGCGACGTCATCGTCGAGGTCGGTCAGGAGGCGATGGAGACGCCCGCCGACGTGGCCGACCGGGTCGAGGAGCTGAAATCCAGCGGCCGTCGCCACGCCGCCCTTCTGATCTCCAACAAGTCCGGCGAATTGCGCTTCGTCACCGTTCGGGTGGAGTAGGACGCATCGCGCCTTTCGGCAGTTGCGATTGCGGCATCGGATCGATGCCGCAGCGCCGCTTTCGGTCGAGGCCGATTGTCTGAATCTTTTCAGTGCTATCGCCTCTGGGGCTGAGAGGCTGAATCCACGTCCTCAGGTTTTGATTCAAGGCTGCGGTTCGGCCGACGGGCCGCAGCGCGCTCATGATGGGCACAGACACGGTCCCGCTGCCGCGACCTTCTCCCCGCTTGCGGGGAGAGGGTTAGGGTGAGGGGCATTCGAGAAGCGGTGAGGTGCCCTTCTTTCAGCAGTCCTCGCTCGCTTGCCTGGGGTGCGGGGACGGCTTGCGCGCCGGCTGGAAGGTCATCAGCCTGAGGGCTTCGAACAGAATTTCGATAATCGTATGCATTGCCGCACCTCCTTTCTTGCAAGCATTTCACTCCACTTGCCGGCACCCCTCAAACGAGTTTACAGTCGCCTTCGGATAACTTGAGGTTATGCATGAAGCGCGGCCGACTGCCCCTGACAGCATTGCGGAGTTTCGAGGCGGCCGGGCGGCTGGAGAGTTTCACACTGGCTGCATCGGAGCTTTTCGTCTCGCAGGCGGCCATCAGCCGGCAGGTGCGCGAACTCGAAGAGCTGATCGGCCGGCCGCTTTTTGAGAGGCTCCACCGCGGTGTGCGGTTGACGGCTGATGGTCAGGCGCTGCTCGGCACGCTGACGTCCGCCTTCGACATGGTGGGCGAAAGCCTCGACGCGCTCTCGGGGCGGCGGTTGTCGCAGACGCTGAAGGTCAGCGCCGAGCCATCCTTTGCCGGCTGCTGGCTGGTGCCGCATTTGCAGGAATTTCAGGAGGCGCATCCGGAGATCGATCTGGTGATCGATGCGGAGTCGCGGCTCGCCGAGTTTCGAAGCGGCGAGGCCGATATCGCCATCCGCCACAGCTTGACCGCCCGCGCCTGGTCGCGGGTGGAGGCGCGGCCCCTTGCCGAGGTGGAGATGGTCCCGGTGATCACGCCTGCGCTTGCCGGCGCCGGGCCGCCGCTCGACCGACCCGAAGACCTGTTGCAGCATCCATTGTTGCATGAGGATAACCGGCAACTCTGGGAACAATGGTTTGCGGCGGCCGGCACCGCGCCGGTGAAGCTTGCACGCGGCGCGATCTTCGCCGATGGCTCGATGGTGCTGCAGGCGACGCTGCGCGGCAGCGGCGTCGGCCTCATCGACCGCGACCATGCGCGCGACGACATCGCCGCCGGCCGGCTGATCCAGCCGTTCGACGCCTCTGTGCCCTATGGCGCGTTCTTTATTGTGGCGCGGCGCTTCGAGGCGCTGTCGGAGGCGGCCAGAGCCTTTGTCGACTGGATCGAACGGAGCTACCCGGGGGCGGGGCGAAAGCGGTGAGGCGGCCCTTATCCTCAGGGCGAGCGCTTGCCCCTCATCCGCCTGCCGGCACCGTCTCTCCGCACGCGGGGAGAAGGAAAGATATGGCGAACGCCCGCCATTCTTCAGAGGTGGTTGGGTAGTGCCAGTGCGGCTGGCGTCTCTCTTCCCGTCTGCGGAGAGAGATGTCCGGCAGACAGAGAGGGCAACTCACGAAGCGGCAGCTTATTTCCCGGCCTTTGAACGATGCGCGCGCCATTCCTCGGCGCTGATCGCATAGAGCACATGCCGAACCAGGGTCGGCTGATCGGTTGGGACGCGGGGGTGGTCGAAGTCGCGGCTTGGGTCGCGGTGCATGCCGATCCGTTGCATGACAGCGGTCGAGCGGGTGTTGGCGGGAACCGCGAAGGAGACGACCTCGCTCAAGCCCTTTTCCTCGAAGCCGTAGCGCAGCAGGGCGTTGGCCGCTTCGGTGACGTAGCCCTTGCCCCAGTAGGGCGGGGCCAGTCGCCAGCCGATTTCGACGATTCCTTTGGGCAGGTGCGGCTCCAAATCCGTGAGCGCGAGGCCGCAGAAGCCGATTGGGTTGTCGTCGGCCTTGAGCGCCACGGCGAAGAAGCCGAAGCCGGTTTCGGCGATGCCCTTGCCGACGCGATCGAACAGCGCGTCTGATTCCGCGCGGCTGCGGCGGAAGGGAAAGAATTCCATCACCTTGGGATCGCTGTTGATCGCGAAGAAGAGATTGCGATCGCTTTCCTTCCAGGCGCGGATGCGCAGCCGCTCAGTCTCGGCAATGATCATCCGGCGAAATCCGTCTTGCGATAGCCCTGCAGATAGAGAAGGGCGGTGAGGTCGCCGTGGTCGATGCGGACCTTGGCCTGCTCGGCAACGACGGGCTTGGCGTGCAGCGCCACGCCGGTGCCGGCAAGCTGGATCATGCCGAGATCGTTGGCACCGTCGCCGACAGCAAGGGCATCGTCCGTCGAGATGCCGAGGCGGTCGGCGATCTCCATCAGCGAATCGACCTTGGCCTGCTTGCCGAGGATGGGATTGGCGACTTCGCCAGTGAGGATGCCGTCTTCGGCGATCAGCGTATTGGCGCGGTTCTCGTCAAAGCCGAGCATCTCGGCGATCGGGCCGGTAAAGACGGTGAAACCCCCGGAGACGAGCGCGGTATAGTGGCCCTTGCTCTTCATCGTTGCGATCAGTTGTTTTCCGCCCGGCGTCAGCGTGATGCGCTTGGCGATGACCTCGTCGACGACGCCAAGTGGCAGGCCCTTCAGAAGTCCTACGCGTTCGATCAGCGCCGGCTCGAAGGCGATCTCGCCGTTCATGGCGCGGGCGGTGATCGCCGCCACCTTGTCTTTCAGGCCGACTTCGGCGGCGAGTTCGTCGATGCATTCCTGGCCGATCATGGTCGAGTCCATGTCGGCGATGAGCAGCTTCTTGCGGCGGCTCTCGGCGTCTTGCACGGCGACATCGACTGGCACATCGCCGATCACGCCGCGCAGCAGGGTTTCGGCGGCATCCGGATCGGTGCCGTCGGTCAGCGCGATATCGCAGGCGATGCCATCGGCGAGCCAATAGAGGCCGGATGCCTTCACGGCGTCAGCGGCTGCTTCCGCCAGTGCTGGCGTCAGAACAGGATTTGACGGATTGGCGATAAGCGTGGCAACGAGAGCCATGGACAACAACCTTGATACCGAGAGCGACGCGATCCTGATAACCGGGCCGACCGCCAGCGGCAAGTCCGCGCTTGCCGTCGAACTGGCGCGCCGACATGGCGGCGTGGTCGTCAATGCCGACAGCATGCAGGTCTATGACACGCTGCGGCTGTTGACGGCGCGGCCGGACGAGGCCGACATGGGCGGCATCGGGCACTGTCTTTACGGCCATGTGCCGGCGGCATCCGCCTATTCCACCGGTGCCTGGGCGCGCGAAGCGCAGGCATTGGTCGCTCAGCTCAAGGGCGAGGGACGCTTGCCGGTTTTTGTCGGCGGCACCGGGCTCTATTTCAAGGCGCTGACCGGTGGTCTCTCGGACATGCCGGAGATCCCGGCGGCGATCCGGGAAAGGCTGCGCGAGCGGCTGAAGGCGGAAGGGGCGGAGGCGCTGCATCGCGACCTCGAAGCCAGGGATCCGGCAACGGCGGTGACACTGAAGCCCGGTGACGGCCAGCGGATCGTGCGGGCGCTCGAAGTGGTGGAGGCCACCGGCAAGCCGATCCGCTTCTTCCAACGGCAGACCGGCCCCATGATCGTCGACCCGGATCGGGCTACAAAATATGTCGTGCTGCCGGAGCGAAAGCTCCTGCACGACCGCATCAACCGTCGCTTCCAGTTGATGCTTGCCGGCGGCGCGATCGACGAAGTGCGGGCGCTGCTTGCGCTCCAGCTGCCGTCGGAAATGCCCATCATGAAGGCGATCGGCGTCAGCCAGATCGCAGCCCTTCTGAAGGGCGAACTCGACGAGGCCGAAGTGATCGAGATGGGCGCTGCGGCAACGCGACAATATGCCAAGCGGCAGATGACCTGGTTCCGTAACCAGCTCGACGACAGCTGGCAGCGCATTTCGAGCGCCGAGGAGGTGCTTTGACGAGCGCCGTTGCCGCGGATCAGTCGGCGAGGTTCAGCTGCCAGGACACGCCGAAGCGGTCGGTGACCCAGCTGAAGCGCTGGCTGAAGCCGTAATTGTCGAGTGGCATCAGCACTGCCCCGCCTTCGGCGAGCATGCCATAAAGCGTGATGATCTCATCCTCGCTCTGGCATTCCACGAAGAACGAGAACGACGGGGTGAAATCGAAGGCGTGCCGGACCGGGCTGTCGATGCACTTGACCCGCTGCGCGCCGAGCCGGAAAAGCGCCACCTTGACGCTGCCTTCGGGACCTTGCTCATCCGGTCCATAGCGCTCGACTTCCAGCACCTCGGCATTCGGGAACAGCGAGACGTAGAAGGCCATGGCGTCGTCGGCGACGCCATCCTGGAACATCAGAAAGGGCGTGATGCTTGTGACCATGGCGCGCTCCCGTTGCCGTCGGTGTCAACAAAACCGGCTGACTGATCCTACCCCAGGATGTCGCCACGACAACGGTCGGCCCGCGGCAAAGTTCCCTTGCAGGATAGGCGCTGATGCCTTGCTGTGAGCGGGGCGGCCCCGCAGGTTCGGGCGGCGCATGCCATGTCCCGATCATGACAGACGAGCAGAAAACGTCTCCTGACAGCGCGGAAATCCGTCTGTCTCCCGATGAAGCCCTGGTGCTCTTTGAACTTCTGTCGCGTTGGAGCGAGGAGAACACAGTTCCAACGCCGGACGCCTCCTGTTTCGAAAGCACGGCCGAATGCGCGGTGCTGCTCGCAGTGCTGGCAGACCTTCAAAAGCAGTTGGTCGCACCCTTTCGCGAAGACTACGCCGAAGCGGTGAAAGCGGCACGCCGCCGTCTGGCGCCATCGTGGGATTACCCTGACCTCAGGGGGTGATTTACTTGCTTGTGCCTGCGCTCGATCGGCTCACACCAGTCACGCCAGCAGCGGCCACAGCACCAGTCCGATCCCGATGATGCTGGTCGCAAACAGGGCCGAGCGCAGCACGGGAATGCCGATCGCATAGGCGAGCCAAAAGGCGAGCCGTGCCGAAAGCCAGACGATCGCGCCGAGTTCCGTCGTCGTGTTGTTTGCGCCGGTGACTTCGACCGCAAGCAGCGCGGACGCGGCGAAGGGAAAAGTCTCGAGGAAGTTTGCCTGCGCGCGTTTCAGCCGTCCGACGAGCGGCGTTGGCGGCGGCCCGGCCGCTTCGCGCGAAGAGAGCGACCAGGCCAGTCCGTTCTGGCGCGTCTGGAGTTGCGCCGCGACAAAAACCTGGATGATGCCGAAGATGCAGCCGAGCGCCAGCACGGTCATCTCCATGCTCATGGCCGCGCTCCGAAAGCCGTCTCGAACTTTACTGTCGCGTGTGCCTGCGCCATGTCAGCCATCGTGCTTTCCTCCCGCATTTTTTACTGAAAGCACGCTAACTCTCTGGTACGATATCGTAAATACGGACAAAAAGGATAGTACGGGGGGCGCCGACATGACGGAACAAGCCGTGGCATCGGACCGAGGTATCGGGCCGAAAGTGTCCAGCCTGACCGGTCTCGACATGAGCCATATCCGGCTCTGCCCCGCCATCGCCTTCAACCAGATCGTCGGCGGGCGCTACAAGCTGCACATTCTTTGCGTGCTCGAAGGCGGGACGCACCGCTATGGCGAAATCGGACGGTCGCTGCTTCGTGGCGGACTCGGTAAGCCGATCACCCCGCGTATTCTCAGCCGCGAACTGCGGGAACTGGAGGAGCGGGGCCTGATCAGCCGCCGGGACTATCCCGTGGTGCCGCGCAAGGTGGAGTACAGCCTGACCGCCCAGGGGCAGGCGCTGCTGCCGATCCTTGCCGAAATCGTCCGCTGGGGCGCAACGGGCGCGCACGAGCAAATCCTCGGGATATGACTTCCTCCTGCTCGGCCCTTCAAAACGTCGAGAAGGCTGTCGCGCTCACGCTTTCACGGCCGAGAAGAAGAGGAAGCGCGGTTTGGTCGTCAGGCTCCTGTAGGCGTCCGGAAAGAGCGTGCTGGCACGCGGATCGGGCTCCGGTTCGCTCACCGTCTCGGTGGCAAATCCGGCTGATTTGAGCGCATCGAACATGGCGTGCAGCGGGCGGTGCCAGAAGCGCATGTGGATGGTCCTGCCGCCCCGTTCCCAGGTATCGTCGAAGCGATAGGTCTCGAAATAGTTGTCGTGACCGGAAAGGGAATGATCCATGAACGGATGGTGCGTGGAAAACACCAGACGGCCGCCCTTTCGTAGCACCCGGTTGAACTCGGAAAGCGGGAGCGACCAGTCCTCCAGATAATGCATGACGAGGGATGCCACGATGAGGTCGAAGGCACCGTCGTCGAACGGCAAGGGTTCGCTCAGATCGGCCATCAGCAATTGCGCACGCCCGTCGAGGCGTCGACGGGCGATGTCCAGAAGACCGGCGCTGCGATCGATGCCGGTCACCGCGGCGCCGCGCTCGATGAGCGCTGCCGCGTGCGCTCCGCCGCCGCAACCGGCGTCGAGCACCCGAAGCCCGGCGACGTCGCCGGCGAGTGCCAAAGTCGCCGGCCGCTCGTAATAGGCGTTCCAGGCGTTGTTCTCGTTGTCGGCATCATAGGCTGCCGCAAAGGCATCGTAGTCGTTCTCTGGCAAGGTCTTTTCTCCGCTGCCACCGAAAGGCGTGCGCGATCAGATGTCGAAGCGCTTGAAACTTCTATTCTATCGGTCTGCGACGCCATCGGGCAACGCTGCTTGTGCCGTTCTGTTCGGGTGCCCGGAGCCACGGCCGCATTGGGGCGGGCCGAAGCATGCCAATCGCGTTAACGTGGAGCGGCCCCTGGAGGCCCTTCGGTCGCAAGGACGCGTGCGACCACCCAGCGAGCCGCTATTCCCCTCCAGAGTTGTTCACGCACTGCGGCCCGCAGCGCATGTCTGGACAAAACGCTTTTACATCTCTGGTTGTCATCGGGCAAATGGGGCGCCCGCAGTTTCACGCGTTCGCTGCCTAGGTCTTGCGGATGATGCTGCCGAGGGGCCGCTTCAACAGGCTTTCGCGCAGCGAGCCCTGGCGCGGCCGCTCGCCGGACGCCGGGTCAGCCGTTTGCGAACGGCGTTGGGCCTGATCGGCCGGGGATGGCTCGTTCAAGAGCTGCTGGCGGATCTGATTGAAGCGCTCCAGCTCCGGATTGACGGGGGCAGGCGCGCGCGGAAGCATGTCCGGACGATAGGGCTCGATCTCGACCTGCGGCTCGCTGAGGCCCGGTTGCGGCTCGGCTTCTGCCGTGGCGCCCAGTTCGGTCTCCCAGCGCTGCTCTTCGCTCACGGTCTGCGCCGCCATGTAGCTCTGCTGGAAGTTCGAAATATCCGGCCCGTTGATGGCGCGCATGCGGCTGACGATCGCGCGCAGGTCAACGGTCGGCGGATGGTCCTCGTCGATCCGGTCGATGATCCCGTGGGCGCGCGGCAGGCGCTCCTCGGCGATGCGAGAAAAGCGCATGCGCATCGGCACGGCCACCGCCTCGCCGAATGCGATTGCCTCGCCATTGCCGATCGAGGAAATGAAGCTGGTCGTCGATGTCGACGAGTTCGGAATGGCCGAGCGGATGATGTCCTGGTCACGGTCGTTGGCAAGCCGCATGGCAAAGACCGTCGAGCACTGCGACAGGATCGTCGGATCGAGTTCGCCGGGGCGCTGGGTGATGATGCCGAGCGAGACGCCGTATTTGCGGCCTTCCTTGGCGATGCGGGCGATCGCCTGCCGCGTCGGCAGGAAGCCGAGCGACGGATCGGCCGGCACGTAGCGGTGCGCCTCTTCGCAGACGACCAGCATATGGATGCCGCCATTGCTCCAGAGCCCGATTTCAAACGCCATGCGGCAAAGCACCGAGGCGACGGAATTAACGACTTCCGAGGGGATGCCGGCCAGCTGGAAGGTGGCGATCGGCCGGCCGTCGCCTGGAATGCGGAACACCCGGGCGATCGTGTCCTGGATCGTGTCGGTGATGGTGTTCGACGAGAACATGAAATGATAGCGCGGATCGTTGATCGCCGAGACGATCTTGACCTTGAGCGAGCGCAGATGCGGCTTGTCGTTGCGCCCTTCGAGCCGGCCGATGCGCTCGTCGATCAGCGCCAAGAGGTCGGCGATGCGGTAAGGCACCGGCGTGTCGGCGGTGATCGAGCTCTTTTCCGTCTGGCGCCGCACGATGCCGGCGTCGCCGCCGCCGCGGAAGGCCTTCTTCGCCTCGGGGATGATGTCGCGCAGCATGTCGAGCTCGTCCGGCGGCGCCGGGCGGCCGCGGAAGATCACCTCTGCGAACTCCTCCAGTCGGAAGAACCAGAAGGGCAGGTCGAGCGTATCGGTGTCGATGACGACGGCAAGGTCGGGGAAGGCGGCGGCGAACTCGTTGTGCGGGTCGAGGATCAGCACGCGCAGCTTCGGATCGGCAATGATCGCCTTGTTGAGCAGCAGCGTGACCGCGGTCGACTTGCCGACGCCGGTCGTGCCGACGATGGCGAAATGCTTGGCGAGCATCGAGGGCACGTGAATGGTTGCGTCGAGGCTCTCGTCCTGGGTCAGCTTGCCGATGATGCAGCTGTCGTTGCGGCCGGAATCGTAGATGCGCGCAAGGTCGGCGGCGCGGATGCGGTGGGCGATGGCACCGAGATAGGGATATTGGCTGATACCGGCGGAAAACTCTTCACGACCGTCGGGTCCCCTATGGACCTCGCCCATCAGTTCGACTTCGATGCGGAAGGTGTTGTTGGTCTCTTCGCCCCATTCGCTGGAGGCGGTTTGCATCGAATAGACCAGCGCCACCACGCGGTTCCTGCCGACGGAAATGGAAATCAGCCGGCCGACGGACCAGAGTTCGGTCAGCGACGTCTCGCCGCTCTCTGCGATCGCAGCGATCGTCGCGCGCGCGCCGTTGCAGGCAACCACCCGTCCGAGGAACCGGTTGCCGGGCTTCAGGCCGTCACGGCGATCCTGCTCTCCGGCACGGATCGAGGAATGAAGTTCATTGTTCAGCAACGCGAGAAACCCCGGCAATACGGCGCTTCATGTTAGCCATGGGGATTTAACAAGTGGTTTCGAGATGTTGCACGCTCGAGCACGCGGGGCACGGGCAGCGGCATGGCGACTTGCGCGATCCGGTTAGTTCCCTGTCAGAGCGATAGCCGGCCGGCCATCCTCCTCGCCGAGCTACCGTACTGCCAGCGCATCATGAAGTACGAGACGGTCAGGAGGAGGGCCATACCGCCTGCGATCACGAGACAGAGAACCATGTCCAGAGACATCAGCAGGGAGACGAACTGCTGCCGGTTGACGTAGTAGGCGATCTCATAGCCTGGGTCGCCGAATACAAACGCCATGACGTAGACCCAAGCAGCAATTGCAACACCCGGCAGAATGCTAATTGCCGTGGCTAAGCCCAAGGAGACGCGGGCCAGTTTCGCTTTCTCTTCTTCCGTCGGGCATCGGCGATGCCTTTGCACGAAACGGCTGGCTGTGGCGGTAGCCGATGACAATGTCTGCGCAAACCAGACGCCGTATGCAGTTCCCTTCGGTATCGGGCCAACAAGGGTCTCGTAGGCGAACATCCCGGCCACGCAGACTCCCGTCAACGCCAGGCAAACGAGGGCGAAGTAGCGATAATATGGCGTCAGCGACACGGTCGGCGTCATGCGTGGTTCCTGGCGGGCGGTTGTGGGGCCACTTGGCATGATTAGCGCATAACTTGCAAGATTGTGCGCTCTCCCTGAGCAAACTGTCGGGAAAGTTCGCCGACGTTGGCCGGACTGTGTGACGCCTCAGCCCTCCGATGGTTTGATGCCCTGAGCAAACGACCGGAACAGCGCCCGCCCTTCCGGCCAGTCGCTCAACCCGCTCTTGCCGTTGATATGGCCGACGGCGCCGGCTTCGGCGAGCCGGCTGCCCCATTGGGCCGCCCGCATCTGCGCGTAGCCGATGGTGCCGAAGGGGTCGTTGGAACTCGCGACGATAAGGGAGGGAAAACGGAAGCGTTCCGTCGGGACCTTGGCGAAGCTGGCAGCCTCCGCCGGGAAGGCCGCAGACGTCGGATCGGGAACCGCCACGAGAAAAGCGCCGGCGATCGGACGGGTGCGGACCGCATGCCAATGGGCGACGAGCAGACAGGCAAGGCTGTGGGCGACGAGAAGGGGTGGCTCGCTTGCTGAGGCAATGGCGCTGTCGAGCGCCTGGATCCAGTCGGCAAGCTGCGGACGATCCCAATCGCCGGGTTGGAAACGGCGCATGTGAGGGTCTGCATACTCCCATCGGGTTTGCCAGTGCGCCTCGCCTGAACCGCCGATGCCGGGCAGGATGATGATATCGTTCATGTCGTCCTCTCATCTTGAACATTGGGGAGACTGCCAGCTTCCCTTGACCATCTGAATGCGCAATCATCGGAAAGTGCGGCCGCTTGCCGATGGATTTAAAGGTGAAACATGGCGGTTGACCGTTCTGCCCTCGACCCGACCGATATCGCGATCATCGAGGTATTGCAGGAAGACGGACGCATCGCGATCTCGGAGCTCGGGCGGCGTATCGGTCTGTCGCAGCCGGCGACCTCGGAGCGGGTCAAGCGGCTGGAGGAGCGCGGCATCATTTCCGGTTATGGCGCACGCATCGATGCGGCACGCCTCGGGCTTGGCATGATGGCGGTGATCCGCCTGAAGACGACGCACGAACATATCCGTGCCTGCCTCAAGCAGTTTTCCGAGATGCCGCAGGTGATCGAGGTGCTGCGGCTGACCGGCGAGGACTGTTTCCTTCTCAAGGTGCTGGTGCCGACGCCGGGCGAGCTTGAAACGATCGTCGACACGATCGCGCGCTATGGCGCCGTGACGACGTCGCTTGTCTTGAGCGGCGAGCCGGAAAAGCCGATCGGGCGGGCGCTGATCCAGCGGGTCTGAGACTGAGCGCCGGGCACGCTCCGACTTGATGAAAGTCAATGCAGAACGCGAGAGGACGCGGGATAATTCAACCATAGGCCAGGCACGTCCGCTCGGGTGACCGTCGGGGGCGTTGCCGGCCACGGACGCTCGAAGGGCGAGCGGGAAGCGGGCGAGGGGAAGCCATGAGCGATGCAATTGCCTATTTTCGTCGGACACCCATACTCTGGCTGATCGTCTTCGTGCCGATCGCGATCGCCGGCGAGCACATCTGGCCGGACGCCCATACGCTGCTCTTCCTGCTGTCGGTGGCGGCGATCGTGCCGCTGGCGGCGCTCCTGAGCCAGGCGACGGAGGCGGTTGCGGCCCGCACCGGCGACACGGTCGGCGCGCTCTTGAATGCAACGCTCGGCAACCTGACCGAGCTCGTCATCGCCCTGATGGCGCTTGCTGCCGGCCAGTATCTGCTGGTCAAGGCCTCGATCGCCGGCGCGATCGTCACCAACACGCTGTTCATGCTGGGTGGTTCGTTTCTGCTCGGTGGGCTCAAGTTTCACCTGCAGGAGTTCAACCGGGTGAATGCGCGCTTTCTGGCGAGCCTCCTGTTCATGGCGACGATCGCCGTACTCGTGCCTTCGCTGATCGGTGCTGCCGACGGCCAGCCGCAGACGGCTTTCACCCAACAGCTGAGCGCCGGCCTCTCCGTCCTTCTCATCATCACCTATGGGCTCTGGATGCTGTTTTCGCTGAAGACCCATCGCGAGCTGTTCGTCTCGGCCACTTCCGAGCATGGCGGTGATGAACCGCACTGGCCGCTGGCGACGGGCATCATCGTTCTGCTGGTGGTGACCGTTCTTGTGGCGCTCGTCAGCGAAGTTTTCGTCGGCTCGGTGCAGGTCGCGGCCGAAGAGCTTGGCATGACGCCGGCCTTCGTCGGCTTCGTCGTCGTCGCGCTCGTCGGTGCTGCGGCCGAGATGGCGACGGCTTTCTCCGCTGCGCGCAAGGATCGGCTGGACCTGAGCGTCGGCATAGCGCTCGGCAGCGCTGTGCAGATTGCGCTCTTCGTCGCGCC
This sequence comes from Ensifer sp. ENS08, assembly GCF_014852195.1. Taxonomy (NCBI): domain Bacteria; kingdom Pseudomonadati; phylum Pseudomonadota; class Alphaproteobacteria; order Hyphomicrobiales; family Rhizobiaceae; genus Ensifer; species Ensifer sp. ENS08. Next base: position 262,165 of record NZ_JACVBF010000002.1, read on the forward strand.
GCTGCTGGTGCTTCTGAGCTACGTGCTCGGGCCGCAGCCGATGGACCTGCAGTTCTGGCCGGGGGCGATCGTGATGATGCTGGTCGCGACCATGGCCGCGACGCTGCTTTCCAACGGCGGGCGGTCTGCCTGGTACATGGGCGTGCTGGCACTCACCGTCTACGTGATCTTCGCCATGACGCTGTTCCTGCTGCCGCCGCAGGTGTAGCCCTGCGGTCGGCTGAAATCAGCGCCCGCCGGCCGCAATCAGGCTGCGGGCGCAGTCGAGGATGGTGGCGTTCACGGGCCTCGGCGCAAAGCCAAGCAGGCGCCGGGCTTTGTCGGATGACAGCGCAAACTTGCGACCGAGCAGCGGGGCCAGCGGCTTCAAATCGGCGCTGAGCGGGGCCAGCAGCCGCACGAGCGCCGTCGGCAGCCGTCGCGTCGGCACCTTGCGGCCATCGACGCCGAGGCCCAGGCGCAGCGTGGCGGCGATCTCCTCCATCCATTGGAATTCGCCGGCGGCGAGAAAGCGTTCGCCTGCGGCCTCAGGCGCGGTCATGGCGGTGACGTGCAGGTCGGCGAGATCGCGTACGTCCACCACCCAGAAACCGAGGCGCGGCAGGAACCGCGGCCGGCCGCCAACGAGGCCCCCGAAGATCTTCACCGAGCCGAGATTTTCGCTCGAAAGCACCGGACCGAAGACGGCGCCGGGCAGTACCGTGGCGAACTCCGTCGCCTTGCCCTCCATGAACTTCCAGGCGGCACGTTCGGCGAGGATCTTGGAGACCCGGTAATTGTCGAATTGCGGGTCGGCGGGGTCGGCCCAGCGCGTCTCGTCGCTAGCAAGGCCTGAGTCCAGCGGCGGCCGGGTCGTGGCGGCCGCCGAAGTCATCACCACACGCCGGACGCCGGCATCGACGGCGGCGGAAAGCACCCGCAGCGTGCCTTCGCGGGCCGGCGTAACATAGGCGTCGCGACCGCCGCCGGAAACGCCGCCGAGCGGTGAAGCGACGTGCAGGACATAGGTGCAGCCCTCCATCGCCTCGGCCCAGCCGTCATTTCCGGTCAGATCGGCCCTGGCGAAGGACAGTCGGTCTGTCGCGTCGCTGACGGCGGCGATCGAGCGCCAGACGGCGTCGGCCTTTGCGAGATCGCGCAAGGTGGCGCGAACGTGGTATCCGCCTTCGAGCAGAGAGACGATGCACCAGCGGGCGACGAAGCCGGTGCCGCCGGTGACAAGAACACATTCATTCATTGGTTTTCATCTTCTTTCGTTGCGTCAGTCGCAGGTCCTGTGCATGGCCGCGAAGGGCTTGCGCCGGCTGATCCGGTAGACGGAGGCGGGCGGGAAGTTTCTGATGGTGCCGCCGATGCGCCGGGCGCGAAGGCCGAGCCGGTCGAGCAGCGGCCGCGGGATGGGGCAGCGCGGACCGTAGGTGAACTGGTAGAGATGGCCACCCGGCCGCATGTGCAGGAAAATACCGGAAAGGATTGCCATAACCTTGCGGGTGGGCATGGAGAGCAGCGGCAGGCCGCTGACCGCAGCGCCGATGCCTGCCGGAATTTCGGAATGACCATCGGCAAGCCGCGCCGCGTCGATCGAAAGAATGGTGGAGGCCGGGAAACGCGCCTTCAGGACGGCAGCAAAGTCAGGGCCGGATTCGACCAGCACAATGTCTTCCTCGCGCACGCCCCGCTCGATCAACGCGCGCGTGAAGACACCGGTGCCGGGACCGAGTTCGAGCACCGGGCCATAGCGAGGGTCGATCTCGCGCGTGATCAACCGGGCAAGCGACCGGGAGGACGGCGTGACCGAGGCGACGCGCAATGGATCTGCGAGCCAGGAGCGGAAGAAATGCAGGTCGCCATAGGCGCAAATGCTGGTCACGTGAGGCTCCGTGGATGGAATGAGGGCTGTCTCGCAAGGCGCGTTGCAGCGGCAAGTCTACGTCTGTATACTTCCGATTCATGATCATGTCTACAGGTGTATACTAAGGAGGGGCCATGCCTGCCAAAAAGGGGGCTGCTGAAAAAGGGGGCGCAGAAAAGCGGCCTGCCGAAAAGGACGGGCGCCGCCGCGACGCGAACGCCACGCGCGCCGCAATTCTTGAGTCCGCACGCTCCGCCTTCATCGCCTCGGGATATGAAGGCGCCGGTGTGCGCGAGATCGCTGAAGGGGCCGGGGTTACGGCGATGCTGATCAACCGCTATTTCGGTTCAAAGGAGGGGCTCTTTGCCGAAGTGCTTTCGACTGCCAACCAACGGCCGATCATCGCCACGCCGGAGACGCTCAGCGCACCGGACCGGGCAGCGCGCATCGCAAGCGCGCTTTTGAAGGTGACGGAGCCGGAGGCAACCGCGCTCGACGGCTTCCTCATCATGCTCCGCTCGATCTCCAACGAGCGTGCGGTCGATATCGCGCGACAGGTGGTCGAAAGCCACCACCAGAAGAACGTCACTGAGGCGCTTTCAGGCCCGGATGCAGGTCAGCGCGCGGCGCTGCTGATGTCGCTCGTCGCCGGCGTGCAGATCATGCGCCAGGTGGTGGGGCTGGAAGCGCTGAACAAGGGGCATGACGCCGAGCTCGAGCGCCTGCTCGGTGATCTCGTCGCCAGGCTTGTCGATGAATAGGGGGTGCCTCCGTGCGCTCCGGCAGGGATCGCAGGCCTCTCACGGAGGCAGGCTTGGAGCGCGGGGGTCTATTTCGGGGCGTTCATATCGAACACGACCCAGCGGAAGAACAGGTAGATCGCGCCGAAACTGAGGAGGAGAGGTGTGAGCACGGAAAGGTCAAGCATCTCATTGCCTTTGTTTTTAAGCTGCATCATGCAGCCAAGCTAATTTGCCACGGCAAATGTTAATGGCCGGTGCATGCGGACGCGGCCGACCTCCAAAATTGCTCTGGTATCTGCCGCTTGACCTCAACCATGCTTGAGCTCTTACAAACCTCTCCATCGGCGTTCGCCCGAACGCCATCTCCGGCTCGGATCCGGCCCGAGGAGCCAACAATACGCGACATGGAGGATGCATGACCGAGCAACTGCTTTTCCGAAATCTGATGAGGATTACTCCCGGCCATCTCGAACCGTTCCGCGAGGCGGTGCGCAGCGCGATCGCCTTCGTCGAAGAGCATGCGCCGCAGTTGATGGTGCAGACGTTCATCGACGAGAAAGAGATGCAGGCGGTGAGCATCCAGCTCTACCGCAATTCTGAGGACGTGCTCCGGCACTGGCAAATGTCGGATGCACACATCAACGACGTCTCCGCCCACTGCACGGTGGAGCGGCTCGAGGTCTATGGCAATCCGAGCAAAGAGGTGGCCGCGGGGCTGGCGCCGTTCATCAACGATGGCCGCGGTTCCATCATGCCGTCGCTTGTCGGGTTCTCGCGGTTCTAGCGATAGGGACTGCGACGCGCCGGAGAGCCGGCGCGTCGCGCGCAGATCAGCCTGACGGAGCCATTGCGCGTCGTTGCCGCGAGGCCTGCCACAACACCAGCAGCGCGACCGCGAGAAGCAGCGCGTCTGCAGTCGGCATGGCGAACCAGATGCCGGGTTCGCCAAAGGTCGACGCGTAGAGTGCGACCAGCGGCATGGTGAAGAGATAGGGCTTGGCAAGCCCCAGGATCGCCGCCCGGCGCGCATCGCCGATCGCCTGGAAATAGCTGCCGAGCATGATCAGCGGTCCGGAGAAGACGTACATCGCGACCATCACCGGCATGATGCGCGCGACGTCGGCGATGACCGCATCGCTGTCGACGAAGGTCGCGCCAATCGGCCTGGCAAAGCCGAGGAGCAGCACCTCGACGGCGAGGCAGTAGAAGAACGCCACAAGCATGCCAAGCCGCAGCATCCTTTCTGCCCGGTCCGCGAGGCCGGCGCCGACATTGTTGCCGACGATCGCCTGCATCGCCTGGCTCAGGCCCAAGAGCGGCAGCAGCGCGAAGGTCATGATGCGGGTAATGATGCCGTAGGCGGCGACCGTGGTGGCGTAGTTTTCGGCCGCCGTCTTCTGCAGCGCCGCCATGATCGTCACCGACACCAGCGCCATGCCGATGAAGCCGAGGCTCTGGGGGCTGCCCAGCGCGATCATGCGGCTCCATCCCGTCAGCGGATTATGCCGGAGGAGGCCGGAGAGCCGCATTTCCGTGCGTCCGAACAGGCGGAAGAGGGCGATGAGGCCGAGCGCGAGGAGTTGCGCCAGCACGGTGCCGGTCGCGGACCCCGCGACACCCATGTCCAGCAGCGCGATCAGCACATAGTTGAGGGCAAGGTTTGCGAGCGAGACCAGCAGGCTGAGGCCGGCCATCAGCCCGGCGCGTCCCTCGCATCGGAGCGCATCCGATTGCACCGCCAGCAGGAACTGGACGGGCGCGCCAAAGATGATGATCGCGATATAGCGCTCGGCCATGCCGGCGAGCGGCCCCGGACCATTGGTGAGCGTCAGCACCAGGCGGTCGCCAAAGGCTGCGAACAGCGCGATCAGTGCAACAGCGATCGTCAGCGCCAGCATGTGCGCGCCGGCGAAGACGCCGCGGGCTTCAGCAAAGCGGCCGGCGCCGAGATGGCTGGCAAGCAGGCTCGCCATGCCGCTGACGACGAGGGTGGCCAGCGCCACGGTGAGAATGAAGATCGGAAACACCGTGGTCACGGCGCCGACGGCTTCGGCGCCGATATAGATGCCGAGCATGATGGCATCGGCCACCGTCAACAGCCCGTTCATGCCCATGACGAAGATGATCGGCAGCGCCGTTTTCAAGAAGATCGCGCCGAGCGGCGCGGTCAAGTAGGCATTCGGCTTGGAGGTGTCCTTGGACATCCCGCACTCCTGTTCTCGCATTTCGATTGGGAAGAGGAGGGGCTCGCATTGCCTGCCACACGAAATGCGATCGGGGCGAGAGGATATCGTCAGAAGTCAGATTTCACCGAGACTGGAGGCCTGCGAGCGGCGGGGATATGAAGCCCGGAAAGGGAGGTAGCGCCAAGCCGCATCGCCGTCAAGCCGGGGGACGATGACCCTTGCGCGTCATGAGACAAGCGGTGCCTTGCCGTGGTCGCTATGGGCCTGTTCGCGCAGCTTTCTCGGACGGTTTGCGCAACAATGTTCCGAGAAAGCGCCGGATCGTGTAACGAAAAGCCGTTGACGCCTCAGGCATTTGTGTTTATCAACTCGGCCCATGAAAAATTTTGCGGTTATTCTTGTGGTGGGACGGCGCATGGGCAGGATGGTGTAACCATCCGGCGGTAGCCACCCATGCGCTGAACGAGGCTCCTGACGGGGCCTTTTTTTATGCCTTCAAACAAGCTAAGCACCCAACTGGGAAAAGGGACGGAAGCAAGTCAATGAGCGGTACAGAAAACCAGATGACAGGCGCGGAGATCGTTCTCCAGGCACTGAAGGACAATGGCGTCGAGCATATCTTCGGCTATCCCGGTGGCGCCGTGCTTCCGATCTACGACGAAATCCACCAGCAGGACGATATCCAGCACATCCTCGTTCGCCACGAGCAGGGCGCCGGCCACATGGCCGAAGGCTATGCCCGCTCCACCGGCAAGGTCGGCGTCATGCTGGTCACCTCCGGCCCAGGTGCTACCAATGCGGTGACGCCGCTGCAGGACGCGCTGATGGATTCGATCCCGCTCGTCTGCATCTCCGGCCAGGTTCCGACCTCGCTGATCGGCTCGGACGCCTTCCAGGAATGCGACACGATCGGCATCACCCGGCCTTGCACCAAGCACAACTGGCTGGTTCGCGACGTCAACGATCTCGCCCGCATCATCCATGAGGCCTTCCGCGTCGCCCAGTCCGGCCGTCCGGGCCCGGTCGTTGTCGATATCCCGAAGGACGTCCAGTTTGCGACCGGCACCTACACGCCGCCGTCTGCCGTCCCGACCCAAAAGAGCTACCAGCCGAAGAAGCAGGGCGATCTGAAGAAGATCGAGGAAGCGGTCGAACTGATGCGCAATGCGCGCCAGCCGATCATCTATTCCGGCGGCGGCGTCATCAACTCCGGCCCTGAAGCCTCGCATCTGCTGCGCGAATTGGTCGAGCTCACCGGTTTCCCGATCACCTCGACGCTGATGGGGCTTGGCGCCTATCCGGCCTCCGGCAAGGCCTGGCTCGGCATGCTCGGCATGCACGGCACCTATGAGGCCAACATGGCGATGCATGACTGCGACGTCATGATCTGCATCGGCGCCCGCTTCGACGACCGCATCACCGGCCGCCTCAACGCGTTTTCGCCGAACTCCAAGAAGATCCACATCGACATCGACCCGTCGTCGATCAACAAGAACGTCCGCGTCGACGTGCCGATCCTCGGCGATGTCGGCACGGTTCTGGAAGACATGGTTCGCCTCTGGCGCGCCGCTTCCAAGTCGACCGACAAGGCACGTCTCTCGGACTGGTGGGAGATGATCACGAAGTGGCGCGCCCGCAATTCGCTCGCCTATGCGCCGAACGACGACGTCATCATGCCGCAATATGCGATCCAGCGGCTCTATGAGCTGAGCAAGGACCGCGACACCTACATCACCACGGAAGTCGGCCAGCATCAGATGTGGGCAGCCCAGTTCTTCGGCTTCGAGCAGCCGAACCGCTGGATGACCTCGGGCGGCCTCGGCACCATGGGCTACGGCTTCCCCGCGGCGATCGGCGTGCAGGTCGCGCACCCGAACAGCCTCGTCGTCGACATCGCCGGTGACGCCTCGATCCAGATGTGCATCCAGGAAATGTCCTGCGCGGTCCAGTACGGCCTGCCGGTCAAGATCTTCATCCTCAACAACCAGTACATGGGCATGGTGCGCCAGTGGCAGCAGCTGCTTCACGGCAACCGCCTGTCGCATTCCTACACCGAAGCGATGCCTGACTTCGTCAAGCTGGCGGAAGCCTATGGCGGCGTCGGCATCCGTTGCGACAAGCCGAGCGAGCTCGATGCAGCGATCCGCAAGATGATCGACACGCCGGCGCCGGTTATCTTCGATTGCCGCGTCGCCAACCTCGCCAACTGCTTCCCGATGATCCCCTCGGGCAAGGCCCACAACGAGATGCTGTTGCCCGACGAAGCCACGGACGAAGCGGTCGCCAACGCGATCGACGCCAAGGGCCGTCAGCTGGTCTGAGATAGGTAGAGGAACCACTCACATGAACGCACACCTTCAACCGACCGGCTCCGCCTACTTCATCGCCAAGGAGACCGAAGTCGCCGAAACCCACACGCTTTCGGTTCTCGTCGACAACGAACCGGGCGTCCTTGCCCGCGTCATCGGCCTGTTCTCCGGCCGCGGCTACAACATCGAGAGCCTCACGGTTTCGGAAACGGAACACGAGGCGCACCTGTCGCGCATCACCATCGTGACGCGCGGCACGCCTCACGTGCTCGACCAGATCAAGAACCAGCTGGAACGGCTGGTTCCGGTCCACCGCGTCGTCGACCTGACCGTGCGCGCCGCCAGCCTGGGCCACGACCGGCCGATCGAGCGCGAACTGGCGCTCGTCAAGGTACACGGCTCGGGCGACCACCGCGTCGAGGCTCTGCGCCTTGCCGACGCCTTCCGCGCCTCGGTCATCGACGCCAACATCGATCACTTCGTCTTCGAAATCACCGGCAAGCCGTCGAAGATCGAGCAGTTCATCGCCATCATGAAGCCGCTCGGCCTCATCGAGGTCTGCCGCACCGGCATCGCAGCGATGAACCGCGGCCCGCAGGGCATGTGATTTTGCCGAGGTGAGGGGGCTCGCGTGCATTCTTGCGCGCGAGATTTTCCGAGCGGGATTGCCCCTCGCGCTTTGTGCGGAGGCTGCCCCTCACCTCAGCCCTCTCCCCGCAGGCGGGGAGAGGGGGCGCTCGCACCGAGCGAGCCGCTTCTTTCCTCCTTCATGATGACCGTCCATCAAAGGCACGCTTCTGCTGAAGATGCTAAGCGCTCGCGGTTCAAGGGAACCGGGCGCCCGCTGCACGTTTCCTTCTCCCCGCTTGCGGGGAGAAGGTGGCCGGCAGGCAGGATGAGGGGCCGCCGCAGTTGCAGCCGAAACCTCCCGGCCGGCCGGATGATCGGTGCAGGCGCTTGCGACCGAAGCCGCCAGACGTCACGCGCGTGGTTGACTTCGCACGGCATTTCTCGCCGAGTATTCCCTCAGAAGATTTCTCATGATCGCAGGTGCCCGATGAATTCTACCAAGATGAAGGCCTTGGTCCTTACGAGATATCGTGGTTCCGATGCCGCGGAGTTGCGCGACGTGCGGCGCCCACGCGCAGCGCGCGGCGAGGTGCTTGTCCGAGTGCATGCCGCCGGCCTCAATCCGGTCGACTACAAGACGCGCGACGGCATGCTGAAAGTCGTCCAGCGCTATCCCTTGCCTGTCGTCATGGGCAACGAACTCTCAGGCGTCGTCGAGGAACTGGGAGAAGGCGTCGCGTCGTTTGCGCCGGGCGACCGGGTCTTTGCGCGCATGCCCAAAGACACCATGGGGGGCCTTGCTGAGTATGCCGTTGTGCCCGAACAATTCCTGGCGAAGATGCCTGCATCGATCGACTTCAACACGGCAGCCGGCGTGCCGCTTGCCGGCCTTACCGCCTTGCAGGCGCTGCGCGACGAGCTTCATGTGGGGCGGGGCAGCCGGATCTTCATCCCCGGTGGCGCCGGCGGTGTCGGTACTTTCGCCATTCAGCTGGCGAAATGGCTGGGCGCGGAGGTCACGACGACCGCATCGCCCCGCGGCCGCGCGCTGGTCGAGGCGCTCGGCGCCGACGTGGTGATCGACTACACGAAGGAGCGCTTCGAGGAGCGCTTGCGCGACATGGACGGCGCCTTCGATCTGCTGGGCGGCGAGACGCTCCTAAAATCCTTCGGCGTCGTCAAGCGCGGCGGCAAGGTGGTTTCCATCGCCGGCATGCCCGAGCCCGAAACCGCGCGAAAGGATCTCGGCCGCGGGCTGTTCCTCAGGGCGCTGTTCTGGCTTGCGTCCTATAAGATACGCGCCGTCGCCCGGAAACACGGCGTCTCCTACCGCTACCTCTTCATGCATCCTGATGGTGCCGAGCTTGCCGAACTCGCAGGCCTCATCGACGCCGGGACGGTCAGGCCGGTGATCGACCGCGTGTTTGCACTGAACGATGTCGCCGAAGCCTTCGCCTATCTGGAATCCGGTCGCGCCAAGGGCAAGGTGGTGGTGGAGATCGAAGGCTCGTCCGCGTGATCGAAGTCGTCTGCACCGGCATCCCTGCGATGACGTGCGCCGGCGTGGTCAGCTTAATCGGGTAGTCGCTGAACAACCTCAACCACGTCGCGCGTGCGGGTCGCCCGCCCGCTCCATTTGGCATCAAATTCATTGCCCGGTGATTGAATGGCAGCGTTCGCGGTCTCTAAATTGGAGAACTCGTAGAAGGCGGTGTGCTTGGAGGGATCGGTTCGGCTCCAGGTGCGCCACGCCCGGACTGCACCAAACGCGCGCAATGCCTCCGGCATATGGCGATCGAACCATTGGTCGAAGGGAGTTCGGTCCACTTCATTCGGAACCTCGGCATGCACTATCAGCAGCACTTGCATAGACATTTCGCCTCTTTGCCAGACCGCATATGACGTGAAACGCTCCGATAAACATACAGGAATTTGGCGCGGTTCACGAACGGGTGCAAATCGTTCGCCGGACCGCGGGGCAAGGCTGGTGGCATTGCTACATAAGCCGCAGATTTCCTTCTCAGCGCAGGCGGGGAAGGTGGCCGGCGAGCCGCTGAGGGGCGTCGCCCTCAACCGTCCTTCGCCTTCGCTTCGCTCTCCCGCTTGAGAGGGCGGCTGACGGGGCAAACCTCCTGGGCAAAGCCGTTCAGCGTGTTGATCAGATTGTTGGTCACGATCGTGTAGTGGACGAACTGGCCGCGCTTTTCCTTGGCGATAAGGCCGGCGTTTTCCAGTACCGTCAGATGTTGCGACACCGAGGGCTTGCTCATGTTGAAGCGCTCGGCAATTTCGCCCGCTGTCAGGCTCGAGGCTGACAGGTAGGCCAGTATCTTGCGCCGATGCAGCGAAGAAAGCGCGTTGAAGATGCGTTGCGCCGGTCCGCCTGCGTCATGGTTGAGCGTATCGTCGTTCACAGCGTCTCCTTTGCCGGGCTGGCACCGATCATCGTTCTGTTAGGCAATTAGGATATTGCCTAAATACTTTTTCGCAGCTAAATATGTAATTAGTTTATTTCCTAAATACCTTCTGTGCCGGTTGTTTTCAACCGGGTCCTTCAGTGTTGCTCGAAATATGATCGCGGAGGGTGCCATGGATCTTGTGTCGACGGGCCGAATGATATCGGAGCCTGATAGTGACCCGGTGAGCGGCAAGGTCGTCTGGATTCCGGGCAAGTCGCTCTGGATTGCCGGAATGACGCTGGTGACCGTTATCGGCGGGCCGATGACTGTCTCAGTGGACGTTCTTGTCATGTTCGCCGTTCTGACGGCTCTGACGATCTGTCTTGGTCATTCGGTCGGCATGCATCGCCTGCTGATCCATCGCTCCTTCGAAACGCCGCTTTGGCTTGAACGGACGCTCGTCTACTTCGGCACGCTCGTCGGCATGGCCGGACCTTTCGGCATGATCCACGCCCACGACATTCGCGACTGGGCGCAACGCCAACAGGCTTGCCACGATCTCTTCGCGCACCGGCGCCCATTCCTTCAGGACGCGTTCTGGCAGATGCATTGCGCCGTCGCGCTTGATCATCCGCCACGGTTCACCATCGAGAATCGGGTTGCGCGCGACCCCTTCTATCGCTTCCTTGAGGCGACCTGGATGCTGCAGCAGGTGCCATTGGCGCTTTTGCTTTTCGCCTTTGGAGGCGTCTCGTGGGTCGTCTGGGGCGTGGCGGTGCGCGTTGCCGTTTCTCTCACCGGTCACTGGCTCGTCGGTCATTTCGCCCATCGTGGCGGCGAGCAGGGGTGGCGTGTGGATCACGTTGCCGTGCAGGGCTACAATCTGCCGCGTTTCGGTCTGGTAACCTTCGGCGAGGCCTACCACGGCAATCACCATGCCTTTCCGGAATCCGCCCGGCTTGGCATCGAGGCCGGGCAGGTCGATCTCGGCTGGTGGTTCATCCGCCTGCTTTCGCACCTCGGGCTGGCCTCAGAGATCAAGCTGCCGACCAACACGAACCGGCGCGCCGGTCTCAAGCGCGTCGCCAAAGTGGTCGCAGGCCCCGATGCTCAGCGAAAAATCTGTCCGGTCGTGAGCACGCTTCGGCGCTAGTGTCGCCCCCCCAGATTCTTTCCGGCGTTCCGGGCATCGTCTGCCTGATGCCGTCAAAGACCCGGAATGCTCTTGGTTTGGTCGGCGATGAAATCGCAAAATCGCCGAACGCGAAGCGGTATCATCGAGCCGAAGGCGTGCACCACGTTGAGAGGCTGCGGCGGCAGGTCCAGTTCAGTGGAGATATCGATCAGCCGGCCGTCGTTCAACTCGTCCTGAACCACACACTTCATGAGCAGTGCCGCCCCCAGACCGTGGAGTGCCGCTGCCCGCAGTGCCTGCCCGGTATCGCAATCCACGCGGCCCTGCGGTGAAAACTGCTTGCCGCCCGCAAAGACCATCGGGCTCGGATGACCACGCACGATGTACCGGGCGAAGGGAAGAGCCGAGGCCTCGTCTACTGAACGCGGCTTGCCGTGTTTCTCGAGGTAAGCTGGAGACGCGACGATCACCATGTTGACATTCGCTAGCTTTCGTACGCGCAGTTCGCCTTGGCCACCGCCGCCCACGCGGAAGGCCACGTCGTAATCCTCCCGGATCAAATCAACTTGCCGGTCTGCGAGCCCCACCTCCAGCTTGATGGCGGGAAAGGCCGATGCGAAATCTCGAAATATCGGGGTCAAGAAGTAGCGGGCAAGATCGCTTGGCATGCTGAACCGAATTCTGCCGGCGAGCGTGTCCTCACGGCTGGCGACCTCGTCCGACGTATCAAGCTGGCGCAGGAGAGGAGCAACCTTGTCGAACAAGGATTGCCCTTCGAAGGTTAGAACCAATGCTCGCGTTGACCTCAGAAACAGGCGGGCCCTGACCAAGGTCTCCAACCTTCCGACGCTCCTCGAGACGGCAGACGGCGATGTCCTCAGGATCTTGGCCGCAGCGCTGAACGAACCGCTCTCCACGGTCCTGACGAACGCGATCAAGCCAGGCGTCTCGTTCAGCAGATTGGGCATCTACACCTCGCAGGCACATGTCATGTGCTCATGAACCCGCTAATGCGCCGTCCAAGGCATCTCTATCTCCATGACACCTAACATGGAGACGAAAATGAAGACACTTCAAGGAAAGGTCGCCGTCATTACTGGCGGCAACAGCGGCATCGGAAAGGCGACCGCCAAGCTCTTTGCCGAAGAAGGCGCCCAGGTCGTCATCACGGCTCGACGCCAGGACCTTCTAGATCAAGCCGTTCAGGAAATCGGCTTCGGCGCGATCGGCATTCAGGGTGACGTGGCTGATCTCGCCCATCATCGGGCGGTCGCGGGCACAGTTGCGGAACGATTTGGCGCGGTCGATATCTACCTTGCCAACGCGGGCGTGATCGACCTCAAACCGACCGACGCAATCTCCGAAGAAGCCTATGACCGGCATTTTTCCATCAACACCAAGGGCGTCTTCTTCGGCGTTCAAGCCATCGCTCCCATCATGAACGAGGGCGGGAGCATCATCATCACCAGTTCGCTGGCGGCGACCAAGGTTCTCCCGAACCATAGCGTCTATGCCGGTTCCAAAGCTGCCGCAGCGGCGTTCGCGCGCAACTGGGCGATCGAGTTCAAGTCGCGCCGCATTCGCGTGAATGTTCTCAGCCCGGGGCCGACGGACACGGAGATCCTTGGAAAGCTCGGAATCTCCGAGGCTGAACGCGGACCATTTCTCGAGCACATGGCCGAGACGATCCCGGCTGGCCGGCTGGGCACGTCCGGGGAGCTTGCCAGTGCGGCACTCTTCCTCGCTTCGGATGCCGGTCGCTTCGTCAACGGCATCGAACTCCACGTCGACGGCGGAATGTTGCTTGTCTGACGGATAGCGGATGTCGCCGAACAGCAGCGAGGGCGTTTGATTGAACCGTCATCGATGTTGCACCGACTGCGCGTCCGGCGCGCAGTCGGGCTGAGCGGCTGAGGGCGCGGTCAACGTTATCGCGAGGCTTCTCTCAAATCATCTCTAGTGACCGCTTGCGCTTCGGAGGCGGGAAGGCGTGGTCGAGGGCGGCGAGGTCTTCGGCGGTCAGGTGGATGTCCATTGCGTCGCGGTTTTCGCGGAGGCGGTCGGCCGAACCGGTCTTGGGGATCGAGATGACGCCGGGGCGGGTCTTGAGGAAGGCAAGGGCGATCTGGGAGGGCGTCGCCTGATGCGCCTTGGCGATGTGAATGAGATCGGGGTGGCGCAAGAGGCGACCCTCGTCGAGCGGAGAATAGGCCATGATGGCGATGCCTTGGCTCTGGCACCAGGGCAAGAGGTCGTATTCGATGCCGCGGCGCGACAGGTTGTAGAGCACCTGGTTGACGGCGACGTTTTTGCCATCCGGCACGTCCAGCAGCTCCTCCATGTCGTCGACATCGAAGTTCGAGACGCCCCAGGCGCCGATCTTGCCTGATTTCTTCAGCGCCTCGAAGGCGGCAACCGTTTCCGCCAGCGGATAGCCGCCGCGCCAGTGCAGGAGGTAGAGATCGATATGGTCGACGCCGAGATGCTTCAGGCTGCGCGCGCAGGCGGCCTCGGTGCCAATGCGGCTGGCGTTGGACGGCAGCACCTTGCTGACGATGAAGGCCTCGTCGCGGCGCCCGCGCACCGCTTCGCCGACCACGCGCTCCGAGGCGCCGTTGCCATACATTTCGGCCGTGTCGATCAGCGTCAGGCCGAGATCGAGGCCGAGCTGCAGGCTCTTCACCTCATCGGTCTTGCGTGCTGCGCTGTCGCCCATGCGCCAGGTGCCTTGGCCAAGAACCGGGATCGAGCGGCCGTCGGGAAGTGTCGTCGTCGGGATCGGATCGTGCATGCTTTTCTCCTCGCGGCCGAAATTGCCCACAGCGGCCGCAGCTTTCAAGATGCGCCTCTCACGCTGTAGCACTTAGACGTGCGCCCCGTTGCTATCCGTAAAAGCGGAAACGCTTTCAGGAAATCGGCGGGTAGCGGGCAATCTAGCGCATCCCGCCGGTCTTTCGAGCCTTCATCCGGCAAGCCGCCCGCGCTCCTTTTCCATGCGCTGCAGGATCTCGACGAAGGCGCGCACGCGCGCCGGGCGGAAATGGGAGGGCGGATAGACGACATGGATACCGCCCGAGGGCAGCGACCAGTCGGAAAGCAACCGCACCAGCCGGCCCTCGGCGATGTCGGTTCGCACCTGATAGTCCGGCAGCACGGCAAGCCCGATGCCGGCGACAGCGCAGCAGTGGGCGGAATCGGTGCTGTCGGCGGTCACCAGCGCCTTGCCGTGGATTGCCGCCCCGTTGCCGGAAGCATGCGTGAAGGTCCATTCCAGCGGCGCCTTCAGCGCGCCGTTGGCGATCCAGTCTGCCTCCATCAATTGATTGGGGTGCGTGATGTCCCCGAGCTTTGCGGCATAGGCGGGCGCTGCGACGAGGTGCTGCTGAAACGTGCCGATGCGTTTTGCCCGTTCGCTGGAATCCACCAGCCAGCCGGCGCGAATGGCGAGATCGAGGCGCTTCTCGATCATGTCGAGAACCGTGTCGTTGAAGCTCAGCTCCACCCGCATGGCGGGATAGGCCGCGAGATAGGCGGCGACGGCGTTGGTTACGACCTTGGCGCCATAGTCGAGCGGTGCCGTCAGTGTCAGCGTGCCGCTCGGGATCTCGGTTTCAGCCGAGACCGCGCCGACGGCCTCATCGGCATCGCGCAGGATCAGCGCGCAGCGCTCGTAGAAGCGCTGGCCGGTGGCGGTCGGGCTTAGCCGCCGTGTGGTGCGCACGAGCAGGGTGGTGCCCAGCTCCTTTTCGAGTTGGGCGACCTGATGGCTGACGGCGGCTTTGGCAAGCCCGAGCCGTTCGGCAGCCGCGGTGAAAGAGCCGCACTCGACCACGGCAACAAAATGCGAGAGGCGATTTAAATTTACAGTCATTCGAAATTCTTCGCGATTGTCTGAGGTTGTCAGACAGTCTGTTCGGACTGCCGGGCTTTTTCAAGAGCGCCCGTGCCGTCATCCTGCCGGGCACGACAAAAGCCCAAGGAGACCCCATGCAGATCCAGTTGACCCGGCGGACCGCACTCAAGACGGCAGCGGCGGCCGGCGCCGCCATCCTCATTCAGCCGGTCGGTGGCCGCTTTGCCAATGCGGCCGCAGCGCTCGAATGGCGCTATTTCCAGGCGGATGATGCCGGCTTCAACCGTACACCGGTGCTGCTGACCGGAAAGAGCGAGGCGATCCTGATCGATGGCGGCTTCACGTTTTCCGACGGCCGGGCGGTGGCCGAGGCAATCAAGGCAACGGGCAAGCGGCTGACGACCATCTATGTCAGCTGCAACGACCCGGATTTCTATTTCAGCCTCAAGCCGATCGTCGAAGCCTTTCCGGATGCGAAGGTCATCGCCGCTTCAGCGACCGTCGAGGCGATCAGGGCCAATGTTGAAGGAAAGCTTGAAACCTGGGGGGCGCAGTTGAAGGACAATGGCCCGCAGACGCTCGCCGATGTGGTGATGCCGACGCCCGACGACCGCACCGCGTTGACGCTCGAAGGCAGCACGATCGAGATCGTCACGATCGAGGGGATGATGGACCGGCGCTATCTCTTCGTGCCGGAACTGCAGGCGATTTTCGGTGGCGTGCTCGTCTATTCCGGCTCGCATGTCTGGGTGGCCGACGAGGCGACGGCGGAAGGGCGGCAGAAATGGATCGAGGCGCTCGATGCCATGGCGACGCGCAAGCCCGCGATCGTCGTGCCGGCGCACAAGAGTGCTGGCGGGCCGGAGGGCGTCGAGGCCATCCGCTTCACCCGCGATTATCTCGCAGCCTTCAACGAGGCGGCGGCCGCCGCCAAGGACAGCGGCGAGCTGATCGCAGCGATGACAAAGCGCTATCCGGATCTGCCCGGCGTCTCGACGCTCGAGCTCGGCGCCAAGGTCGCCAAGGGCGAGATGAAGTGGGGCTGAGGCCGACCACCGTTCCTGCACAGGCGAGGCGGCGACCGGTCACATGAATGTACGGATGCTGAAAACGGTGCGCACCAAGACCAAGGACACTGTTACTTTAGGAGTTCAAAGGCGCGAACAAATCCCGGAAACGCATTGGTAGCGACGCCCGTCGCGTAGATTTCGGCTGTGCCGTCGCTGCTGCATGTGATGGCGATTGTGCCGTCGATTTGGAGAAATAGAGCGACTGCGCCACCGTCCCACGGCACCAGCTTCCAGTCCCTTCCACCTGTGACGAGACGCATGACCTCCTGCTGCACCTTCTGACATTCGGTGAAGGATGGCGTTGTCATAGACTGCCTCTCCTCTGATCGCGCCATGGCTGGGGCCGTGAACACGAAAGTGGCGAGAGCGGCAATAATCGTCCTCCTCATTGTGGCCTCCTACGAACGTGTATGACAGCGAGAGTACACACACGGCTGAGGCTGGACAACGACGGGCTTGGGCGCATTGTCATCGCATTCCCACCCCATCAACCGAGGCCTCTCGGCAGGCCGCTCAATCAACCCGACTGGTCGCTTCCTTGCTCCGACCATCTACCGTTGAGCCGGAGCCCGAGAGGCGTGTAGGGACCCTGACGGCCTCAAGTAAGATTCCGCCAGGCCCATCCCACCGGGGCCCGGCACGACATAACGGGGTCTGAGGGACGCAGGGCCCAGGCGGGTACCCTAGCGCTGCCCTAGGTCCAAAGTCGCACGAACGTTGTAGCCAAATAGCTGTATTATAACGTTTTTTTTGCCAATTTCTCGGCGAGGGGAAACTTGTCACCATGACAAGTTCGCGGCTGATGCCGGCTAATAGGTCAATTATGCTGACCCAATTGACCGGGAGGAAACCATGCAGGCCGATACGCTGCTGGCGCTGTTTTTGTTCGCATTCACCACTTCGATCACGCCGGGGCCGAACAACATGATGCTGTTCGCGTCGGGCGTGAATTTCGGTTTCGTGCGCACCATTCCGCATATGCTGGGCATCGGCGCCGGCTTCTTCCTGCTGCTGATCGCCGTCGGTTTCGGCCTCGGTGCGCTGCTCCATTCCGTGCCGGTCGTCTACACGGCGCTGAAGTTCGCAGGCGGTGCCTATCTCATCTGGATCGCCTGGAAGATCGGCACCTCGCGTTCGCTGTCCGAAGGCAAGGCCAGCGCACAGCCGATGACCTTCATCGGGGCTGCCGCCTTCCAATGGGTCAATCCCAAGGCGTGGGTCATGGCGGTGTCAGCGATGGCGACCTATACCAGCAGCGAAAGCTACCTCTTCAGCGTGCTCGTCGTCGGCGTCGTCTTTGCGCTCGTCAACGTGCCGAGCGTTTCCACATGGGCGGGCTTCGGTTCGGCGCTGCGCCAATGGCTCTCGGAACCGTCGCGGCTGAAATGGTTCAACATCACCATGGCGGTGCTTCTCGTCATCAGCCTCTGGCCGATGCTAAAATAGTGCGAATTGTGGTTTCATCAGCATCAGCCAGAAGATGCCGGTGACGGCGAAGAAGGCCGGGAAGCCGCAGGCAAACCAGATGGCATAGAGCCGGTCGAACTCCGGCGGTAGCGGCGCACCGTTGGCCGTTGCAAGCCGGGCGAGATCGCGCAGCCGCAACTGGATCCAAACGACCGGCAGCCAGAAGAGGCCGGTGACGACATAGAGGATCAGCGACAGCGCGATCCATCCTTCCGTCAGCGACCAGCCGATGCTCGTCGCCAGCAGGTAACCGGTGATCGGCTGGAGCAGCACCGCTGTCGCGGTGAAGACCGTGTCGGCGACGACCACCGTTGCGGCGACGTGCGCGATCAGCCGGGCATCGCGCGTGCGCCTGGCCATCAGCATGAAGAAGGCGATACCAGCGCCGGTGCCGAAGAGCACCGCGGCACCGATAACATGGGCAAGGCGCAGCAGATCTTCGAGCATCATCAGCGTTCATCCAGTATGGTCAGCGTCGCCAGCGTGAGAAGCAGCGACGGCAGCACCTTGACGAGCGGCCCGAGCGGATCGGCCCAAAGTTGGGGTTCGACGAGGGGAGCGGAGGCGAGATAGGCGACCGACAGTGCGAGCATGCCTAGATGGCGGACATGATACATTCGGAGCTGCGTGGCAAATGATCGCCGGCAGCGGAAGTCGGCTTGCTCGGTGGCCTGGTACGAACCGCATCGGGCCAGACTTGTTATGGTGACAATTGCGGGTACCCGCGGGCGTTGAAATCGATTTCGAATCCGGGGTTTATGCGCTACGACTTTATGAGGAGGCAGCGCCATCTTTGTGCCTGTGATGGCACGGCGTTGCGAGGAGCCAGGCAATGTCCGAACACCATCACGATCACCACGATCACGACCATCACCACGACAACCATTTCACCGACATGGAAGCGCGGGTGAAGGCGCTGGAGACGGTGCTGACAGAGAAGGGGTTGATCGACCCGGCGGCGATCGATGCGATCGTCGAGACCTATGAGACGAAGATCGGTCCGCGCAACGGCGCGCGTGTGGTCGCCAAGGCCTGGGTGGATCCGGAATTTGCCGAGTGGCTGAAGCGCGATGCGACGGAAGCGATCGCCAGCCTCAGTTATACCGGCCGGCAGGGCGAGCATATGCGCGCCGTGTTCAACACGCCCGAAACCCATAACCTCGTCGTCTGCACGCTCTGTTCCTGTTACCCCTGGTCGGTGCTCGGTCTGCCGCCGGTCTGGTACAAGGCGCCGCCCTACCGTTCGCGCGCCGTCATCGATCCGCGCGGTGTGCTCCAGGAATTCGGCCTGACGCTTCCCGAGACGACGCGCATTCGCGTTTGGGATTCGACGGCGGAACTGCGTTATCTCGTGATCCCCGAGCGCCCGGCAGGGACGGAAGGGTTCAGCGAGGACGAGCTTGCTGCCCTCGTCACCCGCGACGCGATGATCGGCACGGGCCTGGCACTTTCCGCGGAGGTGCTTCGATGAACGGTCCACACGATCTCGGCGGCGCCCACGGCCTCGGCCCGGTGGCGCCTGAAAAGGACGAGCCCTACTTCCATGCGGAGTGGGAAAAGCGGGCGCTCGGCGTCACGCTTTCCTGCGGCGCCTTTGGCGCCTGGACGATCGACGAAAGCCGGCATGCGCGCGAAAACTTGGCCCCGGCGACCTATCTCTCGGCGAGCTATTACGAGATCTGGACGCGGGCGCTCGAAACCCTGTTGAAGCGCCACGGCTTCGTAACCCAGGCCGAACTCGACGGCGGCCACAGGCTGGAACAGGGTGCGGCGCCGAAACGGGTGCTGAAGGCCGACATGGTGGCGGGCGTGCTCGCCAAAGGCGGCCCCTGCGATCGTCCGGTCGAGGGGCGCCCACGCTTTGCCGCCGGCGACCGGGTGCGCACGAAAAACTTCAATCCGGAGACCCATACGCGCCTGCCACGCTATGCCCGTGCCAAGCGCGGCCGGGTCGAGGCGGTGCAGGGCTCTTTCGTCTTTCCTGACGACAACGCCCATGGCCGCGGCGAAAATCCACAGTGGGTCTACACGGTCGTTTTCGATGGGCCGGAGATCTGGGGCGAGGGCGCCGACCCGACACTGACCGTCTCGATCGATGCCTGGGAGAGCTATCTTGAGCACGTGTAAGGTGACATCGCCGCTGATTGCCTCGGCCGAACTGCCGAAGTCGCCGGAGGGCGATCCGGTCTTTGCCGAGCCCTGGCAGGCGAACGCCTTCGCCATGACCGTGCGCCTGCACGAAAAGGGTGTGTTCTCCTGGCCCGAATGGGCAGAAGCGCTTTCGGCCGAACTTTACAGACCCGGCCGCAAGGCCGATGCCAGCGACTATTACGACTGCTGGGTGGCGGCACTCTCGCGCCTCGTCACGGAGCTTTCGCTCGCCTCCGGTCGAGAGCTGGAAGACCTGACGCTGAGCTGGCAGCGCGCGGCGGAGGCAACGCCGCACGGGCAACCGATCGTCAGAGAGAACGATCCGCTGCGGTGAGGCGGCCTGCCGCTTCCATCATATGGCAACTCGGTGCGCTGCAAAGGCATCGCATCATTGCGGTGACTGTGCGGCGCTCTCGGCCCTGCGGGCTTCCAGATCGGTGAAGAGTGAGTAGGCGACATAATATTTGTAGATGTTGCCGACATACTGCACGGTCTCGCGGCCGATCACCTTCGCCGCCCCGTTCTCGACATTGCCGAACCAGATGTTCGGATCGAGCCCCATTTCATTGGTGATCCGGCGGATCTTGCGCAGGTTTCCGGGGCCGGCATTGTAGGCGGCGAAAGCAAGCAATGTCCGGTTGACGGGATCGAGGCCCGGCTCATTGAGATAGGTGGTGATCAGATAGCGCATGTATTTGGCGCCGGCTTCGATGTTGCGGTTCGGATCCTTTTCTACGCCGTTAATGCCGACCGACTTGTCGGCGGCCGTTGTCGGCAGCAATTGCATGATGCCAACGGCGCCGCGCGGGCTGCGCTTGCTCTGGTCGAGTTGCGATTCCTGATAGCCCTGCGCGGCAAGCAGCAGCATGTTGAAGTCGTAGGTGGTGGCGTGTGTCTCGAAGAAGCCACGCAGGGTGCGATACTTTTCAAGCTCGGAGCGCTCGTAGGCGGCACGCACCATCTTCTCGCTCTGGTAATAGCGCTTCTTCAGAACGTTGCCGAAGGCGGTACCGACCTTGTGGGTCTTGATGAAGGCATTCAAGGTGGCCGCGAGCTTCGGGCTGTCCCTGCGGATGGCCCAAGCGATCTCGCCTTCCGCAGCAATGGCGATATCCTCATGCAGAACGACGCGATCGAACACGGTTGCCCATATGCGCGCCTTGTGATCATCGACGACGCACCAGGGAAGAAGGCCAGCATTGACCATCTCCATCAGGTCCTCGTCTTCCAGGTTTTCGTCGATCGGCCGGATATCGATCCCGGTATTGCCGGATGCCTTCAGGCGGGCGTTCAGCGCGCCGAGGTGTTCGAAGTAGCTGCTGCTCTGCCGCGCAAACACCGTCTTTCCGCCGAGGTCGTCAAGCGTTGCGATCGACTGGGCCGACGGACCCGTCACTAGTATTTCGTTGACGCCCGTTGCCAGCGGATCGGTAAAGTCGACGACCTCCTTGCGCGAGGACGTGATCGTCAGGTTGGCGGCAACGATGTCGCCGCGTCCCTCGACAAGGGCCGGAAGCAACAGATCCCGGCTGGTTGGCACATAGACGACCTTGATCCTGTCGATCTCCTTTTTCTGGTCCTTGTTGAGTTCCTCTGCGAGCGCATTGCCGGTCTCCACCGCTGTGCCCAATTGCTCGCCGCGGTCGATGAAGTAGATCGTCTTGCTGAAGGGGACGAGAATGCGGATCAGGCGGCGTTGCTGCATGCCGTCGAAATCGCCAGTCCAGGCGCGGTAGCCGGGTGTCTGCTCCTGGGCCCGAGAGTTGCCGGGCGAAAGGCCTGCAAGACCTAGGGCGGAAAGGATAAAAAAGGCGCGCGCCAATTCGACCCGCGCGACGACAGCGAGAAGCGTGAACATTGCCCAGACCCCCAAAGTTGCTCTCTAGTCGGCCACAGCCAAAGTTGCCACGCTCTGGCCCAGACTGGATGGATTGAGATTACGCTCCCTGCAACCGTAAACAAGCAGTTTGGAATATGTGGCATTCGGTGGCTGCAGTCGTGCACGGACACTGTCGAGGCGCGGGAACTGCCGAGACGTCATCGGCAGGGACGTGTTTGTCTGGTGCCGTAGTAGACCGCCTGATCCAGATCGGTGAGCAGGTCAGGCCCAACAGGTTTCCACCCGAGCAAGGCTCGCGTCCGGGCGCTGGACGCGGCCATGTTGCCGCCGGCCATGCCGGCAAACCAGCCGAAATGCGCGGGCGGGCGGGCTTCGACCGGCAGGCCGAGATTTCGGCCGATGATCTCGGCGATCTGTCGGAACGGGATCTTTTCGTCCGCCACAGCGTGGTAGACGCTCTCGCTCGTGCCGCTTTCAAGCGCAAGCCGATAGACCCGTGCTGCATCATCCCGGTAGACGCTCGACCAGCAATTGGCGCCATCATCCAGATACGCCGAAACGCCCGTCTGGTGCGCAAGACGCACGAGGATCGGGACGAAGCCATAATCACCCAGGCCGTGGACCGAAGGCGCGAGCCGGACCGTTGCCGCCCGAATGCCGCGCTCGGAAAGGGCACGGGCAGCGGCTTCGGATTTGCGCGGCGCGGCGACATTGGGCCGATCGGTTTCCGTGGCACCGAGCGGTAGCCCGGCGAGACCCGAGGTTACGAGTAGCGGCCGATCCGATCCGGCGAGACCCTCACCCAGAAGCGCGATGACGCGCTGATCCTCGGCCGCACTTTCCAGGAAACTGGAAAAGTCCTGGTCGAGCGGGCCATGGACGAAGTCATGCCTGAAGGCCGTGTGAATGACGGCATCGGCTTGCCCTGCGGCCCGCTGCAGGATCGCCGCGGACTCAAGCCCGCCTTCGACGACCGAAGCCCCGGTTGCGGCGAGGGTTGCGGCCTTTTCCCTGGAGCGTGCCAGGCCGGACACGCTGTGCCCCGCCGCGATCAGGTCCTTGACCACGGCCGACCCGACCCAGCCGGTCGCGCCCGTTACGAATACATGCATTGCAGTTCTCCTTGATGTGGTGCCCTTGCGTGGGCGTAAGCGCCGGCGCTCAACCGAAACGATGGCGCCGATCAGGCGAGGCGCATCGTCACTTCGATGTCCTCGGCAAACGGTGTCGACAGGTAGGTGCCGGGGGCCGAACGGATGTAGTCGAGATATTCCGGGCAACTGTCGGCGTCGTCGGCGATGATCAGGGCGCCTGGACGCAGGCGAGGCTCGATCAGCTTGAAGACGTCGAGATAGATCGGTTTTGCCCCGTCGAGCAGCACCAGATCGATCGCGTCGGGAAGGTCGGTGAAAGTCGTCAGCGCGTCACCCTGCCGGATCTCGACGAGATCCTCGAGACCGGCTGCCGTGAGGTTCTGTCCGGACCGCGCCACCTTCGCCGGTTCGAATTCGCTGGTGATCAGCTCGCCGCCGCCGTTGTCGCGCAGCGCCGCTGCGAGAAAGAGCGTCGAAATGCCGAAGGACGTTCCGAACTCGACGATCCGGCGGGCGCGGCTTGCGCAGGCGAGCATGTAGAGGAGGTTGCCGGTCTCACGCGAAACCGGAAGCCACAGATCCTTCAAGAGCCCGTAGAGCTGCAGATATTCGGTCTTGCTGTGCAGCAATCGTTCGCGTTCGCTTGCGGGCAGTTGCGCGACTGCGGGGCTGGTCGCGGCATCGGCCTCGTCGAACAGGCGGTCGAGAAGGCCCTTGAGAGGCTGGCTGGTGAGCGTGGTCATCGGATGTTCCTTCGTTTTCGATGGGCTTGCGTTCACGAGGAAAATACGAATAATTCGTCGCATTCGCTAATCGCATTGCGGACGGTGCCAATGCCCAACAGATCAAGTGCCCGTATT
Source organism: Ensifer sp. ENS08 (assembly GCF_014852195.1). NCBI lineage: Bacteria > Pseudomonadati > Pseudomonadota > Alphaproteobacteria > Hyphomicrobiales > Rhizobiaceae > Ensifer > Ensifer sp. ENS08. The sequence goes on from NZ_JACVBF010000002.1 coordinate 285,694, forward strand.
TCTTCACGAAAAGCGCCCAAGCAGGCGCGTTCGAACGAGCTGGTGAAGGCCATTCTCCAGGCTGCTGTTCAGGTTTTGGAGGAGGAGGGCGCGCAGCGATTTACCACGGCCCGCGTCGCGGAACGGGCGGGCGTCAGCGTCGGGTCGCTGTACCAGTATTTTCCCAACAAGGGCGCGATCCTGTTCCGCCTGCAAAGCGACGAATGGCGGCAGACGTCGGGGCTGCTGGCGACGATCCTCAGTGACGGGTCGCGGTCGCCGCTCGATCGGCTGCGGTCGCTGGTTCACGCCTTCCTGCGCTCGGAATGCGAGGAAGCGGCCGTTCGGGTTGCCCTGGGCGACGCGGCACCCCTTTATCGCGATGCGCCCGAAGCCCGGGAAGCCAAGGAGGCCAACGATCCGCTCATCGACCAGTTCATGATCGAGCTTCTTCCGAACGCACCCACCGACCTCAGGGAACTTGCCGGTGACCTGATCATGACGACGATGACGACGGTGGGGAAGGACTTTTCGGGAACGGCGCGCAGCGATGCGGAGATCGAGGCCTATGCGGATGCGATGGCCGACATGTTCTCGGCCTATCTCGTGGCGAAGGGCGCCGGCACCTGATGCATCCCGAAAATTGTGAGCGTCCCGGCGATTTTGAGCGCAGGGCGTCTCGGGTCACGCAGGGTGAGACGAATGTGCGGGCTCGACTGTAACTCTTTGAAATACCATGCCAACAAAGCCTGATCGGCGTTGGCTGGGTCACCCCTCAGCTCTTCGTCGCCTCGCTCTTTTCGAACTGCCGGTAGCATTCATCCGCCACCTGCTGCAGCAGATCGCGCGGCACCTCGCCGGTGACGGCGTAGCCGAGCGGGCCGTCGATCCAGTAGAAGGTCTCGACGCCGTCGTTCTCGTCGATGCGGAAGCTGGTTTCGCGGTTGTCGTCGTTGCGGCCGAGCAGCACCGTCAGCCGTCGGCCGGTGCCATCCTCATACATGAACATCGCGCCTGCCTTGCCGTTGACCGGCAGCAGCCGGCCGCCGACCAGCGAGAAGCCGAGCGAGGAGAGATCAGGGATCGAGAGCGGATGATCGAGGCGCTTGCCAAGCCAGGTCGCGAGATGGGTCTGGTCGTCGGCGCCGACCTCGACGGCATGGCGCACTTCGCTGGCATAGACCAGGAAGGCCGATTGCGCCTGGCGCGGCAGGCTGTCGGCCGTCTGCGTCAGCCGGGGGCTTTGCTCGGGTGAGAGCAAGGAGGGCGCGTAAAGGCCGGTGAGGCCGCCGGCCGCAAAGAGCACCAGGCCGGCGGCGACGGCGCGGGCGATGATGGCAAACGATCGGGTGTCCTTGCCGGGATCCGGTTGCGGGCGTTCGCTGCCGTTGCTCAGAAGCAGAGCCCGGTCATCGGCGTTGCTGCGGGCATAGCCGGCAAAGAGCGCGCGCAACTCGACCGCCTGCGCCCGCCATTGCCGGACCTCTTCGGCCTGCGTGGGGTTTTGCTCAAGCCATTGCTCGATCCGCAACCGCTCGCGCGGGCCAAGGGCGCCGTCGACATACGCGTGCAGGTCGTCTTCGGAGACGGTGTTGTGGCCTTCCGTCATTTCGGTCTCCGCATGCTGATCACATTGTCGTCCTTCATGGCTTCTGCAAGCTGGCGCCGCGCGCGCGACAGGCGCGACATCACGGTGCCGATCGGTATGGCCATCATCTCGGCCACGTCCTGGTAGCGGTATCCTTCGATCACCACGAGCATCAGCACCGAGCGGTTCTCCGTGGAAAGCCCGTTCAGCGCCCGTTCGAGCCGCGAGCGCTCCAGCGGGTCGCTCTCGTGGGTCTCGGCCTCAAGGCCCAGGTCCTCGTCCAGCGCCACCTGCGGGTGCATCGCCACATAGCGGTGCCGGTTGCGGCCGAGATTGGTCATGATGGTGAAGGCCCAGGCGCGCAGGTTCACGCCGCGCCACTGCGCGCGGCGCGAAAGCACCTTCTCCACGCAATCCTGCAACAGGTCCTCGCCATCCGGGTCCGAGCGCACCAGGCTGCGGGCATAGCGCCGCAGTGCCGGCACCAGGGCCAGCACATCCTCTTCGAACCGGTCGGAGGCGGGGGGTGCCCCCGCATCCTCGTTGCCGCCGTTACGGCTTGGCGACATTCCATTCGCCCTTCTTCATGCCGTCGCCGGTCATGTCACCCATCTTCTTGTCCTTGATGAAGAAGTAGAGCGGCATACCGTCCTTGGCCCATTGCTTCTTGCCGTCCTTGCGCTCGACGACCGTATAGGCACCATCTGCCTTGGCGCTGGCTTCCGCGAAGAAGGGCGGCCAGTTCTTGGCGCAATCATCGTAGCACATGGACACGCCGCCATGATCGTCCTTGTAGGTGTAGAGCGTCATGCCGTTTTCTCCGGCCAGCACCTTGCCCTTGGCGGTCTCGACTTCCTTGACCGGCGGCGCGGCGAAAGCCGTAACGCTGGCCGCAAGCAGCATGGCGATCGTCAGTGGAAACGTTCTCATGGCAGTTGTCCTTCCTCAAGATGGTTTTCCTGTCCGGAAACGGGCGAAAAGCCTCCTCGTCCCGTTTCCGCGGGAGCCGCATGGTGCAGATCCAACCGTAAGACACGGCAAGCACAGGATTTATTCCCGGAGAACTGGCGGAAGTTTCGGTTCGGTTCTTGCAGGTCGGCCACAGGACGCATCCGGCCACGCGACGTTCATCGCGCGGCCGACGAGAGGGGGAATAGGGCGCTGACCAGTTGGAGGCGACAGCCGTTCAGGGCAGCAGGACCACGGATCCGGTCGTCCGCCGGGCCTCCAGGTCTTCGTGAGCCCTGCGGGCGTCGTGAAGCGGATAGGTGGTGATGGCTGGGGCACGAACGACACCTGCCTGCATGGCGCCGAACAACTCTCGCGCCGCCGCTTCGTACTCGCCTCGCTCGGCAGTGTAGTGGGCGATCGAGGGACGAGTGACATAGAGCGAGCCCTTGGCCGAGAGCGAGGCGACGTCGAGCGGGGGAACCGGACCGGAGGAGGCGCCGAAGGAAACCAGCGTGCCGCGCGGGCGCAGGCAGTCGAGCGACCTGGCGAAGGTGTCGGCGCCAACGGAATCATAGACGACGCCGACACCCTTGCCACCGGTGATTTCGCCGACGCGGACCCGGAAATCCTCCTGGCTGTAGAGGATGACATGATGGCAGCCATTGGCCCGGGCGATTTCGGCTTTCTCTGTGGAGCTGACGGTGCCGATGACGGTCGCGCCGATGTGGCTCAGCCACTGGCAGGCAATCGAGCCGACACCGCCGGCCGCCGCATGGAAGAGCACCGTGTCGCCGGGCTTCACCTCGATGCAGCGACGGATCAGGTATTCGACGGTCAGTCCCTTGAAGACGAGGGCTGCGACCTCTCGGCTGTCCAGTTCCTCCGGCAGCGCCAGCGCCCGGGCGGCGGGCAGGTTGCGGTGGGTGGCATAAGCGCCGGGCGGGCCGCCCACATAGGCGACGCGTGCGCCAATCGAGAAGCCTTCGACGCCTTCGCCAAGCGCGGTGATCACGCCGACGCCTTCGACGCCGATCCCGCTCGGCAGGGGCAGGGGTGCCGAACCCCGACGGTGATAAATGTCGATGTAGTTCACGCCGATGGCGAGATGGCGGATCTGGATTTCGCCGCGCCCGGGCTCGCCCAGCGTCTCGGCCTTGAAGGCGAGCACTGACGGCTCGCCAAATTCGGAAAATCGAAAGGTATCGATGTTGGGCGTCATGCTGGTTTCTCTCCGGATTTCAGAAGAAACTGCTTGATTTCCTGGCTTCGGTCGAGAAACCATTCCGCAATTCTGATTTCCAAAAATGGAAAGCAATATGGACTGGAACGATCTCAAATTCTTTCTTGCCGTTGCCAATGCGCGCTCGCTGACTGCGGCCTCCGTCAGGCTTGGTGTCAGCGCATCGACCGTGTCACGCCGGATCGAGGTGCTGGAGGCGGCGTTGCAGGTCAGGCTTTTCCGGCCGCACCGCGACGGTTACGACCTGACGCCGGCGGGCGAGGCGCTTTTGGCGCCGGCCGAACGGGCCGAGGCGCAGATGCGGGTCTTCGAGCGGACGGCGCGGGAGAAGGACAACGACCTTGCCGGCCCGGTGCGCATCGACGTGCCTGAACTGTTGGGGCAGGAGGTCCTGTTGCCGGGCCTCGCCGGTTTCCTGCTGGAGCATCCGGAAATCCGCCTGGAGATGCATTCGAGCGTGCGCCCGGTGCGGCTTGCCGGCGAAGAGGCCGACATCGTTCTGCGCCTGGTGCGGCCGCAGCAGGGCAACTATCGCCAGCGCAGGCTCGGCCAACTCGCCTTCGGCCTTTATGCGATGCCTGGCTACATCGCGCGTCACGGCATGCCGAGCGCACCTGCCGACCTCTACCGCCACCGGCTGATCGGCTGGAGCGAGGAGCTGAGCTACCTGATTATGGTCGCCTGGCTGGAAACCCTATGCCCCGGCCTGCAGCCGGCGATGCGCTTCTCCTCGCTCGGCGCGCAGATGGCGGCGGTGAAAAACGGGCTCGGCTTTGCCGTGCTTCCGGCCTTTGCGGCCGAGGCGGCAGGCTTCACTCCGCTGCTGCCGGAGGCGCCGCCATTGGCCCCGGATCTCTGGTTGCTGGTCCATGAACAATCGGCCGAACTGCCGCGCGTGCGGCTCACCAAGGAGGCGGTCTCCACCGTGATGGCGCGCTTCGCTGCGCGATTGGCGGAAAGCGCCTGAGGATTGCAGACGCTTTCGTGAGGGAGCAGCCGATGGTGCTAGTCGGCCGGTTTCCACGGGGCATCAGAACGGCGAGCGCCCTGGAAACCGGTCTCCACCCGTTGCAGAACCGTCTCGTCGTCCGTGGTGATTTCGTAAAACGTGCTGTCGATGGCGCGAATGACGATCCAGGGGCTGTTCGGGGTGCCGGGCAGGAAACCGGTAAACTCTCCCCAGATGATCTGGAGAACGTCTTGCACAGCGGCGGCCAGGTGCCGGCCCTCGATCATGCTCCCGGACTGGGCCCAACTCTCCAGAACGTCGCCGCCGGGGCCGGTGGCATCGAACCATTGATAACCTGCGTCGACGGCGGAAACTCTCCACGACGCTCTCAGCGAGCGGGGTGCGAGGCGCTGCAGGATGTCGCGCAGGTCGAAGGGAAGCGCGGCTTCCGGAGGTCCATAGATTCTGAGCGTCTTCACGAGTGTTCTCCCGGCAGCGCATTGGAAACGTGCCGGGAGAACATCGTCAAGCCCGGTCGGCGACGAAGCGGGCGAGCGCCGGCCCGATCATGGTGATGATCAGCAGGCGGGCTGTCTGCAGGGCCATGACGAAGGAGAGGTCGACATTGCTCGAGGCGGCAATGACGGCGATCGAGTCGAGGCCGCCGGGGCTGGTGGCGAGATAGGCGGTCAGCGGATCGATGCCGACCACCTTGATCAAAAGCAGGGCAAGCAGGCCGGAGAACGAGATCAGCACGACGATCGAGATGATCGTCGGCACCAGCGCGCGGCGGGCATGGATGAGGATCTGGCGGGTGAAGCCGAGGCCGATGTTCCAGCCGAGCATGGCAAAACAGATCGCCAGCAGCCATTGCGGCAGCGCGGTGGTCATGACGCCTGAGACGTTCAGCACGGCGCCGAGAAGGAAGGGCAGCAGGAAGGCACCGGCGGGCACGCGCAGGAAGCGGCCGGCGAGCGCTGCGCCAAGGCCGACGGCGATTGTCTCGAGGAAAAGCAGGCCGTCGATCGGTGCGAACCAGTGGGTGGTCTGCTCGGCTTCGGCGCCGGTGACCCACATATGCGCAACCACGGTCGCGGTGCTGGCGACGAAGATCACGCGCAGATACTGCATGAAGGCGACGAGGCGTGCATCGGCCCCATAGGCGTCAGCCATCAGCAGCATGGTCGAGGCGGCGCCTGCCGACGATCCCCAGATCGCGGTTGTGCCCGGCAGGATGCGCATGCGGGTGATGACCCAGCCGCAGAGCGTGCTGACGGCGATGACCGAGAGGATGACGGCGAGAAACAGCGGCCAGTTGCCGGAGAAGGTGGCGAGCATGCCCGGCGTCATGGCACCGGCAATCATCATTGCCAGGATGAACTGCACGCAGAAGAACAGCTGGCGCGGCAGGCGTATCGTGCCGCCGTTCATGCCGACGAGCACGGCGGCCAGCATCGGGCCCATGAGCAGCCCGGCCGGAAGGCCGATGAATTCGAAAAACGAGGCAAGGACGATGGAGACCGCAAGCAGCAGGCTCCATTGCAGCCAGGGCGCGAACCGTCCGATGCCGACCTTGTCCGGGGTGGGCGGCGCAGCTGGCTTGTCGGTTTTCACGGGCACTCTCCGGCATGACCCGGAAAGGCGGGAACGGCCACCGGGGCCGGCCTTGACGGGCTTTGAGCGATGGTCTTCGCCAGCAGAAGCGCGGGCGCCATCACGTCACGCTCGTTAGCAACAATGCGGCGTTGCGTTCAAGGGGCAGAGCAAGAAAGTGCCACAGGATTGCCAGCGGGCAATGCGAGCACCGTGCGGGCAGGAGGCGAAATGAGAAAAAAACGTGAACAGATTCGGCCGGGCGTAAGCCGCGCCGGAAGGAGCGGTGACGAGGCGCGGCCTTGATTTTACGGGGTAATTTTGCGCACGGCGGTGACGCTCGCGAAGCTGGCGGCTCCTGGTCCTCCGGTGGGGCCGCAATTCCGGGCTTGCGTGTGCGGCCCGAATCCTGACACTCAACCTCATGCAATTCGCACCGCAACAGGACGAGGCCCTGAAGGCCGTTTCGCAATGGCTGAAAGAGGGCCGCTCGCCGCTCTTTAGGCTGTTCGGCTATGCCGGTACCGGCAAGACGACGCTGGCCCGGCATTTTGCCGAGCATGTCGATGGCGACGTGCTGTTTGCCGCCTTTACCGGCAAGGCGGCGCAGGTGCTGCGCTCCAAGGGCGCGAGCAACGCCAAGACCATTCACTCGCTGATCTACCGGCCGCGCGGCGAAGAGGAGGTTTCCGACGAGGAAACCGGCAAGACCTCGATCGCGCCGATGTTTGCGATCAACCGCCAGAGCCCGGTCGCCAAGGCGGCGCTGATCATCGTCGACGAATGCTCGATGGTGGACGAGGCACTCGGCAAGGACCTGATGAGCTTCGGCACGCCGATCCTGGTGCTTGGCGACCCCGGCCAGCTGCCGCCGGTTACGGGCGGCGGCTATTTCACCAATCAAGAGCCGGACTACCTGCTGACGGACATTCACCGCCAGGCGCGCGACAATCCGATCATCCAGCTCGCCATGCAGGTGCGCGAAGGCAAGGAAATCATGCATGGCGACTATGGCACGACGCATGTGATCGGTCGCTCTCAGGTGAACCAGGAACTGGTGCTCGAGGCCGACCAGGTGCTGGTCGGCACCAACAAGACCCGCCGGCGCTACAACCAGCGTCTGCGCGAACTGAAAGGCTTTACCAGCGAGTATCCGCAATCGGGCGACAAGCTCGTGTGCCTGAGGAACGATCCGGCCAAGGGCCTGCTCAACGGCTCGCTGTGGCAGGTGATGAGTTCTTCGAAGGAGACGGTGAAGCCGGGGATCAACCTGATGATCCGGCCCGAAGACGACGACATGGATCGCGGTGCCGCCAAGATCAAGCTGTTGAAGGCGGCCTTCGAGGATGTCGAGGGCGAGATCCCCTGGACGACGCGCAAGCGCTACGACGAGTTCGACTACGGCTACGCGCTGACGGTGCACAAGGCGCAGGGCTCGCAGTGGAACAATGTCGTGCTGTTCGACGAAAGCTGGGCCTTCCGCGATACCCGCGAGCGCTGGCTCTATACCGCGATCACTCGCGCTGCGGAGCGGCTGACCATCGTTCGCTAGACCGCACTGCCGGAAGGGATGCGGACGTGCCGATCAACAGGATCATTCTCTACGCCCATGACGTGGAAGCGACGGTTCGCTTCTACGAAAAACACTTCGGCTTCCAGGCATCGCGCGAGGCGGGCGACCGTATCGTCGAGCTGATCCCGCAAGACGGTGGCGCCAGCCTGATGGTCCATCCGACCGCCAAGGGCGCGCGGAAAGGCCAATCCCTCATCAAGCTAGTGTTCGATGTCAGGGATGTCGAAGCCTTCAGCCGAGGGTGCGCTCAGGAAGGGCTGGTATTCGGGGCCATCCATCAGGCCGATGGCTATCAGTTCGCCAATGCGAAGGACCCATCAGGCAATCCGATCTCGATATCGAGCCGCGCCTTCCGCAAGATCTGAGGTGCAGCCGTCTTGAGCTGTTACCGCTTCGTTGCCATCCAAATCATATGGCGGGCGCCGCCGCGTTTGCCGTTGGCGCGCACGTTCACCTCGTCGGCGGCAAAGCCGACTTCGCGCAGGCGGCGGGTGAAGGCGCTGTCGGGTGCCGACGACCAGACGGAAAGCACGCCGCCAGCCCGAAGGGCGGCTTGCGCGGCGCGAAGGCCGGTGTGGCTGTAGAGGCTGTCGTTGGAGGGGCGCGTCAGGCCATCCGGGCCATTGTCGACATCGAGCAGGATGGCGTCGTAGGCGGCCTTCTTCGAGCGGATCAGTGCGCCGACATCGCCGACATGGATATCGACGCGGGGATCGTCGAGCGTGCCCTTGTGCAGCTCGGCCATGGGGCCGCGAGCCCAGTCGACGACGGCCGGAACCAGTTCGGCGACGGTCACGCGGGCATCGCCTGGCAGCACGGCAAGGGCCGCGCGCAAGGTAAAGCCCATGCCCAGGCCGCCGATCAGCATGCTCAGGTTCTTGCCGCCGGCGATGCGCTCATGGGCGAGCGTCGCCAGCGCTTCTTCCGAGCCGCTCAACCGGCTGTTCATCAGCTCGTTCGAGCCGAGCATGATCGAGAATTCCTGCCCGCGCTGCTTCAGGCGCAGCTCGTCGCCGTCACCGGGAATGGTTGCGCGGTCCAGCTCTATCCAGGGAAGCATCGGGGTCTCTCGTCCGTATTTGTTCAGGCGCCCTCGTAACACGTGCGGGATAATGGCGACACCGCAATGTCTGCCGTTCAAGAGAATTGTGCCGCGTGGACCTGCAAACTGTTCGGCGCGCCTTACTGTGGCAGGCCTGCGGGCAGGGGGCTGCAGGAGAGCGTCGTGACCGAGGCGAGGCGCAACGCGACCTCGTCCTCTTCACGCACGAGGATGCGGACGGCAAGGCATCGGGGGAGGCTGCCGTGTCCTCGCTATTCCGGCGAGATCATGCCTGAAAGCACCGCCTTGGCGATCGCCTGGAAGCGGTTGTTAGCGCCGAACTTGCGGATGATGCCGGCTTCAAGGGTAAGCGCTGCTGCCACGTCCATGTCCATCAGGCCGGCGATGCGCGCCGCCGGATAGCCGTCGGCCATGAAGGTCAGGCACTCGCTTTCGATCGGCGAGAGATGGACATGGCCGTCCTCATCGGTGGCTTCGCCTCCGTCGGTGGCTTCGAGCAGCTCGGTGATGCGCTGCATCTGCCGGCGCAGGTTTGCCTGCTGGGCGGCAAGCTCACGCCGTCGGGCCAGCAGGGCGTCGCGAAACAGCTTGTCGGCTTCGGCCTGCTCCTCGGTGCCCGCAAGTCCGGTCAGCAGTTCCAGGATGGTCGAGATCGGCATGTCGATCTCGCGGCAGGCGTTGATGACGGCCATGCGGCGAATGTGATCTTCGTTGTAGACCCGCATCGGCCCCATGCGGGCGGCGGTCAGGAGCCCCTTTTCCTCGTAGAAGTGCAGCGTGCGATGGGTGACGCCGAAAGCGTCGGCCATGTCGGCGATCGCCAGCGGCGTCGTGGGGTCGTGGTGGGGAAGCGGCAGGTCGGGCAGAAAGCCGACACGATCGGGCGCGGCCAGCACGCCCTCGAATTTCCAGTGGTCTCGCGGCATGTCGAAGGTCCCCGGTCTACAGCCTGCGCGTCTTTCGACGCGCTGTTTCTGCAATTTCCTGAATCGAGACCGACCCAGGGGCGCGCGCAATCCGCGTCCGGAAGCGGTGGCGATCGTCGGGTCTCAAAGGTGCGGACGGATCCGCGCGGTGAGGCACTCGTTGATCGTCAACGACAATACCTGCTGCTCGGTTGGGGCACCTCCGCGCGCAAGGCACGGTTTACTCAGGACATCGATGCTTGCCTGACGAGCACCCAGGCACCCATTCCCAACGCATGCGTGTACCGTATACGCGAATCGCTAATATGACCAGTCCCAGTATGGCAGGCGAATGTGGCGGACCGGGGGTCGCAGCCGCTTCATGCGGACCGGCCTTTGCCCGCCCCGCCGGGCAGGCTCAGTGTCCGATGACCTTGAGCGGGCTGTTGGCGCTGAGGATGAACAGCGGCTCGTCGCCGCGCAGCGGCGAGAGTTTTTGCTGGCAGGACCAGGCGGTCTCGAAGGTGTCGCGGGTGAGGTGCTTGCGATAGCGCTGGGTGGCGGCCATGCAGCCCATCAGCGGGCTTTCGATCTGCTCTTCGCGGGCGTGATTATAGATCTCGCCATCGAGCGAAAACAGTTCGGCGGCGAGCGACATGCTCTCGAAAAGCAGGTCAGGCTCGGTCTCGAGCCGCTTCCAGGTGATGAAGTCCTGGCGCATCGGCACGTTCTCGCCGTCATGGGAGAGGGTGACGCGAATGCCCTGGGCCGGTGCGTCGTACCAGGTCACCTGGACTGTGAAGGAAAGTGCTGAGTTGCGCGAGACCGGTCGGCCGGTGTCGCCATCGGTGGCGCGCGCCAGCGTCTTGTGGCGCTGGGCGGCAAGCCGCAGCGCCGTGGCGAAGGCCTTCGCATCGCTGTTTTCGGCGCCGCTGAGCTTCACGGTAACGGCGGGCAGCACCCGCTCGGTTGCGTGGCGGGCGTTGAAGAGCTTGGCCTGGGCGTCGAGGTCCAGCGTCATTTCCTGCGACGGCATCGGTGCAAAGAGCAACAGCGGCAGGACGCTCAGAACGGAGAGCGGCGAGGAGAGCGGGGCTGGCGGCCAGGCGGGGCGATGCCCGGCAAAGCGCCGCTTGGCCGGCTTCGGCTGACGCGGCGCGGGGGCGGCAGTTTCGGCCACTTCCGTCCGCGCGTGGCGGTATTCCGGAACGTAGGTTCCCTTGGGAATGGCAATGCGCCAATCCTCGTCGGCGCCGTCGCCCTCGTAGAAGGCCTTGAGCAGCTTGCGCAGCTTGCCGGCATGCACGCGCACCAGCGGGTCGCTGTCGGCGTTGAAGGCCTGTGGCCGGTCGAAGACGTCGATGGCGATCGAGTACCCCTTGAGCTGATGGCCTTCGCCGATCATCTCCTTTTCGACGACATAGGCGAGGAACGCCCGCAAGCGCTCGGAGCGCGCGAAAGCCTTGCTTTCGAGGATGCGACGGAGCGTCCGCCGTATCGTCTCATCGCAGGGTCTTTCGACCGTCGTCATCGGTGCTTGCTCCAGGGTCATGTGATCTAAAAATCTATGAAGGCGATCGCGGCGTAGGCCAGGGCCATTCGATCTGATTCGGAAATTTAAGGCCAAAAGAAGTGGTTGTCAGGGGTGATAGACGCCAAATTTGAGTTTTTTCTGAAATAAACGTAAAAATTGCGTCCTCAATCCCTGTGACAGATCGTAGCGGTGCTCGCTCGCCCGGTGCCGGCGTGCCGGCGGCCCGAAGGTCTCGTTCCGGTGATTGAGCTTTCCTGCATATTAGAGAGATCGATTGTCAAGATTTGATCAAGACAAGGCGGGCAAACGCACTGCGCGCCATTGACGCGGATATTGCATTGGTACTCCTTGGAATTGCTGCATAATCCCGACCTCAAACCGTTTCTGCTTTCGTTAAATATGCAGTAGAACATTGCATCCACATTGCCCGCATCGGGCCGTGAGCGGCCCCGCCTCTGGAAAGTTCAGACATGCCTGCAAAACTGTCCGTGAATCTGAATGCCGTCGCAATGCTTCGCAACCGGCGCGATCTACCCTGGCCCTCCGTCACCGCACTCGGGCGCATTGCGCTCGAAGCCGGCGCCGCCGGCCTGACGGTGCATCCCCGGCCGGATCAGCGCCATGTCCGCTTTTCCGACCTGCAGCCGATCCGCGACCTGATCGACGGCGCATTCCCGGAGACGGAATTCAACATGGAAGGCTACCCGAACGAGGAGTTTCTCGGTCTCGTCGAAGCGCACCGGCCGGAACAGGTGACGCTGGTGCCCGACGATCCGGCGCAGGCGACCTCCGACCACGGTTGGGATTTCCGCAAGAACCACAATCTGCTCGGCCATGTGGTCGGCCGGCTGAAGAAGAAGGGTTTTCGCGTTTCGCTGTTTGCCGATGGCGACGAGGACATGGAGGCGCTGCGCATCGCCAAGGAAACGGGTGCGGACCGCATCGAACTCTACACCGGCCCCTATGGCGGCTGCTATGACGATCCGGAAAAGGCCGAGAAGATCGCCGGCGAGCTTGGCCGCACGGCGGCGCTGGCGGCCGAGCTCGGTCTCGACGTCAATGCCGGCCACGACCTGACGGTCGCCAACCTGCCGCTGCTTGCCAGGCACATTCCGAACCTTGCCGAAGTGTCGATCGGCCACGGCCTGACCGCCGATGCGCTGGAATACGGCATGGCCGAGACCGTGCGCCGCTTCCGTCGCGCCTGCGGGCAGGAGGTCTGAGGCGCCTTCGCCATGAAGGAACTCTTCGTCGTCACCCACACGCAATCCGTCCACCATGTCGAGGGCAGGGTGGGCGGCTGGTACGATACCGGCCTGAGCGAGCGCGGCCGAAAGGATGCGGCGGCCACGGCCGAGCGTCTTGCGACCCTTGTCGGCGGGAGACAGGTCGAGATCTTCAGCTCCGACCTTTTGCGCACCGCTGAAACGGCGGCGGCGATCGCCGCGCGCCTTGCCGCGCCCGTGACGGAAACCGCCGCTCTTCGCGAAATCAGCTATGGCGTGGCCGGCGGCAGGCCGCAGGCCTGGCTCGACGCGCGCTATACCGCGGCGCCGGACGACAATCGGCTGGATCATGATTGCGGCATAGAGGGTGCGGAAACCCGCCGCGACGTGGCGCTTCGGGTCTACCCTTGCGTCGAGGCGATCGTCGCCAGGCCATGTCAGGCGCAGATCATCGTCACCCACGGTTTCACGCTGACGCTGGTGATGGCGGCCTGGATGAAGGTTCCAATCGAGGCCGCAGGTTTCTTGAGCTTCACGGCGAAATCCGGAAGCATCACCCATCTGCGCGAGGATGATTTTTTCAGGAATCGCGCCGTCGTCCGTCTGGCGGATGCCGCGCATCTGGCAAATGAGACGCCGTAACATCCTGAAAATACTCAGGGCAACGCAGGCGCGAACGCAATGCAATCTGCAACGGGGGCTGCTATAGAGTAAGCCCGTCCTCTCGCCCATCTCCGGCCCATGATCATTCAGACCAGTTTTCGCGAGCGCATCGTTCTCTATGCGCTTCTCACATCGCTGACCTCGATCAGCATCGACGCGCTGTTGCCGGGTCTGCGCCAGATCGGCGCCGACGTCGGCGTCGCGCCGCCGCTTTCCACCCAGCATGTGATTTCGCTGTTCATTCTCGGCATGGCGTTCGGCGAACTGCTGCTCGGGCCGCTTTCCGATGCGATGGGGCGGAAGAGGGCGCTGGTCCTGGGCCTTGGCGTCTATGGGCTCGGAACGGTCATCGCCATGGTGGCGAACTCGCTCGAAATGGTCATCCTCGGCCGGTTTCTTCAGGGTGTCGGCGTCTCCGGGCCGAAGATCGCGACGAGGGCGATGATCCGCGACCAGTTCGAGGGTGACGCCATGGCCCGCGTCATGTCGTTCATGTTCACGCTGTTCATTCTGGTGCCGATGCTGGCGCCGACACTGGCGCAGGGGATCATCACTGTAGCCGGCTGGCGCAGCATCTTTGCCGTCTATCTCGCGGCGGCGGGCGTTCTCGGCCTGTGGCTGGTGATGCGGCAGCCGGAAACATTGCCGGCCGACAAACGCATCCCCTTTCGCCTGGGTCTGCTCTTATCGAACGGGCGGCGCATCCTGTCGCATCGGCGGGTGACGTTGCTGATCGTCGCGACCGGGCTCGTCTTCGGCGCGCAGCTTCTCTATCTGAGCACGGCCGCCGATCTCTTTTTCGACGCCTACGGGATCGGTGAGACCTTCCCGCTCTATTTTGCCATGCTGGCGATGGGCATCGGGCTTGCCTCGTTTCTCAATGCCAAGCTCGTGCAGCGCTTCGGCGCGGAGGCGATGGCGCGCCGGGGTTTTGTGGGCCTGGCCGCGGCAGGGCTGGCGATGCTTGCGGCATCGCTCTATTGGGGCGGGCGGCCACCGCTTGCGATGCTGCTGGTGCTCGGCTTTGCCGCCTTCTTTGCGGTCGGCGTGCTGTTCGGCAATCTCAACGCCATGGCCATGCGTTCGCTCGGGCAGGTGGCCGGGCTCGGCGCATCGCTGATCGCCTCCGGCTCCAGCCTCGTGGCGACGGTGTTTTCGATCGCGGTGGGCGCTTTCTACGATGGCACGACGCTCAATCTCTCGGCCGGCTTCTTTCTCGCTGGCGTCGGCGCGCTCGTTCTGGCCGAGCTTGCGCTGAGGGCCGATGCTTCGCCGGTGGAGGCCATCCGGTAGGCGACGGCAAAAGCTGCCAAGCCTGCGTGCCAGGCATCAGCCTTCCCATGCCGGCGAGCGCGGTGCTTCGGATGCCCGGTTACCGTGCCCGGCCAAGGCAGCGATGGGCTAACCGTTATAGACGACGGAAATCTTGTTTCCGGAGGGATCGCGCATGTAGGCCGCGTACCAGTGCGGCCCATAATGCGGCCGCGGATTGGGGGCGCCCTCATCCGTTCCGCCATTGGCCATGCCTGCCTGGTAGAAGGCATCGACGTCCTGACGGGACTGGACCATGAAGCCGACCATCGAACCATTTCCAGCGCTTGCCGGTTCATTGTTGAAGGGCTTGCAGACCCACAGCACGGGACCATTGCCGGTTCCGCCTTCGGAATAGGCGCGCCAGTCCGGAAAGTCCGTGTGCGCCTTCCAGCCGATCGTCGCCAGGGTGGCATCGTAGAAGGCATTGGATCTGGCGGAATCCAATGTACCGACGGTCAGATAAACGCTCATGATTTCCCTTTTTTTAAGCGGTGAAGCCAGGAGAATTCATAGAGCGAAAACGTGAACAAAGCAAGAACAAATGGCAGTGACGACCATGGCGAAGATTGTCTGGCCGGCAGGGCGGGCAGCTCGTGCCCTCCCGGTGCCGACAGCATAGCAAAGGTCGTTTCGAGAGCCCGACGCCAACGGCCGGGCTCCCGCTGCCTGGCTTACCGCTTAGCTGGCAAGTCGCGCCTTGCTCGCTTCGAGAAAGGCGGCGAGCGTCACCGGCGTCGCGCCGGTCAGCGCGGTGACATCGCCCGTCACCATGTCGATGTGGCCCCCGCGGGTGTTGGCGTCGAAGGAAACGACGATCGGGATCAGGAAGTCCGGCAGGCCGGCGCTCTTCAGGCCGCCTGCGAGCGCCTCGTCGGAGATGTGCACGACGTTGAGGGACTTGCCGGTCGCCTTGGCGACGAGGGCTGCGATCTCGTCCGTCGAGCGCAGCTCGCCGCCCGTCAGCGTATAGGTGTGGCTCTCGCTTGTGGAGGCGGCAAGGGCTGCGGCTGCGGCCTTGGCGGCATCACCGCGGGCGATGTGGGCGAGGCGGCCTTCGCCCGAAGAAGAATACCATTGCCCGGTCTCAAGGGCATGCGGCAGCGCCATGAACAGGTTCTCCATGTACCAGCCGTTGCGCAGGATCGTATAGGGAATGCCGGTCGCCTTGATGGCGTTTTCAGTGCCGAGATGATCGGGTGCGAAGGGAATGACCGAGGTTTCCGGGCTCGGCATCGAAGTGTAGACGATGTGCTTGGCGCCGGCCTTCTTCGCAGCCGCGACGGCGGCCAGATGTTGCTTCAGCCGCTTGCCGGGCTGGTCCAGCGCGTCGGTCGAGATAATCAGGATCCGGTCGGCGCCGGCAAAGGCCTGGTCGAGCGAAGCGGGATCGTCGAAATCGGCGACGCGGGCCTGAACACCCCTGGCGATATAATCGGCGAGCTTCGCCGTATCGCGGCTGGTGGCGATGATCCGGGCCGGTGCGATGCCGGACGCAAGCAACTGGTCGAGCACGAGCTTGCCGAGTTGGCCGGTTGCGCCGGTGACGAGCAATGTATCGGACATGGTCTTTACCTTTTCTGTTTTGGCCGAGACGGAAACGCGCGCAGAACGCCGCGGCGCAGGCCTCGCCGGCTCTTCCTGCCGTTGCCTGGGAGATGCTTCGGCACATGGTCTCTTTTTGAGACTTGCTCTTATCGCGTAATCGCAGTAGGGCTGTAAAGGAGGCAGTTTTTTCTGCTGTGGTTACAAAAAGGGTACCGCCGATGAACAAGCCGACCGGGGACATGAAGGGCAAGCGCGTGGCGATCGTCTGCGGCGTGCCGATGGATATGGAAAACTGCCCGGTCCGCGACGTCATGGACAATATCGGCGGCAAGTGGAACTCGCTGATGATCCTGTCGCTCGCCGACGGCCCCTTGCGCTTCTCGCAGCTCCGCCGGCTGATCCCCGACATCTCCCAGCGCATGTTGACCCAGACGCTGCGGGACCTGCAGCGCGACGGCTACATCCACCGCACCGTCTACCCCACACAGCCGCCGAGCGTCGAATATGCGCTGACCGATCTCGGGCGCTCGCTGCTCGGCCTGCTCAAGCACTTCGTCGACTGGTCTGTGGAAAACCACGGCGCCATTCGGGCCGCGCGCGAGGTGTATGACGCGCAGGGGTAGGGCGTTTCGTAGCGGCGATGATGCCCCTTAGTCGCGGGTTGGTTGCGCTGTGGCGCGCCTGCTATTTTCGTGTCCGGTGATCGTTTCGTGGGGCTTGCCCCTCACCCTAACCCTCTCCCCGCAGGCGGGGAGAGGGGACGCGCCCGGTCGGAGCGTTGCCGAGTGGGGCAGCCGTCAGATGAGACCGAAGGCGCGCCGATCGTTGCCACGGTGACACAATTGGCGGGAGCGACGATGGAACGAGCGGGTGCCACGCGTACCCTTCGCCCGCCTGCGGGGAGAGGATGGCCGGCAGGCCGGATGAGGCGCGGCCACTTCATTGCAGCATGACGCAACGTCAAGCGCCACGCGCGACGTCGTGTCCCGGTGGCGTGACCTTGCCCTAGCACTTTGATTTTCCCTATAGTTTCGCCGATCATCTGCGTCGGGGAACCATGAAGAGACTTCATATCGGCATAGCGGGCGCCGGCCCGGCGGGGCTGGCAGCGGCACTGATGCTGTCGCGGCGCGGTCATCGGGTGGAGATCCTCGAGCGGTTCGACGCAGCTTCACCTGTCGGTTCCGGGTTGATGCTGCAGCCGACGGGGCTGACGGTCCTGAACACACTCGGCCTGTTGCAGCCGATGCTGGTCCTCGGCAGCCGGATCGACCGGCTCTATGGCGCCGATGCCAAATCCGGGCGCACCGTGCTCGACGTGCGCTATGATGCGCTCGCCGGTGGGCGCTTCGGGCTGGCGGTGCAGCGCGCGGCCCTCTTCAATACGCTTCACGATGCCGTGGCCGCGGCCGGGCTGCCGGTCAAGACCGGCGTCACGCTGACCGAGGTTCGAATGGCTGGCGGCAAGGCGGTGATGCTGGACGCGCAAGGGCATGAGGCGGGCGCCTATGATCTGGTGATCGATGCAAGCGGCGCACGCTCGGCGCTGGCAGCCGGTTCGACCGCCGCGCCCAAGGTGCGCGAGCTTGCCTATGGCGCCTTCTGGGCGACGCTCGACAGCGACGGCCTCAATCATGATGCGCAAGCTTTGGTGCAGCGCTACGACCGGGCGAAGGTGATGATCGGCATCCTGCCGGCGGGCCGCGCGCGGATGGGCGAGCGCGACCGGGTCGCCTTCTTCTGGAGCCTCCGGGTAGCGGACGCAGACGTGATACGGCAGGCCGGGCTCGATCGCTGGAAGGCGCGCATTCTCGATTACTGGCCGGATTGTGCGCCGTTGCTGGATCAGATCAGTGACTGGGAGCAACTGACGCTGGCGCGCTATGCGCACCGCACGATGCGCCGGCCGGTCGCCGGCCGCATCGCCTTTGTCGGCGACAGCGCCCATTCGACGAGCCCGCAGCTCGGGCAGGGGGCGAATATGGCGCTGCTCGACGTCGCAGCACTTTCGCATGCGCTGGAGACGGCTGGCGATCTCGATGCCGCACTTGCCGCCTATGCCGCCGCACGCCGCAACCACGTCGCGCTGTTCCAGTTGCTGTCGCTTCTCTTCACGCCGTTCTACCAGTCGGACTCGACGGCTCTCGCCTGGCTGCGCGACAGGCTGGTAGCCACAGTTGCGCGCACCCCGCCGATGCAGGGGCTGCTCGCCTCGATCGTCTCGGGCACGCTGATCGACCCGTTCAAGCCGGCGGGGCTTGCCGAATGCGATTGGCAGGCGGTGCGGGGCGGCGCGGACGGGCGCGGCCAAGCGGCCGCTCCGGCGATTTCCACCTGAGACGGCCGCGAATCCTGTATCAAGGCGATCCGGATGGCGGATGGAGGGGTTGATGGCGGACGGCGTGGCGGCCATTCTGGTGCATGTGGCCGATACGCAGGCGGGTCTTGCCTGGTATCAGCGCGCATTTCCCGACGCTGAACATCGTTTTCTTGCCGCCTTTGATTTTTCCTATCTGCGGATCGGCACCATCGATCTCGAAATCGTCCAGGCCGACGAGAAGGTGGCGAGCGGTGCTGCCGGTTCCGTCGTCTACTGGGCGGTCGCGAACCTCGATCGGGCGCTCGCCCATTTCGAGGCGCTCGGCGCGGTTCTCTATCGCGGGCCGATGGCGATCCAGGAGGGGCTGTGGATGTGCCAGGTGCGCGACCCCTGGGGCAATTGTATCGGCCTTCGTGGGCCGCGTCCGGGAAAGGGTGGCATCGACCACGAGACGGAGTTCTGAATGGCGACACGGGTGGAAATCGTTGCCTATGATCCCAACTGGCCGCAGCGTTACCGGGAGATCGCGCAGGATCTCAGGCGCATCCTGGATGCGCTGGTCATCGCCGTCGATCATATCGGCAGCACGGCCGTTCCCGGCATGGCGGCAAAGGCCGTCATCGACATCGATGTCACCTTGAGGGGGCTTCCCGACATTGCGGCTGCCAGCGCCTTGCTCGTTGCGGCCGGCTACCAGGCGCGCGGCAACCGGTACGACGACGATGTCTGGGCCTTTATGCTGCAGGGGGTCGAGCCGAAGCGGCGCGTCTATCTCTGCCCGCCGGACAACGAGACCCATCGACGGCGTCTTGTCTTCCGCGACCATCTGCGCAGCCATGCGGACACCGCCTTGGCCTACGCGGCGCTGAAGGCACGCCTCGCCGAGGCCTATCGATATGACGGCGATCGCTACACCGCTGAGAAGACGCGCTTCGTCGACGCGATCGTCGACCGCGAAGACCGGATGACAGGAGATCGGTCCGCTATGGTGCAAGCAACAGTCACTTGCGAGATCCGCTACCGGCTGAAACCGGGCCGCCTGGCGGAATTCGAGGCCTATGCGCAAACCTGGATGACGCTGATCGAGCGGCATGGCGGGACGCATCACGGCTATTTCGTGCCGCGCGAAAAACCTGAGGGCGTTGGCGCCATTTTTCCGGGGGTGGGCGAAGATGGAGCCGGCGACATCGCCGTCGCGCTCTTCACCTTTGCGGACGAGGCGGCGTATCTGCGCTATCGCAGCGATGTGGCCGCGGATCCCGATGGGATGGCAGCGAACGCGCTTTACGCCGACGATCCGCCGTTCGTGAGCTACGAGCGCGTCTTCCTGCAGCCGCTTGCGCGCCGCCGATAGCCGTCTTTGTGGCGGCTGATCCATGTGGCGCGATTGGGCAGCCTAGCCTAGCCCTCGGCTAACTACGCGGCCCGCTTGAGGCAAACCCCATCTAGTGCGAATTCGACGGCAGCTTCCGCGTGGATCGCGGTGGAATCGAAGCCCGGCAGCGGCAAGGCTCTCGGGTCGAGGGTCAGACAGATTTCGGTGCAGCCGAGGATGACGGCGTCCGCGCCTTCCGCTTCGGCCTTGTCGATCAATTCGATCAGCGCCCGGCGGGACGAGCGCAGCACCTTGCCGGCGCAAAGCTCGTCGAAGATGACATCGTGCACGAGGGTGCGGCCGTCCGCATCCGGCACCAGGATGTCGATGCCGTGGCTTCTCATACGCTCGGCATAAAAGCCGTGCTCCATGGTGTAGCGGGTGGCAAGCAGCAGCGGCCGGCGGCTGCCTGCGGCCTTCAGGCGCGCTGCCGTCTCGTCGATGATGTTGATGAGGGGGATGTCGATTGCTGCCTGAACCTGATCGGCGATCAGGTGCATGGTGTTGGTGCAGATCAGCACGCAGTCCGCACCGGCCGCTTCGACGCCCTGGGCGACATCGGCAAGCCGCTTGGCAGCGTCTTCCCAGCGGCCGGCCTTCTGCAGGTCGACGATCGACTGGAAGTCGACGGAATGCAAAAGCACCTCGGCCGAATGCAGCCCGCCCAGGTGGTCGCGAACGGCCTCGTTGACCATGCGATAGTAGACCGCCGAGCTTTCGAAGCTCATGCCGCCGATAAAACCGATCTTGCGCATAACCATTCCTCTCTGTCCGCTACTGCCGCCGTCCGTGGCGACCGTCGTTTGATGGGCTGAACTATGCCGCAGGGTCGGCAGCAATGGTTCGCTTTGATGGGAGCAAAAGCGGCCATGCGCGCGAATGGTTTGCGCATGCTGAAGTGAATGTGCAATTATGTAGCGTATGAATTTCTGATCATGGGAGGGATCGGCGTGCTCGACGATAGAGACAGGAAGCTGCTGGCGCTGCTGCAGCAGGATGCGAGTGTGGCCGTCGGCGAATTGGCGGAGCGGGTGAACCTGTCGCTTTCAGCCTGTTCGCGCCGCATCCAGCGGCTGGAGGAGGCGGGTTACATCGCCAGGCGCATCGTCGTGCTCGACCGCGAGCGCATGGGCGTGCCGACGACCGTGTTTGCCCTGATCAAGACGGCGCACCACTCGGACGAATGGATCGAAACCTTCCGCCGGGCGATCAGCGATATCCCCGAAATCGTCGAGGCCCATCGTTTGACGGGAAATCATGACTATATCGTCAAGGTCGTGCTGCCGCGTGTCGAGCACTACGACGTGGTCTACAAGCAGATCGTGCGCAAGGTCGAACTCTTCGACGTCTCCGCCTCGATCTCGATGGAAATCCTGAAGAGCGGCACGGCGGTGCCGGTCGATTATGCGGTGTGAGGCGAAATGACGAATGACGCTGTGAGCAAGGCGGTCGGTGGCGACGTTGCCGATGCGCTGGTGATTGTCGATGTGCAGCGGGCCTTTATTTCCGGGCCTGAAGCCGTGCCCGGCCATGTCGATCTGCAACGGGCCGTTGGCCTGCTTCTGCAGAAGGCGCGTTCGGCCGGCGTGCCGGTGATCTTCCTGCAGAACGATGGGCCCAAGGGCGCCGTCGACGAACCGGAGACCGATGGCTGGCAGTTGTTCTTTGCCGCCAAGTCAGGCGAGGTGGTGGTGCGCAAACGGAACGACGACGGCTTCGACGGCACCGATCTCGAAGACCAGCTCCGGGCGCGCAAGGTCGAGACGATCGCGATCTGCGGCATGCTTTCGGAAATGTGCCTGGCGGCGACAGCCCGCACGGCCATGGCTAAGGACTTCACCGTGATCCTCGCCAATGACGCACACGCCACCTATGACGTGCCGCCCGGGCCTGGCCGCTCGCCGATGGTGCCTGCGCGTCTCGCCGCACGCGCGGCCGAATGGTCGCTCGGTGACGAGATCGTGCTCACGGATGCGGTGGAAGACATCACCTTCGCCGTCGCGTCTCCGTCCTCTTAAGCTTCCCCTCCGGGTTTCGTCCGTCAGGGCGGGCCGAAGCGGGCCGCATAGTCCGAGGGCGCGATGCCCTTGCGGCGCTGAAAGGCGCGGCGCATGCGCTCGGCGTTTCCGAAGCCGAAGAGAAACGGCGCTTGCGAGACGGGCACGTCCCCGCGCTGGAGCGCCTCGCAGGCCGCATCGACCCGCAATTCCTCGACGAACTGCGCCGGGCTTGTCCCGACCTCCTGCGTGAACAGGCGGGAGAAACTCCGTTCGCTCATGCGCGCCATGTCCGCAAGCCGCGGCACGGAGAGGTCGGCTGCAAGATCGGAGCGGATCTCGGCCACCAGCGCATCGAAGCGGTCGCCTCGGCTCGTCATCTGCTGGTGCAGGGCGGCGCTGAACTGGCGCTGGCCGCCCGTGCGCTTGACGTAGAGCACCAGGGAGCGCGCGAGCCGCAGGGCCTCGCTGCGGCCGAGGTCCTCTTCGACCATCGCAAGCGCCATGTCGATGCCAGCGGTCACGCCGGCGGAGGTCCAGATGCCGTGATCCTGCTCGTAGATCGAATCCTCGCGCACGTCGATATCTGGGAAATCCTGCTGCAGCTGGGCGCAATCTTCCCAATGGGTCGTTGCGCGCCGCCCATCAAGATGGCCGCCGCGCGCGAGAATGAAGGCGCCGAGGCAGATGGAGCCGAGGCGCCGACATTTGCCGGCCATGGCCGCCAGGAATGCCCGGAGCCCTTCCGAATTCGCCGCTTCGAGCGCGCTTTGCCCGCCCGAGACGATGAGCGTGTCGGGCGCGGCGGAATCGGAAAAGGGGCGGGTATCGAGCGCAAAGCCTGTGTCGGTTGCGACCGGTCCGCCGCACTCGGAGAGCAGGGAAATAGAATAGGCCCGCGCACCCGACGCGGTGCGGGCGTCGTTGAAGACCTGCAGCGGCCCGGTCACGTCGATCAGCTTGGTGCGATCGAAGAGCACGATCGCGACGGTTCGCGCGGCATTCTCGGGGTTGGCATAAAACGAGGGCATATTGTCATTTATGCCAAAGGCTTTTCATGGGAGCAAGCGGGGACATCACCCGCCACCCTTGGAGCCGACCATGCTTGAACTCAGACCGAACTGCGAACTGTGCGACCGCGACCTGCCGCCGGCGTCCGCGGATGCGCGCATCTGCTCTTACGAATGCACCTATTGCGCAAGCTGCGTGGAAACGGTGCTTCACAATGTCTGCCCGACCTGCGGCGGCGGATTTGCGCCAAGGCCGATCCGGCCCCAGCGGTCCTTTCGCCCGGAAAAGCGGTTGGGTCTCGGCTTTGATCCCGCCAGCGACGTACGTCGCCATTCACCGTTTACGGCTGAGGATACTGCGGCGCATGTGGCGCGGATCCGGCATCTCGCGCCGGACGAGCGCTGATGGTTGCGGGCTGTTCTTGATTTTTTGCAAGGGTGACATGAGGTGGTTGCGCTTGTCCTTGGCGGTCACAACCCCAATGTTGTGGCATGTCCAACGGAAGGCCGGTCGCAAAGCCGACTGGAAAGAACATGCAGGACAGGCATCACGTGGTCGTTGTCGGCGGCGGGTTTGGCGGATTGCAACTCGTCAAGGGGCTTGCCGGCGCGCCGGTGAGGATCACCCTCATCGACCGGCGCAACCATCATCTCTTCCAGCCCTTGCTCTACCAGGTGGCAACAACGCTGATCGCGACCTCCGAAATCGCCTGGCCGATCCGCAGCCTCTGGCGCGACCGGCCCGAGGTGACGACGCTGCTTGGCGAGGTGAGCGATGTCGACGAGGCCGGAAAGGCCGTGGTGCTCAGGGACGGCAAGCGGATCGGCTACGACACGCTGGTGCTGGCGACCGGGGCGACGCACGCCTATTTCGGCCATGACGAATGGGAGCCCTTTGCCCCCGGCCTGAAGACCCTGGAAGACGCGACGACGATCCGGCGGCGGGTGCTGCTCGCCTTCGAGCGCGCCGAGCTCGAAGAGGATCCTGATCTCCGTGCCGCCCTCCTGACCTTCACCGTCATCGGTGCCGGCCCGACCGGCGTCGAGCTTGCCGGCATCATCGCCGAGATGGCGCACCGCACGCTTCCCGACGAATTTCGCCGCATCGACACGCGGCAGGCCCGTGTGATCCTGGTGGAAGCGGGGCCGCGCATTCTCGCCGCCTTCAGCGAGGATCTTTCGGCCTATGCGGTCAAGGAACTGGAGCGGCTCGGCGTCGAGGTTCGCACCGGTACACCCGTGACATCCTGCACGGAAGAGGGCGTTGTCATCGGCGACCAGTTCGTCGGCAGCCGTACGCTCGTCTGGGCCGCCGGTGTGCAGGCCTCGCCCGCTGCCCGCTGGCTGGAAATCCCGGCCGACCGCGCCGGCCGGGCGATCGTCGGCGCTGACCTCACGGCTCCCGGCCATGCCGACGTCTTCGTCATCGGCGACACGGCTGCCGTCACCTATGACGGCGGCAAGCCGGTGCCGGGCATTGCGCCCGCCGCCAAGCAGCAGGGCGCCTATGTGGCCGACGTCATCCGCGCACGGCTTTCAGGCGACAAGCCGCCCGGAGACTTCCGCTATCGCCACCAGGGCAGCCTTGCCACCATCGGCCGGCGCGCGGCGATCATCGATTTCGGCCGCTTCAAGATCAAGGGCGCGCTTGCCTGGTGGATCTGGGGCATCGCCCACATCTACTTCCTGATCGGCACGCGCAGCCGCTTCGCCGTCGCCTGGAGCTGGTTCTGGACGTATCTGAGCGGACAGCACAGTGCCCGGCTGATCACCCAGAAGGAGACGCTGAAGGAGAAGGGGTAAGGGCGAGAGGCGGCCAATGTAACGGCCGTCGTCGTCGCTTACTTCTGCACCTTCACGATCAGGATCATCGGCCGGTCCATCTCTTCGGCCAGAGCCGGGATCTCGGCGATCTGCTCTTGCGTCGGCCGCCATTCCTCGACGTGGCGGATGGCGAAGCCTGCGCCAATCAGTGTGTTCAGCGTCGTGCCGATGGTGCGGTGGTGTTTGATCACGCCCTTGGCCAGCCAGTTCGTCGTGCGCGGGCCTTCGGCTGAGTAGTGATCAACGGGCCAGGTGCGCTCGCTATCGGTGAGGCGCCAGCCGGGATTGTGCGAGGCCATGTAGATCGGGTGCTCGATGGTGAAGACGAAATGGGCGCCGGGTACCAGCGCCTTGTGGATGGTCGCGACCAGCCGGCCGAAATCCTCGACATAGTGGAAGGCAAGCGAGCTGTAGGCGAAGTCAAAGCTCGTTTCGGGCAGGTCGAGCTGGTCGAGATCGGCAATCTTGTAGTCGATTGCTGGATCTGATGTGTCGGCCTTGGCGCGGGCGATCATCTTCTCGGAGAGATCGAGCCCGAGCACATGGGCGGCACCGGCCTCGCGGGCGTGGCGCGAAAACCAGCCATAGCCGCACCCGAGATCGACGACGCGGCTTCCGGAAAGATCCGGTAGGAGCGCGCGAATCGCCGGCCATTCCGCGGCCCCGGCAAGACCATGCACCGAGCGCCCGAGCTGGCTGTAGCCCTCGAAAAACTCCTGACGATCATAGATGTTCTGGGCCATGGCGGTCTCTCCTTCTGGCTGTGCTTGTGCCGGCACGCGCCGCGCGAGAGGCGCGGGCGTCTGCGCGCGTTAGGGCGAGTGGGCATCCGGTGCCGTTACCGCGGGAACAGCATGTGCCTTTCGATCCTGCTCGAAACCGGCGGCGCTCGAAGTGCCGGCGCGTCGATTGATAGGGCGCGTGGCGCCGCAAGGTCAAGTTGCGGCTGAAGTGCAAGCTTCTATTTCGTTTTTTTTGAGGGGTGCTAATGTTCGATTCTCGTGGTCCAGTCCGATTTGCGGAGGCGTAATGTCCGAAGCCATCCATCCTGCAGCCATCCATCACCTGCCGGGCTTTATTACAGCCCCGGGCCAGTCCGACTGGCTTTTGAATGCGGTTGCCGTTTTTCTGATCGTGGCGATTTTCGCGCTCGGTACACTCTATCTCAGGCTGCATTCGCTGCCGGAGGTCATGGCGCACAAGACCAACAAGATCCAGCTGGAGCTGGTGGCGGTCCTGGCGCTCCTGTCGCTGCTCACCCACAACAACCTCCTGTGGGGCGCAGCTCTGCTTCTCGCCCTGATCGACCTTCCCGATTTCTCCTCGCCGCTTTCATCGATCGCCGGTTCGCTGGAGCGGATTGCCGGTAAGGTGGACCAGCCGACCGTGCCGGAGGCGAGGGACGTGGAGGCCGAGCCTGCAGCAAGCCATCCACAGCCGCACGCGTTGCCCGGCCACGGCCACGCATCGCCCGCTCAGCCATCGACGGAAGGGAAGGCATAAGCCATGTTCGAGTTTATCCTTTGCTCGATGCTGACCATCCTGCCCGACTATCTCTTCCGGCGTTACGGCCAGGGAAAACGCATCGGGCGCGAGATCACCATCTATTCGGTCTGGTTCGAGCTGCGCTGGGGCATCACCGCCTGCATCGTGCTGACGATCTCGCTGATCACGCTGATTTTCTACTTCCACCCGTCGACGAAGAACGTAACCGCGGCTTTCCGTACGGTCGCCGTGCTGCCGGAGACCAACGGGCGCGTCACCGAGATCTATGCCACGCGCTTTGAGAAGGTGAAGGCCGGCCAGCCGCTGTTCAAGCTCGACAGTTCGGAGGAGGAAGCGGCCGCCGAAGTCGCCCGCCGCCAGATCGCCGAGGTTGACGCCGAATTGGCTGTCGGTCGCACCGAGCTTGTTGCCGCTGATGGCGCGATCGTCCAGGCACAGGCCGACGTGAAGCAGGCCGAGGACGAATACAACACACAGGTGGAGCTTAACCGGCTCAACCCGAACGTCGTTGCCCGCCGCGAAATCGAGCGCAAGCAGGTGCTTCTCGAAGGGCGCAAGGGCGCGCTGACCGCTGTGCTTTCCAACAAGCAGACGCTGGAGACGAAGCTGCAATCGCTGCTGCCGTCGCAGAAGGCCAGCGCCGAAGCGGCGCTGAAGCAGGCGGAGGTCGATATTACCAAGACCACCGTGCGCGCCGGCGTGTCCGGCACGCTGCAGCAGTTCACGCTTCGGGTCGGCGAAATCGTCAACCCGCTGCTGAGGCCAGCGGGCGTGCTCGTGCCGGAAGACGCGGGCCGGGCGCGGCTGGTGGCCGGCTTCGGGCAGATCGAGGCTCAGGTGATGAAGCCCGGCATGATCGGCGAGGCGACCTGCGTCGGCAAGCCGTTCACCATCATTCCGCTCGTCGTCACAGAGGTGCAGGACGTGATTGCCTCCGGTCAGGTGCGCGCCAGCGACCAGCTGATCGACGTTACGCAGATCTCGCAACCCGGCACGCTGACCGTGGTCATGGAGCCGCTTTATCCCGGCGTGCTCGACGACGTTCCGCCCGGCAGCAGTTGCATCGCCAATGCCTACACCAGCAACCACGACGAACTGGACAAGCCGGGGATCAGCACGCTGCAGTGGGCCTATCTGCACGGTGTCGATGCCGTTGGCCTCGTGCATGCGGCGATCCTGCGCATTCAGGCGCTGATGCTGCCGGTGCAGACGCTGGTGCTCGGCGGGCATTAAGCACGAAGACACGCGGCCGGGGTTTCCGATCCCGGCCGGCGCCTGCCGCCTGCAGATATTCCCTTCAGGCGGGCCACCGCTTCCTTCAGCCTCGTCCGATCGCCCTCCAAACGTTGAACCCCGTCCTTGCCAACGGGGCCAATCCTCCAGCGCCAAAGCCCGCGCCGGGTCCTCGCGGTTGAAGCGGTCGGGTGTGCCGTCGAATTGCGATGCGAGACAGCGCATCTTCGCCCGGCAAGATCGCCTCGGCTGCATCGTCGATCTTGCCGGGATCGATGGTTTCAAGGGCGTGGAATTCAACGGACAGCTTCCCACCTGAAAGGCCGCAATTTTTGCGGGAGAGATCTATGTGGCGCTATCTTCCGTTGCGTCTATGCCTTGCCTCCATCTCTGGAAGGTCCCGAGAGCGCCGGGCCGTCACGGAGGGAAAAGGGGTGTCCAAAAATGATTGAGCCCCCGTGGGGACGGAGGCTCAAGCGCGCAATAAAATTAATAAAGCAACTGCACTGCAATATAACCACAAGCATGCATACTCTTCCGGGGATTGCATACTTCCGGGGCGCAATCGCAAGTACAGTGTGGCAAAAGCGTGATCTGAAAGCAATGGATTTTAAGGGGATTTTAATAGTCAATTTGGGTTACGGGAAAATCCCCAGCTTTTTCACCCAATCGGGTCAGGATTTTCCTGACGGTAGCCCGCATGGACAAAGACAAATCCCCCACACTCCCTTTTAGGTCTCGTCGGTCCCGATCGGCAGCGTCCAGGGCTCCCATATCGCATCGTGTATCGCGCCCTGGCGCAGGTAGAAGCGCTTGGCATTTTCGTTGCTCGCAAGCACCGACCATTCGATGCGCGGCGCCCCGATCGCTGCGGCATGACGTTTCAAGGCGTCGATCAGCGCCGCGCCGGCCCCCAGGGAACGTGCTGTTTCATCGACGAAAAGTTCCTTCAGCACCAGCGTCGGCTTCAGATCGTAGGTCCAGGGGATGACGTAATGCACAGCGATGCCGATGACACGGCCGCCAAACTCCGCGACCAGCACGCCAAAGCGTGGGTTGTCGCCAAGCCCATGCTCGATCAGATCGCTCTCGGTCACGCGGAACGCGTCAATATAAGCTTCGAAGACTGCAAGGCCGCGCATCAGCCGCAGCACGCAGGCGACGTCATCTCGTTTAAATGGGCGGACGATAACGGGTGACGCGGGCATCGCGATATCTCGTGCAAAGGGGTTAGCTGTCCGGGGCGGGTTACCGAGGGCCGGTGGAAGGCCGAACTTGCGGCATCATTTGCCGCAATCGCGATCGATTTCAGGCTGAAATCGATCGCGATCCAAAATGCTGCAGTGCCGCGCATCCGGCAAGGCGTGCGGCGCTGCAAAGGGCGTTTGGCGCCGGCTTAAGCGGCGAGCAGAGCCTGCGCTTCGCCGGGGGTAGCGCCGGTCGCAAAGGCGAGGCCTTCGTCTTCCCAGCCGGTGATGCCGCCGATCATGATCTTCACCGGCCGGCCGAGCCTGGCGAGCTTGAGTGCGGCCTGGTCGGCGCCGTTGCAATGGGGGCCGGCGCAATAGGCGACGAAGAGGGTATCGGCCGGCCACTCGGCCAAACGCTCCGCAGTGATCTGCCGGTGGGGCAGGTGGATCGCGCCCGGCACGTGGCGGCGCGCATAGGCCGCATCCGAGCCGACGACGTGCAGCAGCACGAAGTCCTGCTCGCCGCTCTTCAGCGCCTGGGCGACGTCGGAGCAATCGGTCTCGACGCTGAGCCGCCCGGCAAAATGGGCAATGGCGATCTCAGGCGATGCGGCGGGAATTTCGGTGACGGTGCTCATCGGGGTTCTCCTTGGCTCGGTGCGCGTTGACGAGGATATGTGTAGCAGCGCTGGATCAGGGCTGGCAGTTGGCAACATTGCCATATATGCTCAAGATCATGCCAAAGTCGTTTTCCGTTGCCGCACCACTCACAAACCCGCTCGTCGTGGCGCTCGCCTATGACGGGCTCTGTACCTTCGAGTTCGGCGTCGCCGTCGAGATGTTCGGCCTGCCGCGGCCGGAAATGGGCGAGGGCTGGTACCGCTTTGCCGTCGCCTCGGTCGATCCGGGTGAGCTTAGGGCGACCGGCGGCGTTCGCTTTGTCGCCGACGGCGGCATCGAGCTTTTGGGCCACGCCGGCACGATCATCGTGCCCGGCTGGCGCGGCGCCGATCAGCCCGTGCCGGAGGCGGTGTGCCAGGCGCTGAGGGACGCCTGCGCGCGGGGCGCGCGCGTGCTTTCCATCTGCTCCGGCGTCTTCGTGCTGGCGGCTGCCGGGCTGCTATCGGGCCGGCGGGCGACGACCCACTGGCGCTATACCGACAAGCTGAAAGCGCTTTATCCAGACATCGAGGTGGTGCCGGATGTGCTCTATGTCGATGGCGGCGAGGTTCTGACCTCGGCTGGCAGTGCGGCCGGCATCGATCTCTGCCTGCACCTGATCCGCCGCGATTTCGGCAGCGAGGCGGCCAACCGCGTCGCCCGCCGTCTCGTCGTGCCGCCGCATCGCGATGGCGGCCAGGCGCAGTTCATCGAGCGGGCGGTGCCCGACGTGCATGAGAGCGCCCGGCTCGGGCCGCTGCTTGACCGTATGCGCGAACGGCTCGGTGAGGACTTTTCGATTGCGGCGCTGGCAAAGGCTGCGGGCATGAGCGAGCGCACCTTCCTGCGCCGCTTCGAGGCGGCGACCGGCACGACGCCGGCGCGCTGGCTTTTGTCCGAGCGGCTGTCGCGCGCCCGGCAATTGCTGGAGGAGACCGCGCTCGGCATGGAGCAGGTGGCGGAAGCCTCCGGCTTCGGCTCCACCCAGACGCTGCGTCATCACTTCCGCCAGCAGCTTTCGACGACACCCGCCGCCTACCGTGCCGCCTTCGGGCGGATGGCGGGGCCGGCCACAAACGTGGCTGCGGAGTAACCTTCGCGGAACGTTGATCCGGTATGTGATGCGGGCGAGTGGACGTTATAGGTAGGCACGAGGCGATTGTGACAACGACTTCAAAGTCACAGCGAGTGAAGCGCAAGGTGGGTGATATCCTGCGCGTCGATTTGGGCTCTGGTGGGCACGCCTATGCGCAGGTTGCGAGCGAGCCGTTGATCGTCTTCTTCGAAGGCGTGTTCACAGCAGACCTCTCAGTCGAGGAAATTCCCGCTCTGCCCGTCGCGTTTACACTTGGTGTGTCCAGGCATGCGGTGACCAGTGGGCTCTGGCCAGTGATCGCTTCGCGACCGTTGACGCCAGAAAGTGCGCGGGAGCCGTTCTTCTTCAAGCAGGACGTCATCAACGGCCGCCTGTTTCTCTATCATTCCACCTTCGCCGACCAGAGTTTTGAGCGCCCGGCCTCCCTTGCCGAATGTGAGGGCCTCGAACGTGCCGCGGTGTGGGAACCGGGGCACGTCGTTGACCGACTACGCGATCATGCGGCGGGGCGGCCGAACCGATGGGTGGAGGCGTTGAAAATCGACACCTCGCGCCTGACATCCCCAAGCCGACCTTAGCCGCTGGCCGCTACGCCTCCGACAAGGCAGGCTCGCCGCCGTCCTTGCGGAAGAACGACCGGAAGAACACGGCGTCGGGTGCTGCGGCGATCGCTCTGGCGACGATGGCCGTGGCGACGATGGCAAAGACCAGCCGGCCGAAGAAGACGCTGGTGAAATCCGCCCCCAGCGCCACGACCACCAGCGTGTCCTCGATGAGGCTATGGCCAAAGCCCATGAAGACGCAGGCGAGGAACACCTGGCGCGGCTCGACCTTGGCCTCGCGCGCCTCGCGGATCAGAAGCGCGCCACCATAGGAAATGCCAAGCAGCACGCCGACGGCGGCAAAGGGCACGGTCTCGGTCTTGACGCCCGCAAGGCGAAAGAGCGGCGCCATGCCCCGGTTCAGCCATGCGAGGATGCCGACGAGCTTGAGGATCTCGATCGTCCAACTGAGCACGAGCAGCACGACGAGCATGGTCAGAAGCGTCTTCAGCGTGCCGAAGGCGAAGGCGACCCAGCCGGAGCCCTCGTTGGCCGGGATCCAGGTGGGGGCGAGCGGGGTTGCAAGCCATCCGGTGACGGCGAAGAGCTGATGCAGGAGGGCTGCGAAGATGAGGCCGCCGCCGATCCTTATCGCGGCGGTGACGAGGAAGCTTGGGCCCGCCTTCTGGATGATGCGCTGTTCGATCGGGATGGCATGGGCCACCAGCATCAGCGCTGAAAACACCGTCATGTCGGCAGTCGTCAGCTCCGAGACCGGCACCAGCGCGAAGACCACGACGACGGCGCCCCAGATGCCGACGAGCAGGCCGGTGAGCCACGCGAAGGCAAACTCGGGCGGCAGGCCGATCACCGTCATGACCGGCTCAAAGGCGGGTGCGACCGCGCGGATCACGCCGAGTTCCTGCAGCACATGGGTGACGATGGTGACGGGCACGATGATGCGCACCAGATCGAAGTAGACTTCGAGGGTGGCAAGGGTCTTGCGGTAGAGGATGATCAGGACGGTCATGGCGGTCTCTCCTTGGGATGTTGTCCAAGGACTAACGCCAGGCCGTTCGCAGTTGTGGTCAAAATATGCACCTTTGTGCAATAAAATTGCAAATGACCGCAACAGGGGGACGGACGGGGATGGACAAGATCGACAGCAAGCTCTTGAGGCTCTTGCAGGTGGATGCCTCGCGCACCAATGCCGAGCTTGCGGAAGAGGTCGGCCTTTCGCCATCGAGCTGCCTGCGCCGCATCAGGCGGCTACACGAGACCGGCGTCATCGACCGGATCGTCGCGGTGCTTAATCCCGCAAAGGCTGGTCGCACCATGAAGGCGATCATCACAGTCGAGCTCGAGCGCCACGGCGAGCAATATATCCGCCGCTTCCTCGACATGGCGGAAAAGGAGCCGGCAGTGATCCAGGCCTACAGCGTCAGCGGCGAGACCGACGCCATTTTGATGCTGCGGCTGAAAGACATGGACGAGCTCGACGCGCTGACCGAGCGGCTGTTTCGCGAGGAAACCAATGTCGCGCGCTACTACACCGCCTTCGTGATCCGTACCGGCAAGGAGACGACGGAGATACCGGTGTGAGAAGACACCGAACCGTGGGGAACGACCCGAAACGACAGGCGCTGGCGGGCCGGCGGTCCCGACGGGATCCCGATCAAGTGTTTTCGACGAGATAATCGCGCAATCTACTCTTCAAACTCTCGACGACTTCAGGGTGTTTCAGGAAGTCAGCGATCGACATCATTGCCCACTGCTGGCCCTCGTCGCCAAACCTTACAGGCCCGAAACCCTCTTCGAGCTTGCCAACAAGGAAGTAACTTCCAGGGGTGATCGTATTCTGCGCCGGATAATACCGCGTCCACACGATCCACGCCGGATCGACCGCGATATCGAACTCCTCGCGGGTCTCCCTGATTGCGCACTCGACCGGGCTCTCATCATCCTCTCGTCCGCCCCCCGGAAGATCCCACATGCCGGGGAAGGGGATTTCCGGCTTTTGATCACGCTGGTAGGCAATCAAAAGCCCCTGAAAGAGCAATGCGATTTTTGCGCCCTTGAAGGGGATGAAGGCCATTTGCGAAACCCTGCGCTTGCTGAGCGAAGCTCAACTCTCGTCTTCGATGAATCCCGATTTTTTGCAAAGCCGAAGATCTTGCAATTTGGCAACGCTCGCAATGATTGTTTCTGGTGTGACACAACCCGGCGTTTTCGGGTTACCATCCTGACAGGCGTCGTCTTATCTGGACCGAAAAGGCCGGTTGACCGGGAGCATGACTGGAAATCTGCCCCCGGCGCTTGAGCTGCCGTTACTTCACCGCAGCGTTCCCTCCATCGGCAAAGAGCGCCGCACCGGAGACGAAGCTTGCCATCGGGCCTGAGAGGAAGAGGGCGGCCTGGGCGATTTCTTCCGGCTGGGCGATGCGCTTCATGGCGTGCAGGCCGGCCGCCCATTCCTTGTTTTCCTTGCTGCCGGCCGCCGGCGTGTCGACGCCGCCGGGCAGGAGCGCATTGGCGCGGATGCCCTTTGCGCCATAGTCGGCAGTGATGCCCTTGACGAGGCCCATCAGGCCGGCCTTTGCCGCGCCATAGGCGGCCATGCCGGGAATACCGACGCTGGTGCCGACGAAGGTGGAGGTGAAGACCAGCGAGCCGCCGTCACGCGCGAGCATTGCCGGGATCTGGTGGCGGGCGCCGAGGAAGGCGGAGGTGAGGTTGGTGGCAAGCGATTGCTGCCATTCCTTGAGCGTGATCTCGGCGACCGGCTTCATGACGTTGACCGCGCCGGCATTGTTGACGGCGATGTCGAGGCCGCCGAAATGCTTGAGCGCCGCTTCCACCAGCCGGATATGGGTTTCTTCCGCGGTGACGTCGCCGCCAACCGCGATCGCTTCGCCGCCGTCCTCGCGGATCGCTTCGACGACGGCGTCGAGCTGCTCTTCGCCGCGGGCGTTGGCGACGATCTTCGCACCCTCGGCGGCAAAGAGCCTGGCGACCGCACGGCCGATGCCGGAGGAGGCGCCGGTGACGATCACGATCTTGTCTTGCAGCATGGTCATGGACTTTTCCCTTCTCTTGATTGAGGCGCCCTGACTACTGCCGGCGGGCATCAGCGCCCACCCGATTTCCGATCGGTGATTGTGACGGCGCAGATTCTCAATCGCCCCGGTGGCATAGTCCGGGCCGACAACGAGGGCAGGGAAGAAGGGATGCTGAGGACCTATGGCGGCAGCCGCCATTGCGGCGCGGCGCGGATCGAGACGGACCTCGACTTCAGCGTCGGCACGGAGAATGCAACTGCACGGCCTGCATGAAGAGGCGGCTCTGGTCGATGGTGGCGAAGCCTGACGCCTTCCGGCTGATCTCCGCGGAGGCGGCACTGACCGACTATCGCGGCCGCGACCCGGCCGCCCAGTCTTCGTCATCCGTGCACACGACGTCCGAGGCGTTCGCCGGCGTGGTCAGACATAATGGTGCAGATGCTGCCGGCGTCCGGGCCATGGTCGATACAGCCAACCAGAAACCCGAGATCGCCAGAGTGCAGATCGCCCATGCCTGCGGCACCTGCCAGCTTCTATTCGCTTAGTCTTTATCCGGCGCAGTTGACATATCGCGCAACACTGCCTCAGCCGCGACTTCGGCATTGCGTCTTGAGCCCGAGATGGTTCCGGATTTTATGAGCTGCTTGCCATCAAGCAGTAGCTGCCAGTTCCATGTGTTCAGGCCGCGTCCCTGGATGCGGAGTTTCAATCTGTCGGGATCGTACTTCGTCACTGCTTGCTCCTTTGACTGCACTTTGACAGATCAATGGCCAAACCAAAACTAAGCGATGAGGTCAAGACCTACATCGTGCAGGCTCTGGCATGGTTCGACAGCCCGCCCGTCGTCGCTGCGGCGTCTTTAGCGGCCCTGCGTCCGGCCCTCGGGCGTATCTAGTCCAGTCGCCGTTGTCTTCAGCGCGGCGAGCGTTTCGCGCAGCGCCCGGTCGAGCCGCTTGTCGCTTCGAAGCACCAGGGCGAAGCGGCGGAAGAGCGTTGGGGTGACGGGCCGCACCACCAGCCGCTCCCGGTCGCCGGGGCGAAGGGCGATTTCCGGAACGAGGGCTGAGCCGAGGCCGACGGCGACCATCTCCTTGATCGCGTCGACGCTGCCGAGCGCCATCACCGGCTTGACGGTCGTGCCTGTGGTGGCCAGCCATTCGTCGGTGATCCTTCGCGTGTTGGCGCCGGGCTCGTAGAGGATCAGCGGCCGTTCAGCCAGGATCGCGGGCGTGACGGTATCGGGCAGGGCGCTTCCGAGCGGCGCAATCGCCACGAAGCGCTCGTCGAAGAGCGGCGTGATATCGAAGATGCGGCCGGAAACGGGCAGGCTGACGAGGCCGATGTCGATGAGGTTCTCGTCGACCGCGCGGACGATGTCGGCGCTGTTGCCGGTTGTCACGGTGATGTCTAGATCAGGAAAGCGGCGCTTGAGATCGGCCAGAAGCGGCGGCAGCAGGAAGGCGCACGGGGTGGCGCCGGTGCCGAGCCGGACGCGCCCGAGAACGCCTTTGGCGTGGCGGGCGACGGCCTCGATCGCCCGGCTGGTGGCAGCCTCGATGCTGCCGGCATGGGCCAGCAGCTCCTCGCCGGCCGCACTCGGCCGCGCCCTGCGGCCGACCCGCTCGACCAGGCGCACGCCGAGCTGCTTCTCCAGCACCCGCACCTGCAGGCTGACCGCCGGCTGGGTCAGGCCCAAGCGCTCGGCGGCGGCCGAGAAGCTGCCGAGTTCGGCGACCAGCGCGAAGGTTTTGAGATAATCGAGGTCAAGCGCACTCATGCCCAGGTTTCTCTTATTGTCAAAGTTTCTCTTATGCGTGGAATAGGAATGCTAAGCTTCTTTTAGGAGATGTCGAGGCGCAGACTGTGTCCATGGTTGGAAACGAAACATGGATGTTCGACATGATCCGGGAACTCGGTCTTTATCTCGTCGCTTCGCCGCGCTCGCGGTACTGGCAATTGCAGCAACTGCGCGAACTGGATGCTGAGCATCTGGCCGATATCGGCCTGACGGAGGCGGAAGCTCAGCTGGGAAGGCGCAAGGTTGCGCCGGTTCCGGCGCGCGAAGGGGCCGTCGTCGTTCGGCATGCGGAGGCCGCACGGGCGGGCGCGATGTAGCGGTTTCGGCGCGCGTGCCGTTCCCGACCACAACTGGTGGGGCGGCAGTGACAGGAGCGTCTCGTCTCAAGCCGGCCTCACGTCCCACCTTTCGATCGCAAGGCCCGGCCAAAGGGCGCGCCACCGTTCCACTTTGCGCTCGTAGATGGCGCGGGTGATCTGGCTCTTGTTGGCCCGCACGATCGGTGCGAGCAGGTCCTCAAGGCCGAAAGGGGCGCAGATCTCCAGTCCGCCCCGGGACGGGCGAAGGCCGATAGCGGTCGCTGTCGTCGGAAATGTCGCGATCGCCTCTTCCGCCGATAGATAGGGCCTGATCGGCGTGCCGAACTTGTCCTCGTACCAGAGGTGAACGCGCGCCTCGTTCTTGACGTCGATCCGCACGGGCAGATCCGCAAACAGGCCTTCGATCCGCTTCGCATGCGTGGCCTCCGCCTCTTGCGAGAGGTCGTCACCGTCGAAATAGACGATGTCGATATCGCTGATGCCGTGCGTCGGCGGCAGGGCGAAGGCATGGTTCCAGACGGTCTGCGCTATCGCGCCGGCTGCCAGCCAGCCATCGGGCAGGGCAATCCGGTCCCAGCGATCGAGGATCGGAGCCAAGAGCGGGCTCTTCAGGATGTTAGTCTGCAGGTCCGCCATCAAATCTGCATCGGCATGAAGCCTTGAAGCATGCTTTCCGCCGGTGCTCGCGCGGCTCCCGCCGAGATCCATAGAGGATCTCCAAGACACTCGATCCGCCCGTCTGCAACGACGATGCCGTCGCCGTCGTTGCAGGCAAGGATCGGTCGCGGCGTCGACAGGCTGTAGCGCAAGAGAGCGGGCAGGTAGCTCTTGTCGTCGCTCAGGTGCGGGAAGAACTCGAAGGGCACGAGATCAAGCGCATCGCCGTCGGTGATTTCCTCCGGCTCCAGCCCGATGAAGAGCGCATCGGTCGCGATCGTCGGCGCCATGAGAATGGCGCCGGCGCTGACGCCGATGAGGATGCCGCCGGACTGTGCCCAGTCGCGAAGCGGCCCGAGCATGCCGCTTCGCTTCAGCCGTTCGAGAAAGCCGCCGGTGTGACCGCCTGCAAGGTGAATGGCGTCTGAGGCGAAGAGCGCTGCAATGTCGTCTGCCGAATGCGGTTCGTCGAGATCGAAGAACAGCGCGAGATCGAGACCCAGCCTGCCGTAATAGGCCTGCCCGGCAAGGAAGAAGCCGCGGTCCCGTTCCGGACCGGAGGCGACATAGGCGATGCGTTTTCCAGCGCCGCCTGCCGCCAACATCTCCACAAGCCTGAGGTCGATCGCCGAGCAGGCGGAGACGATCTGGTCGCTGTAGAGGACGAGGTTGAGCATGTCTTTCCTGTCGTGACGAAGGGCTATAGCCCGGTTCGCTCGGGCTAGCCCGCGATCGCCTTCACCCGGCGGCCGTAACGCCAGATCCCGAGCCAGCTGAAATAGTTGACGAGAAGCGACAGGCAAAGCCAGAGCAGAGTGGTGAGGTCGTCACCGCCTTCGAACTGACCGGCAAATCGCACGACGCTGATCAGCGACAGGCCGCCGAGAAGGATGCCGAGCAGCCAGCTGTAGGGCCGCCAGAACCCGAACGGCGGGACCTGCAGATTAAAGGCGTAAGCGACGAGACCGATCGCCGTTGCCAGCGCCATGACCAGGCTGACGCCGCCGAGGATCTTGATCCCGTATGCCATCTCGTCCCAAAAGCTCAGGAGCAGCGTCGCGCCTATGACCAGGCCGAAAGCAAGGCTGAGCACGTAGAAAATTGCAAATGCCTTCCACATCGCGAATCATCCTGTATCTGCGTTGGTGGCAGCTTCGGCGGTGATGGGCGCCTTGTCTATCGTTCGGCGGGCGAGGTTGTCGCAAGGCCTTACGCCTCAAACGGCCTGCATGCCGCCCGCTCTCTCATTCTTTCACCGGAGTGCTTGGCGCGCTGACGTTCCGCTGTCAGCCCATCGCGGCCGGCTGCTGCTCTATGCGGCGGCCATAGCGCCAGACGCCGAGCCAGCCGAAATAGCTGAGAAGGAGCAGGAACAGCAAACCGAGGGAGGCCGACAGCAGGCCTTCGTCTCCGGCCTGGGGGCTGGAAATGAGCGTGACGAGATCCCAGGCATCGGCCATCAACGTGTAGAGACACCAGCAGGCGAGAACCCAGCTGAATGGCCGCCAAAATGGCAAGGGCGGGACCCTCAGGCCGAAGGCATAGGCAAAGACGCCTATCATGGCAGCAAATTCCACGGCCAGGCCAGCATAGAACAGGGCTCGGTCGGCGGACGACAGCTGCACCGCGATTTCAGGGGGTAGCGTGACGAAAGCCGATGACAGCATGAAAATGAAAAGCAGCCCATAGAGAACTGCAAACGCCTTCCACATCGCGACGCCTATCTCCCAACCAGAATGCTTCGTCCGTCCTCAGAAGGAACGGGGTTTTGCCGCAGGATCCGCACCAGCCTGGAATAGATCCTGCAACGCTTGCCTCCACCGCGCTTGCGCCGGTTGCTGCGCCATGCGCCGTCCATAGCGCCAGACGCCGAGCCAGCTGAAATAGTTGAGAGCCAGGCCGAGCACCAGCCAGATGAGGTTCGTGACGCCCACGTCGCTTCCGGCCGGGATGGTGGCGAACATCTGTGCGAACCGCACGACGCTGAGCAGCGACACCAGCAACTGATAGACGCCGATGAGCCAGCTCAGCGGCCGCCAGAGCCCATAGGGTGGGGCATTCAGGTTGAAGGCGTAGGCGACGAGCCCGACGGCGGTCAAAAACGCCATCACGAAGGCCACGGAAGCCAGGCCAAGGCCGATAGTCGACATCGGCACTGACCGGCCCGCCATGATGTAGCCGCCAAGCAGGACGCCGAACGTCGCCAACAGGCAGTAAAAAACAGCAAACGCCTTCCACATCGCGAATTATCCCCCAAGCATGCAATGCCTGCCATCTTGGGTCGTGTCGCGACACTTGTCTATCGTCTGGCGGGCAGGAGCGTGGCTTTTGCCTAATCCGCGCTCAGCGCCACCGCCGGCTGCAGGCGCGAGGCGTTGCGGGCGGGCAGGAAGCCGAAGACGAGGCCGGTCAGGAAGGCGCAGGCAAAGGCGAGTGCCACCGGGCCGAGGGTGAAGGAAACGGGCATGCCGAACTGGCCGGCAAGCGCGCCGGTGCCAAGCCCGAGCGCCACACCGAGCGTGCCGCCGATCGCCGAGACGACCAGCGCCTCGATGATGAACTGCAACAGGATATCGCGCTGGCGGGCGCCGGTCGCCATGCGCACGCCGATTTCGCGGGTACGCTCGCTGACCGAGACGAGCATGATGTTCATCACGCCGATGCCGCCAACGAGCAGCGAGATCGCGGCGACCGAGGCGAGGAACAGTTTCAGCGTGTTCGAGGTCTCGGTGAAGGCTTCGCGCACGGAGGACATGTTGGTGATCTGCGTGTCCTGGCGCTTGTGGCGCTGGTCGAGCAGCGCCTGGATCGTCTGCTGCGTGATGTCGATCGCCGAACCGTCCTTCACCTGAACGGTGATGGTGCGGATGTTGCGTTGGCCGAAGAGGCGGATGCTGCCGGTCGAAAGCGGCACCAGCACCACGTCGTCCTGGTCGTTGCCGAAGGAGGTGGCGCCCATTTCCGCCATCACGCCGATCACCTGGAAGGGGATCTTGTTGACCAGCACATACTGCCCGATCGGGTTGTCGCCGTCTGGAAAGAGCGTTTTCACGACCGTCTGGCCGAGTACGGCCACAGGTGCGTAGGTGTCCATGTCGTTCTGGTTGATGAACTCGCCCTTGGCCATCTTCCAGGATTTGGCGGTGGTAAACTGCGGTACGGTGCCGTTGGCGGTGGTCTGATAGTCGACATTGCCGCGGCGAAGCGTGACGGAGCTGGTCATCTCCGGCACGGCGAAGGCGACATTCGGCACCTCCAGGATCGCGTCCGCATCCGCGGGCACCAGCGTCACGTTGCTGCCGCCCGCGCTGCCGCGGAAATTCGCCATGCTCGGCCGCACCACCAGCAGGTCCGAGCCCATCGACGAGATGCGGCTCAGAACAGAATCCTGCGCGCCGGTGCCGATCGCGAGCATCGCGACCACCGAGCCGACGCCGATGACGATGCCGAGCAGGGTCAGGATGGTGCGGAACAGATTGGCCTTCAGCGCCCGGAACGCCATCTTGACGGCTTCGGTGACATCGGCGATCGCGGCCGAGCCTTCGCTGACATGGCGGGCGAGGGCGGCCGCCCCTTCGGCGTTGACGCGGGCCTTCTTGGCGCGGTCGGCGACGATGCGGCCGTCATGGATCTCGATCAGCCGGTCGGCCTGTTCGGCGACCTCCCGCGAATGGGTGATGACGATGACCGTATGGCCCTGATCGTTCATGTCGCGCAACAGCGCCATCACATCCGAGCCGCTCTGGCTGTCGAGCGCGCCGGTCGGCTCGTCGGCCAGGATCACCCGGCCGCCGTTCATCAGCGCGCGGGCGATGGAGACGCGTTGCTGCTGGCCGCCCGACAGCTGGCCCGGCCGGTGGTCGAGGCGCTCGCCGAGCTTCAGCGCTTCAAGCAGCGCCTCGGCGCGGTCGTGCCGGTCGCGGGCGGACATGCCGGCGTAGACGGCCGGTACCTCGACATTTTCCTTGGCGCTTGCTGTCGGGATGAGGTTGTAGCTTTGGAAGACGAAGCCGAAGGTGCGGCGGCGAAGGGCCGCGAGCTCGTCACTGTCGAGGGTAGCGACGCTCTCGCCATCGATCAGGTAGTCGCCGCCGGTCGGCTGGTCGAGGCAGCCGAGTATGTTCATCAGCGTCGACTTGCCGGAACCCGACTGGCCGACGATCGCCACGAACTCGCCCGCCTCGATATCGAGCGACAGGCCGTGCAGGACCTCGACGGCGAGGTCGCCGTTGAAATAGGTCTTGCTGACGTGCCTGAGTGAGAGAAGCGGGGTCATGGCCACTATCGAGCTTGGATCAGAACATCGGCGGCATGCGCATGCCACGCTGGTTTCGGTTGTCGCGGGCGTTGCCGCTCCCTGTCGATCCGGTGCTGACGACCACCTTCTCGCCCTCCTGGAGGCCGCTTCTGATCTCGGCGCTGACGCGGTTGCGAATGCCGATTTCGACGTCGCGGGTTTCGAGCGCGCCGGAAGCCGTAACCACGGTCACCTGCGCCTTGCGGGGCCCGCTTCCGGTTCCGTTTCTCTGGCCGTCGCGTCGGCCGTTGCTCTCACCCGTTGCATCTCCCGTACCCTTGGCCGGATGGCTCAAGGCGCCGCTCGGCACGATCAATACGTCCTTGGCGGCGGCTTGCACGAAGAACACCTGGGCGCTCATCGACATCATCAGTTCGCCTTCGGGATTGGGCACGTCAAAGAGTGCGTAATAGAGCACGACGTTGTTGGCCGTGTCCGGCATCGGCTGGATCTGGCGAAGCTTGCCGGCAAAATGTTTGCCGGGCTGGCCGAGCAGGGTGAAATAGGCATCCATGCCGACCTTCAGCCGGGTGACGTCTGCTTCCGACACCTGCGCCTTGACGGTCATGGTCGAGAGGTCAGCGATGGTGACGATGGTCGGCGTCGTCTGGTTGGCATTCAGCGTCTGGCCGGCCTTGGCCGGGTTGGCGACGATGGTGCCCGAGATCGGCGCGTAGATCTTGGTGTAACCGAGATCGACCTTGTCGCCGGCAAGGGTCGCCTGCTGCTTGCGGATCT
Organism: Ensifer sp. ENS08; assembly: GCF_014852195.1. NCBI lineage: Bacteria > Pseudomonadati > Pseudomonadota > Alphaproteobacteria > Hyphomicrobiales > Rhizobiaceae > Ensifer > Ensifer sp. ENS08. The sequence continues at coordinate 327,439 of NZ_JACVBF010000002.1, forward strand.
GCGCCTCGATGGCGTTGACGTCGGCCTCGGCGGCGGCGAGATCGGCAATCGCCTGGTCGAGCGTCGATTGCGCCACGCTCCGGGTTTCGACGAGATTGCGCTGGCGGTCGATATTGGCCTGCTTGAGGACGAGCTGCGCCCTCTTGGAAATGAGCTGGGCCTGAAGGTTGGCAAGCTCCGCCTGGTCGATCTCTATGCGGTTCTCGATGGTGGCCGGATCGATCTCGGCGACGAGCTGGTCTTGCGTGACCGTGTCGCCGATCGCCACATGCAGCGCCTTCAACTGGCCGGAGACCTGGGCGCCGGCATCGACGGAATTGACCGCGTCGAGCGTACCGACGGCGGTCACGCTGTTTTCGATGTCGCCGCGGGTCACCACCTCGGTCACCATTGCGGTCGAGGCCGGGTTCTCTCCATAGCGCGTCCAGCCGTAATAGCCGGCGCCGGCGACGGCGAGGATGACCGGCAGCCACAGCCAGGCTCGCGAGCGGCGCCTGCGCTTCACCGTCTTCACCGCACCGGGAATGAAGGTGACGTTGGGCGCCGCATCGTCTCGGGGCGTGGTGTCGGCTCGCGCCGTCTTGGCTGTCTTGATCATCGCTTGCGCCTAACCGGCATCGCCGATGCCAAAATGGATAGGTTCAAAAATAGAAGCGAATGGACCCGGCGAAAAGCATTGAGATCATTATATTTTCGTAATCTTCGCCATCTGCATGGCAAGAGAAAGGCGCCCGCGGCTTCGGACGCCCCGTTTTCGAAGGGAACGACGGGTCTCTCAGCTGCGTGCCGCCATCAGCGCGACGACATTGACGACCGCGCCGTGGTGGTCTGCAAGGCCGGCAAGTTCGGCCTCATGCAGGGCACGGGCGGAGATGGTGCCGCTTGCCGATGGTAGGTCGCGTGTGGTGCAGGCATCGGCTGCGATGGTGATGCCGTAGCCGAGGTCCTTGGCCGCGCGGGCGGTCGACGACACGCAATTGTGGGTCATGAAGCCGGCGAAGATCACCGGCGTGCCGGCCGGCCCAATGATTTCGGCAAGGTTGGTGTCCGAAAAGCCGTTGGGCCGGATCTTCTCGACCACCGCTTCGCCGGCGATTGGCGTCAGCGCATCGACGATCGCGCCGCGGTGCGCCCCCCGGTCGAACATGCCGCCGGCGGCCCCCTTATGAGCGACGTGGATGATCTTCGCGCCGGCGGCGCGAGCGGCGACCAGCAACTGCCGCGCCTTTTCGATCGCCGCTTCCGGCTCGACCAGGCGCACGGGGCCGGCCAGATATTCGTTCTGGTAGTCGATCAGCACCAGCGTCGCTTCGCCAAGCGGCGGCGGGGCGAGCGTGACGCCGGCAAGTGTGAAAAGGGTTGCTGCGGGCGCGGAATCGGACATGGGAAGGCTCCTTGTTTGTGCGGACGGCGCAGGGGGGGCGGTGGAAGGCAGCCCTGGCCGGGCGGTGGTTTCGGGGCCGTAGCCCTGGCGTTGGTTCGTCGAAGCGGTCGGTCTATGGGCTTGATCTTAGCGGCTGCGTTGGCGCAGAGTGATCCGAATTTTTCGGAGGACTATCTGCATGAATGCAGGGGGATGGGCGGATCTCGAACTGCTCGATCATCTGGTGCGCGGTGCGACGCTCAGCCAGGCGGCGCGCTCGCTTGGTGTCGACCAGACCACGGTGTCGCGCCGGCTTGCGGCGCTGGAGCGGCGGGTGGGGGCGGCGCTCTTCGACCGCATCGACGGCCGGCTGACGCCGACGCCGGTGCTTTCCCCCGTCGTCGAGCGGCTTCGGACGATCTCGGAGGAGGCGTCGCTGTCGCTGGCGACGCTGCTGCGGCGCACGGCGGAACTGCAGGGCCAGGTACGGGTGACCAGCATCGGCTTCGTCTTGAGCGCCATCCTGGCGCCGGCGCTTGCCCGCCTCGAACAGCGCCATCCGGGCCTCACCCTCGATCTCGTTGCCGACAACCAGATGCTGAGCATCGAGCGGCGCGAGGCCGACATCGCCATCCGCATGGCGCGCACCGGCGAAGACAGTGTGCGGGTGAAGAGCCTCGGCACGCTGCGTTTCCGTCTGTTCCGGCCGAGGGGGCAGGGAGAGGGCCCATGCCCGGTCGTGCGCTACGGCCCGGCACTCGCCCATGTGCCGGAGATGCAGGCGCTTGACCGGCTCAGACCGGATGCCCGCGTGGCGCTGACGGCCGACAAGCTGGAGATCCTGATGGAGGCGGCCCTTTCGCTCGGCGCCGAACTGATGCTGCCGGAGGTTTCGGCCTCACGCGATCCGCGTTTCGAGGCGGTGGACGAACCGGGGGCGGCCGCCGAGCGCCCGGTCTATCTGATGATGCACCCGGAACGGGCGCGCGTGCCGAGCGTGGCGGCGGTCGCGGCTTTCATCGAAGAGGCGGTTCGGGGGTGGAAGTAGGTGTTGGTTGAGGCGTGGTGTTCGCGTGTCCAGAGGCATTGCCCCGCTCATCGGGTTTAACCCGAGGAATAACGCTCTCCCCGCGGGCGGGGATAGGGGACGTGCCATGCTGCCGGCGCTGCGAACGAAGTCCGCGATTAGCGGGAAATCGGGCGGGCCTTGTTGGGCGAGTGGGTGCCGCCAGGCGGAAGAAGGGCCCCTTCTGAGCCACACCATCGTAGTGACGGCGCAGGCGATCATAACATTGCCAGCGGTCACCGAACGGACTATTGAAGGGCTCCAATCTCGAGGTTTGCCATGAACATGGTTCCGAAAATTGCAGAACGACGACGCTGAAGCTCTCAACGCTTTTGCGCTCCTTTTCATGCAATTTCAGGAAATGATCCATGTCCGTCAAATCGGCAGCACTCGCAGCCCTTGCTCGCGCCTATGAACTGAACGGCCTTAAAGCCGAACCCTCCATCGCCCGGTCGACACGGCCCGAGTTCGGCGATCTCCAATGCAACGACATGATGCGGTTGGCAAAATCCGCCGGCCGGAATCCGCGCGAACTTGCCGCTGAGGTTGCCGAGGCGGCGCGCGGCGAAGAATTCGCGGAAGTGTCCGTCGCCGGGCCGGGTTTCATCAACGTCCGGCTGACGGATGCGGCGGTTGCCGCGGAGGCGACGGCGATGCTAGCCGATGGATCGCTTGCCGCCGAGAAGGTGCAGCCGCTGCGCACCATCATCGATTTCGGCGGACCCAACGTCGCCAAGGCGTTGCATGTCGGGCACCTGCGTTCCTTCGTCATCGGCGAAAGCCTGCGGCGCATCCTGCTTGAGATCGGCCACGACGTGCTGTCCGATATCCATCTCGGCGACTGGGGCCTGCAGATGGGCAAGCTTCTGTTGGGTGCGGCCCTGGCCGCCGGATGGAAAGTCGGCGATCCCGCGCCCTTCATCGATCCCCGCGCATTCGATGCCATGACCGTCGATGAACTTGGCATTCTCTACAGGTCGGGCAATGCGGCCTGCGAGGACGAGACGTCGCTTGCGCAGGCGCGGATGCTGACCACGAGACTGCAGGACGGAGATCCACTCCTGACCGCGGCCTGGGGGCGCATGCGGGCCAGTTCCCTGGTCGCGATCTCGGCCACAGCACAAGTGCTAGGGGCGCATTTCGACCTGTTCAAAGGAGAAAGCGATGCGCATGCCGAAGTCGCGCCCATGCTTGCCGACCTCGTTGCCCGCAAGCTCGCTCGGGAGAGCGACGGTGCTCTTGTCATCGATGTCGCCGGTGACGGACTTTCAGACAATGCACCACCTCTGCTTCTTCAGAAGAGCGACGGCGCTGCGCTTTACGGCACGACGGATCTCGCGACGCTGCGCCAGCGGGTGCGCGATCTCGGTGCAGAGCAGATCGTCTATTGCACCGACGACCGGCAGGCGCTGCATATTGCCAGCGTGTTTTCGGCGGCGCGGACGGCAGGCTATGCCGACGGCGTCGAACTGCGGCACGCGACCTTCGGCACCGTTCGTGGCAGCGACGGCAAGCCCTTCAAGACCCGCGACGGGTCGGCCGCCTCGCTCGGCGACATGATCGATCTGGCGCTTGCCAAGTCGTCGGAAAAGGTGACTGACGGCGAGGCGGCCACGGCCGTCGGTCTCGGCGCCCTGAAGTTTACCGACCTCTCCACGCCGCGAAACACAGGTTATGTTTTTGACATCGACAAGATGACCTCCTTCGAGGGGCGGACGGGTCCGTATCTTCAATATGCCTACGCCCGGATCTCATCGATCCTGGACAAGGCCGAGGAGGCGGGCATGGTTCCAGCCGAGATGGTCTCGATCAGCCATCCGTCCGAGCGGGCCGTGCTGATGGAATGTCTCTGGTATCCGCATGCGCTTTCGCAGGCGGCGCAACAGCTCGAATCCTTCGAGATCGCCGACCGGGCCTACCAGGTGGCAGATGCGTTCAGCCGCTTCTACGCGGATTGCCCGGTGCTGAAGGCAGATGATCCGTCGGGTCGGCTTGCCACATGCAGGCTCGTCGCACAGGTCATCGGGAAATGTCTGGAGCTTCTTGGAATGGAGCCGGTGCGGCGCATGTAACGTTCGGTTGGCCGACCTCGGTGATCAGGCCGCCGAAAACTCTTTCACCAAGGCGTCGAGCGTCCCGGGCGCCGCGACATCGATACACCGGATGTCGGCGGTTCCGGCAGCCTCCAGCATCTCTCTGTTTTCGCGGATCGAGCGCTCGATGAACTTGTCGATGATCGCGGCCTTCGTCCCGTCAGCATCTGCGCGCCGAGATTCTTCCAGCATACGCCGGCGCAGGAAAGCGTCATCCGCGTAGAGAAACAGGGGGAGGATGTCCTCTTGTTCGAATTGAGCCATATACTCCGGCCGGAGCGCGGCACCTTCAAGCACGAAGGGTTGAGCGTGTTTTAGGCGGCTTTCGATGATCTGGCGGATGCGCGGCCACATGTTTTCGTGGTGCACCTTCAGGAACCAATGGATGGTCTCGTCGGTCAGGCTTGCATAGTACTCGGCGACCTGAGGACGGACCGACGGCCAGGGCCTGCCGGGATGGCGGCCCAGATCGTCCGTCGAGATCAGCTCCCGCCCGAGCGAACTTGCGAGAGCCCTGGCGAGTGTCGACTTCCCGACATGCGAGCTTCCTCCAATCAGGATCCCGAGGGCCGGCTGCTGCATGCGTTGGACTCCATTCCATCGATCGCGTGATCGACCGCGCCACGATCAAACACCTGCGTCTGACGAGGGCAGGTCGACCTCCATTCCGTCGGTTCGCACCCTATGGCGCTGCTTCTGCGCCGTCACCGTCGAAATTTCGCCCCTTTGCAAGAATCGTCTTGACGCTCTGGAGAGGCTTCACTAGAAGAATGCGAACCGTACCGTACGGTACTGATCGAGGGCGAGGCAGCGTGCAGATGACTGTGGCGATGAGAGAGGCGAATGCCGGGGAGGGGCTGACGGAACGTCAGGGCGCCGTTCTCGAGCAGGCATTGCGACTTCTCGTCGACGGCGGCGAAAAGGCGCTGACGACGGCCGGCATCGCGCGTGCTGCCAATTGCTCCAAGGAAAGCCTCTACAAGTGGTTCGGCGATCGTGACGGGCTGATTTCGGCGATGATCGGCTTCCAGGCGAGCAAGGTGCGCACGCAGGACGTTGCCGCCCGCGCGCTCGATGCCGAGAGCCTGCAGCGGCATCTGATCGTTTTTGCCAAGGATCTGCTTGAGGTTCTCGCCGGTGACGTGTCGCTGGCGCTCAACCGTCTGGCGATCGGCCAGGCGAGCCGCGACGGCTCCAAGCTCGGCCACATGCTGCAGGAACGCGGGCGTCGGCAGATCGGCCGCCGGGCCGCAGCGCTGCTCGAAGCCGGCCGCAAGGCAGGCCTCTTGATGTTCGACGATGCCGACGAGGCCTATGGCGCGCTTTATGGGCTGATCGTCTCCGACTGGCATCTGAAGATGCTGCTCGGCGAAGAGGCCGGCGAGATGAGACAAAGTTTTGGCCGCAAGGCGGAGCAGGCGGTATCCGCCTTCCTTTCGCTTTACGGCACGAAAAGGTAACGGCCCGCAGCGTCGCGCTTCGAAAGAAGCGTAAAGGTCGCTGCGGCAAAGAAAAGTCACAGCGCCGCGCTTCGAAAGAAGCGCAAAGGTCGCTGCGACACCAGGAATTGCTGCAGGGCTCCGGAGCTCCCGGGTAATGCAGCGGAAGCAACTGACAAACAACGGGAAGGACCACAACAATGCGCGTCTATTACGATCGTGATGCCGATATCAACCTGATCAAGTCGAAGAAGGTCGCCATCGTCGGCTACGGCAGCCAGGGCCGCGCCCATGCGCTGAACCTCAAGGATTCCGGCGCCAAGGAAATCCGCATCGCTCTGAAGCCGGGTTCGGCAACGGCTGCCAAGGTCGAGGCCGACGGTCTCCAGGTTCTCTCGGTAGCAGAAGCCGCCAAGTGGGCCGACCTCATCATGATGGCGACCCCGGACGAACTCCAGGCCGAAATCTACAAGGCCGAAATCGCCGGCAACATCCGTGACGGCGCTGCGATCGCTTTCGCCCACGGCCTCAACGTTCACTTCGGCCTGATCGAGCCGAAGGCTTCGCTCGACGTCGTCATGATCGCGCCGAAGGGCCCCGGCCACACGGTTCGCGGCGAATACCAGAAGGGCGGCGGCGTTCCCTGCCTCGTTGCCGTTCACCAGGACGCTTCGGGCAACGCCCTTGACCTCGCTCTCTCCTACGCCTGCGGCGTCGGCGGCGGCCGTTCGGGCATCATCGAGACCAACTTCAAGGAAGAGTGCGAAACCGACCTCTTCGGCGAACAGGTCGTTCTGTGCGGCGGTCTCGTCGAGCTCATCCGCGCCGGTTTCGAAACGCTGGTCGAAGGCGGCTACGCCCCGGAAATGGCCTATTTCGAGTGCTTGCACGAAGTAAAACTGATCGTCGACCTGATCTATGAAGGCGGCATCGCCAACATGAACTACTCGATCTCGAACACGGCCGAGTGGGGCGAATACGTCACGGGTCCGCGCATCATCACCGAAGAAACCAAGGCCGAAATGAAGCGCGTCCTCAAGGACATCCAGACCGGCAAGTTCACCTCCGAGTGGATGCAGGAATACAAGTCGGGTGCGGCTCGCTTCAAGGGCATCCGCCGCGTCAACGACAGCCACCAGATCGAAGAAGTCGGCGCCAAGCTCCGCGGCATGATGCCCTGGATCGGCAAGAACAAGCTGGTCGACAAGGCGAAGAACTAAGCCTTATCGAACGGTTGAATGAGGAAAGCCGGGGCGCAAGCTCCGGCTTTTTTCGTTTGGTGAAGCAAGGGTCCCCTCGCAGCCGACTGCGCCTCCTGGGGCAGTCGACCATGACGATCCTTGGCCCATCGACGCTACGGCCGTTCACGTGCAGGGCGCGCGCACCATGGCCCCGTTCCTGCCTGCGGCGTGCAAAATCAGCAGAAGTCAATTAGGAATTGTGAATATTCGGTAGTGCTGATATGTTGGGTGGGGTGATTTGCTACATCCTGGGGGCAGGGCAGATGCCACGCGTACCGATCAGGGAATACGCGGCAACTCGCGTTGAAGGCGAGGTCAGGGCGCTTGTTGCCAAGTACAAACTGGATGTCCAGCCGAGCGCGGCAGGCGAAACGGTTGCGGCCGACACGCTCGATCAATTGTTCGCTGCGGAAGACGAGCTGAAGCAGCTGGGCCCGCTCCGTTCCCAGCTGAGCGCCACCCAAGCCGAGCTGGCCGAGGCCAAGCCATCCATGTGGCATGTGAAGGCGGCGACCGTGACTGCCGCCATATCCGCGGTTGCCGCCTGCCTCGCGACGGGATTGACGATGTGCTCCACCAAAGTGGCAGGCGATCAACTGGATGCGAAGAACCGGTATGAGGTCCAGATTCTGGTGGCAAACAAGCTTACAGAGACCGCATCGGCGCCCGCGGGCGAAGTGACAAACAGATTGTTTGATTTCAACAGCGCATTTGTGATCGCCAACGACCTCCATGAGGACGGCGGCTTTGTGAAGGGATGGCAGGAGTTCATCGACAGATATTGCGGACCGTTGAAGGACAAGAACTTCTATAAAGGCGACGACGATCCGCTCGCGGACACACGAAGCATTTGTCAGAAAAACACCCAGTAATTCCGTCCAGCTTCTTGAGGGAGAGGAATGATGTCGAGGACTCGTAGCTCCAGAAGAGCGTGGTCGCTGTGCTGCGTGACGTTCTTGCTCTCTATGGCCTTAAACGCGTTGCCGGATCCTCGGTTTGCCCTCGCACAGGAAGCCACGCAGGACGCCGCCAAAGAGGAGCCGGCGAAGGACCAGTTTGACCTGATCGGGTTCAAGCGCGAAAAGTTCCAGGAGGAAGCGCGGAAGGTCGACGAAGGAAATGAGATCGGGAAAGCGACCAGCGGCCTTGCGGAAGGCAATTGCCAGGTAGGCAAAGCACTGGTGGCGATCGTCTCGGGCGGAAACGAGCAGCTGCTTGAGGCAATGAAATCAGCGGCTTCCAGCTACAAAACCGCTATCGACTCGCTGACACTGCTGACGAAAAACAAGCGCTTTTCGAAAAAGATCAGCGCCAAGACGCTCGCCTGGCTGGTTCAAACGCAGTTGTTCACCGATCCGCTCCTCACGCAGAACGATCTTCTGGTGCAGCTACTGGCGCTCACGGTAGAGGCGAAGGAGGCTGCGGACCGCATCGCGGCCGGCAAGGGAAGCGACGCCGACTTGTCGTTCTTGATCGATGCCTCATCCAGGATTCCTCGCATGCTGATGGCATTTATCGACGCTGCCGTTACCTCTTGAGGTTGCCGCCAGCGGCTTGGTCGACGGTCTCCGCGATGGCGGCCAGGAGGTTCAAAACTCCTGCCAGGCCTGCAGCCTTTCGACCGTCGTCGTCGCGCCGCCGCAGACGATCATCAGGATGCGCTCGAAGCGCGCCAGCCGGTCGGCGTGGGCGTAGGCGACGGCGAGGGCGGCGCCGCAGGCGGGCTCGACCAGCACGCGGTGGTCGTCGAGGAAGCGGATGCAGGCTTGCGCGGCGTCCGTGTCGCTGACGACGACGCTCCCGACTGGGCGCGTCTGGCTCAGCTCGAAGGCGCGCTTGCTGACCTTGCGGGCGGCGAGCGACGTTGCGATGCCGCTGACGGAGGGGAGTTCCGTCAGCGAGCCCGCGTCCATCGAGGCGGCCAGCGAAGCGGTGCCTTCGGTCTCGACGGCAAGGATCGGCACGTGGCCAAGCCCGTTGCGCGCGAGCCCCTCGGCAACGCCGGCAAACAGTCCGCCGCCGCCGACCGACAGCACCACGGCATCGAAGGCGAGGCCGGATCGCGCGACCTCGTCGATCATCGTCGCGTGACCGGTCCACAGCAGCGGGTCGTCGAAGGGATGGATGAAGGCGGTGTCGGCATCGAGGGAGGCGAGGGCGGCGGCATTCGCCTCATCCCAGGCGGCGCCGTGCACGATGACGTCGGCGCCCTGCTGGCGGATCAGGCCCTTCGCGCGCTCGGTCGTCGTTTCGGGAACGAAGACGGATACAGGGATCGAAAGCATGCGCCCGGCATAGGCGACCGCCATGCCGGCATTGCCGCCGGAGGAGGAGACGAAGCGCCGCTTGCCGGCGCGCGCGTGGTGCTCGCAGGCAGCGCCAACGCCGCGGATCTTGAACGAACCCGGTGGCTGCAGCGCGTCCATCTTCAGAAAGATTGAGCGGCCCGAGGCAAGCCCCAGCGGCAGGGATTCGATCAGCGGAGTTTCGAGGTGAAGTGGCATGAGATGTTCCGTTGCGGGCGCGATGCCGATGGGTGCCCCGGTGTGACGGAGCTCAGGGAGAATCGTGAGGCAATTTGCCCCCGATCGCCACGTCGGCGCAATATGGGGAAGCACTCCGCCGCGGATGGCTGCGTGTCATCTCACGGAACATCATGGATTTGCGGCGGCCGTCACCACAAGAGGCCGCTCAGCGTCACGAACGCGACGAAGAGCAGGGACAGGACGAGCGACGCCTTGATTGCCGCCAGAGTATAGTCGTATCGGCGAAGTCTGTGTGTCAGCGTGTGGAACATGGGTTCGTCCAATCGTGAGTAAGCGGTGGCTCGTCGCCGTTCGTTCGAGCGAAATGCCGTGCCCGCAATTCGGCAGTGACGACAATGGCTACCCAGCCCGCGAAATTGGCCAGACGGCGGCTCGCCTTGGCGCGAACGCGCGCATGCGCTGCTGTCGATAAAGGAGGATATGGCGGCTCGAGAGCCCCTCACACCGCGATAAGCCAAGTCGGCCCGTGTCGATCGTCAAACCATGCGCCTCAAAAGTGTCCGGCACAAGGAAGATCCCCTTGGCGGCACCCTTTTGCGTTCCAGCACACAAGCCTCATCCCGATTTTGGGCCTTTGCGAGCAAACGAGGCCAGGTCCCGGGGCGGCATGGCCTCCGGCCAGGGGAGGCGTCGGGCGCCGGTGTAGCGGGTAACGGCGCTGCGCCTTTGCGGCGCGCCGCCATCGTTCTCCCACTGTTCGAGATTTGCGGTTTCAATCTGACGCGGAGTGCGCTGCCCGCTCCGGCCCTGAAGCTCGCAAAGCAGGGCATCGGCAGTGGTAACGCCCGCCTGGAACCTGCCGATCAGAAAGACGGCGGCAAGACGGAGGCTTTCCTGGTCATCAAGGTCGACATGCTGGTGAAAGCCCGCGCGCCGCAGCACGCCGTCGAGCATGGCAAGGTCCGAGGGAATCAGTGGATGCTGCTCTGCGGATGACATAGGCCCCTCCTGTTGATGGGAACTGTCGTTTGCGTGGCGCATGCGTGCGAGCGCGCAAGGCGCTCTTCCAGGAATTCTACCCCCGGAGCGTCTTTCCGTCTCGGGTGGACAGTGCTGGGATGACCTCAGGGTTGACGCCCGTTGCCGGCGGCCAGGAGGGTGTGTTTCTGTGTCAGTCAGGACCGGCGCGATTTCCGGGTCGGCTTGCTTGCGGACACCTCCGCGGCCGGTTCGGCGGCGGCGCGCTCAAGGCGTTGCGCCTTGAGCTTTTCGGTCTTCTTGTCGCGGGCGATCTTTTCAGCCGCAACGATGGCTCTCGCCGTATGATCGGTTGCGGCCGCCTTGTCGCTCGCGGAGGTCTTGGCCGGCTTGAATGCTGCGTTAGCGTTGGGCGTCATGACCTGTCTCCTGAAACGGGCGGGTGCTGCCGACCCAGAGGGGTCAGCGCGTGCGCGCCGCCTTCTTGGGGCTGGGCAGCAGGCCTTCGCGCTGCAGCTTCTTGCGCGCTAACTTGCGCTGGCGTCGGACGGCTTCCGCCTTTTCCCGCACGCGCTTTTCCGACGGCTTTTCATAGCTGCTGCGGGCCTTGAACTCGCGGAAAAGCCCTTCGCGCTGCATCTTCTTCTTCAGAATGCGCAAAGCCTGGTCGATGTTGTTGTCTCTAACGAGTACCTGCAAAACATGTTCTCCTGTTGTCGATTGCAGCGCGGGCGAGGCGCATGCGCCTATCTGCCGCGCTTGGCGCTCAGTTTCTTGAGCCAGGGGCCGGTAGCTTCCGCCTGAGCGGGGTCCGGTGTGGCGGTCTCGGCGTGTTCGATGTCGGTCGCAAGGACCGAGCGTTCAAATGTCTCACCGTCGACCCGTACGCGAAAGCGGGGCTCGCCGCGATCTTCCGTGGGCAAAAGGCCGACGATGACGCCGAAGGGGCTGACCAAGGCCGACTGTGTGGCGGATGCCCTCAGTTTGACCCTGTCGCCGATCTCGCAGGCCGTGCGGCTCATGACGAGCTCCATATCGGAAGTGAAGGGGCCAAAGATGCAAAAAGGCCGGGTTGTTCCCCGACCTCTTCCCGTCATTCAAGCCTTTCCTGCCAGTACATCCGTGGTCAGAGAAGGGCGAATGACAAATTATTCGGCGCGCAGATTGTCGGCCGAGCTCTTGCCCGACTTGCGGTCGGCGACGACGTCGAAGGTCACCTTCTGACCGTCGGCGAGCGAGCGCAGACCAGCGCGTTCTACTGCGGAGATATGGACAAACACGTCGGTGCTGCCGTCATCCGGTTGAATAAAGCCGAAGCCCTTGGTGCTGTTGAACCACTTTACAGTGCCCGAAGCCATGACGATTTCCTTTCAATCGTGGAGTTTGCCAGAAAATATTTCTCTGGCGGTGATCGATATTTGAGAGGAGATCTGGCCGCGCATAAGCGCTGTGTCAAAGGTCACAAGCAATATTCGATGAGTTGATATATAGACGATACTTTTTGAAACTCAATGAAAATATTAAATTATCTATTTTCCCGTCCTTGTATAAGCCTTGTCAAAGGCCTGAAAATGCGGGTTTTCGTGCCGCTATTTTTCTTTCTATTGAACGCTCGGTCCCTGCCGATGGAGACTGAATATGGCGCATGGGTCAGCCGACAGCGCGACCGCTTTGGAGGCAGTGCATTTGCGTGATTGCTGTCGGGAGAAGTCTGGCTTGGCCTTCCGCATCGCGCCCGACAGCGCCGGGCGTCTTGTCAGACGGGCGAAGGTCGCTGCAGAACTCTGAAATCCTGCATGCTTTTGTCCTTTAATCGGCTACGGGGTAAAGGAAACACGCCGGACAGCGGTGGCAGGGGAGGTCAGGCGGCGGTACGCGTATCTGTCGCGCACCGCCCCCGCTTTTCAGGTGAAGGTCTGCGGCGAGACCTGCAGTGCGGCGGCGATGCGCTGCAGCTTGGCGGGATCGGTATCGGCGCCGAGCTCGATCTTGGATATTTCAGTTTCCGTCAGGCCTGTCGTGACCGACAGATCGTCAACCGAATAACCGGCGGTTTCACGCGAACGCTTGATGGCGGCTCCGATTTTGACGCGGGACAGAGATGCGCCTGGAGCCTTGGTTAGGTCTTTCTTAAAGGACATGAAGTGTCTCCTTCGTTGGTCCACCGGCAAAGAACGCTGCCGGTTGAAGGGGGCCCAAAACTGAAATGCGACTCAAGGCAGATGAGTGCGAACCTAGGGCGTCGCTAATATAAGCGAGAAGTCCGCAGGCGCAAGTTTGCGCCCGAATCTTTGTAAAAAGACTACTTATATCAATATCTTACCCTGTGATTATCGGGTTCTGGACGATCCTTTTCCAGGCGATCCGGGGTACCGCGGCTGCTCGCCAATCGCCGTCCCAAGGACTGCGAAAACGGCGCCGAAACTCACGCCAGGCGCGCCTCGATCAGGAACGGTCCGCGCCGCGACAGCGCTGCGGAAAAGAGCGCGGCGAAGGCCTCGCAGGAAGTGGCAACGGCAGCTTCGACGCCAAGGCCGCGGGCAAGCGACACCCAGTCGAGCGCGGGGTTGTCGAGGTTCAGCATCTGCCGCGCATTGATGCCGATCTCCCCGACGCCGACATTGCGCATCTCGGCATGCAGGATGGCATAGGTGCGGTTGGAGAAGATGACGGTGACGATGTCGAGGTTTTCGCGCGCCTGGGTCCACAAGCCTTGAATGTTGTACATGGCGCTGCCGTCGGCCTGCAGGCAGATCACTTTCCGATCGGGGCAGGCGATGGCCGCGCCGGTCGCAAGCGGGATACCGTCGCCGATCGCGCCGCCGGTCTGCATGATGAGGTCATGCGGCGCGGAGAAGGCGGACAGGGCGAAGAAGCGCCGCGCCGAGGTGACCCCTTCGTCGCAGACGATTGCGTCTTCCGGCACCTTGTGCGCGACGATGACGGCGATCGCGTCTTCGGTGAGCGGGCCCGAGGGCTCGCCGGTGTCGGTGGGGGTGCCTGCCGTCGGCAGCGGCCCGGTCGGGCTGACGCCGAGTTCGTCGCCAAGCGCCTCCAGCGTCGCCTTCAGGTCTTCGCCATGGCGGGCAAGGGTTGCGACCGTGCAGCCCTCCGGCACCAGCCGGCCCGGCATGCCGGGATAGGCGAAGAAGGCGACCGGCTCGGGCGCGCCGACAAGGATGAGAACGCGGACGTCCTTGAGCGTGGCGAGCGCCATGTCGATCGGGTAGGGGATGCGCGCCGGCGCGACCCGTCCGCGGCCGCGCTGGGTGTGGGCGACCAGAACCTCGTTGAAAAGCTGGATGCCGCACGCAGCCGCGATCCGCCCGGCAACGGCAAGGCCATCGGCCTGCGCCGCAGCGCCGCTGACGACCATGGCGACCCCTTGAGGATTCGAACGTATCAGGCGGGCCACCTCGCGCACCGTCTCGGCGCTGGCCGGCCGCGGCGCTTCGATGGGCGCCTTTTGTGGCGCGGTGGCAAGGGCAAGCGTTCCCCAGGCGGCGTCGGCGGGCAGGATCATGGTGGCGACACCCGGCGGCGTCAGCGCGGCCTGAACGGCGGCGGCAACGGTGGGACCGACGTCAGCCGGATCCTTCACGCGCCGGACCCAGTTCGACATCGGCGCGGCCAAGCTCTCGATGTCGGTCGTCAGCGGTGCGTCGAGCGGGAGGTGATGGGAGGCGTGGTCGCCAACGATGTTGACGACAGCCGCCCGGGCGCGGCGGGCGTTGTGCAGGTTGGCAAGGCCGTTGGAAAGGCCAGGGCCGGTGTGCAGAAGGGTCGCTGCCGGGCGCCCGGCCATGCGCGCATAGCCATCGGCGGCGCCGGTCACGAGGCCTTCGCTGAGGCCGAGGATGCAGCGCAGCTCCGGCTTGCGGTCGAGTGCCGCGACGAAGTGCATTTCCGAGGTGCCGGGATTGGCGAAGCAGACGTCGACGCCGTTTGCAAGCAGCGTATCGACAAGCACATCCGCGCCGGTGGTGCGAAATCCCTGGCCGCCTTCTCCCATGCGCGTATCCCTCGATGGCCCTCAAGGGCCATGATAGCGGCAACTTGCGCCGGTGCAACCGGCGAGCCGCCCGGCGCAGCACCAGTCGGCCAGCGCCAATCGGCCAGCGCTGCGCCGGCTCAACGGACGGGCATCAGGTCCGCTGCCAGGCGAGGTGGGCGCCAAGCCCGATCAGCACTGTGCCGCCGGCGCGCTGCATCAGGCGCTGCGCCCTGCCGGAGCGGCGCATCCGTGAGATGACGGCGCCGGCGAGGAACACGCAGACGATATCGGCCGAGGAGAACATCAGGTTGGCGAGGGCGCCGAGCAGCAGGAACTGCACCCAGATCGGGAAGGCGGCAGACGCATCAGTGAACTGCGGCAGGAAGGCGACGAAGAAGATCGCGGTCTTCGGGTTCAGTACTTCGACAGTGATGCTCTCGAAGAAGGCGCGGCGTGCCGATTTCGCCTCGGTCAGGGGCAGGCTGCCGTCGCCCGTCGCCTTGGTGCGCATCAGCGTGAAGCCGAGCCAGACGAGATAGGCGGCCCCTGCAAGCTTCACTGCCAGATACAGCGTCGGCACCGCATGAAACAGGATCGAAAGGCCGGCAGCTGCGGCAATGACGTGCACGTAACAGCCGAGATGAATGCCGAGCGAGGCCATCATTCCGGCAGAGCGGCCGCGCGCCACGGTTTGCGCGGCGGCGTAGAGCATGGCCGGGCCCGGGATATAGGCGAAGATCGCCGTGGTGACGAAGAAGGTGAGGAGAATGTCGAGCGATGGCATGCGGTTATACCTCGTCTGCTGCTGCGTGGCCTCTTGCGGGAGTCGTTGTAAGGGCTTGCGCGGGAAAGTTGAAGGAAAATCACAAGTGCTCGGGCCGGCGGGTCAGCCGCCGGCGGTCCCTTCGTCCGTGGTCAGACCGGTATTTCCTCAGCGACGAGGCGATCCTCGCGGCGGGCGCTTGCGGCAAGCCCTGCCGCGACGCCGGTGCGGTCCTCGGCGCTGCGGTTCTGGCTCATCTTGCGCTTGCCGTCGAGACGCTCGATCGGCAGCCTGAGGCCGATGATGCCGCGAAGCTGCGCCTTGACGAAGGCGGCGGGCGCGTCGCTGACCTGCCAGGGCTCGGCTCGTCCGGCCTCATGCCGGTTGGTCAGCCGCGTGACGATGTCGAGCAGCCGGTCCTCGTCGGTGAAGAATTGGGCCGCGCCATAGGCGTGCACGGCGACATAGTTCCAGGTCGGCACGACCTTGCCGTGTTCGCGCTTGGAGGCATACCAGGAGGGCGTGACATAGGCGTCCGGCCCCATGAAGGTCGCCATAGCCGCGCCGATGACCGGCGTCGTTCCTTGCGGGTTGGCGCGGGCGACGTGGCCGTAGAGCGTGCCGTTCGGCCCCTCGTTGCGATCAAGCAGCAGCGGCAGCGGGGTCGCAAGCAGCCCATCGGCCGTGGCGGTGACGAGGGTCGAAAGCGAAGCCGCCTCGATGATGTCGTGCAACACGCTCAGCGTTTCTTCCTTGAAGGCAGGCGGTGTGTACATGATCTCGCTCCTTGTGCTCGCCCCGTCATAGAGGCAAACTGGACGGCCAAGAATATCCAGTTTCCGTATAAATGCGTGGGCCAGTTTGTAACGATGAAAGAAGAGGCGACGGTCGGGACCGCCCGGCGGATCTATGAGGCGCTGAAGGCACAGGTCCTTGACGGCACCTATGGCGCCGAGGCGCTGCTGCCGTCGACGCGGACGCTCGCCGCCGAGCTTGGCGTTTCGCGCACGACGGTGACGGCCGCCTATGAGCAGCTTCTGTCCGAGGGGTATCTGGAAAGCCGGCAGGGCGCGCGCTCGCGGGTCG
This sequence comes from Ensifer sp. ENS08, assembly GCF_014852195.1. Taxonomy (NCBI): domain Bacteria; kingdom Pseudomonadati; phylum Pseudomonadota; class Alphaproteobacteria; order Hyphomicrobiales; family Rhizobiaceae; genus Ensifer; species Ensifer sp. ENS08. The sequence goes on from NZ_JACVBF010000002.1 coordinate 343,948, forward strand.
CGTTGCTTGCGGCCCGGCAGGGTCCCGGCTCGGTGGCCGCGCCCGGGCGTCCAGCGAGCCAGAAGCATCGGGACAAGGGTGCGGCGGCGGTTCGCCTGTCACGCCTGGGGGCTGCCCTTTGCGACGGGCCGATCTGGACGCCGCCGGTTTCTGCTCGGCTGATTGCCGACTTTCGTTACGGCGACCTGTCGGCCGCGGATTTTCCGGAGGAGGCGTGGCGGCAGTCGGTCAACGCGGCGCTCCGCCGGCGAAGGCCGCGGCTTGCCTATGATCACCCCGCCGGTTCGTCTGCCCTGCGCATGGCCCTGCAGGCCTATCTCTGGCGCGCGCGGGGGCTCAGTTGCGATCCGGATCAGATCGTCGTCGTCAACGGCTCGCAGCAGGGGCTGGACCTTGCGGCGCGCGTGCTCGTCGATGCTGGCGACCGGGTGGCGATGGAGGATCCCGGCTATGTGATGGCGCGCCGGGTCTTTGCCGCCGCCGGCGCCGCGGTGGTTCCCCTCGCGGTCGACGCGGAAGGGCTGAGGACCGACATCCTCGAACAATTGGAGGATGCCAGGCTCGCCTATGTCACGCCCTCGCATCAGTTCCCGCTCGGCAGCGTGCTTTCGGCCCGGCGGCGGCAGGCGCTTCTGGCCTGGTCCAGGCGAACCGGGGCCTATGTGCTCGAAGATGATTACGACGGCGAATATCGATACGACATCCGGCCGATCCCGCCGCTCCAGACCATGGGACAGGCGGAAAACGTGCTTTATCTCGGCACGATTTCCAAGAGCCTGTCGCCGATGCTCCGGCTCGGCTATCTCGTCGTGCCGCCGCCGCTTGTCCCGGCCTTTGCCGCCGCCAAACAACTGATCGACCGCCATTCGCCAAGCCTCGAGCAGGAAGCACTGGCGGCGATGATTGCAAGCGGCGCCTATGAGCGCCACATCCGCCGCAGCCGGCGCAACAATGGCCGCCGGCGGGAGGCCCTGTTGACGGCGCTCAAGGCGGAGCTCGGCGACGCGGTGACCATATCCGGCGCCGATGCCGGCCTGCATGTGGTCGTCTGGTTCGAGCAGTTGGAAAAGGCGCAGGAAGACATGCTGATCGCGCGAGCGCGGGCGGCTGGCGTCGGCCTCTATCCGGTTTCGCCGCTCTATGCGGCAGGTGATGCCGGCCACCGGCCGGACCGGGCCGGCATCGTCATGGGCTATTCGAGCCTCGAGGCAGCCGAGATCGGCAAGGGCGTGGCAGCACTTGCGCAGCTGTTGCGGTCCTGGGGCGACGAGAAGGCGGAGGCGAAGCCGTCATAGGTCGGGAGTGGGCGGAACGGAGCCCGTGCGCGGCTGGGCATCCCGGCGGCACGTTACGGTTAGCCGCTTGCGCCCGGCCAACGTCCCTTCATAGTGGCGGCCATTCCGCGTTTGCCCAGGCGACCTCCATGAGATCTCTTCGCATCCATCCCCACCTGCACGACGTTTTCGGTGAAGAGCAACCACTCGCCTATCTCGCCGCCATACTCCTGTTCGGAGCCGGCGTTGCCGTCGTCTTTGCGCTGTCTGCGGGGTCGATGCTTGCCGATCTTGCCTGGTGGCGGGCGGCGCTGGCGCTTGTTCTCGTGCTCGACATCGCCGCCGGCTGCGTCGCCAATTTCACGCCGTCGACCAATGATTTCTACGCAGCCCGGCCGCGCAACCGCTGGATATTCATCGCCATCCATTTCCACATCGTCCTCGTCGCGCTGCTTCTTGGCAGCGGGATCGCGGCCGCGGTTGTCGTCTGGGCCTATACGATCGCAGCGGCCGCGCTCGTCAACCGGCTGGCGGGGCGGGAGGCACAGACCTTTGTCGGCGGGCTGCTCACTGCGATTGGCCTTGCCGGCCTGCCGCTTCTGCCCGGTCTGACGCCGGCGATGATGGCGGTCTCAGGCCTCTTCATGCTCAAGGTGCTCTTCAGCTTCGCCGTCAACCATTACCGCACGGTCCCGCCCCAAGATGGGCAGGCGTCCAAAAATGGGGGACACGACTGACGTCCTTGCCTTGCATGGCGGTCTTTACTAGCCTCCGGAAAGCAGGCTCAGGGGAGAGGCTCGATGGCAGTTTCAGCGGCGGACGAGGCATTGCGCATTCCGACATTCGACGACGTGCAGATGGCCCGAAACCGGATCGCCGGGATCGCGCACCGAACGCCGGTCCTGACCTCGCGCACGGCCGATGCCGCCACCGGCGCCCGGCTGTTCTTCAAGGCGGAAAACTTCCAGCGCGGCGGCGCCTTCAAGTTCCGCGGTGCCTATAACGCCATCGCCGCGCTCAGGGAAAAGGGATCGAGGCAGGGCGTCGTCGCCTTTTCCTCCGGCAATCATGCCCAGGCGATCGCCTATGCCGCGCGCCTGCAGGGCGTCGCAGCGACGATCGTCATGCCCGCCGATGCGCCCGACATGAAGGTGGCGGCAACGCGCGGCTATGGCGCCGACGTCGTGTTCTACGACCGCTACAAGGAAGACCGCTCGGCCATCAGCGCCCGGTTGGCGGCCGAGCGCGGCGCCGTGCTGATCCCTCCCTTCGACCATGCGGACGTGATCGCGGGACAGGGGACGGCAATTCTCGAACTGATCGAGGAGGTGGGTGAACTCGACCTGATCGTCACGCCGCTCGGCGGCGGCGGGCTGCTTGGCGGCACCGCGCTCGCCGCCAGGGAGCGCTCGCCCGGCGCGACCATCGTCGGCGTCGAGCCCGAGGCCGGCAATGACGGCCAGCAGTCGCTGCGCCAGGGCCGAATCGTCGAAATCGCCATCCCGAAGTCGATCGCCGACGGCGCGCTCACCCCCAGCATCGGCGCCCACAATTTTCCGATCATCCAGCGCGCGGTCGCCGACATCGTCACGGTGAGCGACGCACAACTGGTCGAAACCATGCGTTTCTTCGGCGAGCGCATGAAGATCGTGGTCGAGCCGACCGGCTGCCTTGCGGCGGCCGCCGTGCTCGAGGGGGTGCTTGCCTGCGGCGGCAAGCGCGTCGGCATCGTCCTGAGCGGCGGCAATGTCGATCTGGCGACCTACGGCGCGCTGCTGCAGGCGACGTGAACTTTACCCGGACCGCCGTCCTGGTGCCCGCCATTTCGTCGAAGCCTTGCAGACCGCACGCATGGCTCTCGACGTTCATCGAACAGACCAGTCGGCTTGAAGAAGGGGACATCACATGACAGACGCACCTTGGCACGCCGATCCACTCACCTGGGGCACCGGTCCGCACCTCTTCGAGGTCTTTCTGGAACCGACGGATCCTTACTCGGCCAAGGCATTCGGCAAGCTCGATGCCCTTCTCGCCCGCGCCGGCGCGGACAGGATCACCATCAAGATCCGGCTGCAGTCGCAGCCCTGGCACATGTATTCCGGCGTCGTCGTTCGCTGTATTCTTGCGGCCTCGACGCTGGCGGGCGGCAAGGAGACCGCAAAGACCGTCATCGCGGCCGTCGCTGCGCATCGGGAGGAGTTCGAGTTCACCCACCACGCCGGTGGGCCCAACATGGACGTGACCCCCAACACGATCATCGAGCGACTGGAAGGTTATAGCGGCGTGCAACTGAAGGCGGCCTTTGCGATCCCCGATCTCGATCGGGAGATCAAATGGCATTGCCGGTACGCCCGCCAGAACGGCATCCACGTCTCCCCGACCTTCATGATCGACGGGATCGTGCGGCCGGACGTGAGCAGCGGCGATGATGTTTCGGCCTGGGCGGCGAAGTTGCTCGCCTGACGAAGGTTGCAAGGGACGCTTCCGGCGGGCAGCGGCCAGGCCCCCGTTGCGGGCATTTTCCCGGGGCTCGACCGGGCCGTTGGCGACGCCCGTCTTTCCAGTTGCCTTAACCGGCAAAAGTGGCACACTGAGCCTCGCGCGACGGCGCCAAGCGTCTGAATGACAGGGCGGAGGCCACTGTAATATTTTGTTTTTCTAAATGGATTTCTCTCCGGCCGATTTCCGTCGGAAAACACATGTTGGAAAAAGCCAGAGGAATACAGCGGGCTTTTTGAGCGCCTTTTCGGACGCCGCGTTGCCAAAAATCTAAGCGCTGCCACCGCTCCGGATGGGCGCGGTGCATACACAACTGGAGGGTATCGTGACGCTTGCAATCAATGACCTCGCACCGGACTTCGAGGTCGGGACAACCGACGGCACGATCCGGTTTCACGACTGGATCGGCGACTCCTGGGCGGTGCTGTTTTCGCACCCGAAGGACTTTACGCCCGTCTGCACCACCGAGCTCGGCTACATGGCGCGCATCAAGCCGGAATTCGACCGGCGCGGCGTCAAGATCATCGGCCTTTCGGTCGATCCGCTCGACCGCCATGCCGGCTGGGCCGCCGATATCGAGGAGACACAGGGCTATGCGCCGAACTTCCCGATGATCGCCGATGTCGACTACACCGTCTCGAAGCTCTACGGCATGCTGCCGGCGCCGGTTTCCGGCGATCCGACCAAGCGCACGCCCGCTGACAACCAGACGGTGCGCAACGTCTTCGTCGTCGGCCCGGACAAGAAGATCAAGCTGATCCTCATCTATCCGATGACGACTGGCCGCAACTTCGACGAGGTGCTGCGCGTCATCGACTCGCTGCAGCTGACGGCCAAGCACAAGGTGGCAACGCCGGTGAACTGGCAGCAGGGCGACGACGTGATCATCGCCGGCTCCGTCACGGATGAGGATGCCCGCAAGGTCTATCCGGAGGGCTGGCGCGCGCCGAAGCCCTATATCCGCATCGTGCCGCAGCCGAAGGGCTGAGGCGGGGCTGACATTTCGCCAGGGCGCGGAAGCGCCCGCGTTACGGGTTCGTCCTTCGTTGCTGGGGGTGAGGGTTTATCCGCATTCCGTGACGAGGGGGCTGCCCCTCATCTCGCGGTGAGGGAGCTGACCCTCACCCGCGTGCCGGCGCCTTCTCCCCGCATGCGGGGAGAAGGGACGTTGGCGTGCCTTCCGCGTTTCCTTTTCCCGCCTCTGGGGGGCGGCGGAGAGGCCGTTTAGCTTCCATTCCCACGACCCATGGTTGCCGGAGCGGCGAACCCCGCGCCGGAAGCCTGCTTCCTCTGCGACAGAAACCCTCCTTTATCTGAGCACGCCCGCGCCTATAGTGCCGCTGTTTGTGGCCGCCGCCGGAGCGCGCCGCACGCTGACTGGATGACCCGCCCCATGACCGCAGCAAGCCGCCCCGACCTGACAGACATTCACCGCGGCGACTGGGTGGATCGCTGGTTACCGCGGACGGTGCGGCCCTATACCCGTCTTGCGCGGCTCGACAGGCCGGTCGGTATCTGGCTGACGCTCTTTCCCTGTTGGGCGGCGCTTTTCCAGGCGGCGCATGGCCTTCCCGAGATCCGGGATATTCTGGTTTTCACGCTCGGCGCATTTCTGATGCGCAGTGCCGGCTCCACCATCAATGACATGGCCGACCGCAATTTCGACGGGCATGTCGAGCGCACGCGGTTTCGTCCGCTTGCAAATGGTGAGATCGGTATGTCCCGGGCCGTTGTCTTCCTGATTGCGCAACTTGCACTCGCCGCTTCGCTCCTTGTCTTCCTGAGCCCCGCGACCCGTGTGCTTGCGGTGTGCGTCGTGCCGCTCGTGTTCCTCTACCCCTTCTGCAAGAGGTTCACCCATTGGCCGCAAGCGGTCTTGGGCGCTGCCTTCAACTGGGGCATGCTGATGGCCTGGTCGCAGGTTGCCGGACATGTTCCGGCGGGCGCTGTGCTGATGTGGGCCGGCGCCGTTGCGTGGCAGATCGGCTATGATACGGCCTACGCCTATGTCGATGTGCGGGACGACACGCGTCTCGGTCTCAAGTCGACGGCGATCCTGTTCGGCTCTCACGGCAAGGCCTGTATCGCCCTGTTCTACGGCCTGACGCTGGCCGCCTGGTCTGTCGGCGGCTGGATGCTCGGCATGTCGAGCCTGTATGCCATCGGCATGGTGGTGATCGCGGCCCATCTCGCGTGGCAGGCCCGGCGTTTCGACCTCGATCGCCCCGAAATCAGCTATCGACTGTTTCTGGCGAATATCCTGACCGGCGGGCTGCTGGCTGCCGCCGCTCTCGCCGGAAGTTTTTGAGGGACGCCGAGCGTCCGGCCTGCCGCCTGGAATACGGCCGACAGGCGGGCGACGCATTGACGCCCGGCGCGAGCGCTCCATGTCATATCCAGATGTCATATCCAGGCGTTCAGCGCAGTCAAACGGGCAGGGGCAGGCCATGCAAAGGTTCTTCGTCAGCGTCGCCAAGGAATTCGAGGCCGATAGCGCCGAGGAGGCGGCCCTTTTGATGTACCAGTATCTGACCCGCGAGCCGGCGCCGCTTTCCTACGCCGTCACCGACGAGGCGAAGAACATCACCAGGCTGACGCTCGAGCGCGACAAGGCGGACGAATTCGCGAGCGTCGACCACACGGCAGATCCGGGCAACTGGTAACGTCCGCTGGCAGCGATGCCTGTGGGTGGAAGCCATCAAAGCGACAAGTTCGGTTGCAATTCTCCGGCGTTCGCGTCAAGACTGCGCCGGTTGGGCGCGGGTATCGCCGCGCTTCGGGAGGAAACCTGCTTGTTCATTGCACATCTGCCGGCCGGGTATCTGCTGTGCCGCCCGTTTGCGCGCCGCAACCCGTCGCAGGCCCGCGCCATCTTCGGGGTCGGGCTTGTCTGTTCCGTCCTGCCGGATTTCGATCTCGCCTATTTCTACCTGATCGACCAGCGCCGCACGCCGCATCACGACTACTGGGTGCACACGCCGATCTTCTGGCTGGTGCTGGCGGCGACGGTTGCGCTTGTTCTCATCGCCACCGGGCGGCGCAAACAGCTCGTCCTTGTCGGTGTCGGGCTTTCGAGCGTGCTCCTGCATCTGGTGATGGATTCTGTCGCGGCTGATATCCGCTGGTTCTTTCCTTTTGTGGATCTCAGGGTGAACCTTGTGCATGTGCAGGCGGTCTACAAACCCTGGTACCTGAACTTCCTCTTGCACTGGACCTTTGCGCTGGAAGTTTTGATCTGGCTGCTGGCCGGCCATTTCGCTTTGCACGATTTGAGAGCGCGGCGCACGATCGGGACCGAGGCTGCATGAGAGCAAAAGCAGAGCAATTCTAGGGGGCGCGAAAAGAATCGCTTAAGAAATTTATCATACGAATAGCTACAATTCGCATGTATCCCTTTTCGATTTGTTAGCTATAGGTCCCGCCCTCATGACTGGCCTGCCGTTTCTTTTTTCGTCCGATGCCAAAGCCATGCTCGATGCGATCAACCGGTCGCAGGCGATCATCGAATTCGATCTTTCCGGCACGATCCTGACCGCCAACGAGAATTTCTGCCGCGCGATGGGTTACGATCTCCACGAGATTGTCGGCCGGCATCACCGCATGTTCGTGCAGCCGGAGGAGGCGGCATCCGCTGCCTATGCCGACTTTTGGGCACGCCTTGCCCGCGGCGAATATGACAGCCAGCAGTACCGGCGCATCGGTAAGGGCGGGCGGGAGATCTGGATCGAGGCCTCCTATAATCCGGTGTTTCGCGGCCGCAAGCCCTACAAGGTGGTGAAGTTCGCGACGGACATCACCGCGTCGAAGGCAAAGAGCACCGACGATCAGGGCAAGATCGACGCCCTGTCGCGGGCCCAGGCGATCATCGAATTCACGCCTTCGGGCGAGATCATCACCGCCAACGAAAACTTCCTTTCGGCCATGGGCTACGCGCTTCCCGAGATCGTCGGCCGGCACCATTCCATGTTCTGCGAGCCTGACGATGTCCATTCGCCCGCCTATGCCGGCTTCTGGCGCGATCTTGCGGCCGGGCGCTTCGTCACCGACCAGTTCAAGCGTATCGGCAAGGGTGGCAAGACGGTCTTCATCCAGGCGTCCTACAATCCGATCCTCGACGATGCCGGTCGCGTGTCGAAGGTGGTGAAATTCGCCGTCGACGTTTCCGACCGCGTGCTTGCGGTCCAGGAGATCGGCGCCGGGCTCGGCCGCCTAGCCGAGTGCAACATCCGCATGACGCTGGACGAGCCCTTCGTCGGCGAGCTCGAAATCCTTCGGCGCGACTTCAACACCTCGATCGGCATGTTCCAGGAAACGCTGTCGGCCGTGCTCAGCCAGACCCGCGACCTCAACAGCAACAGCCACGAGATGAAGGATGCCGCCGAGCATCTTGCCGACCGCACGCGCCAGCAGGCGGCAGCCCTGGAGCAGACCTCGGCGGCGCTGGAACAGGCGACGGCGACGGTGCGCACCTCAACCGAGAACACCCAGCAGACCCGCGCACTGGTGCAAAATGCGCGGCAATCGGCGCACAGCTCTTCCGGCGTCGTGCGCGATGCGGTGACGGCGATGCAACGCATCAAGGCGGCCTCCGAGGAGATCAGCCAGATCATCGGCGTGATCGACGAGATCGCTTTCCAGACCAACCTTTTGGCGCTCAACGCCGGGGTCGAGGCGGCGCGCGCCGGCGATGCCGGCAAGGGCTTTGCGGTCGTTGCCTCGGAGGTGCGCGAGCTCGCCCAGCGCTCGGCCAAGGCCGCCAAGGAGATCAAGGCGCTGATCCAGAATTCGGTCGCCGAAGTCGCCGAAGGCGTGCGCCTCGTCGGCGATACCGGCAGCGCGCTGAAGGAAATCGAGGACTTCGTCGCGGCGATCGACACGCGGATCGCGGCGATCGCGACGGCTGCGACCGAGCAGACGGCGGGCCTCGGCGAAATCAATGCTGCGGTCAACGACATCGACGTCATGACGCAGAAGAATGCGGGCATGGTGGAGCGCACCGCCGACGTCAGCGTCCGGCTGGCCGAAGGCGCGCAGCGGCTGACGGAACTGGTCAACCGCTTCCAGCTCAACCGCCGTGCCGAGCGGCGCGAGGCGGGCACGGCAGCGGCAACGGGCGGCATGGGTGACCGTCGCCGCGCGGCCGACGCGCGGGCCGCCTGAGGGAACAAAGCGGGACGTGCGGGGCGATCATGCCCTGCCGTTCGCGGGCGGGCGGGCCGGGGGTGCGGCCCGCCTCATCCCCTCCAAGGCAACCATACGAGTGTTCGAGAGCCCGAACGCAGCAACGAAATTGCGACTGCGCTGTCTCCGAGGTCTCCCGTGGCATTGCCGCGTGATAGACGATCGGCAGACGTGTCCGTGCAACGTGTGGTATCGCTGATACGTTGACGAAGCCCACGGTTCTATGCATCCTGCCGGCCAACGAACGAAGATGCCGGATACGGCACGGGAAGAGCAGGGCCAAAGGCCCAAGGCATTGATAAGCTTCGCATTCGCCAACGGCGCCCGTGCGTCTCGCCAGGTCGCCATGGCATTCTGAAGAGCTGCAGGGGCTCGCGATCAAGGGAAACCTGCAGAGTTGCGACGCGTTTCAGCGTCGCTTGAGCACGACATACGCATTCACGACGTCATTCGCATCGATTGCTCGAGGCCGGAGGGGATTGTGAAGGAAAAGTCGAGGTTACTGCCAGCGGTGCTGGCTGCCATGCTGGCCGCATCCGTGGCGCTGCCTGCCACTGCCGCCGATCTGGTGATCGCCATGCCGAACTGGCCGTCGGGCCAGGCGACGGCCAATATCCTGAAAGTGGGCATCGCCAAGAAATTCGGGCTCGATGCCGAGGTCAAGGAACTCGGCACGCTCAATGCCTTCGTCGGTTTCGAGGCGGGCACGGTCGACATTCAGCCTGAGGTCTGGCGACCGAACTTCGAAGACGTCGTGCGCAAATACGTGACCGAAAAGGGGGTCGGCCAGCTGACCGAACGCAGCGTGCCGGCCTGGCAGGGCCTTTGCGCCACGCCGGAAGCGGCCAAGACGATCAAGTCGGCCGCCGATCTCAGCGACCCCGAAAAGACCAAGGTCCTCGACACCGACGGCGACGGCAAGGGCGAGATGTGGATCGGCGCCGCCACCTGGCTTTCGACCGGCATCGAGCGGGCGCGGGCGGCCGGCTACGGCTACGACAAGACGCTGACGCTGTTCGAGGCGGAAGAGGAGGTGGCGATGGCTGCCGTCGATGCGGCCGTCGCGACCGAGAGGCCGATGGTGTTCTACTGCTACGCGCCGCATCACGTGTTCGAGCTGCACCCGATCGCACGGCTCGAAGAGCCGCCGCACGATGCCGCCAAGTGGAAGATCTTGCCGCCGAGCGACCCGCTCTGGGTGTCGAAATCCAGCGCCTCGACCGCCTGGCAAGCGGCACATTTCCAGATCGCCTATGCCACTGCCTTCGGCAAGAAACACCCCGATGTCGCGAAGTTCCTGGAGAAGGTGGATTTCTCGCCGGAGGAAGTGACGAAGATGAGCTACGCGCTGGAGGTCGAGCGGCAGGCGCCGGCCGATTACGCGAAGAAATGGGCCGAGGACAACGCGGCGCGCATCGACGGGTGGGCCAAGCCATGAGCGGACGTTCTGACGACAATCGCCTTGCCGGCACGGAACGGCCCCTGTGGACGCGGCGCAGGCTCGGTGTCGCGGTGCTTGCCGCCGCCCTTACGCTCGGGCCGCTCGCCGCATGGGCTCAGACGCAGATCTACGACGCCCGCACCAAGAAATGGGTGAACTACGACAAGAAGAAAGCGCGGCAGTATTTCGCCCGCAACAATCAGCTGCCAGAGGCGTTCCGCCGCCAGGTGGTGACCTTCCGAACGGCGGAACAGCCGGGCACGATCATCATCGACGGCAATCAGCACTTCCTCTACCTGGTGCAACCCGGCGGCCAGGCGATCCGCTACGGCATCGGCGTCGGGCGGGAGGGCTTCGGCTGGGCCGGCATCGTGCGCGTCGGGCGCACGGCCGAATGGCCGACCTGGACGCCGCCGGCCGAGATGGTGGCGCGCGACCCGAATGCGGCGAAATGGGCGGCCGGCATGCCCGGCGGGCCGGACAATCCGCTCGGCGCCCGCGCGCTCTATCTCTACGAGGGCGACCAGGACACGATCTACCGCATCCACGGCACGGTGGAGCCCTGGACGATCGGGCTCGACGTTTCCTCCGGCTGCATCCGCATGAACAATGACGACGTCATCGATCTGCATTCGCGCATCGAGATCGGCGCCAAGGTGATCGTGCTGATGCAGGGGGCAGCGCTCTACAAGGGCGTTTGAGGCAGTATAGGCAAGACGGGTCGCTTGAGAGCGGCGCGTCGGCGCAGGCACCTTGCGGGCGCCAGGAAAGAACCGATCGGCCGCCGGGGACACGCGTGGCCGATCGCGCGAAGAAACAGGGACAGAAGATGCGAAGGGGAGGATACGTGGTGAGCGAGGGGATATTGCGTATGAAAGGCCTTGTTCTGGCGCTGGCGGCCACGGCTGCGATCAGCGGTTGCCAGTCCGCACCCAAGCCCGAGGATATGGCGCGCACCAGCCTGCAGACGGCGCCGGCTGATCTGCAGCTTCTGTGTGCCCATGCGGCCGCCGGTGCTGCCCAGGTCGACAGCGCCAAGGTCTTGCCGACCAGTTCGCGGGCGCTCGATGCCGCCTCCTACAGCGTCGACCTCGACGCCGCCGGCCGCAAGTTCACGTGCATCGTCGACACCGCCGGCAGCGTGAAGTCGGTCACGCCGGTCTAGCAGACAACCCGGCCGCGGCCATGCTGCCGGCCGTCAATCACCAATATTGAACAGCGTCGAAGGATCGGCAACGACGGGCGCTGCGTAGAAGGTCAGGCGCGCCGCGTCCATCAGCAGCAGCGGCTGGTCCATCTCGACCGCAAGGCTGGTGATCCAGTCCTGGAAGTCGCGCACGCGGTCGGCGTAATCGGCCGAAACATCGTGTGCTTCGGACGGGTCGGCGCCAAGATCGAAGAGTTCGACCTTTTGCGGCAGCGTCGCCTTCCAGACGAGCTTCCAGTTGTCCCGGCGCACGGCGCCGCCCATGGGGTCGACGTTGTAGACAACCTCGGTGCGCGGCGTCGGCTTGCCCTCGCTCAAAGAGGGCCAGAGGTTGATGCCGTCGAGCGGCTGGTTCTTGTCGAGCGTCGCGCCGACGATCGCTGCCAGCGTCGGATACATGTCGACCACATGGACCATGCCTGCGACCTTGCCGGGCTTGATCTTCTTCGGCCAGTTGGCAAGCGCGACCACGCGGGTGCCGCCCTCGTAGAGCGTGCCCTTGCCGTCGCGATAGGGGCCGTTGTCGGCCGGCAGCCCGCCGCTCACCTTGCTGTCGCCGGCAAAGAGCGAACTCGTCACACCGCCATTGTCGCTGTGAAAGACGATCATCGTGTTGTCGCGCATGCCGCGTTTTTCGAGCGACGCCAGCAGCTTGCCGATACCGTCGTCGAGCACGGAGATCATCGCCGCATAGGCACGGCGGTTCTTGTCGGCGATGTGCTTGTAGCGCTCGAGATAGTCATCAGGCGCCTGGAAGGGCGTGTGCGGCGCGGTGAAGGCGAGGTAGAGGAACAGCGGGCTTGAGGGGTCGTGGCTTTCGACCACCCGGGCTGCCTCGTCGCCGATCAGCGTGTTGTCGAAACCGGTCTCCTCGAGCGGCCTGTTGCCACGGTACCAGTCCTTCACCCCATGGGAGGCGTGCTTGAAGTGGTCGATCTCGCCGACCAGCGCGCCGTAGAAGGTGTCGAAGCCGCGCTGCTTGGGCCAATATTCCGGCTTGGCATGGCCGAGATGCCACTTGCCGACCAGTGCGGTTCTGTAGCCGGCATCCTTCATGACCTGGGAAAGCAGGTATTCGTCGAGCGCCAGCCCGTAGGAGCCGGGCGAGGGGATCACGCCCGTCTGCAGGCCATAGCGCAGCGGGTAGCGGCCGGTGAGGAAGGCTGCGCGCGTCGGCGTGCACATCGGCTGGGTGTAGAACTGGTCGAAGGTTACGCCGGTCGCCGCCAGCCTGTCGAGATTGGGTGTGTTGATGTCCGAGCCGCGGAAGCCGACATCGCCCCAGCCGAGATCGTCAGCGATGATGTAGACGATGTTCGGCGCCGTCGCGCCGGCTGCTTGCGCCGCATTCGGGGCAAGAGCCGCAAGGCTCGCCGGCAGCCCGGCGGCAACGGCGATCGCCGCACTGCTCATGAGAATGTCGCGCCGGGTCAGGCCGACTTCCGGATCCGCCTCAGCCGTCTTGCCGCCGCATGCGTTTGCACGGGCGTTGTTCGCTTGCAGTTCAGACATGCGCACCCCTGGAAATGCGACCCGACCGGACAGCGGATCTTTTATTCGATTTTTCTAATATCTGCACCTTCCGGTAGCGCCGTCAATTAACATTGTCGTGGTGGCAAAGGGGTCAAATGGCGCGTCGTTGACGGCCTATCGACGGCTGTATCGTTGAGCTGTCGCGGCACTGTCAACGATAATTTTCATGGAATTAAGCTTTGTGCAGTGCAAATAAATAATGCTGCAGTGCAAATATTATTCGGGCGAATTGCGTTGTTTGGTCAGTATATTTTCCAGAACTTCTTCCAAGTTTGGAAAATATGTGCTCTCATAGGTTTAGTTGGAAGGAGGACATGCCATGCTCTCGTTCTTCGAGCACTTTGCACTTTTCGACGCCTTGATCGTTGCGGCGATCTGCACGCTTCTGATCCTGAGTTACTTCAGCCGCGAGGCCTGAGGGCGCGGGGAAGCAAAACGGGATCCGTGGACGACCCGGAGGGGTTCCAATGGCGCGGGCGCTTCAAGCTTGCCGTCGCTGAACCGCGACAACACGTGGCGTCGTGCACTTCGATCTGCATGGCTTTACGGTCGTAGCGCTGAACCGGCTCAAGCCGTGCGCCTTGCCGAGACATGCAGCCAGCGGGTTGGTTCGCCGTCATAGCCGCTTCCATCGGCCTCGCTGATGTCAGGCTCGGGCCAGCCGGCGTCTTCGAAGCAGGCGCGCAGCCATTCGGCTGAGGGGTAGTTGAAGTAGCGGCCGAAGCGGTCGTGGCCTTCCGTCTCGCCGGCCTTGAAACTCGCCTGCAGAAGACCGCCCGGCTTCAGCGTCCGGCGAATGCGTGTGAGCACGTCGGCAAGCTCCGTGCGCGGCACATGCAGAAGCGAGGCCTCGGCCCAGATGCCGTCGAACCGTCCTTCCCAAACGATCTCCTGAAACGTGATGACCTCGACCTTGCGGCCGATGCGCACTTCGGCTTCCCGCGCCAGTTCCGCCGAACCGTCGCAGGCGCTGACGTCGAAGCCATGGTCCAGCAGAACAAGGCTGTCATGCCCGCCGCCGCAGCCGAGATCGAGCACCGAGGCGCCGGGGGCGAGACGGGCCATGAAGGCCGCGAGACGGGTTGCCGGCGGCTTGCGTTCGCGCGCCGCATAGGTGGCGGCATTGTCGCGATAGAAGGCGAGGGTGTCGTCGTCGGGTTTTGTCATCGATGCTTTCTGGGCGTTGGCGCCGGCGTGGGAAGGGCGATTGCCTTGGGCTGCGAAATCCGTTCCGTCAGCGTTTCGCCATGGGTCGTTTTTCTCCGTTCGAAGCCCGAGAGCAGATTAGACGAAGATGGCGGCAGGCGGAGCAAAAAATATCGGCATGCTGCGGTTAAAGCGGGCTGATCGACAGGCCTGACGCTTCCGGATAAGCATGTGGCAGTTGTCCTCAGCCGGAACCTTCAATGGCCGATCTCCCCATTCTCCTGACCTTCGTTGCTGCACTCTTCGTTCTGGAGATCACGCCCGGTCCGGACATGATGCTGGTGCTCGCCCGCGGGATCGGGCAGGGGCGCCGGGTGGCGCTGCTAACGGTGGTCGGCATGATCTTCGTCGCCGGCGTCGTGCAGGTAGGCCTGCTGGTCCTCGGCGTCGCCTCGCTGCTGAAGGCCTATCCCGCCGGGCTCATGCTTCTGCAGTGGGTGGGGGCCGCCTACATGCTCTATCTCGGCGCGCGCATGGTCTGGTCGAGTTTCGGCGATGCGGCCGAAAGCAAGCGGCTGGCGGCGACCGAGGTGTCGGACTGGCGCGCGGTCCGCGAGGGAACGATCAACAGCCTGACGAACCCGAAGTCGCTGCTCTTCATGTTCGCCTTCCTGCCGCAGTTCGTGGACCCGACCGCCGGCCCCGTTTGGCTGCAGCTTGCCGTGCTCGGCATCGTGCAGAAGCTTGCCGGCATCCTTTCGCTCGGTTCGGTAGCGCTTGCTTCGGGAACGGTCGGGCAGGCGCTTTATCGTTTTCCGCGGCTGCTCGTCTGGCAGCAGCGTTTTACCGGCGCCGTCATGCTGGGGCTCGGCTTCCGCCTCCTGTTTGCAGGCAACGCCGGCGCGCCGGCGGTCAAAACGTAAGGCGGTGCTGTCCCCGCTGGGCGGGGACAGCACTTGAAAGACGTTGCTTGACGGCAGAGTGCCTAGGTCTTCTGCCGCGTCGTGTCGATTGGCCGGGTCTGGAGCCGGCAATGCCTACGGTCTTACTTGGCTGCCTGGGTCGTGCCGAGCACGTAGTCTCCGTCCCAGTGCCAGATCTGCTTGTCGTCAACCGTGACCTTCACGATCGCCTGGAAGCCAGCTAGCGTGCCGCTGCCGGCGTGGAACGCACAGGTGCCGAGCGGCGGCTTGGCCGTATCGTAGACGACGCAGTATCCGAGCGCCGAATCGCCGTTTCCGACAGCGATGACGGCGGTGCTGCTGGAGAAGAGGGGATTGGCGACCACCGGTCCATAGTAGAGGATTTTGCTGCCAGCCGGGATCGCTTCGAGGTTCGATTCCGTAATGGTGCAGAAGCTCGGGGTGTCGCCGGTGAACTGGCTGCACTCCTTGGCGATCTTGAGGGGTTGCGTCTCCGGCGCTGCGGGTGCCGCCGGCGCCGCTTGTGCCAGCGCCAGGGCGGCGCCAGCCGACAGGATAAACAGTCTGCTCATGGCCTAGTCCCTCCGGTCGAATTGAGGGGAGAAATTTTACGCTTCGCCTCCTTCTCCGGCAATTTGCCACTTTGGGTTATCAGGCGCCGGGTGCCGCTGCCGGCGCAAGGACAAGCGGACGACGGGCGTCTGTGCGATTGGGGCCAAGCGGCGCGAGCGTAGCGGTTGAGCAGATGGCTTGCTTAACCTCATGGCGCGTGGCATTCGGCTCAAGCTGACGTAACGTCAGGTCCTAGACGTAACGTGCGCGGAGCCCCAAAAGCCCGAAAAGCGCACGGAATTAGGTCAATAATATTGACATAAATCGGTCGTCATGGTCCTGTCGCATCACCGTCCAGTGCATCCTTCCTTCCAGGGGGATCGCCCGAAGCGGAAAGATGCTCTAAACAAAAAACCAGAGCGTGCTTTGTGCGTTCATGCGAACGCACGGCGCTCTAGAATGACGCGGGAGGAAGCGGAGAACCGCTTTCCGCTTATAATCTCTGAGGAAACACCCCATGCTGGATTGGGAACATATCTTCGCGACGCGCTCGAACCGGATGCGCGCTTCGGAAATCCGCGAACTGTTGAAGCTGCTCGATCGCCCCGACATCATCTCGTTTGCCGGCGGCATTCCCGATCCCGCGCTGTTTCCGGATGCGGAATTCAAGGACGCCTATGCGGAGATCTTTTCCGGCCCGGCCGTGAGTGCCGCACTGCAGTATTCGGTCAGCGAAGGCTACAAGCCGCTGCGCGAATGGCTTGCCAAGCAGATGGCCGATCTCGGCATTCCCGCCGGCGCCGACAACATCTTCATCACGTCCGGTTCGCAGCAGGGCCTCGACTATCTCGGCAAGCTGTTCCTGTCGCCGAACGATACCGCACTTGTCACCTGGCCGACCTATCTCGGCGCGCTGCAGGCCTTCAACGCCTATGAGCCGACCTACGACCAGCTGAACCCCAACGGCAACCGCACGCCGGAAGCCTACCGTCAGGCGGCGGGCGAGGCGGGCGGCCGCGTCAAGTTTGCCTATCTCTCGGCCGACTTCGCCAACCCGACCGGCGAGACCGTCGACCGGGCCGGCCGCGAGCGCGTGCTGACGCTCGCCGAAGAGCTCGACATTGCCGTCATCGAAGACGCGGCCTACCAGTCGCTGCGCTATGACGGCGAGCCGGTGCCGCCGATCCTGGCGCTCGAAATCGCCAAGAAGGGCGACATCAACAACACCCGCACGATCTATTGCGGCTCGTTCTCGAAGACGCTCGCTCCCGGCCTTCGCGTCGGCTGGGTCTGCGCCTCGGAAAAGGTGATCCGCAAGCTCGTGCTCTTGAAGCAGGCAGCCGATCTGCATTCCTCGACAATCAACCAGATGGCGATCTGCACCGTTGCCGAGCGCGGCTTCGATGAGCAGGTGGCGAAGATCCACCGGGTCTACAAGCAGCGCCGCAACGCCATGCTCGCAGCGCTTGAAAAGTACATGCCCGAGGGCGTGTCCTGGACGAAGCCGGAAGGCGGGATGTTCGTCTGGGTGACGCTGCCAAAGGGCATGGACGGCGCCGCACTGCTTGCAAAATCGATCGAGACCGCCAAGGTCGCCTTCGTTCCCGGTCGCGCCTTCTTTGCCGATGGCTCGGGCGAAAACACCCTGCGCGTTTCCTTCTCCTGCGCCAACGATCAGATGATCGACGAGGGCATCCGCCGGCTCGGCGACCTCATCCGTGGCGAAGTTGCGGCTCTGGCGGCTTAAGGCTTCGTCAGACCTTCTTCATTTTGAGAAACGCGCTTGCCCCTGCGGGCGCGTTTTTCTTTTGGCTGGTAAAACCTTCGTGTTTTAGTCAAGATGACGCATTGATCGAAGCGGGGCCTTCCGATAGTTAGAACGTGACATGACCGGGCCACCCCCGGCCACGTAAGCGTTAACGTCACTCAACGCGTATGATCGAACGGCCAGAAGCGGCTTCGATCTGCGCGACTGTGTCCTGCGGATCGAGCTTTTCTAGGCCCTCCAAAGGATGCAAATGGACAATTCTCCCAACTATTCCCATCTCCCGACGCCGCGCATCGAGCGTGTTCGCCATGAGCTGAAGCGCCGCTCGCTCGTCGTTTCCGGCATCGAGCGGGTGACGCCGGGCATGCTCCGGATCACGCTTTCCGGTGAGGATCTCGCCGACTTCGTCAGCCTCGGGGCGGATGACCACATCAAGATCTTCGTGCCCGGCGCAAACGGCACCGAAGAGCGCCGGGACTATACGCCACGGCGCTACGACACAGACGCGCGCGTTCTGGCGCTCGATTTCGCGTTGCACGAGGCTGGCCCCGTGACCGCCTGGGCAATGGCGGCCTCCGTGGGGGACAAGCTCGAGATCGGCGGGCCGCGTGGTTCGGCGGTCGTGTCTGGAGATTTCACGCGATGGCTGCTGATCGGCGACGAGACGGCGCTGCCGGCGATCGGGCGGCGGATCGAGGAGACGCCGGCGGGGCATCAGATCACCAGCGTCGTCGCGGTCACCGGGCTGGACGAGCGGCAGAAATTCCGCACCAAGGCGGCGCTCACCACCCATTGGGCCTATCGCCCGCTCGATCAAGCGCACGATCCGGCAGCGCTGCTTGCCGTCGTGCGTCAAGTGGCGCTCGAGCCCGGCACCTTCGTCTGGATCGCGGCCGAAGCCGCAGTCACCCGGGCGATCCGCACCCATCTCGTCGAGGAGCGCGGCTTGCCGCTCAGCTGGCTGAAAGCCTCCGGCTACTGGGTGAAGGGCAAGGCCGACAGCACCGAGAAGTTCGAATAGACATCACGCTTTCCGGTGCCTTTGCTCGGGCATCACGACGGGAACGCTCGGCCGGCGGATCAAAAGATCCGCGCAGGCCCTGCTGCGGTTACCTCAGGCGCGCCTCTCTTGAGGGGCGCCCGCCGCCCTCATGCCGGCGGAACAAGGCCGGGAAAACATGTCGTGGGCTCGGGTGCGCAATTGCCTTGTCGCGGAGAGTCAGGTCATTTCGCATCTTTGGGCGACGTCGATCCGATCACGCGGATCGACTGGTGCCATCAATGGTTCACTTCGAGGGCAGGGCAGGCTTGGACCTCATCGACGATCAAGCGCAATCCGATCAACCGACGCCGCGCATGTATGCCTGGGCGCGCAATTCAGCGGCCTATCGGCTGGCGCGGCAGATGCTGACGGAAAAGCAGCTCTTCGACGCCATCTCGCGCAAGGCGCGGGAGAAGTTCGAGGATATCAGCGTGAACCAGGTGGAGCTGCTGGCGGCTGCGGCCGTGACCTTTGCGTATGACAATGGCGCGCTCAACGACAAAGCTTATGCCGAGATCAAGACCCGCTCGGCCATGCGCGGTGGCAAGTCGAAGCGGGCGATCGCCCAGAAGCTGTCGGAAAAGGGCGTCGCGCGGGACGCCGTCGCTGCGGCGGTGGCGGAAGCCGACGATCTCTATGCGGCCGTCGTCTTGGCGCGAAAGCGCGCCTTCGGGCCGTTCCGCAAAGCGGCGCTCGACGAGAAGCGTACGGCCAAAGAGCTCTCCGCCTTTGCCCGGGGCGGCTTCAGCTTCGAACTGGGCAAGCGGGTCTTTGCGATGTCGGTCGACGAGGCCGAGGACATTTTGTTTGCAGGCCGCTCGCTCTGACCCAAGGGGGCAGGTCGTGTTGTCTGATTGGTCTTCCTGTTCGCCTGGGTCAGGCCTCAGGCGATCGGCAAGGACCTTGCGGCCGCGGGGGCGGGCATGCTGGCGCTCGCCCTGATCTCCGGCATCGTCCAGTACGCGCTTGCCTTCTGGCTCTACCTGATCGGCCTCAAGCGCCTGCCGGCGAGCACGGCTGCGCTGTTCCTGACCCTGACGCCCGTCTTCGGCATCGGCGGCGCGGCGTTTTTCCTCGGCGAAGCGGTGACGCCGTGACAGGCGATCGGCATGCTCATCATCGTCGCATCGGTTGCCGTCGCGTCGCAGGTCGCCCGGAAGTGACGTGGATGCGGGCGAGGGGATAAAGGAAGCGACGGCGGAAGAGCGGCAGGAAACGTTACCCGCGCTTCAGCGCCGGATCGTCCATCGCCGGATTGTAGAATAGCGAAAGCGTCAGGCTGCGGGCGATGCGTTCGGCCGTGGCCATGAACCAGGCCTTGGCCTCGCCGTTCGGGGCGATGTCGTCGAGCGTCGTGGAAAAGAGATCAAGCCATTTCGGAAAGAGATCCGGCGTCATGTTGGCGACGCCGACATGCGCCTGCACCGGCTTGCCGCCATAGGCGCCGTTGCGGAAGGCGACGGCCGACCAGAAGCTCTTCATCTTGTCCATGTGCTCCGGCCAGCGGCCGGAAAGCCTGGCGTCGAAGACGGGGCCGAGTTCGGGATGGGCGAGCACGCGGGCGTAGAAGGTCTCGACGAGACGATCGATGAAGGCCGCATCGATGCCGATCGCCTTCATCTCGGCTTCCGCTCGTTCGCGGATTGCTGCGACATGAGCGGCGCGGCCCTGCAAGTCGTTGTCGTCCATCCCGATGTCCCTGTCTCAATGCCCATGTCTCAGGCCCAGGCCCTTATCTTTGGCGTCTTGCATATAGGCATGCGGGGGCGTCGCGCCAGAGGCCGAAGGGGCGATTGCGTCAATCTGTCAGAGGTTACGCTGGGTGAGTTTTGCCAGTGCTGTTCTACCCGGGCTTGCAACGGATTGCCCGCGTCGCGCGTCTCAGTAACGGTTGCGAGCCGGCACGTCGTAACTGTTACGTACTTGGACACCCACCCCCGCACGCGCATCATCCGCCCGGTCCTCGACAGCAGTGCATTTCCGATCGCCTTAACTAGGAGAGTACGATGAGCATGCATGACGATAACAAGGCTGCGCCAGCGATGGCCGAGAATGGGGTAACGGATGTCAGCCGCCGCGATCTCCTTCTCAGTGGAACAATTTTTGCAGCCGCGTCGCTGGTGGCAGGCGCTGCTTCGGTAAGCCCTGCCAAGGCGCAATCCTCTTCTTCCGCGAGCGGCAAGCCGCCAAACATCCTCGTCATCTTCGGCGACGATATCGGCATTCCGCAGATCAGCGCCTACACGATGGGGCTGATGGGCTATCGCACGCCCAACATCGACCGTATCGCCGCCGAAGGCGCGATCTTTACCGACAGCTACGGCCAGAACAGTTGTACGGCGGGCCGCGCCTCCTTCATCCTCGGCCAGGAGCCTTTCCGCACCGGGCTCTTGACGATCGGCATGCCGGGCGACCCGCACGGCATCCAGGACTGGATGCCGACAATCGCCGACGTGTTGAAGACCAAGGGCTATTCGACCGGCCAGTTCGGCAAGAACCACCTCGGCGACCGCGACGAGCATCTGCCGACCGCACACGGCTTCGACGAGTTCTTCGGCAACCTCTACCACCTCAACGCCGAGGAAGAGCCGGAAGGCTACTTCTATCCAAAGGACCCGGAGTTCAAGAAGAAGTTCGGCCCGCGCGGCGTCATCAAGTCGAGCGCCGACGGCAAGATCGAGGACACCGGTGCGCTCAACACCAAGCGCATGGAAACGATCGACGAGGAATTCCTGACGGCTGCCAAGGATTACATCGACCGGCAGGTGAAGGCCGACAAACCGTTCTTCTGCTGGTTCAACTCGACCCGTATGCATGTCTTCACCCACCTGAAGCCGGACTCGCTCGGCAAGACCGGCAAGGGCATCCATGCCGACGGCATGGTGGAGCATGACGGTCACGTCGGCCAGCTCCTGAAACAGCTCGACGATCTCGGCATCGCCGAGAACACCATCGTGCTCTACACCACCGACAACGGCGCGGAACTGGCGCTGTGGCCGGACGGCGCGCAGACGATGTTCCACGGCGAGAAAGGCACGACCTGGGAAGGCGGCTTCCGCATTCCGATGATGGTGCGTTGGCCGGGCGTGGTAAAGCCGGGCACGCAGATCAACGACCCGGTGACGCTGATGGACTGGCTGCCGACCTTTGCGACCGCCGCCGGCATCGCCGACGTCAAGGAAGAGATGAAGAAGGGCTTCAAGGGCACGTCGAAGACCTTCAAGGTGCATCTCGACGGCTACGACCTGACGGGGCTGTTGAAGGGCGAGGCGAAGGAGCCGCCGCGTGACTCGGTCTATTACTTCGACCAGGGCGGCAACCTCAACGCTATCCGCTGGAACGACTGGAAGCTGAGCTTCGCCCAGGCGAGCCACGGCAACATCGCGACGGCCACCCGTGAGGTGCCGAGCTGGGCCGTCATCGCCAACCTGCGCATGGACCCCTACGAGCGCGGCATGGAAGACGGCGGCGGGGCGATCGAGTTCCTCGCCCGCAACATGTGGCTGCTGGTGCCGATCCAGGGCAAGATCAAGGAGTTCTTCGCCGACTTCAACGATTATCCGTACCAGGCCGGCAGCACGCTGAACGCCAGCGGCATCAACTATGGCTGGCTGGCGCAGCAGGCAGCGATGAAGCGGCTGGGCGAACTGGAAAGCCTGGCGCCGCGGTAAAGAGCGGAAAGACTCCGCCGCCGGCGACCGCTGGCGGCGGGACGCAAAGCGCCGGCGGCTTGTAAAAAGGCCGCCACCTCTTGCCGCGGGTCAAGGTCCGGCGGCATCCCTTGCGTAATTCCTTGCGTTCGATCGCAAAAAGGAGCGTGCGATGTGCCTGCGGAGTCTGCGTGCCCTTGCCCTACACACGGCGATCCTGGTGGCGTTGCCGACAGTGGCGCCGGCACAATCGGTGCTGACTCAGGCCATACGCACGAGCGAGGCGCAGGAGCCAGCGCTGATCCATGCCGACCAGCAGTCCGCGGCGCAACAGAAGCTCGATACGCTTTATGCCAGGCTGGGCAAGAGGCCGAACATCGTCTGGCTCGTGGTTGATGACATGGGCTATGGCGACCCCGGCGCCTATGGCGGTGGAGCGGCGATCGGCGCTGCGACACCCAACATGGACAGGTTGGCGCGCGAGGGCCTGAGGCTCACCTCGGCCTATTCGCAACCCACCTGCACGCCGACGCGCTCGGCGATCCTGACGGGCCGGTTGCCGGTTCGCACCGGCCTGACGCGACCGATCCTTGCCGGCGACAAGATCACCAAGAACCCCTGGGCCGACGAGATTTCCCTGCCGACGCTGCTTGGCGGGGCAGGGTACAAGAGCGTGCTCTCGGGCAAGTGGCATGTGGGCGAAAGCGAAGGCATGCGGCCGCACGAGGTCGGGTTTGACGAGTTCTACGGCTTCTACGAGGCCGAGAAGGAAATCACCCAAGGGGTCGACAAGCGGCGTTACCCCGATCTGGTGCTGAACCCCGAGCGGCTGGCGATGCTGAGGAAGACCGGATCGAGCACGGCGCTGGTACAGGCGGTAAAGGGCGGGCCAGTCAAGAAGGTCGAAGAGATCGACAGCATCGAGAAGATGGCCGAAGGCGATCGGATGCTCAAGGAATTCACGGTGAAGAAGATCAAGGAGCTTGCGTCGGGAACGGCGCCGTTCTTCCTCGAACACTGCTTCATGAAAGTGCACGCCGACAATTTCGCCTCCAAGGCCTTCGAAGGCAAGAGCGGCAGCAAGTACCCCTACAAGGACGACGTGGTGGAGGTGGATGCCTATATCGGCGAGATCGTCGATGCGCTCGATCAGGCCGGCGTCCTCGACAATACCTTCATCTTCGTCACCTCCGACAACGGCCCGCAGCTCGATAGCTGGCCGGACAGCGGCTATACGCCGTTTCGCGGCGCCAAGGGATCGGCCTGGGAGGGCGGCATCCGCATCCCGGCGATCGCCTACTGGAAGGGCATGATCAAGCCCGGCCGCGAAAGCGACGAGCTCTTCGACCTGATGGACCTCTTCAACACGTCGCTGAGCCTTGGCGGCATCAGAGACAAGGTGCCGGTCGACCGCTACATCGACGGCATCGACCAGACCTCGTTCCTGCTTGCCGATGACGGCCGTTCGAACCGCGAGAAGGTGTTCGTCTGGAACGAGCAGAACCTGATGGCGATGCGCATGTACGAGTACAAGATCCACGTGAAGGTGGTGGAAACCAAGGCCCAGTGGCTGAACATCGACATGACGACGGTGAGCGACGTCGGCCTCGCGCCCTGGCTGTTCAATCTCTACATCGATCCGAAGGAGGAATATCCCGTCGGCCACCGAATGAACGCCTTCCTCGCCTCGATGCTGGCCGAGATGAAGGCGCATGCCGCCACCTTCAAGAAATACCCGGCGAAGAACATCGGGCTCGGGCAGTGAGCGATCCGGTACATAACGGCAGACGTCGTGGATTTTCAGTGGACGCGGCGGGGACTTTCAGGCGCCGCGCCGTCGCCGTGAGGTCCGATCGCGACTTCGTCTTGCCGCCGTGAGAGGGGCAGTTGAGATAGCGCTTTCGCGATTGCGCCCAGCGACACCACATCCTAGTTTCCCGCCAAATCTGCCGGGAGCTGAACCATGCGAATTCGACCTGCGGTCAAGGACGACCATCCGGCGCTTTGCGCGATCGACAGCGTTGCGGCCGACGATCTGAAGCGACGCGCCGACATTGCCGACTGGATCCAGCAGGGCTGCTGCCATCTCATCGAGATCGAGGGGGAGGCTGCCGCCTATGGCGTGCTGACCCACCACTTCTTTGGCCAGGCCTTCATCGAAATGCTGATGGTGGGGACGTCCTGGCGCCGGCGTGGTCTGGCTGGGACGCTGATCGCCCACTTTCAATCCATGTCGTCGGGCGCGAAACTCTTCAGCTCGACCAACATGTCGAACCGTCCGATGCAGGACCTGTTGGTCAAGGCGGGGTTCCGGCCGAGCGGCTACATCGACAATCTCGACGAGAACGATCCGGAGATCGTGTTCTACAGCCCCCCAAGTCGAGCGTGACCTGAGGGGCTGGATAGCGTGGGGCTCAGGCGGCCGCGCCGAGCTCGGCGAGGTGGCCGGCGAGGTCGGTGCCCCGACCGGCGGCGTTGATCGTGTCGAAATATTCGTGCCAGCCGGATTGGGCGATGCCGGCGACGAGGGCTTCGAGTGCTGTCGCGTCCGGGCAGCGCCAGACGGCGAAGAAGGTCTGCGATGCCGCATGCAGCTTCGACTGGTCGACCTTGCCGAAGGTGATGAGCTCGACGCCGAGCGCCGACAGGCCCGGCATGGCGGAGCCGATCGCGGCCAGGAACTGCTGGCGCCCCTGACGGGGAAGGGCGAGCCACGCCGGCTTGGCGCTGTAAAGTTCGGTCAGGTAGTGAGGCATAGTCTGCTTTCTTGTTGTCAGTCTGAGGTTATGCCATTCCGGGCGCTCTCAAGCGTTTCCGGAACTGGATCTGGTGGGGATGGATCGAAGCGCGCGGCGACAGATGCGCGATGTCGCGGGTCCTGAGCTTTCGGCGGACCAGCGTGCCGCCAGCGCCTGGACCCACTCGGGCCGATCCTTGGCCGCATCGTTCAGCCAGTTGCCGACCGAATCCTGCACGTAAGGTGAGGGATCGGCGCGCAACGGCTCGAGCACGGGCAGCGCGCGTTCGGGTTCTTTCTTGAGCACTGAGAGATGGGCGCACCACACGCCGCGCGGGCGGATGGATTCCGAGGCGAAACGGCGGATGCGCTCGGATGGATCTGATGTCCACTCTGCCGCCAGCAGGGCGATCGCTTGATCCAGATCGGCCGCGAGATGCGGGCGAACGGCGATCCAGGCCCATTCGCGAACACCGAAATGGCTATCGTCGGCCAGCGGCCGGATCGCGGCCAGCCGCTCGGCGAGGGTCATGTTTTCTCTGGCCGCCACCATGAAACAGGCCCAGCCGCGCACCGTGTCCGAGGAATGCTGCTTGAGCGTCTCGAAAGTCGAGGGGCCGAGGCCCTCTCCGATCAGCCGGGCGGCAAGCGGCATGCGCCGGGAGATGCCGGCCGACGCGGCCGATGTCATCTCGGCAAGGGCATCGTCGTCGATGCCGGGCAGGATGTTGCCCATCAGCGCTGCGAAGTCGACCGCGAGGCATTCGGTCAAGGTGATGGCTTGCGCTCCGGCGTTCAGCTGCGCCAGGCGCTCGGCGCCAATGCCGCTGGCGCCGCGTTTCTTGCTCTCGCTCACGTCTGTGTTTCCGGCGTGTTCTTGGGCGTGGCGCCGGTCTCCAGATTTTGCCAGATGCGCTTGAGCAGCCGTTGGAACGTCTGGTGTTCATCGGCGCTGAAACCGGCAAACAGCGAGGCGATCCAGGCGCTGTGTTCGCCCAGCAGATCGCGGGCAGTCCTGCGGCCGGTTTCGGTGAGCATTACCGCGATCTTGCGCCGGTCATTAAGGCCCGAGCGGCGCTCGACGAAGCGATCGCGCTCCAGGCCGTCGAGGAGCCCGGTGATGGTGGCGCGCGTCACGCCGGCGCGATCGGCAAGCTCATGCGGTGACAGGCCCTCGGGTTGATCGTTGAGCAGGAAGAGGATAACGAACTTGCCTTCCGAAAGCCGGTGGGGCGCCAGTCTTGTGGCGCAATCCCGGTCGATCGCGCCTGACAGCGCCAGCAGTTCGAAGCAGGCGCGCATGTTGCCGGTCTCGGCGACCGCACGACGCTCGGCTTCCTGCAACATGGCCCGGTGTTTTTGTTCCAGCATTGTCATAAGGCGACAGATAATAAGGCGCCTAATTAGAGTCAACGGCTTCTTCGTTGTCGGCTGTGGATGGGGCGGCAGACCTGCCCTACCGCCCGATCATCCGCTCCTGCATTTCTTCGCCGATGAAGCAATTGTAGCCCTCACCGAACCGGGCTGCGCGCACCGTTTCGGGCGACAGACGGCTTATCTCCAGGCCGGAGATTTCGATGATCAGCTTGCGCAGGATGGCGCGGGCGAACTCGCCGCTGTCCGTCACCTCCACCAGAAAGGCGCCGTCGCCGCCGATCACGCATTCGCGGTAATAGGCGTCGAGATCGGGGATCGCGGCGGAGTCCGAGGCGGCGTGCGTCTTCAGCATGATCGGCAGGCCGTCGATGGTGATGCCGCGGGCAACGGTGGAATTGCGGGCGACAGGGGCGGGGACGCCGGAATTGTTGGGACCGTCGCCCGAGATGTCGATGACGCGGCGGCTGCCCTCAAAGGGGCTGTAGTCGAACAGCCGTCGGGTGAAGGCCAGCGTGTTGGAGATCGAGGTGAAGGCGATCCGCCGGATCGGCTGCCGCCGCAGCAGCTCGGAATATTGCGAGGCCGTGCCGCGGCCGTCGATCAGCGTCCAGGGCGTGACCTGCACCGCCGAGCCGCCCCATTCGACATAGGTGACGGCGATGCGGCCGACGGGACCATTCTCGATCGCCTCGATGAGGGCGGGCTCCAGGAAGGCCGCGACATAGCCCTGCCGCTGCAGCCGCTGCTCGTCGAGTTCCATGGAATAGGAAACGTCGACGGCGAGCACCAGCTCGAGATCGACCCGGAGCGGTTCGGCGGAAGCACTCCCGCAGAAAAGGCAGACGTAGGCAAGAAGGATCGATCCGAGCTTCATGGTAGCCGATACCGAAGGCGAGCGGGATATCCATGCTACGCCCAAACCGACCTAGCGCAATGCGGGGTCCGGCGATGGATTGGCCGGCTAGGCCCCCTGCGGTTAGGCAAACCTGCCGGCAGGCTCTGGTCGGGTCAGCGGCGCAGCTTCTGCAAAAGCGGTTCCAGCGCCTCGATCAGCGGTTCGGGCGAAACCGGATCGCCGCCTTCCTCCCAAACATTCTGAAACTCGGCGATTTCAAGCCCGACGACTTCGCTCCTGGCAAGGACCGCACAGGCTGCACGCAGGTCATCGAGCGACAGCCCGTTTTCATGCTGGTAGTCGGTGGGCACGATGCCGGGGTTCAGCACGTCGCAGTCGAGGTGGATATAGACCGGTCGGCCGGCGACGGCTTCGGCCAGCCTTCGCGGGAGATTGGCACCGGGACGAATATGCGGAATGCGCTTCGCCTCGATGAGTTCGGCCTCGAAGGGATCGAGGTCGCGCTGGCCGACGAGCACGATATTTTCGATGGAAAGCCCGCCGCCCAGACCGGACTGCCAGAGGCCGCAGGGCCCGGACAGCGCCAGCCCGCCGAGATAGCCGGTGCTGCTGGCCTCGGGCGTATTGAGGTCGGCATGGGCGTCGAACCAGACGACGACCGCATTGCCGTGGTGCCTCGCAAGGGCAGGCAGGGTTGCGAGCGAGACGGCACAGCGGCTGGTCGCTGCCAGCGAAAACGATCCCTCGGCGTAGACCACATCGAAGCGATCTCGCATGCGCTTCAGAGCCGGCATCGCGGCTTCGAGCTCGACCGCCCAGTGGCCGTTCAGCGCCGGTTCCGGATCTCCGACCGTGACCGTTTCGAGGCCGAGTTTTCGGGCGAGATGGGCGGCAACGGACTTCGCGCCGGGAATGCCGAGGTCGTTGTGATCGCCGGCGCGACCCTGAAAGCAGGTGAGGGCAATGGGCATCGATGGCGGCTCCAACTCGCGTTTGCAGCGAACGAAGCACAGAGGCCGTCGATTTGGCAAGGCTGGAAGCCGAACGGCGCAATGCGGTTGCGTCCGTTCGGTATTCCTTCATGCCAGCGTCCTTGCTCGGTGTGCCTTCTATCCGAACACCAGCGAGCGGTGCAGTTGCGCGCCGGCCCAGGCGCCGTCGCCGACGGCAAGCGAGACGGAGTGGGGAACGCGGCCGACGTCGCCGCAGGCATAGGCGCCGGGAATGGTGGTTTCCTTGGCGGCCGTCGCCCGGATCTGCAGGCCCATCGGGGTCTCCTCGATCTCGCAGCCGAAGCGCTCGGCGATGTCGCATGAGGGCGTGGTGCGGGTGGCGACGAAAAGGCCTGCGAAGGGCAGGCGGCGGCCATCCGTCAGCACGACGTCGGCATGGCCTTCGAGCCGTGCGACCGGGGTTTCGTCGATGGTTACGCCGCGCCTGACGAGATCGGCACGGCCTTCGGCGTCGAGGGTGATGGCGCCATTGGTGAAGAAGGTCACCTTGCCCCATTCCGGAATGAGCTGCGCCTGGTGGATCGACATGGGGCTTGCCGCGATGACGGCGATCTCGCCCTGGTTCAGCTCGTAGCCGTGGCAATAGGGGCAATGGAAGGCGCTCTTGCCCCAGCGCTCGGTCAGCCCCTCGATCTGCGGCAGGCCGTCCTTGACGCCGGTTGCAAAGAGCAGGCGCCGGCCTTCGAAGGAGGCGCCGTCAGCGGTGGTAACGAAGAAGGCATCCTGCTTGCCGCTGGCTTTCTCGGCACGGCCGTCGATCCAGGTGAGCGTGGGGTATTTGGAGAGCTGCGCCCGCGCGGTTGCGGCAATCTCTGACGGGTCGATGCCGTCCTGACCGAGGAAGCCATGGGAATGGCTGGCGAAACGGTTGCGGCGAATGCCCTCGTCGATGATCGTCACGCGCCGGCGGGCGCGCAGAAGCTGGAGGGCGGCGGCCACGCCGGCATAACTGCCGCCGATGATGATGACGTCCTGTTGCATGGGTCTTCCTTTCGGTTGGGCGCAGGCCAGCCCACCGGTTTCTTGAACCAGTGTCTCGACCCGGGCTTTGGGCAATAGGGTTCCGGCCGGAAACCGCTTATGCGGTCCCGGTGTAATCGGATGTGTCGGGATCGATCACGTCAGGACGGATCGATCGGCTGCTGTCAGTGCGATCGGAGCCGGTGCCGTCGGGCAAAGTCCTCGGCGAGGTCGGCAAGGGTCACGTGGGCGAACCGGTCGAGCAGCAGCGCCTCGGCCTCCGCAAAGGCGGTATCGAGGGCGGCGTTGACCGCCTGTTCGACGAGGCATTCCGGCATTTCCTGCCGGTTGCCGATGGCAAAGATCGCGGGTTCGCCGAGTGTTTCGTGCAACTGCCTGAGCGTCACGGTCTTGAGATCGGCAGTGATCGCCCAGCCGCCCGCATGGCCGCGAGCGGAGGAAACGATGCCGGCATCGCGCAGGAAACCCATGGTGCGGCGTACGACCACCGGATTGGTGCGCATGCACATGGCAAGCTCGTCCGAGGTCAAGGGCTCGCCGCGCTCGGCCATGTGCAGGAGCGCGTGCAGGACGGAGGAAAGGCGGCTGTCTTTTTTCATGTAACTTCAATTATTACGAATCGAAGTACGATGCAAGCGGTACCTCTAGCTCACGCCTAAAAGTGCCAAGCGACAGAGGCTTGCCTGACGAGGTGCCACTCCTGTTGTCAGCGCATTCGGCTAAGATCGCCGGTATGCCCACCACCGCTCTTCGACTGGGGTCTTCGGTCCGCCGGAAGCTTGTACCGTGAAGACAGACGTTATCGTTTCATAGCTGAAATCCGCGACCACCTCAGTTGCAACAACTTCACAACGTTCTCGATCTTCATCGTCAAAAGCTGAGTCTACTAAGAACTCGAGGACGATATTGTCGTTGTTCCAGCCGCACGTTACGGCCGATATCGTCGGCGGGACTGTTCCGAGCAAGGCGCGTTGCACGCTGAGGAGCAGTCGTTTCTCGCGATCTGACGCTGGCATAAGTACCTTCATTGCTGGGGCGGTTCGAATCTATGACGCCAGATGGATGGCCCCAAAGGGATTGTACTTGAACTCGTCCTCGTCATAGGCGTCGACGGGCAGCAATTGGGCGCCGCGGTGCTTCAGCACCGTCTCGACGCCGTCGCTGAAGACTTCGTCGGCAACGGTGTCGATCAACGCGCTCAAGGCCAGTTCGTCGTCGGAGAGGGTTTTCGGCGCGTAGACTTCGGGTATCCCGACCAGATGGAAGCCGATGCTGTAGAGATGTTCGTCGGTGCCGATCGGCCGCTTGGCAAAGGCGAGGCGGCAGGGGTGGGCAAGTGCAGCGCCTGTTTGGCCTTCGGCGTCGCGAGCAAGCTCTTTCCACCTCTCAACGCCGTGGGCGACGCCGGCGCTCTCGCCCTTGGCGGCGACGATGCCGTTATCGAGGGTGTGGGCGACCAGCCGAAGTGCGATGGCTGAATGTTTGACCGCATCCTCTGCCGTCATCGGCGGGCCGAGCACATAGATGACCGAGCGATGGTCGCTGACGGCCTCTTCGTCGGCTTCGGTCCAGGCACCCTTCTTGACGCGATCCCGGCAGACCTCGAAGGACATCGGCATGCGGTCGTCCGGGGCGTCCTCGGAAAAGGTGTCGTCGATCTCGAAGCCTGGCGCGAGACTCTCGATCGCCGACTGGATCATCTCGCAAAGGTCGGAGAAGGGGCGTTCTCCGCCGAGCAGGCAGAGCACGTGACGTGGTTTGACTTCGGAAAAGCTCATGGTCGCTGTCCCCCGGTGGTTTGGGCGAAGCTGTCGCAGACACCACCACAAGATGCAAGCGGTCAGTGGATGGCTTTCCTAGACGTGCTCCGGACTTTGCCCCCGGGCCGGCTGCCGTGCCCTCGCGACGATGACGATGCCGATGAGCGAGACGACGAGGCCGGCGGCCATGGCCCAGGAGAGGGGCTCGCCGAACATGATAAAGGCCCAGATCATCGTCACGGGCGGGCTCAAATAGAGGATGGCGGTGACGCGGGCGGGCGAGGATTTTTTCAGCGCCAGATAATAGAGGCTCCAGGCGCCGAAGGTGGCGACGAAAACGAGCCAGAGGATACCGCCGACAAAGCCCGGATCGAGCACCGGCAGAACGCTGCCCTCATGCCAGGCAAAGAGCGCGAAGATCGCTGCCGCCGACAGGCACTGGATCGAGAGGCTTTGATGCACCGGCATGGCGCCCGCTGGGCTGCGCTTCTGCAGCAGGGTCGCCAGCGCCAGCGACAGGGTGCCGAGAACCGGCAGGCCATAGGCCCAGAGCGGAACGTTGCCGATATCGAGCGACCAGCCGGAGGCGATCAAGACACCGGTCAGCCCGATGAAGGAGCCGAGCCA
Organism: Ensifer sp. ENS08; assembly: GCF_014852195.1. Lineage (NCBI taxonomy): Bacteria > Pseudomonadati > Pseudomonadota > Alphaproteobacteria > Hyphomicrobiales > Rhizobiaceae > Ensifer > Ensifer sp. ENS08. The sequence continues at coordinate 375,515 of NZ_JACVBF010000002.1, forward strand.
TTGGCGGGCGGTCAAGGCCTGGCCGAGGACCGGCCAGGAGAGGATGGCGACGGCAAGCGGCAGCATGTCGGTGATCAGCGCCACGAGGCCAGTGGGCACGCCATAGGAGATCGCCAGCGCAAAGCCCGCGAGATAGCCGGACATGGCAAGCGCGCCGAAGAGCATCTGCGGCACGGCGTCCTGCAACCAGATCTTTGGCCCGACCGTCAGGGCGAAGGGCAGCAGTATGAGACCGGAGACGAGGCTGCGCCAGAAGAGGATCAGGAAGAGCGGCGCGTGATCGATGGCGAAGCGGATGCCGACGAAGCCGGCGCTCCAGGAGATCACCAGCGCGGCCTCAAGCAGGATCAGGATGACGACGGCCCACATCCGGTTTGGCTGGCGGGAAGGCAGCGCAGCGACGTCGCTCATATCAAGGGTTCCGGCTCTAGCGGCTGGGGAGGGCCGCGTCGATGGCGGCGGCGGATCGCGGGCGTTCGGCGCGGCGGCGCCGGCCCGGCATCGGCAGGGTAAGGATGAAGAGCGAGCCGACGATCAGCCCGATGCCCGCCCAGCCCTCGGCCGGCAGGCGCTCGCCGACGATGACGACGGCAAGCACGGCGGCGATGACCGGTTCAAGCAGCGACAGCGTGGTCGCCATGGTGGCCGACACGCGGGCGAGGCCATAGGCGAAGAGCACGTAGGCGACCAGCACCGGCACCAGCGCCATGTAGATACCGACGGCGACATTGGTCCACGACGCTAAAAGCGGCGCGCCGGTGAAGGCGAGCACCGGCAACAGCAGAGTGCCGCCGACACCGAAGATCGAGCCCATGGCGGCGCGTGGCGGAATGCCCGCCTGCATCAGCCGCCGCGCGACCCAGGAATAGAGCGCGTAGAGCAGGCCGGAGACGAGGCCGAGCAGGATGCCGTAGAGGACGGCCGTCGCGTCGGCAGCACCGGCGCTGCCGTGGCTTTCCGAAAAGGTGAGAAGCACGGCGCCGCCAAGGCCGGCGGCGGCACCCAGCAACCAGCGAGTGGTGAGCTTCTGACCGTCGAAGATGCGCTCGATCAGCGAAGCGGCGAGTGGCGCCGAGCCGATGGAGATGACGGTGCCAATGGCGACGCCGGCGAGATGCATGGAAGAGTAGAAGGCGAGCGGATAGATCGCGACCGAGAGCGAGCCGAGGATCAGCATCGGCCACTGCGCGGCGATCTTCGCCCTGCTTTTGACGATCGAATGCAGCGCCGTCAGCGCCAGGAGCAGGCCGCCGAGGCCCATGGCGACGGCGCCGATGCCAAGCGGGCTGACCCCTGGAGCAAAGGTGGCGGTGGTGCCGGTCGTGCCCCAGAGCGCGGAGGCGGTGAGCACGCAGGCAAAGCCGACGAGAGAAGCGGAATTTCGGGAGGTCATAGCTGGTCCATGATCGAGATGGCGATCCGGCGCGCGGTCTTCAGCCGTGCGTCATGTCCGTCGAGCCCGGCACGCGACATCGCGCCTTCGAGCAGGAAGGAGAGGTGCTCCGCCGTCTCGTCGATGGCGGCACCCGCGTCGGGCTTCATCTCGGCGAGATATTGCTTGAAGAGCGTTTCCACCTCGTCCTTCTGCGAGGCGACGATGTCGCGGGCGGGATCGCCGACCGAAAGCTCGGCTGCGGCATTCAGGAGGCCGCAGCCGCGGAAGCCCCAGGAATAGGCCATTTCAGCGTGGTCGACATAGCTGTCGAAGATCGCCAGCACACGGTCTCTCGGCGTTGCCGCATGGGCCAGGCGCTCGCGGTAAAGCTCCTGCCATTCCCGGTGGCGCGCCTCGATATAGGCGTTCACCAGATCGGTCTTGGACGAGAAGTTGTTGTAGAGGCTCATCTTGGCGACGCCCGCATGCGCGGTGATCGCATCGATGCCCGTGGCACCGACCCCATCCCGGTAGAACAGTTCGGCTGCCGCCTTCAAAAGCCGCTCGCGCGCCGGCGCCTTGTCGCTCATCGCTTTCTCCAATCTATTAGGTAGACCGATCTACCTATTTTGGTCCGATGTCAAGTGACGCGGTGTTTTTCAAAGGGGATGAGGATGCGGTGATGCGCCGGCCGATCGCCGCCGTTTGTGTTTGCGGCTGTAACCGTAACGTACTTCCGCGCGTCGCACGCAACGGGTCTACTGCTCGGCATGCATTCGCACTAAATTTCGCATTGGTGGCCCGCAATGGAGTTTGCGAGGCAGCGGCGGTCGAGAGATTTCAAGGCCGCCGGCCGCGGCGTATGAGGGAGATTCGGCATGCTGCGATTTATACTCACAGGCGTGGTGCTTCTGGCCGGCGCGACGAACGTCGCGGCGCAGGATATGTTGCCGGCCGAACTCCAGAACCGCGCGATCGAGCGCCGGGCGACGGAGGCGGTGATCTGGGGCATACCGGCGGTCAATGCCGACCTGATGCTGCAGACGATGCTTTCGACGACGAAGGCCAAGGTCAACGAGATCGTCTACTGGTCGAAGCCGGTCAACTGGAAGAACCAGACGCTGACGCCGAACCCGGACGCGATCTACTTCATGTCGTTCTGGAACGTGAAGGACGGGCCCATCGTCATCGAGATCCCGCCGGCCGAGGGCGGATCGATCGCCGGCAACATCGTCAATGCCTGGCAGATGCCGCTCGAAGATGCCGGCCCGCATGGCGCCGACGAGGGCAAGGGCGGCAAGTATCTGATCCTGCCGCCGGACTATATGGGCGAGGTGCCGGAGGGCGTCATCCCGCTGCGCTCGGATACGTTCACCGGCTTCGCGCTGCTGCGCTCCAACCTGGAGAGCCACGGCGACGCCGATATCGAAAAGTCGGTCGCCTATGGCAAGAGGGTCAAGATCTACCCGATGCCCGTGACCGACAAGCCGCCGGAAACGATCTTCACCGATGCCTATGACGTGCTGTTCGACAGCACCATCCGCTTCGACGCCAGCTTCTTCGACAACCTCAACCGGGTCGTCCAGACCGAGCCTTGGCTCGAGCGTGACCGGGTGATGATCGACCAGTTGAAGACGCTCGGCATCGAGAAGGGCAAACCCTACGAGCCAAGCGTCGAAACCAAGGCGCTGCTCGACAAGGCGGCGGCCGAAGCCAGGGCCGAGCTTTCGGCGCGCTATGACGCCGGTTTTCCCGTGATCAACGAAGGCATCCGCTGGTTTCCCGCCGCGCTGCCGGAAATGGTGAAGGCCGCCTCGGACGCCTTTGCCGATCCCGGTCTCTATCCGGTCGATGCCCGTGGCGTGACCTATACGCTCGGCTTCACCGGCATCAAGCGGCTGGGCACGGCGCAGTTTTACCTGATGGCCAACAAGGACAAGGACGGCAATGCCTTCGATGGCGGCGCCAATTATCGCCTCGTCGTGCCGAAGGATGCACCGGTCGAGCAATACTGGTCGGTGACCGCTTACGACCGCGAGACCCATGCGCTGATCCGCAACATGGACAAGGCGAGCGTCGCCTCGATCGGCGAGGGGGTGAAGAAAAATGCCGACGGCTCGGTCGACGTCTATTTCGGCGCCAAGGCGCCTGCGGGCAAGGAGGCGAACTTCGTGCCGGTTGATCGCGCCCGCAAGTTCGAACTGCTCTTCCGGCTCTACGGGCCGCAAAAGCCGCTGTTCGACAAGACCTGGAAACTGCCTGACGTCGAGAAGACGCCGTAGCGCCAGCAAAGCGGTACTTGCAAAGTGTCGGTGTTGACGCATTCCGGCGGAGCCATACCTATGCCTGGCAGCTGTGGGTGAAGGAGCCACCATGTGCGGACGCGTCTATCTGAAGACCAATCTGGAGGGGCTGCTGCGCGCCTTCGGCTTTGCGGAGCGCGGCGGCGTCGAAGCGATCGCCAACCAGTTTCCGCGCTATAACGGCGCGCCGACGCTGATCTACCCGATCATCATCCGCGACGTGATCCGCGATCCCGATCTCTTCGGCCCGGTCTTCGTCTCGGCGCGCTGGGGACTGATCCCGAGCTGGACCAAGGACCCGAAGGCGGGCAGGCCGCTCGTCAATGTCAGGAGCGACACGATCGCGACGAAATTCCGCTCGTCCTACCAGCGCCGGCGTTGCCTTGTGCCGATCGACGGCTTCTTCGAGTGGAAGGACATTCACGGCACCGGCAAGAACAAGCAGCCCTACGCGATCGCGATGAAGACCGGCGAACCCTTCTGCCTTGCCGGCATCTGGGAGAGCTGGCGCAACCCCGATACCGACGAGGATATCCGCACCTTTGCGATCGTCACCACCGACGCCAACGCGATGATGGCCGACATCCACGACCGCATGCCTGTCATCCTGCATCCCGACGATTACGAGCGCTGGCTTTCGCCGGAGCCGGAAGCGCCTGACCTGATGAAGCCGTTTCCGCCTGAGCTCATGACGATGTGGAAGATCGGCAGCAAGGTCGGCTCGCCGAAGAACGATACGCCGGATATCTTGGATCCGGTGGATTGAAGGGGAAGCGCTTCACTTCGTCCATTGAGCCCAAAGCAATGACGGCACGATCGCAAGTGCCATAACCGCCTGAAACACGATGTACGCGATGATGATAAAGGCGATATCGTGAACGATTGTTTTGGCAACCTTCACGATCCTCCCGCTGGAGCTTTGCCGTCTCAAATCGGTGCCTTTACGTCATCGCCGTAGGTGTAGGTCAGACGGCGCTCAGAGATGTTATCGAGAGGCAGCGCCCTGAAATGGGATTTTAGCGGCAACCCGGTTTCCTTGGAAATCCACATTTCGACACGGACATTATAGTCCTTTTGGATCTGTCGCTCATATCGATAGACCGTAGCAGCGATACCCGCGACGTCTTCATGGCGGAGAAGCGCACAGTTCGCCGCCATTTCCGGCTCAGCGGACGCCGGAAGAGGCACGCTGGAGCTTGCGCCCAATGTGAGCAGCTAACGTCCATATGTACCGTTGCGACATCGATGCCTTCCTTGATTGCGGCTGAAACTGAACACGATCCTTTGTGTTGTGCGAGAGGGGTGGCCTGGAAAAGCGTCGTATCGCCTGACGGGAGCGCAAGCTCAGTGCTCGACATTGTCTTGGCGACCTGATCTAGCTGCCTGCGCCAGCCGCAGGCTCATGGAAAGGCCATCTCTTGATCTATCTTCTCCGCCATGGCGAAACCGTCTGGAACACGCTCGGTCGGTTCCAGGGGCAGCTGGATTCGCCGCTGACGAGGCTTGGCGCCGAGCAGGCTGATGCTGTCGCCAACCTCCTTCGCGCCGAGATTGGTGATGATGTGCCGTCGTTCGAGATGCATGTCAGCCCGCTCGGACGGACCCGCGAAACCGCCGAAAGGGTGCAGCGGGTGCTGCCGCTTGCGAGCCGCGAGGATGCGCGGTTGATGGAGGTTTCGGTCGGCTGCTGGGATGGCATGACCAAGTTCGAGATCGACATGGAGTATCCGGGCAAACTCGATGGTTCCGATGTCTTCGACTGGTATTTCCGTTCGCCGGATGGGGAGAGTTTCGATGCCGCCTGTGCGCGGGCGGAAAGCTGGCTTGCGGATATCCGGCGGCCGACGGTCGCGATTTCCCATGGGCTGTTCGGCCGGTTGCTGCGCGGCGTCTATGCCGGCCTCTCCAGGCGGGAAATGCTGGAGCTGCCGGTGCCGCAGGATGGATTTTATCGTCTCGGCGAAGGGACGTTCAGCCTCGTCACCGGCATATCGACCGGCCGGCAACTGGCGTCCGCTACCGAGTGAAAGCACCAGCGCGGCACCTCGGTCGGCTCCCGGGCTTTTCCAGTGGCCGCCGCGGTGGATCGACGTTTCTTCGCGGTTGGAGGGCTATCGGCCAAAGGCAGGCGCGGACTGCGGAAGCATCACGTTTGCATCGCCTGCTCCAGAGCGCTCAGCAACGCCCGCGTATCCGCTGGCTTGCCGACATTGACTGCCCCCGCCAGAACCTCTCCGCCGACCTGCTCCGGTTTTTCATAGGCGCTGGCAAGCACGAAGGGCACGCTCTGCGCCCGAAGCGCCTCCGCCACCGGCGTCACGGTGCCGTCTTTCAGGGTAACGTCCAGAATGGCCACCGCCGGCTCGGCGCTTCGCAAGAGCTGCAGGGCCTGCTTTACCGTCGCGGCGGGTCCCAAGACATGCCAGCCGTGCCTTTCCAGCAGCAGCTCGAGGTCCATGGCGATCAGGAACTCATCCTCGACGAGAAGCACGGACTTGGACATGAAACCAGTCTCTGTCTTTGGAGACCGGTGACAGGGGCGTAGCGATCTCTACTGCCAAACCCTTTGGTGCATAGTTCAGTTCCACGCGCGCGCCCAATTCGCTTCTCACGGAGAATTCGATAAGCCTGGTGCCGAAGCCCGACGTCGTCGGGGGGGCGTGACCGGCGGACCGCCGCTTTCCTGCGAGGCCAGCAGAAGACGCCCCTTAATGGCCTTCTCGATCTTCCAGCGGATGGCGTGCCTGCCGTTCCTACAGGTCCCGCGCGAAAATCTGGCCGGTGAGATCCTTGCCGAAGCTGTGGTGTTGTTCTTCCTCGATCAGCGCGAAGCCGGCCTTCTCGTAGATGTGGCGGGCGGCGTCGAGGCCGGCATTGGTCCACAGGATCATGCGGTGGTAGCCCAGAAGGCGGGCGTGGCGCATGCATTCCTCGACCAGCCGACGGCCGATGCCGAGGCCCCGGGCGGTGGGCTCGACATAGAGCAGGCGCAGCTTCGCCGTCGTTTCATCGTGGCGGACGAGAAATACCGAGCCGACGACCTTGCCGTCTTTTTCGGCGATCCAGCATCGATCCGACTTCGGATCGTAGTCGTGCATGTATTTGACGACGATCTCGGCGACCAGCGCTTCGAACGCGGTGGTCCAGCCATATTCCTGCGCATAGAGCGCGCCCTGCCGGTGGATCACCCAGCCCATGTCGCCCGGCTGCGGATCGCGCAGGATGAAGCCCGGCGTGCGCTCCTCGGCAAGCAGGCTTTCGATCTCGCCCATGGCGCCCACCAGCTGCTTCTGTTCCGGCACCGAAAGCTTTTCCAGCATGGCGACGACTTCGCGCTGTGATGCATCCTCCAGGGGCTGGAAGATCGCGCGCCCCGCGTCCGTCAGCTCGAGTTGCGTGACCCGGCCGTCGGCCGGCGAACGGGTCTTTTCGATCAGCCCCTTCTTCTCGAAGCCGGTAATGACGCGGCTGAGATATCCCGCATCGAGGCCGAGTTCGCGGCAAAGGTCGCTCCCCGTCAGACCGGAGCGATGCGCCAACTCATAGAGAATCCGGACTTCGGTCAGCGAGAAGGCGCTGGCGAGCAGATGCTCGTGCAGCAGGCCCATCAGTCGGGTGTAAAAGCGGTTGAAGCGCCGCACCGTCTGGGCGCGGTCATCGATTTGCTGCGGAGACATGGGATGCCTTTATGAATTTGCCTTGATCAGATAATTAGTTGCCTAAGGCAAGTATTGTCAAGCAGGAATGCGCCAAGGCCTGCGGGACCGCCCGCTGCCGAGCGCCGGCGCATGTGCGCCCCCTTTTGGTTTTTGCATTTGCTAATTTAGGTAGGAGATCGTTTCAGGCTGCGATAATATCGGATCGGATATCTCTTAGGTCCGGAAATCCGGAACGGGCCGCTTTTCAACGTGTTTGGCAAGCCCATGGAGCAGAGATTAGCCGCAGTGCTGGCGGCCGATATGGCCGGCTACTCCAGGCTGATGGAGGCCGACGAAGCGGGCACGCTTGCGCGGCTCCGCACCCACCGCATCGAGCTCATCGATCCCGCGATCGCCAAAAACAAGGGGCGGCTGATCAAGACCACCGGCGACGGGCTGCTGGTGGAATTCCAGAGCGTGACCGATGCGGTCAAATGCGCGGTCGAGATCCAGCAGCGCATGAAGAGGCGGAACTCCGATGTGCCGGAGGACCGGCGGATCGAATTCCGCATCGGCATCAATCTCGGCGACATCATCTTCGAGGACGACGACATCTTCGGCGACGGCGTCAACATTGCCGCGCGCGCCGAGCAGCTGGCCGAAGTCGGCGGCATCTGCGTGACGGCGGCGGTGGCAACGCAAGTGGCCGACCGGCTGGAATTGCCGATCGAAGATCTCGGAGAGAAGACGCTGAAGAACATCAGCCGGCCGGTGCGCCTCTACCGCGTAGGTCTCGAGGGTCTGGACCTTCCGGCCTCGACGGGAGGGAGCGAAGCGAAAAAAGGCGTCTGCAAACCGACGATCGTCGTCTTGCCCTTCGACAATATGAGCGGCGATCCCGACCAGGAGTTCTTCGCCGACGGGCTGACCGAGGACATCATCACCGAGCTTTCGCGAAGGCATGAGCTCTTCGTCATCTCGCGCAACTCCTCCTTCGTCTACAAGAACCAGTCGGTCAACGTGCGCGAGGTGGCTGCCAGCCTCGGGGCGCAATATCTGGTGGAAGGCAGCGTGCGCAAGATCGGCGAGCGGGTGCGCGTCACCGTCCAGTTGATCGACGCGGTCAACGACGCGCACATCTGGGCCGACAAATACGACCGGCAGCTCGACGACATCTTCGCCATTCAGGACGAGGTGACGGCGGCGATCGCCGCGACCGTGCCCGGTCGGCTGGAGGCCGCCCAGCGCGACCAGCTTTCGCGCACCAAGCCGGCCAACATGGCGGCCTATGAATGTGCGCTTGCCGCCAAGGTGCTGCATCACCGCAGCAGTGCCGACGACAACAGGCAGGCGCAGGCGTTGATCGACCGTGCCGTTTCGCTCGATCCCGGCTATGCCCACGCGCATGCCTGGCGGGCCTGCATCCTCGGGCAATCCTGGGTCTACGGCTGGTGTGCCGACAAGGAGGCGACCTGGGCCGAGGTCAACGCCGAGCTCGAACGGGCGCTTGCGCTGGACGACAACGATGCCGACGTGCATCGAATCCTTGCCGCCGTCAACGTCAACACCAACGAACTGACGACGGCGCGCTATCACCAGGAGCGGGCGCTGTTCCTCAACCCCAATTACGACCTCGTCGTGGTGCAGCAGGGCGAACTCCTGACCTGGCTCGGCCGGCCGGAGGAGGGAGCGGAATGGATCCTGAAGGCGATGCGCCTCAACCCGCACCACCCGGAACGCTTCTGGAGCCACCTCGGCAAGGCGCATTTCGCCGCGCGCCGATATGGCGAGGCGATCGAGGCCTTCATGCACCTGACCTCGATGGACGAGACCCAGCACGCCTTCGTCGCCGCCTGCCACGGCTGGCGCGGTGATGCGATTGCGGCGGGCGCGCATATCGGCAAGGTCAAGGCGCTGGCGCCGAGCTTCGAGATCGAGACCTTTCTGGCGACCATGCACTATGCGCAGGAAGAGGACCTGCAGCATCTGCGCGAGGGGCTGGTGAAGGCGGGGGCGGGGTGAAAAGCGGGCCCGCGCGCTCAAGGCGTGCGCGTGGACGCAAGCACGGATCCGGAGGCGAGGAGGATGCGTTTCCGCCCCTGACAACGCAATTGCGGAGCCTGCTGCACCGTCGGGAGAGGTGGCTATGGAAGCAGTTCGCGCAGAACGGCGGCTGGTGGCCATTCTTGCCGTCGACGTTGTCGGCTACTCGCGGCTGATGGAGGCCGACGAGGCCCGTACGCTCGCAGCCATCAAGGCGTGGCGTTGCGACATCTTCGATCCCCTCATGCAGGACTACCACGGCCGCATCGTCAAACTGATGGGCGACGGTGCGATCGTCGAATTCGGCTCCGTCGTCGATGCCGTCGCCTGTGCGGTCGCGTCGCAAAACAGGGTTGCGGCGCGCCAGGCGGATATCCCGCGCGAGCATCGGCTGCTGCTGCGCATGGGCATCAACCTCGGCGATGTCGTCGTCGAGGGGGATGATCTGCTCGGCGACGGCGTCAACGTCGCAGCCCGCCTCGAGCAGATGTGCGAGCCAGGGGGCCTGTTCGTCTCCGGCACCGCCTTCGACCACCTGCAGGGCAAGTTCGAACTGCCGCTGGAGTTCATCGGCGAGCATCACGTGAAGAACATCCAGCGGCCCGTCCGCGTCTACCGGGTGCAGTTCGACGGAGATCTCAAAAGTCGGCGCTTCACCTTCGAGACCCTTCGCGGCTGGCGCATTGCGGCTGCGCTGGCCGTGATCGTTGCGACCGGCCTTGCCGCGACGTGGCTGGTGCAGAGGCGCGAGAGCGTCGAGCCCGCGTCCGTTGCGCAGACCGCCTTGCCGCTGCCGCAGACGCCCTCGATCGCGGTGCTGCCTTTCGAAAATCTCAGCTCCGATTCAGCGCAAAGCTACTTCGCCGACGGCATGACCGACGACCTGATCACCGAACTGTCGAAACTGTCGGGCATCTTCGTCATCGCGCGCAACTCGACCTTTGCCTACAAGGGCAAGCCCACCAAGGCGCAGCAGGTGGGGGCGGAACTGGGCGTCCACTATATCCTCGAAGGGAGTGTCCGTCGGGAGGGAAACCAGGTTCGGGTCAATGCCCAATTGATCGACGCGATCGACGGGCACCACCTGTGGGCCGAGCGCTATGATGGGGAAATGAGCGGCGTGTTCGGGCTGCAGGACAAGGTGATCGGACAGATCGTCTCGACGCTCTCCGTGAAGCTGACGAGTGCCGAAAAGAACGTGGCGGCGGTGCCGGAAACGACGAACCCGAAGGCCTACGATACCCTGTTGCGCGGCTGGGAGCATCTTCGCCGCGACAGCGAAGCGGAAACGGTCGCAGCTTCCGCATTTTTCCAGAAGGCGATCGTGCTCGACCCGCACTATAGCCGTGCCTACGCGTCGCTGGCGGCGGCAAACTGGCGGGCGAGCACCCTCTCCTGGGATTATTCCCGCAGGGAGGCCGCGTCCAGGAACCTCGCCAGAAATCTCGCAAAGGCGATGGAGAGGCCGACGCCGCTTGCCTATGCCGTCTCGGCGCAGGTGCTTGCGCAGCAGGGGCGTTACGACGAAGCCTTCGCCGCCATCGACCGAGCGATGACGCTTGCGCCCAACGATCCCGACAACCATGTCGGCATGGCGCGGATCCTCAATGCGACGGGACGCGCGACGGAGGCGGAACAGGAGGCGCGCCTGGCGATGCGGTTCGATCCTCACCCGACGCGGGCAACGCTGCGCATGCTCGCCGTCTCGCTGTTTTCTCAAGGCAAATACGACGAGGCCGCCGCCACTTACGAGCGGGTGCTCGAGAAAAGCTCCGAACTCTTGGGGGATTACGCCACGCTGACTTCGAGCTATGGACATCTCGGTCGCACGGGCGACATTCAGAGGCTGGTCGACCAGTACAACAAACTGGCGACGTCCTCGCTGGGAGATCCACTCACCGTCCAGGAAAGCGCCTATGACTGGTATGGCAGCGCCTTCAGCTACCACAGGCCCTATATCGCGCGGCTGCAGGAGGGACTTCGCAAGGCCGGATTGCCGGAAGGGGCCGGCACGGACCTTGCCTTCGACGACTATGCCAAGTTCATTTCGCTGACGAAGGGCGAGCTCAGCGTCGAGCGAACGATAAAGGTCGACGTTGCGGAAGTGAAAGCGCTGCTTGCGCGCGGCGTCACCTTCATCGATGTGCGGGCGCCGCTCACCTATGACATTGGCCATCTCCCCAAGGCCGTCAATCTGTCGCTGCTGACCGCGCTATCGAAGGAAAGCCTCGCCAAGGTGGTGGGAAAGGCAGACGAGGTCGCCTTCTATTGTCAGGGCAGAAACTGCACCCATGCCGCCTATGCGTCGGCCAAGGCGATCGCCTGGGGCTACACCCGCGTCTACTATTTCGCCGGCGGATTTCTGGAGTGGGATGACGAGGGCTACCCGCTCGTGATCGAGGTCGGCAAGTAGCAAGCGGCCGAACCCTCGGGCGCCTTGAGCACCGTTGCGTCCATCAGCCGACAGTGCCTGTCCGGTCCCCGTTCGATCGAAGCCGACTGCCCGTCTCCTCAAATCGCGCTCGACTTTAGGACAAAGACAGGCAGCAATTTAAAGATCGCTGCGGGGCAGCTTAACCTCAAGAGGACGTAGCTCGAAGCGCCTCTGTCATTCCGCCAGGCGTTGGCTGCGCCGTCACGTCATTCGCTGCCAAAGGTCACCAAGGCGGCCTACACGCCCGTGCGTTGCGTGCAGCGGTCACTGGACAACCGGTTATGCGCGCGCCAATGATTGCGGTATGGACGAGACAATCATTCAGGCGCACAAGCATAGCGCCAACCATCGAGCCGAAATCGAAGCGAGCCCGTCCTGCGGATGCTTCTATTGTTGCGAGATCTTTCCGGCGGCCGAGATAAACGAATGGATCGACGATGACTCAACGGCGATCTGTCCCCGTTGCGGCATCGATTCCGTCATCGGCAGTGGCTCAGGCTTTCCCGTGACGACGGTCGAATTCCTGGCGCGGATGAGACGCTATTGGTTTTGAGCGTCGCGCCGTCCGCCCTGAAGCGGGGCGCAACGCGACATAGACTTCAGCCTGTCGCCATCAAGGCCCAGCTCGCTTGCCGGGCATCGATGGCGGCTCCTTGCTGCGATCTTGGTCGGATCAGGCCTCAGGCTCGTGGCAGACAGCCTCGATGTTGTGGCCATCCGGATCGAAAACGAAGGCGGCGTAGTAGTTGGCGTGGTAGCGCGGGCGCAGGCCCGGCGCGCCGTTGTCCCTGCCGCCGGCCGCAAGGGCTGCGCTGTAGAAGGCGTCGACCTGCTCACGGGTCGTGGCCATGAAGGCGAGGTGAAGATGCGCCGGCGTTTCCTCGGTTTGGTAGAGGCACAGCGACGACTTGCCGTCCGTGCTCATCTCCACGCCATGCGCGCCGTGATCGACCACCGGAACGCCGAGCGGTTCGAGCGCCTTCAGGTAGAAGTCGAGGCTTGCCGCATAGTCGCGGACACCGAATTTGACGTGGTCGAACATCGCGTTCTCCTGTGTGCGGGTTTGAGGTGCGCTGGCGAGGCGGCGCATTTGCGGCCGGGATTGGGCTGATACCCCGATGGCCTGTTGCAGGCAACCGTAGGTCCTTGGGGGCGCATCGGTATGCGCTCGGGGGCCTGGCCTCTTGCCGCGCGGCGCGTCACACGGTGCAGACCTCCCGCACGCAGGCCCGCAACCAGCGGTGCGCCGGGTCGGCGTCGAGGCGGGGGTGCCAGAGCAACGAGATGGTGATTTCGGGCAGGGCGACGGGCAAAGGGAAGGTGACGAGGTTTTCGCGCAGGCTTCCGGTGTAGCGCTCAGGCACGCTGGCGACGAGGTCGGTGGCGCGGACAAGCGCCAGGGCCTCGGAGAAGCTGCCGACGGAAGCGGTGATCTTGCGGCTAAGGCCGAGGACCTGGAGGGCAGTGTCGATCGGGCCGACGTCGTTGCCGCGGCGCGAGACATGGATGTGGGGGCCTTCGGCGTAGCGGGCGGGCGTCACTTCGCCTGATGTCAGCGGATGGCCCGGGCGGACCACGGCGACGAAACGGTCGTGGAAGAGGGCCTGGGCGCGAAGCTCCGGGCCCGTCATGTCGCCGACAACGGCAGTTTCGAGATCGACGGTTCCTTCGCGAAGCGGACTGCTTTCCCGGTCGAGCTTCTGCACGAAGCGCAGGCGTACACCAGGTGCTTCGCTTGCCACACGGGCAATCAGCGCGGCGCCGAAATTCTCGACGAAACCCTCGCGGTTCCTGAGCGTGAAGGTGCGGGAAAGCGTCTTCAGGTCCAGGCTCTCGGCCGGGCGAAGGCAGGCTTCGGCCGCTTCGACGATGGGGCCGATGCGATCGCGCAGTTCCAGCGCTCTCGGCGTTGGAACGAGGCCGCGGCCGGCGCGCACCAGCAGCGGATCGCCGGCCGCCTCGCGCAGCCTTGCCAGCGCCCGGCTCATGGCCGAGGGGCTGAGCCGCAGGCGCCTGGCGGCGCGGGCGACGCTGCCTTCCGCAAGCAGCACGTCGAGGGTCACGAGCAGGTTGAGATCCGGTCTGGTCATGCCCATCCATAACACAGTTGGCTCATGATGTGGCGTCAAACGCACGAATGAAGTGCAAATGCTGCGGCTTCCGCCATATGAAGCCGAGGTCTAATTTTTCGGAGAACCGACCTTGGAGGGTTTTTCGATGATCCCATGCCCACTGATGCCCGCCCCGATTTCCCTGTCTGATCGGAAGTCGTTGCCGCATATTTTGAATCATGAAAGCGCGCTATCGCCTTGCTTCCCCGCGATTTCCCGTGCTGCAAAAGATCGGCGCGAAACCTCGCGCGCGGCGTGTGGCCGATGAGCGCGACGAAGACTGCAAACGCTCCCGCCTCCGCCTCGGTTCGCTGGGTGCTCACCAGCCTGTCGCTGTCGATGCTGCTCTCCTCGCTCGGCACCAGCAGCGCCAATGTGGCGCTTCCGGCGCTGGCGGACGCTTTTGGTGTCTCGTTCCAGGCGGTGCAATGGGTGGTGCTTGCCTATCTGCTTGCCATCACCACGCTGATCGTCAGCGTCGGGCGGCTTGGCGATATCGTCGGCCGGCGGCGGCTTCTGCTTGCCGGCATCGCGCTCTTTATCGCAGCCTCGGTGCTTTGCGGCCTGACGCCCGCTTTCCCGCTGCTCGTCGCGGCGCGAGCGATGCAGGGCATCGGGGCTGCGATCATGATGGCGCTGACCATGGCGTTTGTCGGCGAGACGGTGGCGAAGGAGAAGACCGGCAGCGCCATGGGCTTGCTCGGCACCATGTCGGCCATCGGCACAGCGCTCGGGCCGTCGCTCGGCGGCGCGCTGATTGCCGGGCCCGGTTGGCGGGCGATCTTTCTCGTCAACGTGCCGTTGGGGCTTCTGGCGCTCGTGCTCGCCCATCGGTATCTGCCGGCGGACAAGGGGTATGAGGGCAGGGAACGCCCACGCTTCGACGTCGCCGGCACCTTGCTGCTTGCGCTTTCGCTGGGCGCCTATGCATTGGCGATGACGGTGGGCCGCGGCAGTTTCGGCATGCTCAATGTCGCGCTGCTTTCGGCCGCCGTTTTGGGTCTTGCACTGTTCCTGCGGGTCGAGACCAAGGTAGCCTCGCCGCTGATCCGGCCGGCGATGTTGCGTGATCCGGTTTTCAGCCGCGGGCTTCCGACCAATGCGCTGGTCTCGACCGTGATGATGGCGACGCTGGTGGTCGGGCCGTTTTATCTGTCGCGCGGGCTGGGGCTCGATGCGGCGATGGTCGGGCTCGTCCTGTCGGTCGGTCCCGTCATCTCGGCCTTCGGTGGCGTGGTCGCCGGCCGTATCGTCGATCGGCTGGGCGCGGGCTTCGTAGTCACGATCGGTCTTGCCGCGATGGTTGCGGGCTGCGCGGCGCTTGTGCTGCTGCCGGGGCTTTTTGGCGTTGCCGGTTATGTCGCGGCGATCGCGCTTTTGACGCCCGGCTACCAGCTGTTCCAGGCGGCCAACAACACGGCGGTCATGGCGGAGGTGAGCGCGGACCGGCGCGGCGTCGTTTCCGGCCTGCTCAACCTTTCGCGCAATCTCGGCCTCGTCACCGGCGCATCGGTCATGGGCGCGGTCTTTGCCTCAGCCGTGGCGGCAAGCGACATGGCCGGGGCGGCGCCAGCCTTGGTCGCCAGGGGCATGCAGGTGACCTTTGCGGTGGCTGGGCTGTTGACCGTGACCGCGCTGGCGATCGCCGTTGCGGGCAGGGCGTTCAGGCGCGCACAACGGGCCGTCGCCGCGGAGCCAGCTGGAGAGCGTTGATCCCGCAAGAGGCGGACCGCACCGACACGCCGCCGCTCAGCGATCGGCACCCGACCGATTGCGCCACGCCTCTGACGCGAGGCTGTAGCTCTGGTGGAGGATCTCTTCGCCCCTCGAGCGGGAGGCCTTCCGCATGGTTTTCTCAGGGCGAAAGCCGAGCTTGAGCAGGACCTTGCCGGAGGCCGGATTGTCGGCCGCGTGGCCTGATTTCAGCCTCGCGAGCCCGAGCTGCTCGAAGGCGAAGGACACCACTGCCTGCGCTGCCTCGAAGGCATAGCTCTGGCCCCAGCTTGGCTTCTCCAGCCAGTAGCCGAGTTCGCCTTCTTCGCCGTCGATCTCGTCGAGATCGACCAGGCCGATCATGCGGCCTCTGCGATCGATGGCAAATCGAAAGGCCGTGCCGGCGATCCATTCCTGCCGGTGCTCACCGAACCAGCCGGTCATGTCGTCGGGATCGGGTGGAAACTGCGCCATGCGTAGCATCCGCGTGACGTCCCAATCCGACTGGATCTCAAAGGCGCGCTGCGCATCGGCGGGCGTTGTCGGGCGCAGCGCGAGTCGATCGGTCGTCAGCGTGACCGCAGGGCGATTTCCAGTGTTCGCTGCGGATGGGCGCATTGTCAGAGGTTTCCCCATCGATCCGCACTGATCGTCAGACACTACCGCGTTCAGGCGGTCGGCAAACGCTCGAGCCGGGCGCGAAGCGTTTCGAAATCCGGCACGAACCAGATCGAATCACCCTTGTTCGTTTCGCGCACGAAATCGGTCAGCGCCTTGCTGGCTTCGAGCCTGGTGCTGATATCGCCGACGATGGCGAGCCGCATGCGGTAGTTGACGAATTTCTGGAACACCTCGCCGGCGACGCGGGTCGAAAGATCGAGGAAATGGGGACCCAGCCGTTCGACCGGGACTGCCAGCAAGTCGGCCTCATGCGCCCAGCCGTCGCCAAGAAAATCATTGGCGTCGCCCGGTGCCGCAAGCAGGGGGCCATCGACAGCGCATTGCAGCACGCGCGCGGTTCCGATTTCGATCAGCTGTGTCATGCGCCAAGAAGTAGGCTGCAAAGCCCAGGGTTGCAAGGCTGTTGCCTCGGGTTCTGCCGTCGGGGCAGGTTGCGCTCGCCGCCGGCCGGATTGGTCCCGTATCCGCATGTCCGGCCGGTTCGGCCGAGCGGGCATAAGGCGATGTATTTCTAGAAATATATCGATATTCGCAAAAACTGATTGGCGTCCGCAAGTTATGCCGGAACGACGCGTGAGAATTTCTCGGGAATTCCGGTGCCAGTTTTCTGTCAATTTGACACAGATCAATGACCCCTTCTGTTCGGCATTTACTCTGAGGCACGGTGAAAAGCTGTCATCGGCCGGTCACGGGATTGATTTTTATTTCCGGTGGCGCATCTTACCTTGGATTGTGTTGGGGGACGCAGGAATGCCGGAAGTCGTTCAGGCACAGCCGATCGAAAAGCCGCCGCGCTCGCGACGCGCGGAGCTGATTACCTTCTTCGTGCTCGCCTTCGGCATCTGGCCGATCGTCGCCGTCGGCATTGTCGGCGGCTATGGTTTCCTCGTCTGGATGCTGCAGATCATCTTTGGCCCGCCGGGCCCGCCCGGGCATTGAGGTCGAGCCATGAAGGTCGAACCTCTCTCACGCCGTGAACTCTTTACCGGCCGCGCTGCCGCAAAGCCCGTCCGCATCCGCCCGCCGGGCGTTTCGGAGCTCAGCCTTGCCGCCTGCACCGGTTGCGGCGCCTGTGCGGAGCGATGTCCCACCGCCATAATCCGTCTTTCTGACGGTCTTCCCTTCGTCGACTTTTCGGGCGGCGAATGCACCTTCTGTGGTGCGTGCGAGGAAGCCTGTCCCGAGCCGGTATTCACCGAGAAGGCCGTGCGCCGTTTCCCGCATGTCGCCGCGGTCACCGATACCTGTCTCGCGCGCCGATACATTGCCTGCCAGTCCTGCGGTGAAAGCTGCCCGGAGCAGGCGATCCGTTTTCGCCCGCGTATCGGCGGGCCGTTTCTGCCTGAGATCAACGAAGACCGATGCACCGGCTGCGGCGCCTGCCTCAGTGGCTGCCCGGTGAGTGCGATTGCAGTGAAGGCATTGGAAGTGGAGGTGGCGCATGTCTGAGGCCGCAGCGGCAAAGGCGGGTACGCCCTATCACATTTCGAGCGCCGTGGTCGCCACGATGCCGCAGAGCACCGAAGCGATCCTGGCGACGCTCGCGGGAATGGAAAACGTCGAAATCCATGGCCATGGCGGCGGCAAGATCGTCGTCGTCATCGAAGGCAGAAGCACGGGCGCGCTCGGCGAACGGCTGACACAGATCTCGCTGCTCGACGGGGTGATCTCGGCCAACATGGTTTTCGAGCATGTGGAAATGGAAGAGGAAGGGCAGGAGCCATGAGCGGAGAACTGACGCGGCGTGACATTCTGAAGGCCCATGCGGCCGGCATCGCCGCCGCCACGGCCGGCATTGCGCTGCCTGCCGCCGCACAGCCGGTGCCGGGCGGCGTCAACGCGCTGGAAATCAAGTGGTCCAAGGCGCCGTGTCGCTTCTGCGGCACGGGCTGCGGCGTGATGGTGGGCGTGAAGGAAGGCCAAGTTGTCGCCACCCACGGCGACATGCAGGCCGAGGTCAACCGCGGTCTCAACTGCATCAAGGGCTATTTCCTTTCCAAGATCATGTACGGCAAGGACCGCCTGACGACGCCGCTCTTGAGGAAGCGCGGCGGCACTTACGCCAAGGACGGCGAGTTCGAGCCCGTCAGCTGGGACGAGGCCTTCAACGTCATGGCCGAGCAGGCAAAGAAGGTGCTGAAGGAGAAAGGCCCGACGGCCGTCGGCATGTTCGGCTCCGGTCAATGGACGATCTTCGAGGGTTATGCGGCGACCAAGCTGATGCGGGCGGGTTTCCGCTCCAACAATCTCGATCCCAATGCCCGCCACTGCATGGCGTCCGCCGCCGTCGCCTTCATGCGCACCTTCGGCATGGACGAGCCGATGGGCTGCTACGACGACTTCGAGAACGCCGATGCCTTCGTGCTCTGGGGCTCGAACATGGCGGAGATGCACCCGATCCTCTGGACCCGTGTCGCCGACCGGCGTCTCGGCCAGCCGCATGTGCGCGTCGCGGTGCTTTCGACCTTCACCCATCGCAGCATGGACCTGGCCGATATCCCGATCGTCTTCAAGCCAGGCACCGACCTCGTCATCCTCAACTACATCGCCAACCACATCATCACGACCGGCAAGGTCAACGAGGACTTCGTCAACAAGCACACGAAGTTTGCTCGCGGGGTCACCGACATTGGCTATGGTCTCCGGCCCGACAACCCGGTCGAGGTGAATGCCGCAAACTCCAAGGACCCCGGCAAGACCGAGCCGATGGATTTCGAGGCGTTCAAGGAGTTCGTTTCCGAATATACGCTGAAGAAGACCGCCGAGATGACCGGCGTCGATCCGGAGTTCCTGGAGCAGCTGGCCGAGCTTTATGCCGACCCGAGCCGCAAGGTCATGTCGCTCTGGACCATGGGCTTCAACCAGCATGTGCGCGGTGTGTGGGCCAACCAGATGGTCTACAATCTGCATCTTCTGACCGGAAAGATCTCCGAGCCCGGCAACAGCCCGTTCTCGCTGACCGGGCAGCCGTCTGCCTGCGGGACGGCGCGCGAGGTCGGCACCTTCGCCCATCGCCTGCCTGCCGACATGGTGGTGACCAATCCCGAGCACCGCAAGCACGCCGAAGAAATCTGGCGCATTCCGCACGGTATCATTCCGGAAAAGCCCGGCTACCACGCCGTGCAGCAGGACCGGATGCTGAAGGACGGCAAGCTCAATTTCTACTGGGTGCAGGTCAACAACAACGTCCAGGCGGGGCCGAACACCGCCAACGAGACCTGGCAGGGCTATCGCAACCCGGACAATTTCATCGTCGTTTCCGATGCCTATCCGACGATCACGGCGATGAGCGCCGACCTGATCCTGCCCGCCGCCATGTGGGTGGAGAAGGAAGGGGCCTACGGCAATGCCGAGCGTCGCACCCATGTCTGGCACCAGCTGGTGCAAGCGGGCGGCGAGGCGCGCTCGGACCTCTGGCAGATGGTGGAGTTTTCCAAGCGCTTCACCACCGACGAGGTGTGGCCGAAGGAGATCCTCGACGCCAGCCCCGAATATCGCGGCAAGACGCTGTTCGAGGTTCTGTTCAAGAACGGCGAAGTCGATCGTTTCCCGCTGACCGATGTCAGCGCCGAATACGACAACAACGAAGCCAAGGATTTCGGCTTCTACATCCAGAAGGGGCTGTTCGAGGAGTATGCCACTTTCGGACGCGGCCATGGCCATGATCTGGCGCCCTATGACACCTATCACGAGGTGCGCGGGCTGCGCTGGCCTGTGGTCAACGGCCAGGAGACGCGCTGGCGCTACCGCGAGGGCTTCGACCCCTATGTGAAGCCGGGCGAGGGCGTGAAGTTCTATGGCAACAAGGACGGCAAGGCGATCATCCTTGCGGTGCCCTACGAGCCGCCGGCCGAATCCCCCGACGACGAATACGATACCTGGCTGGTGACCGGCCGCGTGCTGGAACACTGGCACTCGGGATCGATGACCATGCGGGTGCCGGAACTCTACAAGGCGTTTCCGGGCGCGCGCGTCTTCATGAACGCGGAGGATGCCCGCAAGCGCGGCATCAACCAGGGCATGGAAGTGCGCATCGTCTCGCGCCGCGGCGAGATCCGCTCGCGCGTCGACATCCGCGGCCGCAACCGCATGCCGCCCGGCGTCGTCTTCGTTCCCTGGTTCGATGCCAGCCAGCTGATCAACAAGGTTACCCTCGACGCCACCGATCCCATCTCCAAACAGACGGATTTCAAAAAATGCGCGGTCAAGATTCTTCCCGTCACCCTCTAGGGTGGTCACGGCTGGTTCGGGCCGTTGCCAAACGGCCCGCATGGATGGCCCTTGCGGCTGGCCTTCTGATGTTCGTCACGACGGCGGCCGTCGCCCAAGTGGCGGAAAAACTGGTGCCGCAGCTCGAAGGGCCGACGCCGCAGATGGCGACGGAGGCGGCGGCACCGCTGCCGAAATGGGTGGTCGACGACAAGCGCAAGATGCGCGCCTATCCCGACCAGCCGCCGGTCATTCCGCATTCGATCGAGGGCTATGAGCTTTCGGTCAATGCCAACCGGTGCCTGTCCTGTCACAAGCGCGAGTTCACCCAGGATTCGGGTGCGCCGATGATCAGCGTCACCCATTACATGACGCGCGACGGGCAGATGATCGCCGACGTTTCGCCCCGGCGTTACTTCTGCACCGCCTGCCACGTCCCGCAGGCCGATACCAGCCCGCTGGTGCCGAGCAATTTCAAGGACATGAGCGAACTGGGCTTCAAGCCGGCCGGAAGCGAGTGACGACATGATCGCATGGATCAGGAAAATCATCCTTTGGGCCTGGGGCATCATGAAGACGCCGGCCGGCACGCTCGGCCTTGGCTTCCTCACGCTCGGCGGCTTCATCGGCGGCGTCATGTTCTGGGGTGCATTCAACACGGCGCTGGAACTCACCAACACCGAAAAGTTCTGCACCTCGTGCCATGAGATGCACGACAACGTCTATCAGGAGCTGACGCGCACCATCCACTTCTCCAACCGCTCGGGCGTGCGCGCCAGTTGCCCGGACTGCCACGTGCCGCATGAATGGACCGACAAGATCGCCCGCAAGATGCAGGCTTCGAAGGAAGTCTGGGGCAAGATCTTCGGCACGATCAATACCAGGCCGAAGTTCCTCGAGAAGCGGCTGGAACTGGCGCAGCACGAATGGGCGCGCATGAAGGCCAATGACAGCCTGGAATGCCGCAACTGCCATTCCTCCGTCGCCATGGACCTGCAGAAGCAGACGCAGCGGGCGGCCGAGATCCACACCCGCTATCTGCTCTCGGGCAAGGCCACCTGCATCGATTGCCATAAGGGCATCGCCCACGAGCTGCCCAACATGGAAGGCATCGATCCAGGCTGGAAGATGCCGCCGGAACTGGAGGGCAAGAAGATGGCCAATCAGACGCCGATCGATGATCTCCGGCAGGCGATGGCGGATCTGCATATGCAGGCGCAGTAAGACGCGCCGGCCCGCCTGAGCCGCATTGAATTCTCCAGGGCCATGCCGGTGCGGTGTGGCCCTCTTTTTTACGGTTCTTGGGCAGTGCGTCCTTCATTCCTGTGCTTGTCACAGGAATTCAGCCGCGTCGCGTCGGCGGCGCGAGGGACCTGGTTCCCAAGAGGCGTCGTGCCAAGACCGTACTTCCCGCCGTGCCGACGCACGGCTGCTGGATCTCTGTGACGAGCACAGAGATGAGGGTGGGTGGGGGCCGGCATCGTACCAAGCCGCCAGATGAGGGGAGTGGCTTGGGGGTTCTTGAACCAAAGGCGCACATTCGGATCTGCGGCGATGGTCTTGTCGAGCAGTGCTTTTCTCTCTTCATTTCCCCCCGCCAATCTTTTTTCGGAAAAAATTCGACACCGCTGTCGGCGCCGCCATTTCCCGTTCGTCATTTAGGCAGGGAGGCAATCTGGCTTCCTCCACCGGAGCGGGATAGGAAAAAAATCCGCGCGGGTCTTTCGCCCGCAGCCTGCTCTCACTATTTGGGTTTCACCACGCCGGCACCCCCAGAGGTCACGAGGACCGGGACTGGCGTGACAGAGGAGAATGGACAATGCGCGTAGTGGTTTTTGTAAAGGCGACCAAGGACAGCGAAGCGGGCAACATGCCCTCGACCGAGCTCTTGGAAGCCATGGGCAAATACAACGAGGAACTGGTCAATGCCGGCATCATGCAGGCGGGCGAGGGGCTGCATCCCTCGTCGCGTGGCGCCCGCGTCGCCTTCGACGGCGCCGACCGCATGGTCATCGATGGCCCCTTTGCCGAGACCAAGGAACTGGTCGCCGGCTTCTGGATCTGGACCGTCAAGGACATGGCCGAGGCAATCGCCTGGGTGAAGCGCTGCCCGAACCCGATGCCGGGCCCGAGCGAAATCGAAATCCGCCCGGTCTTCGAGATGGAAGATTTCGGCGACTTGGTGACGCCGGAGATCGCCGCCCAGGACGAGCGCCTGCGCGAGAAGATCGCCAACCAGTAAGGGCTGTTAGCCGAACCTTGGGGTGGCCTTGCCCATCTCCCCAGGTTTAACCCGGGAGCAACTCTGCTTGCCCCTCACCCTAACCCTCTCCCCGCAGGCGGGGAGAGGGTACGAGCCCGGTTCTCGGTGATTTCGAACGCAGCGCCGTCACGGTCAAATGTGTTTGGTCGGGGGGCCGGATTGCGGTGCTTGTCGCCGAGGGAGTGAGTGCCACGCATGTCCTTCTCCCCGCCAAGCGGGGAGAAGGTGCCGGCAGGATGAGGGGCAAGTCCTCACCGCGGGATGAGGGGCAGCCGCCGGTGTTGCGCGGTGACAAGGTGTTGTGCGGCGAGCGGGACGAAGGCCGTTCGCGGGATGAACGGCTGCCACGGTGTCCGGATCGTGTCGACGTTGGCAGGACGTCCGCTCTGCTTCCCGTAGAGATTGTATTAACCGTGTTCGTTTACCTTATTTCCGGGGTTTGAACCGGAGTGGGGCAATGGTCAGGACGAGCAGTTTCGTCATTTTTCTTCTTTCAAGTGTTTCGATCGCGGCGGCTGCTGATATCGATGGTCCGTTGGTGGGGCCGCAGGACGCCTATGAGGTGCCGGTGGAGCAGGCGTCGGGCGGCATCGTCGGCTACGTCGAGACGTCCTACGGCGCTGCCGTGGACTCGCCCGGCGATATCGATGCGGATGCATGGGACCTGCGCGGTGCGGTGAACTTCGACGCCGGCGCCGGCTTCAACCTGCAGGTCGATCTCGGCTACACGCGCGCCTCCTTTGAGGATATCGACACGAACAGCTATGACGGCGCGCTGCACGGCTACTACCGCAATGATCTCTTTGCGGCAGGCGTTTTCGTGCAAGGCGCACGCCTCGACCCGGGCATCGGCCTCGACCTCAACGATTACATGGGTGGCGTCGAAGCGGCCTACTTCCTTGATACCTGGACGCTGCATGGCGCGATCGGCTACGGCCAGGCGAGTGTGGAAGACTTCGACGACATCGATGCCGATCATTACATGGGCTCGCTCGGCGCGCGCATCTACGCGACCGACAACCTGCGCTTCGACGTTGATGGCTCGCTGCATCGCATGAGCGAAAACGACCTGGATTACGACCTGCGCAGCGTCAAGCTGACGGCCAACTACCGGCTGGACGCTTTCCCCGTTACGCTCTTTGCCGGCTACAAATACACCAACGAAGAGCTTTCAGGGCTGAGCGCTTCGGTTTCCGGCGACACCAGCACCCTCTTCGGTGGCCTGCGCTTCTCCTACGGTTCGACGACGCTCAAGGAAGAAGAGCGCCTCGGCCCGGTCTGGTCCAGCAATCGCCTGGCGTTCTGATCGGCTTGGCAGGCGGCAGCATTTTGCGCCGCTGCCAGCCAGGTACAATCATCAAGCAAGAGCATGGTGGCACCGCGCGTCTGAAGAGGCGCGCGGTGTTCTTATGTTATCGCAGGCTCCGGAGATAATTGGCCCGATCGAACGGGTTCGCACCCAACCGGGGCCGGGAAGGCTGCGTGCCTGCGATCGGCGCGTAGTGATCGAAGCTGTTTTCGAGCACGCCGGCGCCGCTGGTGAGCCCCGGCAACTGCCGCTGGACGCCTTGGACGTTGGCCGATGCGATCGTTCCGGCAAGCCGGGCGACGCCACCTTCGATGATCGAATCCGTCGTCGACGCGCCTGACTTGGCGAGCAGCGTGTGAATGGCCGTCAGGACGGACGCGGGCGCTTCAAGGCGGAAGCTGTCGATCGGCTCGCAGACGACCGTTCCGGCCGAAGACAACGCCTCGGCGAGCACCAGCGGCGTCAGCCGGCGAAAATCGACGGCGGTGCTGGCCGGCGAGGTCTGGCGCGCCGCTGTCATGGCGACGTGGCAATCGATCACCTGCCAGCCGAAGAGCCCGGCCTTCAGCGTTTCGGCAACGGCCTCTTCGACCGCCCGGTAAAAGCTCGCAGGCATCTGGCCGACATCCACTTCGAGGGCAAAACTGTTGCCCGCTGCCGCCGGCCGCGGTTCGATCCTGAGGCCGACGGTCGCAAGGAAGGGGTTCGGCTCGCGGAAGATGATCTCGATGCCGGTTCCGGTGCCAAGGGGCCGTTCGACGCAGATGACCGTGCTTTCCTCGAAATGCGCCTCCAGCCCGAAATCGGCCGACAGGGTGGCCTCGATCACCTCCTTCTGCACCTCGCCATAGAGCGAAACGAACATCTCGCTGGCATCGTCGCTGGTGCGCAGGTTGATGAACGGGTCCTGTTCGGCCAGTTGCTGAAGGGCAAGCCACAGCGCCGTGTTGTCCGAAGGGCGCCTCGGCCGCACGAGGGTTTCGAGCGTCGGCGGGGCGAAGTGAAACGCTCCGGCACGCCTTCCGTCGACGCCGACCCAATCACCGATGCGGGCATGGGCAAGCCCGCC
The DNA here is from genome assembly GCF_014852195.1 of Ensifer sp. ENS08. NCBI lineage: Bacteria > Pseudomonadati > Pseudomonadota > Alphaproteobacteria > Hyphomicrobiales > Rhizobiaceae > Ensifer > Ensifer sp. ENS08. The sequence continues at coordinate 400,663 of NZ_JACVBF010000002.1, forward strand.
CACCTTGGCGATGCGGCCGGCTGTCACCTGGTCCACCTTTTCCAGCCGGCCCTGGTCGAAGAGCTGGATGCTGGTCACCTTCGCCGCGCCGCCGGGAAGGACGAGATAGTCGCGCATGGCGACGGTGCCGGACGTCAGGTTGAGAAAGGCGAGCTTTTCACCGCCCCAGCCGCGCTCGATCTTGAAGATCCGGCCTTCGACCGGTGCATCCGGGGCGGGCGCCTTCGCCGGCAACAGCGTCTCGATCGCGGTGATCAGGCCCGGCACGCCGACGCCGGTCATGGCGATGCCGCAATAGACCGGGTGCAGAAGGCCTTCGGCAAGCTGCGTCGCCAAGGCCTTCCGCAGCCGCTCGACAGTCAGACGCTGCGGTGCCAGCACATAATCGTCGAGCAAGGCTTCATCATTGGCGGCAAGCGCTTCCGAAAGTGCCGAAAAATGCGGTTCCTGCGCAAAGTCGATCGGCTCGGCTCTCGTGTGTCGGCTGCCGGCCTCGACCGCCGCCGACATGATGACGGGGCGGACCGAGAGTTGGCTGGCGATCTCTTCGACCACTTCGGCGGGACGCGCCCCGAGGCGATCGATCTTGTTGACGAAGAACAGGAAGGGGACGCCGAGGCGGCGCAAGGCGCGCACCAGCACGCGGGTCTGCGCCTGCACGCCTTCCACCGCCGAAACGACCACCACGGCGGCACCGAGCGATTGCAGCACGCGCTCGACCTCGGCGATGAAGTCCGGATGCCCGGGGGTGTCGATGAGGTTTACGACCAGATCGCCAAGCCTGAATGACACGACGGAGGCGGCAATGGTGATGCCACGCTGCCGTTCGAGTTCAAGGCTGTCGGTCTGGGTATTGCCGCTATCGACGCTGCCGAGCCTGTCGATCGCGCCGGTGTCAAAAAGGAGTCTTTCCGTAATGCTAGTCTTGCCTGCATCCACGTGGGCGAGGATGCCCAGATTCAATGTGCGCATATCCCATCAGCTTCTCAAAAATTCGGATCTGGGTTTCTTGAGAAGTGACTCGGCGCATCGGGGCCTCCAGACTTGAGCTTCTTGCGGATCGCGCAACCCACGGCAGGCGAGGGTGCTCGTGAAATCTAAGGACGCCACAGGAAGGGCGTCAAGCGCCGCCTGACAACTCCGACGCGGTGTTGCAGATTTGCTGGTGTGGTCGGGGCCATCGAAAAATGGCGACGCTCCCGCTTCGGGCGGTCACGCGAGGACAGGCCGAACACAATGTCTGGTCGTACTTATTAGTATATGCTAACTTCCTCCCGCCAAAGAAAAAGGGGGAGGCAAACATGGACATGACCCGTCGCGCCGTCGCATTGGGCGGCGCCGGCCTGCTTGCATCAGCATCGTTCTTACCTGCGAACGCGCTGGAATCGCCGCTTTTCGATCCGGTCGAGGCTGCCGATGATTTCTGGCTGGCGGTGGAAGCCTATATCTACGGCTATCCGCTGGTGACGACGGAAATGACCCGCCGGGTGGTGACCAATGTGGCCAAGCCCGAAGGCAGCAAGGGGCCGATGGGCCACGTCATCAAGCTGCGTGAATATCCGAACGCATCCTTCAAGGATGTCACCGCGCCGAATGCCGATACGCTGTACACGACAGCCTTCGTCGATGTGGGCAAGGAGCCGTGGGTGCTGTCGATCCCCGACATGAAGGATCGCTTCTTCCTGTTTCCGATGCTCGACGGCTGGACGACGGTGTTTCAGGTGCCGGGCAAGCGCACGACCGGCGGCGGGGCGCAGGCCTATGCCATTACCGGGCCGGGCTGGCAGGGAAGCCTTCCCGACGGCGTGACCGAATACAAATCCTCAACCGGCATCGTCTGGATCCTCGGGCGCATCTATTGCGATGGCACGCCGGAGGACTATGCGGCGGTGCATGCACTTCAGGACGAGTGCAAGCTTTGTCCGCTCAGCGCCTATGGCAAGGACTGGACGCCGCCGGTCGGCAAGGTCGATCCGTCGATCGACATGAAGACGGCGGTGCGCGAGCAGGTCAATCGCATGGATGCGGTCGAATATTTCACGCTTCTTTGCGAGTTGATGAAGACCAATCCGCCGACGGCGGCGGATGGCGAGGCGATCGCCAAATTTGCCGAAATCGGCATCGTGCCGGGCCAGGACTTCGACAAGAGCAAGCTCGATGCCGCCTTCGTGTCGCGCATCCCCGTCATGGCGTTCCATCGCATCATGCTGCACTTCAAGTTCAGCGATGGTGACATCCAGAACGTCAACGGCTGGGGCTTCACCACCAAGACCGGCATCTACGGCACCAACTATCTGCAGCGGGCGCTGATCACGGCGATCGGGCTTGGCGCCAATCGTCCGCAGGATGCGATCTATCCGACGTCGCTGAAGTCCAGGGACGGCCTGGTTTCCCGCGCCTATCACGGCTCCAACAAATACGTCGTCACCTTCCCCAAGGGGCAATTGCCGCCGGTGCGCGGCTTCTGGTCGATCACCATGTACGACGAGAACTATTTCTTCGTCGACAATCCGCTCAACCGCTATTCGATCAGCGCGCGCGTCAGCCCCAAGGCCAATGCCGACGGTTCGACGGAGATCTACATCCAGAATGAATCACCCGGCAAGGACAAGGAAAACAACTGGTTGCCGGCGCCGAAGGGCAAGTTCATCCTGATGATGCGGCTCTATTGGCCCGACGACAGCCCGCCTTCCATTCTCGACGGGTCGTGGCTCATCCCGCCGGTGAAGAAGGCGGGATGACAGAGGCGAAAGAGTCCCTGCGTCTTCGCGTGAAGGCGCAGGGCGTGGCGATCAGGCGGCGGCTCAGCGCTTAGGCAGCACGAGATCGCCGACCGTATAGATGTGAAACTCGCTGCGGGAGACTTCGTCCAGCTTGCGGAACTTCTCCGCGAACACCGGATCGGAGAAGAACTCATCGACATTTCCGGTGCCCTGGATCGCCTCGACATTGACGACGGTCTCGCCGTCGGTGCTCTTCGACAGCGTGCTCCACAGAAAACCTTCCTTCCGTTCGGCAACGTAGTGCACGACGTCCTGGATGACGGCGAAGGCTTCTTCCTGCTTGCCGGGATGGGCGTGGATGACGTTGACGACGAAGGTCGTCGGAACGGGGGACGCCGAGAAAGTGGGGGTAGGGATCGTTGTCATGCTTCTCTCCATTTAAACGCCGCGGCGTATCGACCGCGACGGCATCTGGATATCGGGAGAGAAATAGCGGATAAACGAGCGCGTATTCTCATCACTTCGGAAAAACATTCCGTAATCGGTGCGCGATGGACAAGCTCGGAACGCTCAGCATTTTCATTCAGGTGGCAGAGGCGGGCAGCTTCGTGGCCGCCGGGCATCGCCTAGGGCTTTCAGGTTCGGCCGTCGGCAAGGCGATCGCGCGGCTCGAAGACGAGATGGGCGTGCGCCTCTTCAACCGGTCGACGAGAAGCATGGCGCTGACCGAGGACGGCAGCTTCTTTCTCGACACCTGCCGCCGCATCCAGTCCGAATTCGAAACGGCCCAGGCGCAACTGTCACGCTCGCATGCGACGCCGCGCGGGCAATTGCGCGTCAGCCTGCCGCTCGCCGGCATGCTGCTGATGCCGACCATATCGGACTTCATGCGCGCCTATCCGCTGATCAATCTTGATCTCGATTTCACCGATCGGCTGGTCGATGTGATCGAGGAGGGCTTCGATGCGGTCATCCGCACCGGCGACGTGAAGGATACACGCCTGATGAGCCGCAAGCTCGGGACGTTCCGGCACCGGATCGTCGCTTCGCCGGAATATCTCGCGGCTCATGGGCGGCCGGAGGTGCCGGAGGACCTGCTTGGGCACCGCTGCCTTCATCACCGCTACGCCAATTCCGGCCGCCTTGAACCCTGGCCGCTCGTTCGTGACGGGCGTGAGGTGAAGCTGGACCTGCCTGTGACCACGGTGGCGAGTACGCTCGACCCCTTGATCTTTCTTGCGGAGCGCTCCTTCGGCATCACCTGCCTGCCGCCCTTTGCCGTGTCGCCTGAACTGGCGGAAGGCAAGCTGGTCTCGCTGCTGGAAGATTACCTTCGCGAAACCGGCACGTTCCGCGTGCTTTGGCCGACCAATCGCTATCTTTCGCCAAAGGTGCGTGCCTTCGTCGATTTCATGGCGGAGAACCTGTTTGCCGCGTGACGGCCGGGCGGCACGGAACGTTCCCCCGGCGTCGATCCAGCCGTTGCTAAAGTGCTGCAAATGTCCGAAGCTTCGCTGACGCCATCGGGTCATGCGAGCCGGAGCAGATGCGCACCATGACAGACGCCTCTTCCATTCAGCCTGCCGCCAGCCATGACGCCCGCATCTGCCGGGGATGCTGGGACCAGATGCATGTGCCGATCCCGATCCGCGGGCCCTTGGCGCTGCCGTTCCGCGCCTTCGGTATTACCCGCAGCAAGATGAACCCGAATATCTGTACGATCTGCGAGCGCTCCTTCCGTTACGTGAAGAAGCAGAGTCACGTTGCGGCAAGCGCCACAATCCTGTTTGCCGACATCCGCGGATTCACGCATCTTTCGGAGCGGATCGAGCGGGTGCGCTTGAGCCAGATCGTCAGCCTGTTCCAGGATCGCTGCGCCCAGGCGATCTGGGCGCATGACGGCATCGTCAACAAGCAGATGGGCGACGGGCTGATGGCGATCTTCAACTTTCCGATCATCCGGAAAGACCATGCGCAAGCGGCGATCATGGCAGCACGCGATATCCAGCGTCTCTGCGCCGATGCACTCGGCCGCCTCGACCTCGACGACCTCGGCGAACGGCCGCTCGGCGTGGGCGTCGGCATTCATTCGGGCGAGGTCGAGATCGGCGAGTTCTCGACATTCCGCAGCGATTTCACCGCGATCGGCGGCACGGTCAACTTGGCCTCGAGGCTCGAATCCCAGGCCGAGGCGGGGGAGATTATCGTCTCGACCGAAACGGCGGGCCAGGCCGGGGAGCTGGCGTCAGGAGCGGCGACGCGGCTGCTGACGCTAAAGGGCATCGATCAGCCGGTCGCGGCGCGGGTCATCGCAAAGCAGAGCTGAGGCTCATTTGATCTTCCTGACGTCGCTGGCGATGAGGCCCCATTTCCAGCCGCGTCCGCTGATCGCCACCCGATCACGGGGCCAAAGACTATCTCGAAGTTCGGACGAGTACCCGCAGAGCTGATCTGCCTGAAACGGCGGCTCGATGAGTTCGATGGAGTTCCAGCATTTTTTGGAACGGGCCATCGAGGCGACGGTGTAGATGCGCTCGACGTGGTTGCCCGCGACCAATGCGCCGGCCATCGGAACGCCCATCGTTACGATGATGTACCCCATCGCGAAGCCGAGGAACGGCACTATGGCGACAAACAAGGCTGTCTTTGGATCGGCGTAGGCATAATTCATGGAGTCCGGGCTGGTCGCGACCGCCAACAGGATCAGCGCGGAGCCACAGGCGCCGCCGATCAGAGCGGCTGTCCGGGTCAACTCCATCCATTCAGGTGAGGGGATATAGAGGTATCCGACAAACGCGCCAAGCATAGGGAGTGCAAAGAGCAAGAAGCAGGTTACGACGACATAACGCAGAAGCTTGGTGAAGAGTGGCTCTTTCGCAGGCTCAGGTGCGTCCATGGGGTGTTCCGGATATGGGGCAGGTCGGTGGGCGGCAACCGTGCGATTGCGGACCAAGACGTCCCTCACCATCCGGCAACTCAAGACATAAGCTGTTTTCGATTGTGCATCAATATCGTCGCAACGTTCGGTTATTGTCGATCCGGGAAAGCGCGACCGAGCGAGGCAGGGCGAACTGCCCGCCGGGCGCGATGTGGCTTCCGTCCACGGATCGCCTACCTACATCGCACCTTCGTCGGTCAACGACATCACCTCGGCGACCTTGCCGCGGGAGACGAGGCAGCGCCACTTGGCGCGCTCGGGGCCGACGCCGATGATGACTTGCGTGTTGGCCTGCGACATCTCTGAGCTCAGCGTCGCAATGTCGGGGTTGTTGGTCTGCTTGACGACGGCCTGTTCGCAGGCGCGCTCGTCGGTCGGGTTTCCGCCGCGAAGCGCCGCTGCGGTCGCCTCCGATGTCGAGGGACGTGGAGGCGACGACGAGGATGACTGGGAGCAGGCCGACAGGCTGAGGAGAGCGAGAAGTGACGCGGTCGCGTAAGTCAAATGTCGCATGGACGTTCTCTCTCCATCTGGCGGCGGCGTGCGGATCAACGCCTGATTGCTTCAATTTTTCATGAAGGCGGCCGAGGCTCAATCGATCCGTCTGACACTGCCCGCAAACACGCCCCATCGCCAGCCCCGCCCCGTGATTGAAACGCGCGAGCCAGGGCCGAGCGGGCCTGCCAATTCCTTAGCAAGACCACAGAACCTGTTAGCCAGCACGGGGAGTTCGGCGACCGTGATACTGCTCGAGCATCTGAAGTCCGATTCACTCGACTTGACTGTGAAGGTGTGTTCGATACCGCTGCCGATGGCGAGAGCAACGAGCATCGGTCCGCCGAGCACCACGACCCTGTACCCGAGCCAGAAGCCAATAAATGGCGCGGCAAAAGTGAGCAAAACTGTCTTTGCACCCAGGCGCTGAAAGCGACCCGCAGCCCCCAGCGTGATCAACCATAAGAAATAGACTGCCGCGAGAATGCCGATCACGATAGCCGCCGACCCGCTCCAGTCAATCCAACTGGCTGTGGGGACGTAGGGATGTCCGAACAGTTCCGGCAAGACCGGCGAGACAGCAACGCCGACAAAGGAGAGGAAGAGGCAGCCCGACATTTTGGAACCCCGTGACGGCTTCGCTTGCTCGAGCATATTCATCTACTTTCTTGGAACCGATCTACTTTGATTGCAGCCGTTGTGCAGGCTGGAGCCGCCAGACTGTTTCTTGCCTTGGGGTTGCCATCTCGTGGTGGTGCGAGCTCCTACGCCCAAAGGTCGCGCACGCAGCGGCTGTCGGATGGTAGGTCTTCGAAGGTGACCAGGCCATCGAAATGGTCGATGGGAAGGTTTGCGACCCGGTCCAGCGCGGCCAGTCTGACATTGACGGCGATGCGCCGGCGGCCTCGTGCGTCGAGGTTGAGGCTGCGCCAGGCGACGACGCCGGCGCAGGTCGGGCAGAAGAGGATTTCGAGCGTCGGGTCCTTCTCGTCGGCGCGGGTATAGGCGGTGAGTTCGCCGCTGACTGCGATGCGCTCGCCTTCGTAGTCATAGGCCCAAAGCGTGCCGTAGCGGTGGCAGAGCGTGCAGTTGCAGGCGGTGATCGGGCCGGGGTCGCCTTTGAGCGTCCACTTCGCATTGCCGCAGTGACATGAGCCGTCAAGCATGAGCCGCTCCCGCTATTGTACCGAGGCGGCATAGTGCCCCGATGGCGGGATGTCCGCAATCGGGGCCGGATATCAATCTCGCTCGCGCTTGTGCGCCAAGACAGCGTCGATGAAGGGAGCCTTCGAGGCGAGGTACTCGCCGATGCCACGCTGGTTCGTGGCTTCGAGGTGCAGCTTCAGCGCCTGATAGCGGGCGCTGAGGTCCGGATCCTGCCGCAGAAGATCGCGAAACCGCAGCATTCTTGCAATCTGCCAATGTCCTGACCGGCACACATGGACCTTGTGGGTTCGAACGCCATTGACGTCGCGCCGATAGAAGTGGTGGTCCTGCGAAAGGTCCGTGCCGCGAACATATCCAAGCGATTTCATACGCTCCGTCACATCGCCCACGTCGCGATGCTCGGACACCTCGACCAGAAGGTCGATTTCCGGCTTCGCGGCGAGACCGGGGACGGCGGTGCTGCCGACATGGTGGATCGTGACGAGCGCATTTGCGAATACGCTGCGGATGCGCTGCTGCTCGGAGAGAAACAGATCGGGCCATCGCGGATCATAGACTGAAATCTGGCTGGTCAGCGGCACGGCGGCTTGCTCCGGGTTCTTGACGGTGGTGTCATGGTAGCACCCGGAACGAATTCATGGACCTTCCCCCGCCTGGACGGAGGAGGTTGTTTGGTCGGATCGTGCCACCGCCTAGTTGCGGTCGAGCCGCATGACCTTTTCATCGCCGAGGACCATGCCGGTCTCGCGGAAACCAAAGCGGTGGTAGAGGGCGTGGGCGCGGGTGTTTTCCGGGTAGACGCCGAGATAGATGTCGCCGCATTCAGGGATCTTGGCCATGTGGTCCAGGAGGGCTGCGAGCGCCTTGGCGCCATAGCCCTTGCCCTGGTGGCGGGCATCGATCATCAGTCGGTAGATCCAGTGGTTGCCGTCATCGGGGTCGAGCGCATACATGGCGAAACCCACCGGCGCGCCTTCGGCCATCACGGCAAAACCGACGCATTCGGGGCGTTCGCCGAGTTCTTCGAGAGATTCGTCGTTGCTGGCGATGAAATCCATCTGGTTTTCGTGAACGTCGAGCCTTCGGATGACATCGGCATCGACGGTATCGACGGGCAGGAGTGTAATCGTCATGCGGTCCTCGTGGTCACGCTGTGGCCTGGGCGGCAGTCTCTGTCTAATCCCGTCTGCGGTCACCTTCTCCCCGCGGGGCGAGCGGGGAGAAGGGACCTTGCAGCGCTCTCGGCGTCCACATCCTGCGCCTGGGCGCGAGCGGTTCCCTCTGCGGGGCGGGCAGGGGAACCGAAGGGTAGGCGGAGCCGGGCCGCTGCCGTTCCCTTTCCCGATCAGCGGGCGAGGGAGTTGGGGGCAAGGAACCGGAGGGACGGGGACACGCGTCCAGCCTGGCAAAGCGTCAATAACAATCTGATTTATACGTTTTCAGTTTCTGCCGTACCGGCCGGGCCGCTCGAGGCGCCGAAATCCGGAAAGCGAGCCCTTCTCCAACGGGCGCATTACCGCAACATTGCGATGGCAAGAAAGAAACGCCTTTGCGCCAGCCGCTCAGGTTTCTTCGATGATGCGTGGCTCTGCTTTGCCCGTCCATTCAAAGGTGATGGTGTGGCCCTGGCGGACGTTCTGGATGACCGAGGGGCGGAAGACGGCGAGGCACGTGCCCTCGGGATCACGGGCCGACGGATAGATCAGGCCGTTGCCGCCTTCGGCAAGAATGGTGGCGGCGAGCGCCTGGCCGGCGGGGTAGGCCACGGCGGTGTCGGGGGAGAGATAGGCGGCGTCCACTTCGCCGCGCACGTCATGGAAGCGGCAGGTGAAGCCGGCGATCAGTTCGCGGTAGCGACCGATGTCATGAAAGCTGCCGGCCTCGCGAAGCGCCCGGGTGCGGTGATAGACGATCTCCGCCTGGCAGGTCTGGAGTGCGCGCGGGCCGAAGGCACAATACCAGGCGCCGCGCTCCTCGCCGTTGAAGCGGTTGCCTGGAGGCCGGGCATGGCAGAAGGCGGCATTGATCAGCGACCAGCCGTAGCCGAAGGTCTCGTTCAGGAGTTCGGCAGGATCGACGCCGATGGGCAGAGCGAGCGGGCTCAGCCGCGCCGAGGTCATCGCCTCCAGCCGGTTGAGGATCTCGATCTCGTCGTCATCGTCGGCGAGCGGCTTGACCGCGGGCTCGTCGATATAGGCGGTCGAGATCAGCCGGACGGTTGCCGGCTCGTTGAAGTCGATTTCCGGCAGCGCGATCATAGGCCGCCGCGCAACCCGTCGAGATAGCGCCTGACCTTCATCATCACGGGAATGCCGCCCTCGATCATCAGGTCGACCGGCGAGCGGCCGGAAAACAGCGGGCCGGTGTTGACCGCCTTCGGCCATTGATAGGTAAGCGGCCCGTTGAAGAACAGCCGCAGGCCCTTGAAGATGCCGACGATCAGGCTCGCGCGCATGCGCTTGTCCTGGTCGAGCCTGCCTTTGAAGTCGCCGGCCTTCATGCGGTTCCAGGTGGCGATCGGCACGTCGAAGAGCTGGGCCGCCTCCCTATTGGTGAGGTTCCAGAGGTCGCAGGCTTTCACCACCGCCTTTACGATCACAGCTTCTTCCTGCCGGGCGGGTGCGAAAGCCGGTTGCGCCAGCGCCATGAATGTCTCCTATGCGGTGACTGAGTGTATCATATGATATGAAATGGCGATGTTGGGCGGAAAGTCAAGGGTTAGCCGGCTGATGCCTGTTTGCACTGCCGAGCGAACGCGCCCGGCTCTGCCCCTCACCCTAACGCTCTGCCCGCCACGCGGGGAGAGGGGACATGGACGACGGGGCACCGTCACTCGGCGGCTGATCTCACAAACCCAAGGTAGGCCAGGTTTCTGTGGGGGGAGCGGGTGACCACGTCTCCTTCTCGCTGTCGTGACGGGGAGAAGGTCCCGGCAGGGGGTGAGGGGCAGCGCTTTTGCTGCAAAGGGGCCATCCTCACCCCGGTCGGGGCTCTTGCCGCTTGGATCGCCCTTCACCTGACGTGGCGCAGAGGTCGCCGCGCGTTGCGTCGCCACCCGTTGAGAGGGCGCGGTCTCCATCACGGCAATTCGATTTTACTCGGTTGGCGGCGGCCGATAGGCTTTTCGGCACAGTTGATGGGAGAGAGAGCCATGAAGCGCGCATTAGCAGCAATCGCATTCGCCTTGGCCTGTTCCGGCGCGGCCTATGCGCAGGACACCAGCATGAGTTTCTTCGTCACCAGCGTGAACCCCGGAAAGGGCGGCGATCTGGGCGGCCTCACCGGGGCGGACGCCTATTGCGATACGCTCGCCAAAGCCGCGGGAGCGACGGGCAAGACCTGGAAGGCCTATCTGTCGACGGATGGGGAGAACGCCAAGGACCGGATCGGCGCGGGCCCCTGGTACAACGCCAAGGGCGAGAAGATCGCCGATGACGTCGCATCGCTCCACAGCGACAAGAACAACCTGACGAAGCAGACGGCGCTCAATGAAAAGGGCGAGGTGATCAACGGGCGCGGCGATACGCCCAACCGCCACGACATTCTGACGGGCTCGAAAGCCGATGGCACGGCGGCACCGGACACCTGCGGCAACTGGACGATGGGCGGCGCCGACGGCGCGGCGATCGTCGGCCACAGCGACCGCACGGGATTGAACGATTCCGCGGAGGCCAAATCCTGGAACTCTTCGCACGCAACGCGGGGCGGCTGCACCGTCGAGGCCTTCAAGGGCACCGGCGGCGAGGGGCTGTTCTATTGCTTCGCTGCGCAATAGGGCGCTTTCAGCTTATCGTAACGCGCAAGGGACACGCCTTGGTTTCATCCTGACGGCCCGGACACTCGGCCCGGGTCGCAGGTCCGTTCTCACGTGCGTCAGACATGCGGCCCGAGCAACGACAGGTCGGCCTCGCCGAGCCTGTCCCTGGCGGTCCAGAGCTGGTGCCAGTAGGGGTAGATCACCGGCGGCAGGCTGACGGCGTCGAGCAGTTCGCGCTCCTCGTCGGAGAGCTTCAGATTTGCGGCGGCGAGGTTGTCTGAGAACTGCGCCTCGGTCCGCCCGCCGATGATGACGGACGTGACGCCCTTGCGGCCGATCAGCCAGGCGAGCGCAACTTGCGCCGGCGACACGCCGCGCTCGGCGGCGATGGCAACGAGCATGTCGACGATCTTCCAGAGCCGCTCCTCGTCGCGGATCGGCGGCTCCTTCCAGCCGGCGAACTGGCGGGTGCCTTCCGGTGTCTCGTTTCGCCGGTGCTTGCCGGAGAGAAGTCCGCCGGCAAGCGGGCTCCAGACGAGCACGCCGAGCCCCTGGTCGATGGCGATCGGCATCAGCTCGTATTCAGCCTCGCGGGCCTCGAGCGTGTAGTGGATTTGCTGGCTGATGAAGCGCTGGCGGCCTTCAAGCGCGCTGACGCCGAGCGCCTTCATGATGTGCCAGCCGGAATAGTTGGAGCAGCCGATATAGCGGACCTTGCCGCTGCGAACGAGGCTGTCGAGCGCCTCCATCGTTTCTTCGAGCGGTGTTAGGCCGTCCCATTCATGCACCTGGTAGAGATCGATGACGTCGGTGTTCAGTCGCTTCAGGCTCGCCTCGCAGGCGGCAATCAGGTGCTGGCGCGAGAGCCCGCCGTCGTTCGGCCCCGGCCCCATCGAAAAGCGCGCCTTGGTGGCGACGAGCACACCGCCTTTGCGCTGACCGCCGAGGACCTCGCCGATGATCTCCTCGCAATGGCCGGTCGAATAGATGTCGGCCGTGTCGATCAGGTTGACGCCGGCATCGAGGCAGAGGTCGACATAGCGGCGCGCCTCCTTCAGCCCGACATTGCCGACCTCGGCGAACTTGCCGCGGCCGCCGATCGTCATTGTGCCCATGGTGATGACAGAGATTTTCAGGCCGGAACGGCCGAGCAGCCGGTATTCCATGGTCTCTGGTCCTTTGCTGGTGGGGAACGGGAACGCAAGCTTCACCGGATGAAAGCCGAAGGCGACAGCGGCGGTCAAGTGGCGCTCAAAGAGGCCGCGTCCGCGGCGCGGGCCCAGTGTGCAGGCCTGCAACACTCTGCAATCGGATGTTGCGGTGGTTGCAGCTCCGGTTTCTTAGGGCTGGCTTGAACACGGCAAAATGTTATCGTTTCGTCGAGAGATTAAGGGGAATCACTGGATGAGCGTTGTAAAGCGTCTGCTGTCCACATCGGCGATCGCTGCCGGTCTGGGTTGCATTGTTGCGCCTTTGACGGCGAATGCGGCCGAAAACGGTGCCGGCTTCTATCTGCTCGGCGCACGTGGCCCGATGGCCGGCCTTTTGGCGCCGCCCGGAACCTACTTCCAGAACGACACCTACTTCTATGTGGGCGAGCTCAAGGGCAACAAGCAGCTTCCGCTCGGTGGCGAGATCGTCGGCGAGGTCGATGCGACGCTGATCGGCATCTTCGGCACCGGCCTCTGGGTGATGCCCGAAGAAGTGCTCGGCGGCAATCTCGGCTTCACCGCGATCGTGCCCTTCGGGGGGCCGGATATCGACGCTACGCTTTCGGCGCCAAGGGCCGGTCGCTCGGCCTCGGTCAGCGATTCTGTCTTCACTATCGGCGACCCCGTGTTGGGCGCGGTTCTCGGCTGGCACGAGGGCGATTTCCACTGGACGGCGAACGCCTCGGTCAACGTGCCGATCGGCGACTACCAGAAGGGGCAACTCGCCAATCTCTCGTTCAACCGCTGGGCTGGCGACTTCACGCTCGCCGGCACTTGGTTCAATCCGGAAACGGGCTTCGACATCTCGGGCGCCGCGGGCTTCACCTTCAACGGCGAGAACCCGGCGACGGACTACCGCACGGGTACGGAATTCCACGCGGAATGGGCCGTTACCAAGCACTTCGGCCAGGAGTTCTCCGCCGGCGTTGCAGGCTACTTCTACCAGCAGGTGACCGGCGACAGTGGCGCCGGCGCAAGGCTCGGCCCGTTCAAGGGCCGTATTGCCGCGATCGGCGGCACCATGGGCTACAATTTCAAGATGGCCGAGACGCCGGTATCGCTGACGCTCAAGGTCTTCCAGGAATTTGGCGCCAAGAACCGGCCAGAAGGCACGGCCGGTTTCGTCACCATCGCTTTCCCGATCGGCACGCCGCCGGCCCAGGTGAAATAGGCTTGAGCCAAGCCTCGCATGCCCCGCCGGCGCCGTTTTCGACCGGCGGAGGCATGGATGACGCGTGACCTTCGTGCCGGTCTGGAAACGACCGATCGCGGCAGGGTTCGCGTGCGGCGACGTTGCTTTATCTCCCGATCGGCGCATACTGCCGCCTTCGCTGGGCAGGATGCGGCTCCGGCGGCTGTAAGATCGTTCGCGTTTTCGTCCCGATACAGGCGGTCGCGGAATGTCTCGGACGGCCAGGCCACAGGCGCTTCTCCTGCACGCAAGGGACCGGATCGATCAGGCCTTCGCCGAGATCGGGTGTCCGTGCAACGGCGATTGGGCGGAAGCAAGTGCCACGCGTCACTTCCGTCGCAGCCGGCGGGCATTCGTAAGAGCGTCCGCCCTGAAAGGCACAATTGGTTTCGACCCGCGGTTGGCGGCGTACGCGGATAGCGGCGCGCCGGCCCTTGGCAGCCAGGAGGTTTCAATGCAGGAGTTTGCACGCGAACCGGACGGCCCGATCGGCCCCGACGATCTTGATATGCTGCAACGCACCTTCGACCGGGTCTGCATCTGGTGCGACATCCCGCGCTACGGCAAACGTGCCGACCGGCTGGCCCGCCACATCACGGGCCAGTTCCGCAGGGGCATTGCCGACGAGCGCGTGCTGTTCGAAAACGCCATGTGGCTGGAGCAGCAGGGTGGTTCAACGCGGCATCGCGCCGAAAATTGACGCCGGCGGCGCCTAAAGCACATCGCGATTTTCAGATTGAGTTGTCTATCGCAAACCGCTGCGCCCTTTTGCGCGACATTCTCTAGATCTCGAAGAACCGCTCCGGCATCAGGTTCCGGTAGGGGAACATATGGAAATACGGACGCGCCTCGGCGAGCACCCGGCGGACGGACGCGCGTTCGAGCAGCCGTTCGAAATAGACCGCAAGATGCGGATGGGTCTCATCGAAGGGCTCGACGATGCCGCCATAAAAGAGAGCCGGGGTGGCGGCGCAATCGGCAAGGCTGAAGGTATCGCCCGCGGCAAATTCATGCGTGGCGAAGTGCGCGTCGGCCATGCCATAGGCCAAGCCAAGCGCGGCGCGGGCGTCGGCAACGCCGCGGTGGTCGCTTTCACCTGGCGCCCGCAGCGTGTCAGTGACGATCTTCTGCATCGGCACGTGGATGTAGTTGTCGAAGAAGCGATCCCAGAGCCGGGCTTTCAGAGCCATATCGGGGTCATCGGGGATCAGCCGCTGGCGTCCCGGATAATGGCGGTCGAGATATTCGATGATGATCGACGTCTCTGGCATCACCACGTCGCGAGCGCTGTCCGTCAAGACCGGCATCTTGCCGACCGGCCACAGCGCCGCGAAGCGGGCCGCTTCTTCCGGGTCGAGCAGGTCGACCAGGCTGCTTTTGAACGGGGTCTCGTTTTCGTAAAGCGCGATGAGCACCTTGTGGCAGAAGGAAGCGAGTGGATGCTGGTAAAGCGTGAGGGACATGCGCGTATTCTCCAGTGCGGAAGGGACGCTTGCGGATCGGTCGTCAGGTCTTTACGTGCCCGTTTATCGCAAAACCGGTCCTGTTTCGCAATCGGTTTTCGGGGTTCAGGGCCAAAAGATCGGGGCCCGTGGCGCAGAACGGCGGCAGCCGCGCCGGACACGCGCCGATTTTTTGGGGACGCCATGCTGATCGATTCCAAGCGGTTAGCGCCGGAAAAGGACGCGCACGCGTAAAGACTTGCCGCCATCGTGCCCGGCTACCATTGAAAGCGCAAAAGCTGCCCTAGAATTAATAGAACAAGGGCGTCGCAACGCTCGGCGCCCGTCGTCATCGCGACAGGGGAGGATTGCCGATGCGCTGCTTCACGGTACTTGGGCCCTCGCAGACCGGAAAGACCACGCTGGCAGACAAGCTGGCCGGTCTGGAGGGGGCCTCCAGAAAAGCTGCTTCACCCTACGGATTGAACCTCACGGAATTCGAATTTGGCGGCGAAGCCTGGTGTGCGCTCGACGCACCCGGCGGCACCGAGGCGCTGGGACACGCCCAGCACGCACTGATCGCCAGCGACGCCTGCGTGCTCTGCGTTTCGCCGGTGCCGGAGGAGGCGGTGCTGGCCGCGCCCTATCTGAAGGCAATCGAGGCGTCGGGCACGCCCTGCATTCTCTTCATCAACCGCATGGACGAGCCGCAGGGGCGGCTGCGCGACGTGATCGCCGCGCTTCAGGACTATTCCGGCCACATGCTGCTCCTGCGCCAGGTGCCGATCCGCGAAGGCGACAAGATCGTCGGCACCTGCGACCTGATCTCCGAGCGCGCCTGGCGCTACCGCGAGGGACAGACCTCGGCGCTGATCGAAATCCCCGACACGGTGATGGATCGGGAAAAGGAGGCGCGGGCCGAGCTGCTCGAGCATTTCTCGGAATTCGACGACTGGCTGCTCGAAGAGCTGATCGAGGACCGGGCGCCGGCCAACGACACGATCTATGCGATCTCCACGCGGCTCTTGAAGGAAAACCGCATCATCCCGGTGCTGGTGGGCGCTGCAAGCCACGCCAACGGCATTCTGCGGCTGATGAAGGCGCTGCGCCACGAGGCGCCTCAGGTCGACGCGCTTCGAAAGAGACTGGCTGAGGCCGGACCGATCGCCGAGACGGCGCTTTCGGCCGTCAGCTTCCACGCCTATCACAAGGCGAATGTCGGCAAGACGGTGCTGGTCAGGGCGCTGACATCCGGTATCAAGCAGGGCGCGACACTCGGTGGCGGCAGCCTCGGCTCGCTGCAGGATCCGGCGACCGGCAAGCCGCTGCCGAATGCCACGCCGGAGGCGGGCGCGATCTTTGCCGCTGTCAAGGCCGACCATCTGCCGGTGCCGGCGCTGCTCGCCGCCAGCAGCACCGCCGAGGCGCCGGACTGGACGCTGCCGCCGACGCCGATGCTGGTGCGCATATTGGTGCCCGACAGCGAGCGCGACGAGACCAAGCTCTCGGGCACGCTTGCCAAGCTCGCCGAGACCGACCGCGCACTCGCGGTCATGCAGGAGGAAGGCAGCGGCGCGCAGCTCGTCTGCGTGCAGGGGCCGATGCACCTGCGCGACCTCTGCAAGACGCTCGCCGACGTCTTCCATGTCGGCGTCACCGACCGGCCGCCGAGCCCGACCTATCGCGAGACCGTGCTGAAACCCTCCGACGTGCACTACCGCCACCGCAAGCAGACGGGCGGAGCCGGGCAGTTCGCCGACGTCAAGCTCAGCGTGCACCCGAACGAGCGCGGCGCCGGCTTCTCTTTCGCCGAGACGGTGAAGGGCGGGGCGGTGCCGCGCAACTTCATCCCGGCGATCGAGGCCGGCGCGCGCGAAGCGATGGAGAAGGGGCCGCTCGGCTTTCAGGTGATCGATGTCGGCGTAACCCTGACCGACGGCCAGCACCATGCGGTCGACAGCAACGACTTCGCCTTCCGCGCGGCCGCCAAGATGGGCGTGCGCCAGGCGCTGTCTCAGGCCTCGGCGGTTCTGATGCAGCCGATCATCCGCGTCGAGATCCACATCCCCTCGATCTATTCCGGCAGCCTGGTGCCGATCGTCTCCACCTACAAGGGCCAGGTGCTCGGCTTCGACCGCGACGAGACCGCCAAGGGCTGGGACATCTTTCGCGCCCTGGTGCCGGGATCGGCGCTCGACGATCTCGCCCGGACACTAAGGGCCGCGACGCAAGGCATCGGCTACTTCTCCAAGAGCTTCGACCATTTCGAGGAGCTCTACGGCAAGGAGGCGGATGCGGTGATCCACGCGCATGGGACACAGCAGGCGGGGTGATCGTCTATGAGAGCAGCGGCTTGGCGCGATGCACCATGACCGCGCCGAGCAATTTTAGTCGCGCATCAATGTCTCTTCGGTGGCGAATTCATTGCCGCGCAATCACGGACCGTATTTGTCGTATCGATAGGTCTCGCCGATTGCCCGGACCGCCGACGGGCAAGGTCAAGTGCGCGGGTCGCCTTCCGTGAGGTTGTTTTCAAGGCCGTAACCCGGCATCGCCGTTCTGCGGATGCAGTCTCCGACATCACGCTCTCTCAACTTCGTGTAAAGGCGGATCGGCGCGGTAGTCCGCGAGCAACCGCTGATCGGTCCTGGGTTCGGCTGCGTTTTCACTACTTCAGAATGGTGTGCTGGTCATCGAAGATCAGGTCGTGGCGCTGCGCGCATGGGGTGGGGCCGGAGGAGGCGATCCAGCTTTCTGAGGGATCCGACGCGCTTGACAAAGGCGCCGATAAATTATTTATAACCATCCGGTCGGAAATAAATCGGATGGAGCCATGGGCCGGAAACGCGCAATTGATCAACAGCAGGTGCTGGATGCCGCCGAACGGGTCGTCGGTCGTGATGGCGCTGCCAACCTGACTGTCGATGCCGTCGCCAGGGAAGCCGGCGTCAGCAAGGCGAGTGTGCTTTATGACTATAAGTCCAAGCAGGCGCTGATCGAGGCCGTCGTCGACCGGGCGTTTGAGCGCGACAACGCACACCATGCGCAGGTCGAGCAGAAGATCGGAGACATTCAGGATCGAGCGGTCAGGGGGCGCATCGTTGCTGCGGCCGAACCGCCGCCCGAGGAATTCCGGGCGGTGGCACTGAACCTCAGCGCGGCGCTTACGCTCGATGCCGGTTTGCGCCGGAAGATGCAGGCAAGCCAGGATACGACGATCGCGAGAATTCTTCAGAACTCCCAGTCGCCGCGCGGGGCGTTGCTTGCCTATCTCGCGCTCGAGGGTCTCAAGTTCCTCGAATATCTCGACTTTCACCATTTTGCGCGTGCGGACCGCGACGAGGTGCTGCGCGAAATCAACTGGCTCGTGACTGCAACCCCGCAGGCAGCCGATCTTCCGGACGAGCGCTAAGCGTCCAAACCTCATAGGTGCAGTGAAATGAACCAAGCATGCGATGCCACATCCGCCGTGGCCACGGGCGAACGCGCCCCGTTCCGGCGCATCTTCATCACCGGTGGCAGCGGCTATGTCGGCCGCAACCTCATCCGCCATTTCGTCACGACGGGCGTTTCTGTTGTCGCTCTGGCGCGCAGCCAGAAGGCGGCCGACCGCGTCCGCCAACTCGGTGCGACGGCCTTTATGGGCGACCTGCTCAGTCCAGACATCGCCGCGGGAATGGCGGGCTGCGACGCGCTTGTCCATGCGGCGGCCGATACCGATCATGGACCAGGCACGCCGCAGCAGCGCCGGGTGAACGAGGATGGCACACGGATCGTCATGGAGGCGGCCCGCGCCGCCGGTATCCGCAAAGCGATCCATATCAGCACCGAATCCGTGCTTGCCGATGGGCACCCGCTGGTGCAGGTGGACGAGACGGCGCCGTTTCCGCGCCGCCCGGCCGGCAGCTATTCGCGCAGCAAGGCGGCGGCCGAGCGTGTAGCCCTTGCGGCCAGCAGTCCGGCTTTCCCGGTCGTTGCCCTTCGGCCGCGCTTCGTCTGGGGGCGTGACGATACCACGGCGTTGCCGGCACTGGTCGAGGCTGCCCGCTCCGGCAAGCTCGCCTGGATCGCGGGAGGCACCTACCTGACCTCGACCACGCATATCGCCAACCTGTGCCAGGCCGTGGCGCTTGCGCTTGCAAACGGGCGGGGCGGGGAGGTCTATTTCATCACCGATGGCGATGCCGTGCCGTTCAGGACGTTCGTCTCGCAGCTTCTGGAAACGCAAGGGATCGTCCCGCCGGAAAAATCCGTTCCCCGCGCCGTCGTCAGAGCCGTTGCCTGGGGCGGCGATGTGCTCGCTGCCCTCTCCAGGGGGAGGATCAGCGTTCCGCTGACATCACAGGCCTATGCGACGTCGGCCGTCGAGATCTCGCTTGATATCGGCAAGGCAAAGCTGGCGCTGGGCTATGTTCCTGTCATCTCGCGGGAGCAGGGGCTGGACGAGCTTCGGACCGTCAGCACCGGTAGTCCTCCAGTTGCGGCGCCGTGTCCGGCTTGCCTGCCTTGATCCAGTCCACCTTGCCGCGCAGGAACGAGAGAGCCGCGTCCAGCGCGGCCTTCCGCTCTTCTAGTCGCGCGATCTGCGTTTGCAGGATCTCGACCGTTCGTGCGGGCGAATTTTCGCCGGCGCGATAGGCGTCATTGAGGGCCTGAATCTCCCGCAGCGAGTAACCCAGCGTCTGTTGCAGCCGGATCATCCGCGCGGCGGTAACGTCTTCCTGGCTGAACAGCTGATAGGGATTAGAGCCGCCCTTGGCGCTGCGCTCCGGCTTCAGCAGCCCCTTGGAAATGTAAAAGCGGATCGTATCGACCGGCAGTTCCGTGGCCTTCGCAAATTCCGAAATCAGCATGCAGCAAACCCTTGACCATAGAGTATGGTCAATACTTATAAGAGCTGCTTGTCTGGAATTGGAGACCCATGATGACAAGCAAGGAAAAGATTCTACACCGCGTCCAACTCGGCTCGGATGGCCCGCCGATCGGAGCCCAGGGCCTCGGCTGTATGGGCATGAGCGAGTTCTACGGCACGACGGACGAGGCCGAATCTCGCGCCACTCTGGAACGGGCGCTCGAACTCGGCGTCACCCTGTTCGACACGGCGGACATGTACGGTATCGGCGCCAACGAGGCCTTTCTTGCGTCCTTCGTCAGGACGCATCGTGAAGCGGTCCTGATCGCCACCAAGTTCGGCTATGCGCGCACGCCGCAAAGCCCAGAGGACTGGAGCATAGACAACCGGCCCGAGTTCCTTCGTGCTGCCGCTGACCGCTCGCTGAAGCGCCTGGGTGTCGATGTCATCGACCTGTATTACATGCATCGCCGCACCGATGCCGTACCACTCGAAGAATCCATTGGCGCGATGGCCGATTTGGTCGCGGCCGGAAAGGTCCGTTGGCTCGGCCTCTCGGCGGTGTCCGCGGCGGAGCTGCGGGCCGCGCATGCCATCCATCCGATTGCAGCGCTGCAGTCGGAATGGTCTGTTTTCACGCGTGAGATCGAGGAAGATGTCGTTCCCGCTGCATTCGAACTCGGCGTGACGCTCGTGCCTTACTCCCCGCTCGGACGTGGCATGCTGACCGGCCAGGCCTTTGCCCAATCCCTGACGGAGGGAGATGCACGCAGGAATTTCCCGCGCTTTGCATCGCAGCACCACCAGGCGAACATGCAGGTGGTGGCAAAGGTCGAGGAAGCCGCGCGTGGCCTCGGCATTACCTCGGCCCAGCTGGCACTAGCCTGGCTGCACACGCAGGGCCGCAAGTTGAATGCGAAGGTGGTGCCAATCCCCGGAACACGCAGGCGCAGCCGCCTTGAGGAGAACGTCGCGGCGGCGTCCATCATCCTCCCCGATGATGTAACGGCCATGCTCGATCCGCTCGCCGGGGCTGTGCAAGGAGCCGCCGTCTAAGGGTGCGACCGCCGTGCGCGACGGGCGTGCGGCGGCCGGTTCTTGTGTTGGGTGGGGAGGAGGGACGCTCGCCGGCCGCCGACGGCTAGCTTGTGCCAGATGTTTGCACTGCCTCTGCGCTCTGCCGCTCGCGCTCCTCGATCTCGGCGATCAGCCAGTTGAGAAAGGCCTTTGTTACCGGCTTGGTGCGCAGGAGGTCTTCCTGGCAGACGAACTGGTAGGTTTCGGGCGGCTCGTAGAAATGGTCGTGGGCGAGGCGGATCTGGCCGGATTTGAGTTCGTGTTCGACCATGGTGCGGTCGATCAACGCCACGCCCTGGCCTTCTCTCACCGCTTCGAGAATGATGTGCTGGTCGTCGAAGATCAGGTCCTGGCGGCTGCGCGGAAGGGCGAGGCCGGAGGAGGCGATCCAGCTTTGCCACTCCTGAAGGCCGCGATAGTGCAGCCGGTTGCCGGAAAGCAGTGCCTGCCTGTCGCCCTGCCAGAGGTCGCGGCCGCAGACGGGAACCAGGCGCTCGCGCAAGAGCTTGCGGGTGAAGCGTCCGGGTGGGGGCTGCAGGCAATAGGCGATGGTGACGTCGGCCGGGCCGGTGCCGGCGGTGATCGTTTCGAGGTGGGAGAGGTGGATCTGCACGCCGGGATTGGCGGCGAGAAACTCGGAGATGCGGGGCGCGATCACTTTCATCGAAAAGAACGGGCCGACCCGGACGCGCAGGATCTTGTCGCTCGTGCGTGGGCGGATGTGCTGGACCACGCCTTCGAGATCGTCGAAGGCGCGCTGGCAGGAGGCGTAGAGCAACCCGCCCTCCGGCGTCAGTTCGACACCGTGCTGTTTTCTGACGAAGACCCGAAGGCCGAGATTGAGTTCCAGATTCCGGATCTGGTGGCTGATCGCACCCTGGCCGATGCAGAGCTCGTCGGCGGCGGCCGTCAGGCTGCCGTTGCGCGCGGCCGCCTCGAAGGCGCGCAAGGATTTGAGGCTCGGCAGGTCACGCATCCGTTGCTCCGGGTCTGGATCGGTTGCAGCCTACATGAATTTTTTCGATAGCTGGAATGATTTCTTTCACATTGCGAAGGCTGGAGACCTCCCGCATTGTCGAAGCATAATAAAGCAAAACGAAAACTGAAATCGGCCGAAAATCCAGATAGTTTCAAGCAAGTTGCTCCTTTGGTCAGGCCAATGGTCACGCTTGCGACCGGAACTTCGTGGGTGGCCGACAGGAAGGACAGAGGGAACGAGATGAAAAAGAAGTTCATGACCGCATCGGTCATCGCCGCGCTGTTTGCGACCGGCACCGCCAATGCCGAGACGCTGGCGATCGGCACCGAGGGCGATTACGCGCCGTTCAACTATGTGACCGCAGCCGGCGAAATCAAAGGCTTCGACTACGATATCGGCCAGGCGGTCTGCGCCGAAATCAAGGTAGACTGTGTCTGGAGCACCAATGAGTGGGCGGGCATCATCCCGGCCCTGCAGGCCAAGAAGTTCGACGTGATGATCGCCTCGATGGCGATCAATCCGGATCGCAAGACGCAGGTCGACTTCACAACCCCTTACTACTTCAACGCCATGCGCTTCGTCGCCCGCAAGGATCTCGGCCTCAAGGACATCTCGCCCGAGGCGCTGAAGGGCAAGGTGATCGGCACGCAGTCCGGCTCAGTCGCGGTCGAGGCGCTGCAGGAGTTTTTTCCCGATAGCGAAGTGAAGCTCTATCCGACGATGAGCGAAGTGTTTCTCGACATGGAAAACGGCCGGCTGGACCTGATCCTCGAAGGGCAGATGGCCTTTACGGAGTGGCTGGCCAAGGAAGAAAGCGGCTGCTGCGCCTTTGTCGGCGAGAGCTTCGTGCTCGACACGGCCGAGGGCAACGCCATGGCGGTACGCAAGGGCGACGAGGCGCTGCTCTCCAAGCTCAATGCCGGCCTGAAGACGATCATGGAAAACCGCACCTACGACAAGATCCGCAAGCAGTATTTCGATTTCGACATCATGGCAAAGCCGAAGACCACGAGCGAGTATTTCCGCTGAGGTTTGTGGCTCTATCCCTCATCCGGCCCGCCGGCCACCTTCTCCCCGCCTGCGGGGAGAAGGTTAGGGTGAGGGGCAACTCCTCGAAAGATGCGCGAGGGCGTCTCTTCTAAGCTGCCGAGAGGGGCCGCCGCGGATCCAAGGTTCAACTCCAACCATCCAGAATTCGCCTGTCGCGCCCTGCGTTCAACGCATCGCGCGGCAGGAGAACAGGCGCGGCGTCGGGGTTTCGCGTTTTCCCCGGCGCCCGTCTTCTCGATTTTTCCAGTCAGCAAAATGAAAGTGCATAGGATGAGCTTCCGGGTCGCCGTTCTCGAATTCAACCAGGAAACCAACACGTTTTCGAAGCTCAAGACCGGGTTCAGGGACTTCGAGGCCTGCCACTATTTCGTTGGCGCCGAGATAGAAACCCATTGCCGCGGCACCAATTCGGAGATCGGCGGCTTCATCGATTGTTGCGACACGTACGGCTGGCAGCCGGTCTATACCGTGGCGGCGCGGGCCGAACCCGGCGGCAGGATCGAGGAGGCGATGCGGCAGCGCTTCGTCGCGGATCTCCAAAGCGCGCTCGACGGCGAAAGGCTCGACGGCGTGTTTATCGTCTTCCATGGGGCTATGTGCACGGAAACCGCTGACGATGCGCAGATCCAGCTTCTGGAGGTGGTGCGTGGCATCGTCGGGTCGGAACTTCCCATCGCCGCGACGTTCGACCTGCACGCCAATTCGGCGCCCGAAATGGCCGGCCTGCTCGATATTGCCGTCTCGTTCCGCACCTATCCGCATGTGGACATGGCCGAATGCGCTCACAAGGCGGGCGCATTGCTCGAGCGCGCCATGCGCGGCGAAATCCGGCCGGCGCTCGCCATCCGCCAGCCGCCGATGCTGAACGGCTGCAACGACGGGCGCACGACCCATGCCTGCGCCATGACCGAGCTGCTCGAAATTGCCGACGGGATCGCGGCGCGCGACGGCATGCTGGCGACCTCGATCAATGCCGGCTTCTACGATGCCGATATCTTCAATACCGGCCCATCGGCGGTTATCTGCTACGACCGCAACCGGGTGGCGGCCGAAGACGCGGAAGCCGAGGCCGAGCGTCTCTGCCGCGGGATCTGGGACCGGCGCGAGCACCAGGATGTGCAGCTGCCGCTCGACGCGCTGCCCGGCATCGTCGCGGCGCATCTTGCGAAAGATGGGGCCGGGACGCCGCTGGTCATTGCCGACTTCTCCGACAATCCCGGCTGCGGTGCCTATAGCGATTCCACCTGCGTGCTCGCCAGGCTGCTCGATACCGGCGTCCGAAACGCGGCTTTCGGCGCGCTCTGCGATCCGGAAGTCGTGGCCGAGTTGATCGCTGCCGGCATCGGTGCGACACGCGAGGTTACTCTCGGCTGCAAGATCGACCCTGAAGTCGGCGGCGGGCCGATCACGATCAAGGGCAGGGTGGAGGCGATTTCGGACGGCAGGATCGTCTTCGAGGGGCCGATGTTTCAAGGGCTGCCGGCGACGATGGGGCCGAGCGTGCGCTTTCATGTCGAAGGCATCGACATCCTCATCTGCAGCGAACGTCAGCAGATGCTCGATCGCAACCTCTTCCGCGCCGTCGGCATCGAGCCGTCCGACTATCAGATCGTCGTCGTCAAATCGCAGCAGCACTTCCGCGCCGCCTTCGGTCCGATCGCGTCCGAGATCGTCGAGATCGACGGCACGGGCCTCAGCAGTGCCAATATCGGCGCGCGCAAATTCCAGCGGGTGCGGCGGCCGGTCTATCCGCTGGATCACGGCGAACTCGGCTGAGGCGGGCTGCCGTTCACGGGCCAAGGTTCATGCTGCGCCCTCTAAAGGGGCAGCCGTATGGCGCGGTAACCGTTACGTACTTCCGCAGTGCCCGGCTTTGGGTCTAGCGTCCCCGTCGTGAAGGGGAGCGCAACTTCATGAGTTTTATCGATCTCTTCGCCTGGATCGTGCTGATCGTGCTCGTGGTGAGCACGGTCGCCGTGCTGATCTTTCTCGCCATGCTGCCGGGGTCGATCGCGAAAAGGCGCAATCATCCCTGGAGCGAGGCGGTCAATGTGGCGGGCTGGGTGACGCTGTTTCTCGGCTTCGCGCTGTGGCCGATCGCGCTCATCTGGGCCTATGTCGACGTGCCGCGCCCGAGCGGCGCGCATCCGGCGGCGACCCCTGCAGGCGAGGTTCATCCGAGCGAGGCGGGCCAGCCATGATCGTCTTTCTCTTCAATGTCTATCTGGCGATTCTCTTCTGCCTGGTGAAATTCAGGATCGTGCCTTTCAACCTGTTCTGGAAGATTTCGCCGGCGATCGTGTTCCTGCTGCTTCTCGTCGGTCTGTTCATCCCGATGAACTGGGGCGCGCCGCAGGGCAAGGCGCTGGTGGTACGCAATTCGGTGGCGATCGTGCCCGATGTCGCCGGCGAGGTCACGGAGGTGCAGGTCGCCTCCAACAGCCCGCTGAAAGCCGGTGACGTGCTCTTCCGCATCGACCCCGTGCCCTACCAGGCGAAGGTAGACGCGTTGCAGGCGCAGCTTTCGCTGCAGGAACTGCGACTTGCGCAGATGACGAAGCTGCAGTCGCGCGATGCCGCAACAGAATTCGACGTGCAGCAACGCCAGGCGGACGTCGCCAATCTGAGAGCCCAGATCAGCAATGCCGAGTGGGAACTCGGCAAGACGACGGTGCGGGCGCCTGCCGATGGCTACGTGACCAACCTTGCGCTGCGCAAGGGCGCGCGCGTGACGACGCTGCCGCTGTCGCCGGCCATGGCCTTTATCGACACCTCCGAGACGATCATCGGGGTCGAGATCAACCAGATCGATGCGCGCTATATAGAGCCTGGCCAGATGGTGGAGGCGACCTTCAAGTTTGCGCCCGGTGAGACCTATACCGGTGAGGTCGAGGGCGTGCTGCAGGCGATCGCCTCCGGGCAAGCCCGCGTGTCCGGCACGGCGGTGACACCGGAGGCAGTCTCCGCCGCGCCCTTCATCGTGCGGGTGAAACTCGACGACCAGGCTTTCGCCGCACGGCTGCCAGCCGGCGCCACGGGGGACGCGGCCATCTTCACCGACCGGGTGAAGGTGGCGCACGTGATCCGCCGGGTGCTTTTGCGCCAGATCGCGATCACCAACTACGTCAATCCGTTCTGATCGGCTGCGCGGCGGTGTGCCACCGGCTGCCCCGCCCGCTGGAAGACGGGCGAGGATAGGACGGTTTCTCGCAATTCCGGACGGAAAACTGCTGCGCGCTTTTCCTGGAATTTCTTGGCCAAATGACGCAATTCCGGACGGAATACCGCTGCGCACTTTTCCTGGAATTGCTTGGCCAAATGTCGCAATTCCTGGCGGAAAACCGTTTCACACTTTTCCTGGAATTGCTTGGCCAAACGACGCAATTCCGGACGGAAAACCGCTGCGCACTTTTCCTGGAATTGCTTAGCCGGCAATCGGTAGCGGCGCCTCCGGGTTGACGAGACCGGCTGTCCTCAAGTCCCGCCAAAAGTCGGCCGGCACGGCTTCGTTCAGGGCGGCGCGGTCTTCGGCGATGCGGCTCGGCTGGCTGGCGCCGGGGATGACGGCGGCAACTGCGGGGTTGGCGAGCGAGAACTGCAGGCCGGCCGCCTTCATCGAGATGCCGTGACGGTCGGCGATCGACTTGATACGCGCGACCTTGTCGAGAATTGCCGGCGTGGCCGGGGCATACTCGAAGTTCGGGCCACCGACGAGCGCGCCGGAGCTATAGGGGCCGCCGACGACGATGCCGAGGCCGCGCTTGGTGACCTCGGGCATGACGCGCTGGAGTGCGCGGTCATGGTCAAGCAGGGTATAGCGGCCGGCAAGCAGGAAGCCATCGGGACGCGGACCCTCGAGCGCGAGCAGCAGTTCGATCGGCTCCACCCGGTTGACGCCGAGCCCCCAGGCCTTGATCACGCCTTCGTCGCGCAGCCGGTCAAGCGCCCTGAAGGCGCCCTTGCGCGCCGTCTCGAAAACGTCGAGCCATTCGTCGCCGTAGAAATCCTGGGCAACGTCGTGGACGAAGGCGATCTCGATACGGTCGGTCCTCAGGCGCTTGAGGCTGTCCTCGATCGACCGCAGGGTGGCGTCATGGGAGTAGTCGTTGACGATCTTGTTGGGGCGGCCATAGCGGAAGACGTCGCCCTTTTCCCCAAGGTCGCGGGCGCTGACGTCCTCGATCTCGTCGAGGATGACCCGGCCGACCTTGGTGCTGATGACGTATTCGTCACGCGGGCGACCGCCGAGCGCTTCGCCCATGCGGATCTCGGCAAGGCCGGCGCCGTAGAACGGGGCGTTGTCGAAATAGCGGATGCCGTCGTTCCAGGCGGCCTCGACGGTGGCAAGCGCTTCCTTTTCGGGGATTTCGCGGAACATGTTGCCGAGCGGGGCTGCGCCGAAACCGAGCTTGCCGGGCAGAATATCCTTGAGTGTCATGTGTCCTGTCCTTTGCTGATCGATGGGGCAGGTGATGCGGTGCATCGCCGTTGTTTGGAAAAATAGGTCAGCGAGCGGAGTCCCGGTAGCGGGCTACGCTTCGCAGGATATGGGAAACGAATTCACAGATGCGATGTTCGGAGCCGGATAACTGGTGAAGTGTTCCGGGGAAGCCATCGGGCAGACCGTCTGCGACGGATCGGATGGAGAACACCGGTCGTAAACTTCTCGCGTCTCGGGTCTGGTTTGCGTATATTAGACTAGCCTAAATCGGTGGAGATTCAACGATCTGCAATAGGGGTGTTCGCCATGACCATTGGCCAGAGCATGCTTGCGGGTGCAGCCTTCTTCGCGCTTGGTTTTACGTCCGCATGGGCACAGCAGGTTTCAGGGACGCTCGGCGCCCCGGGAGCGACGACAACAATTACGGGTAAGCAGCTTCCGTCACCAAGTCCGGCTTTTGGCGGTGTAATCAAGGAAAAGGCCTCGGAATCGACGCCCTGGTGGGCACCGCGTGTCGTGCCTCCGAAAGGCGCGCCCAATGTGCTGCTGATCATGACGGATGATCAAGGCTTCGGCGCGCCCAGCACCTTTGGCGGGGTCATTCCGACACCGGCCATGGACCGCATCGCCAAGGAGGGGTTGCGCTTCACGAACTTCCACTCGACATCGCTCTGCTCGCCGTCTCGTGCGGCGCTGATCACCGGGCGCAATCACCATTCGGTTGGCTACGGGGTCGTCGGGGAGATCGCGACCGGATATCCGGGCTACGATTCGATCATTCCGATCGAGAAAGGAACTGTTGGCACGATCCTCAAGGAAAATGGCTACGCCACCGCGTGGTTCGGCAAGAACCACAACACGCCGTCCTATCAATCGAGCCAGGCGGGGCCCTTCAACCAGTGGCCGACGGGCATGGGCTTCGATTATTTCTATGGCTTCGTCGGCGGCGACGCGAGCCAGTGGCAGCCGAACCTGTTCCGCAACACCACGGCCATCTATCCGTTTGAAGGCAATCCCAAGTGGAACCTGGAAACGGCCATGGCCGACGAGGCGATCCAGCACATCAGGCAGTTGAGCGAGATCGCCCCGGGCAAGCCCTGGCTCGTCTATTACGTGCCCGGTGCCACCCATGCACCGCACCACCCGACGCCCGAATGGATCAAGAAGATCAGCGACATGCACCTCTTCGACGAGGGCTGGAACAAGGTGCGCGAGACGATCTTCGCCAATCAGAAGCGGCTCGGCATCATGCCTGAGAACGCGAAGCTCACGCCGTGGCCGGAGGGGTTGCCGCAATGGGATTCCCTCAGTTTGGAGGCGAAGAAACTGTTCATCAGGCAGGCCGATGTGTACGCCGCCTACCTTGCCTATGCCGACAACGAGATCGGGCGCGTCATCCAGGCGGTGGAAGATATCGGCGAGCTCGACAACACCCTGATCATCTACATCGGCGGCGACAACGGCGCGAGCGCCGAGGGCATGCTCAACGGCACGCCGAATGAGTTCACCACATTCAACGGCGTCGACGTTCCGGTGAAGGACCAGTTTCTCTGGTATCCGTTCTGGGGTTCGGAGCGGACATTCCCGCATTTCGCAGCCGGCTGGGCCTGGGCGATGGGGACACCGTTCAAGTGGGTCAAGCAGGTGCCATCGCACTTCGGCGGGACGGCGCAGGGCATGGTCATGTCGTGGCCCGGCCATATCAACGACGCTGGCGGTGTCCGCGCGCAGTTTCACCACTTCATCGACATCGTGCCGACGATCCTGGAGGCGACAGGCATCCCGCAACCGGAGACGATCAACGGCATCAAACAGGAGCCGATCGAAGGCGTCAGCATGGCCTACACATGGGACAAGGCGAATGCCGCTGCGCCGACCGAACACAAGACCCAGTACTTCGAGATGCTGGGAAACCGCGCGATCTACCACGACGGATGGGTCGCCGCGACGACGCCCGCGACATTGCCGTGGGAACTCAGCACCAAGACGCCGCCCGACGTGATCACCGGCTACAACTGGGAACTCTACAACGTCGATGAAGACCCGACGCAATTCACCGATCTTGCCGCCAAAATGCCTGACAAGCTCAAGGAATTGCAGGACCTCTTCTATGCCGAAGCGAAGAAGTACAACGTGCTGCCGCTCGACAATTCGACGCTCGCACGCTGGAACGCCCTGCGGCCGAACCTGACGGCCGGCCGTACGGAATTCACCTACCGCGGCGAACTGAGTGGTGTGCCGGCCAGCGCTGCGCCGAGCACCTTGAACAAGTCCTATACGATTACGGCCGATGTCGAGATACCCGACGACGGTGCGCAAGGCATGATCGTCACCGAGGGTGGCCGCTTTGGCGGTTACGGCCTCTTCCTCAGCCAGGGCGACTTCGGTGTCGGCAGTGGGAAGGTCGTGTTCCTCTACAATCTCCTCGACCTCAAGCGCACCCTGTGGGAAGGACCGGAACTCGAACCCGGCAAACACAGGATCGTCTTCGACTTCAAGTCGGATGGAAAGGGACTTGGCGCCGGGGGCACCGGCGTTCTGTCGGTGGACGGCAAGGAGGTCGCCAGGAACAGCATCGATCATGGCATCCCGGTCACTTTCCCCGAGGATGAGACCTTCGACGTCGGTCTCGACACGCGCACCGGCGTCGCCCTTCTGGAACACCGCTACGACACGCCCTTCCGCTTTACGGGCAAGATCGACAAACTGACTTTCGAATTGAAGCCAAACGCAACGCCCTAGAGCGCGGTGCGTTCACGTGAACGCACATGGGACGCTCTGGCGACCTTGCATCGCAAGGCCCGGACACAAACGACTGGCAGAGGTGCGTTCCGATGATACGCGTGCTTGATCTCGCCGCCTTCGGGGAGATGGCAACAGGGCTCGCACTGGTGGTGGCGCCTTCGCTCGTGGGGCAGATGCTGCTTGGCGAGCTACTCACCGGGCCGGCGATCCCGACGGCCCGGGTGGCGGGAATTGCCCTGATCGCACTCGGCGTTGCCTGCTGGAAGAACTCAAGCCTCATCGGCATGCTGATCTACAGTGCGGCCGTCACGCTCTATCTGGCCTGGTTCGGACTGACGGATGGCTCCACCGGCGTCCTTCTGTGGCCTGCGATCGCAGTTCATGCGGTGCTGTCGGTCTTGCTCTGGCGCGGACGTCACACGCCCGGCGCCGGCTAGAGTCCCGGTCGATTTTGTCTCGGTCTCTGTCGGCAAACGCAGCATTCGTGCGTCTTCAGGATGTGCACACGGAGGACCAAGCCGCATGAAGCTCTATTTCAGCCGCAACCCCAATCCGCGCCTGGCGGTCGCCACGGCCCGATTTCTGAAGGCAGAGGTCGCGTTCGAATATGCCGAGCCGCTGGCGCCGGGGCAGGCGGACCGCTATCGGCCGCTCAATCCCAACCTGCTTTTGCCGATCCTGGAGCGTCCCGGCCGGGCGCTGTGGGAGGCGGATGCGATCGCCTGCTTTCTCTCTCGCCAGGTCGGCTCCAACCTCTGGCGAAGGGATGACGACGAGCCGGAGATGATCCGCTGGATCAGCTGGGGCAAGGAGAACTTCGTGAAGGCCTGTGACATGGTGCATTGGGAGCGCGGCACCAAGCTGCGCTACGGCATCGGCACTTGTGACGAGGCCATGGTGGAGGAGGGGATGAAGGCGTTCCACAAGGCGGCCCGGCTGCTCGATGCCGAACTCTCCGCTCACGCCTGGCTGGTCGGCGAGGCGGTCTCCTACGCCGATTTTCGCATGGCGACATTCCTGCCCTACAATGATGTGGCAAGGCTGCCGCTCGCGGACTATCCGGCACTTGCGCGCTGGGCCGGGCAGCTCGAGGCGGTCGACGCCTGGCGCGATCCGTTCCGCGGGCTTGATGCGCCCGCGTTGCCTCCGATATCAGGCTGAGCGGCGGCCTTTGCCTGCCGTCGAGCGGCGACGGCCGGTGGTTGTCGCCGCGCATTCGCAGGTTGCGTGATTGTTCTCGCCATCCATTTTCTCCTCTGCTAATACAGTCGCGCTAGCATGCGAACAGCCTCTTCTTGCTCAGAAGGAATTCGTCCGATGCGTTTCACAGTCGCAATCGCAGCAGCAGCATTGATGTCCCTTCCGACAGCAACCCTTGCCAAATCGCCGGCCGATATCGCCGATCTCGTCGGCGCACGCGCGCCTGGCGCCGAGAGCGAGATGCAGTCCAGGGGCTATGTCGACGTCGGCGGCAACAATACCTGGTGGAATGCCGGCACCAAGACCTGCGTCCGGGTGCATGTTTCCCAGGGACACTACTCGGCGATCTCGCAGATCAAGCCCTCGGCTTGCGGCCAAGGGAGCGGCAAGAGCACGCCATGCCCGCCGGATCTGTCGCAGGCCGATCTCTACAAGCATCCGGGCTGCAGCCTCTAGGGGCCGTCGCGTCCAACTGGTGCTGGGCTGGAACTTTCGCAGTGAAGGCAACGGTGACACGGGCGGTGAACGCCGGCGGCCGCCTCGGCTTCATTGTGCCCCTTCGATCGGCGGGGAAAGCGGTACGAGAGCGCCGCGACCATTGCGCAATGCGATGATCTCTGCTCTCCTTTGAATGGCCTATCGGTGGAGCAGATTGCCCCTGGCGATCGGATTTTGCGGTTGAAAGCGTCGGAAACCGCTTAAAAAAGGCCGATTGCGGCAGATATTCCCGCCCCAACCATTCCCGCCCAAAACCCGAAAGGTGTTTCGCCTTTTTTAGGAAAGCGAGATTTGCCTACCTTCAGTACCCTTTTGGTTGTCCCGCTGGAGACGGGACATATCGCGAAGGTATGGAGGAGATACCCTTGGCAAGCATTTCAGAGGACACTACGCATACCCAGAATCCGGCGCAAAATCCGGAAGACGAACGGCTGAGCATTGGTGCCAATCTGGCCTATGGCCTGCAGCACGTCTTGACCATGTATGGCGGCATCGTCGCCGTTCCGCTGATCCTCGGCCAGGCGGCGGGCTTGAATTCCAGCGATGTCGGCCTGCTCGTCACCGCCTCGCTTTTCGCCGGTGGCCTCGCCACCATCCTGCAGACGATCGGCGTGCCGTTCTTCGGCAGCCGCCTGCCGCTGGTGCAGGGCGTCTCGTTCTCGGGTGTCGCCACGATGATCGCCATTTCCGGCAATGGCGGCATTCCGGCGATCCTTGGCGCGGTCATCGCGGCTTCATTGATCGGCCTTCTGATCACGCCGGTGTTTTCGCGCATCACCCGCTTCTTCCCGCCGCTCGTCACCGGCATCGTCATTACCACCATCGGCCTGACGCTGATGCCGGTTGCGGCATTCTGGGCGATGGGCGGCAACAAGGCGGCGCCGGACTTCGGCAGTACCGCCAATATCCAGCTTGCGGCGGTCACGCTCATCATCGTGCTGCTCTTGAGCAAACTCGGCAACGCTTCGATCTCCAGGCTTTCGATCCTGCTGTCGATCGTTATCGGTACCGGCATTGCCTATGTCGCCGGCATGACCGATTTCTCGCAAGTTGCAAACGGCCCGGTCTTCGCATTGCCGAGGATCTTCCATTTCGGCTATCCGACCTTCGAACTTGCGGCTGTTATCTCGATGCTGATCGTCATCATGGTGACGCTGGTCGAGACCTCGGCCGACATTCTCGCCGTCGGTGAGATCGTCGAAACCAAGGTGGATTCGCGCCGGCTTGGTGACGGCCTTCGTGCCGACATGCTGTCGAGCATTCTCGCGCCGGTCGTCGGCTCCTTCACCCAGAGCGCCTTTGCCCAGAATGTCGGCCTCGTGGCGGTGACGGGCGTGAAGAGCCGTTACGTGGTGGCAACGGGCGGCCTGTTCCTGGTAACGCTCGGCCTCTTGCCGATCATGGGTCGCGTCGTCGCCTCGGTGCCGACCTCGGTGCTTGGTGGCGCCGGCATCGTGCTCTTCGGCACGGTTGCGGCAAGCGGCATCCGCACGCTGTCCAAGGTCGAGTACAACAACAACATGAACCTGGTGATCGTCGCGACCTCGATCGGCTTCGGCATGATCCCGATTGCGGCCCCCGGCTTCTACGAGCATTTCCCGGCCTGGGTCGCCACGATCTTCCATTCGGGCATCTCGTCGGCGGCCGTCATGGCGATCCTGCTCAACCTCCTGTTCAATCACTTCACCGCAGGCAATTCCGACCAGCAGTCGGTCTTCGTGGCTGCAACCGAACGCACGATCCGCTACCAGGACATCGCAAGGCTGCACGACGGCGACTACTTCCTCAACGGCAAGCTCTACGATGCCAAGGGCACCGAGGTGCCGCTGATTGCGGCGGAGGCGCACTGAACCGGCAAGCTCCCTGAAATGATGCAATCCCAGACTGCTTTCCCTGGGGTTGCTTTGAATTACGCAATCCCGGACGAAAACCGTTTCGCACTTTTCCTGGGATTGTTTTGAGACACGCAACTCCGGACGAAAAACCGCTTCGCACTTTTTCTGGAGTTGCTTGTGAAACCCGCCATTCCGGGCAGGAAACCGCTTCCTGTTTTTCCTGGCGTTGATTGAAAAACCCAACGAAAGGACATTGGGAATGACACGTGAGACCGACAATTACGCGCTGCTCGATGCGCTGCTTCACACGATGGAGAAGGGCATCATTCCGGCCACGGAAGCGGGCGTTGCCGCCGGCAACAAGATCTTCGGCGCGGCGCTGATGCGCAAATCCGATCTTTCGACCGTGCTTGTCGAAACCAACAACGAGACGGAAAACCCGCTCTGGCACGGCGAAGTGCACACGCTGAAGCGGTTCTACGAGATCGAGGGCGAGAAGCGGCCGGACAGCCGCGACCTCATCTTCCTCTCGACGCATGAGCCGTGCTCGATGTGCCTTTCGGCGATCACCTGGGCGGGTTTCGATAATTTCTTCTACTTCTTCAGCCACGAGGATTCCCGCGACAGTTTCTCCATTCCGCATGACCTGAAGATCCTGAAGGAGGTCTTCACGCTGGAGCCGGGCGGCTACAACCGCACCAATGCCTTCTGGAAGGGCCAGTCGATCCACGCGCTGATCGACGCTCTGCCCGAGCCGCAACGCCAGGAACTCAAGGCCCGCGCCGAGGCGATCCGGGCGAAATACGACGATCTCTCCTCCGTCTATCAGGACAGCAAGGACGGCAACGCCATTCCGCTGAACTGACGCTCGAAAAGCCGTCACCTGTACCGGGCCGTTTCATTCTCTCATCAGAGATTGAAATGGCCTATTTCTTTGAAAGAATATGCATTCCTCCTCGCCAGGGCAGGTGCTAGGGTCGCCTCCATACAGTCGCGTTTCGGGGGAATTGCGTGAACTGGTCCAGGCCTCTCAGGGTGCATCTCAGCGTGCTCGTCGTGGCGCTGCTCATCTTAACGGCGACGCCGATCATCTGGATGGCGTTCAGCCAGGGGCGGCAGGCGGCGATCCTTGCCGGCGAAAAGCACATGCGCGAGATGAGCCTGAGGCTGATCGAGAGCTACAGGAATGCGCTCGAGGGCGGCCACGAGGCGGTCGCGCTTGCGTCCACCGTGCCGCAGCTGGCCGTCGCGCCGCCGGGCGACCTGCAGCCGAAGGAGCAGTTCTTCCTGGAGGTGCTCAGAAGCGTTTCCAACGCGACGAGCGTCTATGCCGGCTATCCTGATGGATCCTACCTGCAGGTGATCAACACGGGGCGGGACTATGTTCGCCAAAGTCTGGCGGCACCGGCAGGCACCGCCTTTGCCGTTCGGTTGCTTGCGCATGCCAAGGACGCGGGCACCGTCTCGACCCTTCGGTTCCTCGACGCTGCGGCGCAGACGATCGGGGAGCGTCCGTTCGAGCGCACCAATTTCGACCCGCGGCAGAGCCCCTGGTATCAGACGGCGTTGCGAGCCGGCGGTCCGGTTTCCGTCGGGCCCTATGTCACGGGAACGCTGAAGGTTCCGACGCTGGCGCTCGCCGTTCCGCTGAAGGGCAAGGAGGGGATCGTGGTCGGCACCAACATCCACCTTCAGACCATCAGCCGCCTTCTCGATGCGCGCGAGATCTCACCGCGGGCCCGGTCCTATGTCATCGGCAGCGACAACAACCTCGTCGCCCATTCCGATCCCGCGGTCATGAGCACAATCCTCGGCGCCTGGTCGGGTGGTGGCGGCGCCGGCATGCGCAGCCTGGATCCCAGCCTCGACGTCGTCGCCGGGCTGCGCAAGGATCCCGCCTATGCGGGCGGTGGTCTTGCCGAAGCCGATTTTGCCGGCGAGCGCTATCTGGTCCAGATGGCACCCGTCAGCGTATCCGGCCTCTTCAAGGGCAGCTCGGTCGCGATCGTCGTGCCGCTGCAGGATCTGGTGGTGCAGGCAAACCGGCTCCTGGTGCGCAACCTCATGATTGCCGCAGCCGTGCTGGTGGCCGGCGTGGTCGGCTCGCTCATGTTGTCACGCGTGATCAGCCGCAAGCTCTATCACCTCGCCGACGAGGCGCGGCGGATCGGTGACCTGAACTTTGCCGGCACGGACGCCCCGCATTCCTGGATCACCGAGATCAATACGCTTGGCGGCGCGCTTTCCGCCAGCCGGCGCGCTATCGTCCAGTTTGCGCTCTATGTTCCGCGCGAGGTGGTGCGCCGGATCATCGACCCCGAAGGCGGGGCGGCGGTCCGGGGCAGGCGGCAGGAGGTGACGGCGCTTTTCACCGACGTGCGCGACTTCACCACCATCTCCGAACAGCATTCGCCGGAGGAAGTCGTCGATATTCTCTCGGCCTATTTCGAGATGCTGAACACGGTGGCCGAGCAGTACCACGGGACCGTGATCCAGTATCTGGGCGACAGCATCTTCGTCATCTGGAACGCGCCGGTTGCCGATCCGCAGCACATCGAGAATGGCTGTCATTGCGCGCTGGCGATGAAGGCGGCGGTCGATCGCCTGAACGAGACCAACCGCAAAGGCGGCCGGCCGGAGCTGTTCACGCGCTTTGGCGTGCATACGGGGCCGGCGGTCGTCGGCAGCTTCGGCGCGATCGCGCGGCAGCAATACACGGCCATGGGCGACACGATCAACGTCGCCTCGCGGCTCGAGGGGCTGAACAAGGAGTTCAACACGTCGATCCTGGTGAGCGGGGCGGTGCAGTCTGCGGTTGCCGACCTCTTCGACTTCCGCGCGATGGGGATGGTGCACGTGAAGGGGCGCTCGGGAGGCATCGACCTCTGGGAGCTGGTGGGCGCGAACGCCCGTTAGTCCTTGCCGCCGCGACGACCATTCAACGGCATGCGCGGCGGATCAGCGCTCCGCCAGCAGGCCGGTGGCCATGGCGCGGAAGGCCTCGATCGCCTTCGGCAAGACCGCTTTCGGCTCGTCGCTGGCGGCGACCCAGAGGGCAGCGTTGAGGGCGGCACCGCTCAAGAGCCGCGCGGCCGCTTCCGGATCGACCGGCTTCAGCACGCCCTTGTCCAGCAGTTGCTCTACCGATCGCTTCGTCGCCAGCAGGCAACTGTTCTGGCTCGGCCATTTCGAGGGGTCGCCGAGCACGGCCGGGCCATCGAGCAGAACGATGCGCTGGACTTCGGGATCGAGCGCCATCTCGATATAGGCCGCCCCTTCGGCAAGCATCGCCTGCCAGTGGTCACCGGCTGCCGCATCTGCCCCGATCGCCTTGGCGCGGGCGGCCATCTCGCCGTCGATCTGCGTTACGACCGCGGCCAGGAGCCCGCGCTTGTCGCCGAAATTGTGATAGAGCGCGCCGCGCGTCAGCCCGACATCGGCGGTCAACTCATCCATCGAGGCCGCCGCATAGCCCTTTTCGGCAAAGGCCTTTCGGCCGGCCGAAATCAGCTTCGCGCGGTTTTCCTCCATCGTTTCCTGGCGGCTTCTGGCCATCATTGACCTCAAATTCAGATACGGCGCGTATATGGATTTGACATACGCGTCGTATTTCGCTATTTCAGATACGTTCCGTATATCAAATGAAGCGGGTTTTGTGAAGTTCTGCCTGAAACGGCAGCGCGCGCCCGTTTGCGCGTCCTCAATTTACGAGAAGGATCAGACCGATGACCAAACGCAACGCAATCTTTCCGGCAAATCGTCATGCGCTCTACGAGGCGCACGGCTACTCCGCGGCCATCCGGTCGCAGGACCTGCTGTTCGTCTCGGGGCAGGTGGGGAGCCGTGAGGATGGCACCCCGGAGCCGGATTTCGAACGCCAGGTCGAACGCGCCTTCGACAATCTCGAAGCGACGCTCGCGGCAGCCGGCTGCAGCTTCGACGACATCGTCGATGTGACGACCTTCCACACCGACCCCGAACACCAGTTCGAGACGATCATGGCCGTCAAGAACCGGATCTTCAGCGAAAAGCCCTATCCCAACTGGACCGCCATCGGCGTCAACTGGCTCGCCGGTTTCGATTTCGAGATCAAGGTGATCGCGCGGATTCCTGTGAGCGCGGGTGCCGGGGCCGAGCAAGCGGCCTGATTTTTGGTTCTGGAGCAGCGTGGCGTCGCATTCCATGTGGCGACCACCTGCCTTACGAAGTTGGCCCACCAGCCATATCGGCAGAAAGGGTTTGCTGCTGGTTGTTGACCTTGAAGTCACAACCCTTGGCGTGCGAAGGAACGATGGAACCCTCTCGAAAAATGCGGTCCGGCTAATGGCTTTGGCGAACGAAGAGATGGTGCAGCAGAAGCTGCCAGGTACGGCCCGCTTCCTGGGCACAGTCCTGGTGACACTCGGCGCACTGCCTGTACTTGCGAAAATGGTTGGCTATCAATTTTTGCCATCGGCAGATTGGCTAGCAACGACAACCATTCCCGGAATTTTCGGGGGCGTGGCATTTGCGGCGGGAATGCTGTGGCTCACCTGCAAAAGCAAATACAGGATTCGGGGCAGTGAAATAAAGAAAGCCGCCGCGCTCCTTGGATGGCCGTTTATTGGCTACTTCTTTGGAAACAACACGGTGGTGTTCGCGGGCCCGATGATTCTTGCCATTATCGCGGGCCATCAGGTCGAACTCCCGTATACGGTGGTGGACCCGGGTCGCTACGGCACTAGCGAATGCCGTTCACCGGTCGAATTGCGAGACGTCCCGTTTCTCTTCAACAGCCTTTGCCGCGTTCCCGACGAGCTCAGGAGAGGTCTCGAACCGGGTGGGCGCATCATAGTCATTGGTCGCGGCACCAGCTTAGGCCTCTATGCAGAGGGCCTTCGGCGGGCCGATTGAGACGGCCGCCTTGAGCCGGTCGCCTTGTGCCGAAGCGCAGGAGAGCTTCGACGGGCAATACCGACCCTAGTGCAAATGCACCAGCTTGTCCGGGTTGCGCACGACGTAGATCGCCACGACCTTGCCGTTCTCGATCTCCAGCGCAGTCGTCTGCAGTTCGCCATCGGCCTCCCGGGTGACAAAGCCGGGCAGGCCGTTGATGAAGCCGGCGCGCACGAGCGTCGAGCCGTGCTTGGCAAAGAGGGCGGCCAGTTGCGCGTGCACCTTCATCACGGCGTCGAAGCCGAGGATCGGCTGCAGGGCGGCCGGGCGCTTGCCGCCACCGTCGGAATGTACGCTGACATCGGCTGCGAGCATGGAGCCGAGCGTTTTCATATCGCCGTGGCGGGAGGCGGCAAAGAAGGCGTTGGCGAGTTCCAGGCCGCGCTGCTGCTCGATCTGGAAGCGGGGGCGTTCCTCGCGCACATGGGTGCGGGCACGAGCGGCAAGCTGGCGGCAAGCGGCGGCGTCGCGCTCGATCGTTGCCGCTACCTCATCGAAGCTCTGGCCGAAGACGTCGTGCAGCAGGAAGGCGGCGCGCTCAAGCGGCGAGAGCCGTTCGAGTGCCAGCATCAGGGGCAGGGTGACGTCGTCCTCCGGCTCCTCCTCGACGACCGGATCGGGAAGCCAGGGGCCGACATAGGTCTCGCGCTTCAGCCGCGCGGATTTCAATTGGTCGAGGCAGAGCCGCGTGACGGTGCGACGCAGGAACGCCTCCGGCTCGCGCACGGATGTGCGGTCGGCCCCCATCCAGCGGATGAAGGCCTCCTGCACCATGTCCTCCGCATCGGCGACCGAGCCGAGCATGCGGTAGGCGACGCGGACGAGCTTCGGACGCAGCGGGTCGAAAACCGCCGCTGCGTCCTCATGGGCGCTTTCCGCCATCAGGCGGCAGCCTGCGCGGCGGCCTTGGCGGCGGCCGGATCGACCCAGAGGCCGAAGCCGACGGCCAGACGGTTCCAGCCGTTGATGACGTTGATCATCAGCGTGAGCTTCACCTGTTCCTCCTCGGTGAAATGGTCCTTCAGCGCCTGATAGGCCGCTTCATGGCCGTGGCCTTCCGAAAGCCGCGTCAGCGATTCTGTCCAGCCTAGCGCGGCGCGCTCGCGATCGGAATAGCAGGGCGCTTCGCGCCAGGCGGAAAGCAGGTAGATGCGCTGTTCCGTCTCGCCCTTTTCGCGGGCTTCCTGGGTGTGCATGTTGATGCAGTTGGCGCAGCCGTTGATCTGCGAGGCGCGGATTTTCACGAGTTCGATAATAGTGGCGTCAAGGCTCGCGGCAACGGCCATCGAGACACTGGTCCAGCTCTTCATCAGTTGCGGGGCAGCGGCGAAAAGGTCGATCTTGGCAGTCATGGTTCCGTTTCCTTTCGTTGGTTCCGATACCATGACGAGCGAGCGACGGCCGGTGTGACATGGCCGCGAATTTTTTTTGAAAACTCCAGTGTGGATTGTTTTGTGCGGAGCCAGCGCATGCCGCGCCGCACTAACCCGTTTGGATGACTATGCCGCATTCGGCCGATATGTGAGTGTAGCCTGGGGGATCCTTTATTGCAGGTGGTGGTGCCGAGTGCTTCGGGAGGTACTCAATGGCAGACGAATTCAATGCCGCACTCGATATTCCGTATGTCTTCGAGATCACCATTAACGACTTTGCGGCGCTGTGGCGGAAGCTGGAGAGGCGAAGCTTTGCGCTGAAGGCGCTTTTGCCTAACTGGTATGGCCAACTCCAGGGAGAATTCGCAGCAAGCTTCGGCGCGCTCGATGCCTATGTCGGCCACGGCAGTGCGGTCATTCCCCGAAACGGCATGGAAAAGGCCGCTGTCGAGGCGCTAATCGCGACAATGCTGATGGGCCGACTCGGCATGGCCATTCGCGAGCTGGCCGTCGAGGCGGGCCAGGCCGCGACCCAAGAGGGCGCTCCCATCAAGGGCCGGCTTCACTATGGCAAGGACAACCGGATTATCGGTGTGGACAACGAGTATCTGCGCCGGGTGCTCGATCCGGCCGAGGACTATCAGGCCGCCGGCTGCGTCTTCGAGGTGCTCGGCTATTCGCCGAGCAGTCCCTTTTCCATGACGTCGAGGATCGCCTCGATGATGCTGCTCTTCAACCGTGGCATGGCGCCCTTGAGCGGCCGGCCGGTCGAGTACAACGTCATCCTGAAGACGATGCACGCCTTCATCGCTGCGGAGAACCTCGGCTATGTCATGACCTTCGAGCACCGCAACACCAATGACGACCTGTCGATCTTCACCACCAACGAATTCAACAAGCTGACCATCCAGTCGGCGGAGGGCGACCTTCGCCTCATTCAGAAATACCTGAAGGCCATCGGCTTCTATTTTGGCGATGTCGACAATGCGCTCGGACCGGAGTTCGAGGTCGCTGCCCGAAATTTCGCGCGCGTCTACAGGCTGGACCACTATGCGCACTACAGTGACCGCGAGTTCCTCTACACACTGGCCAATGCCTATGTGCTCCACCGCAGCCAGATGTCGACGGGCGCGCGCTAAAGCTCATCGCGTGAAGCTCTTGTTTTTATGCACGTCGTCGCCGCAAAACCGCTGCGCACATTTGCGCGACCTGCATCGGGACCCACAGATCGCGCGTCCCCCGGTTCTGTCATACCCCTGTAAAAGGGTGGCCCTATCCCTCGGCGCCAGTTTCAACACGAGGGTGTATCCATGAAATCGTTTGTCTCCGTCCTTGCCGGCGCTGTTGTCGCAGGCCTGCTTTCGACCGCGGCCTATGCCGAGAGCCTGGTGCTCTATACCAGCCAGCCGAACGAGGATGCGCAGGCGACGGTCGACGCGTTCCAGGCCGCCAATCCCGGCATCGAGGTGGAATGGGTGCGCGAGGGCACGACCAAGATCATGGCCAAGCTGATGGCAGAGATCGAGGCCGGCAATCCGGTGGCCGACGTGCTGCTCATCGCCGACACCGTGACCATGCAGCGGCTGAAGGAAGCAGGCCATCTCGCCGACTACAAGTCGCCTGAAGCGGCAAGCTACGACGCGGCGCTCTATGATGCCGACGGCGCCTATTACTCCACCAAGATGATCACGACCGGCATCGTCTATAACACCTCCGCCGCCATGAAGCCTGAAGGCTGGCAGGATCTCAGCAAGCCGGAGGCCAAGGGCCTCGTCACCATGCCGAGCCCGCTGACCTCGGGTGCGGCTCTCATTCACGCTCAGACCCTGACCGGCATTGATGGCCTCGGCTGGGACTATTACAAGGCGCTCGCCGAGAACGGTGCTACGGCTGCCGGCGGCAATGGCGGCGTCTTGAAGGCGGTTGCGACCGGCGAGAAGGCCTATGGCATGCTCGTCGATTTCATGGCGATCCGCGAGAAGGCCAAGGGCGCGCCGGTGGAATTCGTCTTCCCGGCCGAGGGCGTGTCTGCCGTGACCGAGCCCGTCGGCATCCTGAAGACCGCCAAGAACGTCGAGGC
The DNA here is from genome assembly GCF_014852195.1 of Ensifer sp. ENS08. Taxonomy (NCBI): domain Bacteria; kingdom Pseudomonadati; phylum Pseudomonadota; class Alphaproteobacteria; order Hyphomicrobiales; family Rhizobiaceae; genus Ensifer; species Ensifer sp. ENS08. The sequence continues at coordinate 442,653 of NZ_JACVBF010000002.1, forward strand.
GGCGAAGAAGTTCGTCGACTTCCTGCTGTCCGAGGAGGGCCAGAAGACGGCGGTGAAGATGGGCTATATCCCGGCCCGCAACGGCGTGGCGCTGCCTGCGGGCTATCCGGCCCGCGAGACGATCAAGGTGCTGCCGGTCAATGCGGCCGAGGCCGTGAAGAACTCCGACGCGGATCTCAAAACCTTCTCCGGCATCTTCGGTACGAACTGATCCCGGGAATGCTTGAACGCAACGATGCGCGCAGCCGGCCCCGCTGGCTGCGCCTTTCCTTTCACGGCCGGACGATGGGCGCGCCCAAGGTGCGGGCAGGGGCGAGCCCCGCCGCCGAGCCGCGCTGGCTGGTGCCCTTCGTTCTCGGCTGCCTGTTTCTCCTCTGCCTGCTGCCGCTCTTCAGCCTGGCGAAGGCCGGCTTTGCCGGGCTTATTTCGGGCCGGTCGATTGGCGTGCTCACGGAACCTGCAACCTTTGCCGCCATCCGCAACACGCTGATAACCGCGACCGGCGGCATGGTCGTCTCCGTTGTCATCGGCGCGCTCTTCGCCTTCTCGGTGGCGCTGACGGATGTGCGCGGCAAGCTTGCGCTCAGCTTTGCCTTCATGCTGCCGATGATGATCCCGCCGCAGGTGACGGCGCTTGCCTGGGTGGAGATGACCGGGCCGGCGAGCCCGCTGTTAAAGACGCTCGGGATTGCGCCGCCGCTCGGCAGCCCGCAGCCGCTCTATTCGCTGGCAGGCATTTCGCTGCTTCTCGGCGTCCAGCATGCGCCGCTGGTTTTCCTGGCGCTGAAAGCCGGGCTTTCCGCCACGCCGCGCGACGGGGTGGAGGCGGCACGGCTTGCCGGGGCCACGCCATTCCGTGTCTTTCGCGACATCGTCGCGCCGCTGTCGCTGCCGGGACTGATTGCCGGTGCGGCGATCGCCTTCGTCTCCGGCGTCGGCAATTTTGGCATTCCGGCGATCCTCGGCATTCCCGCGGGCATCGAGGTGCTGCCGACCCTGATCTATACGCGGCTCGCCAGCTTTGGCGCCGGCACCTTCGGCGAGATCGCGCTGCTCTCCAGCCTCATCGCCATGATCGCGGCTGCCGGGCTGATCCTGCAGCAGAAGGCGCTTGTCGGCAGGGATTACCGCATCATCGGCCTTTCCGGGTCGAATGCCGCCTTTTCGCTCGGCCGCTTCCGCCCGGTCGTCGAGCTGGTCCTCGTGGCGATCCTGCTTCTCGTGCTGGTCGCACCGCTCGCCGCTCTTGTCGCGAGCTCGCTGGTGCCGGCCTATGGCGTGCCGCTCAACCTTCAGACGGTGTCGCTGCGCGCTTACGAAGAAATTCTCTTCCGCCAGTCGATGACGCTGAAGGCGCTTGGCAATTCGATGTTCCTTGCAGCAACGGCCGCATTCGGCCTGCTCGCCGTCTCGGTGCCCGCGGCCTATCTCATGACGCGGCGCAAGGGGTGGCTTGCCAATACGCTCGGCATCCTCATCGAGATCCCCTATGCGCTGCCGGGCATCGTGTTGGCCGTCGCCTTCATCCTTACCTTTGCCGCACCTCTGCCGATCCTCAAGGTCTCGCTCTATGGCACCATCTGGATCATCCTGGTTGCCTACTTCTCCTCGTTCCTCGCCGTCAGCCTCAAGCCGGTGATGAGTGCTTTCCTGCAGATGGACCCATCGCTGGAAGAGGCGGCGCGTCTCGCCGGTGCTGGCTTCTTCAGGCGGATGTCCGACGTGATCCTGCCCTTGGTAGCGCCGGCCGCGGGTGCGGCGATCATCCTCGTCTTCCTGATTGCCGCCAATGAGCTGACGGTCTCGGCGCTGCTCTGGTCGGCCGGCACCCAGACGCTCGGCGTCGCCATCTTCAATCTCGACGACAGCGGCTCGTCGGACCTGGCCGCAGCCCTTTCCGTGCTCGTGGTCGTCATGGTCGTCGTGCTGATGGCCGCGCTCGAGGCTCTCGCAAACTATCTCCCGGAAGGCGTGCTGCCGTGGCGCAACTGATCCTCAATCACCTCACCAAGCATTTCGGCGGCGGCCGACCGGCGGTTTCCGATGTGTCGCTGACCGTGCGGGAAGGCGGCTTCCTGGCGCTGCTCGGGCCTTCCGGCTGCGGCAAGACGACGGTGCTGCGCATGATCGCCGGCTTCGAGCAGCCCAGCGACGGATCGATCGATTTTGGCGAAAGACGGCTTTCGGATGCTGCACGGGCGCTGCCGCCGGAGCGGCGCAACATGGCGATGGTGTTCCAGTCCTATGCGCTCTGGCCGCATATGACGGTGGCCGAAAATGTCGGCTATCCGCTGAAGGTCCGCGGCATTTCAGGCTCGGCGTGGCAAAGGAGCGTCGCCGATGCTCTGGCGCTGGTAAAGCTCACCGACTATGCCGACCGCCGGCCGGCAGCCCTTTCCGGCGGTCAGCGCCAGCGCGTGGCGCTTGCCCGCTGCCTGGTGACCTCACCGGACGTCGTGCTGCTCGACGAGCCGCTCGCCAATCTCGACCAGCACTTACGCAAGTCGATGGAGGAGACCTTCCGCATCTTCCACGAGCGCTCGGGCGCGACGATGATCTATGTCACGCACGACCAGGCGGAAGCCATGGCGCTCGCAACCGATGTCGCCGTCATGTCCGAGGGGCGGCTGATGCAGATGGCGCCGCCGGCCGAGATCTACGCAAGACCCGAAGGCGCCGTCGTCGGCGGCCTGATCGGCCGCGGCTCGGTGCTCAAGCTCGCCGTGCCGGAGGGCATGCCGCGGGCGATGGATTGGCCAACGCTGCGGTCAGCGCTTGCCGGCGTCGGCATGGAAGGCGCAGGCGATGGCGCCGTGCGCGACGTCCTCGTGCGCCCGGAACATGTGCGCCGCGACGACGAGGGGATGGCGCTTCGCGTCGTCTCCTGCGTGTTCGAGGGCGAGCGTTTTGCCCTGACCTTGGCTTTGCCGGACGGTCAGTCATTGAAGGCCTATGGCGACAGGGCGATCATGCCGGGAGACATGGCGCGCTTCGTGATGAGCCAGGGGTGGCGGCTCTAGGTCGGGTTGGCGTCAGTCGCAATCGGGTTTGTCGAGTTCGACCTCGAACTGGCGCGGGCCGACAACGCCAGGCTTTGCCGGCAGACCGACGATCCTTGCGATCACCGTGCATTTGCCGGCGACGACGGCATAACGGTCGCGGCCCTGGCTGATGACCTTGTCGATCGGGTGTTTGGGAACGGCGACGGCGACCGCGTTGATGACCGCGTTCAGTTCGCGGGCACGCTGAAAATTCGGCGCAAGGGCGGCATTGGCCTGACCAGTGGCAAGGACGAGGACGAGGCAGGCGACGGCGGATCGGGCGAACATGGCAAGCTCCTGTTTGGAAGAGGCAAGCATGATCGCCCGGCAGATTCAAGGACAGCGATCGGCCGGGCCGTCGATGGGAACGGTTCGTTGACAGGGGGTGATCCGAAGACGATCCTCGACCAGCTTCGCCTCCAGCCTCTCGAACGGTCCGATGACATCCGAAACGCCGATACAGGAAACGCCGCTTGCGGGCGGGAACGTCAATGCCGGCGTCGTGCGCGTGGGCGATACGGTGCGCCGCGCCACGCGCCCTGAGAGCGCGACCGTTCACCGGCTGCTCCTCCGTCTCGAGGCAAAGGGTTTTGCGGGATCGCCGCGGTTCCTGGGCCTCGACGGCCAGGGACGAGAGATGCTGAGCTTTGTTGAAGGCGATGCCGGTGTCTCTTCCGACATCTGGCTTTGCGAGGATGCGCTGATTGCCGCAGGGCGGCTGCTTCGCGCCTATCATGACGCGACGGCCGAATTCGACTTCGGCGCGGCGGATCGCTGGGCCTTTAGATATCCGGATCGGCGTCGATGGGAGGTCATTTGCCACAATGATTTTGCGCCGTACAATCTCGTTTTTCGGGCCGGCGAACCGGTGGGGATCATCGACTTCGATCTCGCCGGTCCCGGGCCGCGGCTGCGCGACCTTGCCTATCTCGCCTATTGGACCGTGCCGCTTTCCTTCCATTCCGATGACTTGAAGGCCGCGGCGCTGGCGGATCTCGATGATGGCAGCCGGCGGCTGAAACGGCTGTGCGCGACCTACGGTCTTGCCTTAGACGATGCGTTGCTTGGGATGGTCGCCGATGTGCTCGGGCATATGGGCGACGAGGCGGCGATGCTGGCAATGATCGGCGCGGCCGCGACCGAGCGGCTGAAACGGGACGGGCATCTCGATCACTGGCGGCGAAAGCGGGACGCCTTCGAGCGCTATAGGACGCTATTGTCCCGAAACCTTGTCTGACGACCGGCGAAGCGGCGGTACAAGCCGATAGCGTTCGCGAAAAAGAATTCTTGCCTACTGAAATAAACCATTGAGTTAAATGAAACTGGTTGTTATAAACAACCGGTGTTCCGCTTTTATGCGGTTGAGGAGGAACGGGGCGGTCGCCTCATCGACAGGAGGATAAGATGAAGCTTTATCAGGGCATGGGACCGAATTCGTATCGCGTGCGCATCTTCATGGCGGAGAAGGGGATCTCGCTGCCGATGGTGGATGTCGATTTCGCCAAGGGCGAGCACAAGGCGCCGGAGTTTCTCGCCGTCAATTCGCTCGGTCAGATCCCGGTGCTGGAACTCGACGACGGCACTGTTATCACCGAGAGCGTCGCGATCTGCCGCTATCTCGAAGAGACCACGCGCGAGCCGCAGCTCTTCGGCCATGACGCCGTCAGCCGCGCCAAGGTGGAGATGTGGAACCGGCGCGCCGAACTGGTGATCCTCGGTACCGTCGGCAATGTGGCGCTGCATTCGGACGCGTTCTTTGCCGAGCGGCTGACGCAGTTTCCGGCCTTTGCCGAGACCGAGCGGGCGGCGGTGCCGCAGAAATGGGGCTGGCTCGACGATGAGCTCTCGGATGGAAGGCCGTTCCTGGCAGGCGACGAATTCTCGATCGCCGACATCACCGCAGGGGTCACCGCCTGGCTCTGCGAGGTCTTCGGCATGGAAATCCCGGCTTCTGCAAAAAACGTCCAGCGCTGGCTCGAGCGGGTGCGTTCGCGGCCGAGTTTTGAGGCTTAAGGGATAGCCTGTGGCAGGGGCGGTTTCGCGCAGTCTTAGGGTGGCGAGATCGGCCCCTCATCCGGCCTGCCGACCACCTTCTCCCCGTTGTCGCGGGGAGAAGGAGGGACGTGGCGGCCGCTCGTTCCTTCGGCCAATGTGGCAGCCGCGTTGCCCGTCGGCAGGTCTCGACCTGGGAGCCGGCCGTCGTCCGCGTTCCCTCTCCCTGCAGGCGGGGAGAGGGTCAGGGTGAGGGGATGGCATATGCCATAGCATTGATTATTTTGTAGATTTCTCCATTGTGCCGACGAAACCCGACGGCCGAATTCTCGCCTCTGCGCCCCCGCTAAAATTCATATGTGGATAGGCGCGTCGCCCTTTTTGCTTGCCTTCTCCATGGCTTTTTTCAATTCCTAAAATACAAGCTGCCCGATTCGCCGCTGCCGGGCGCCTGCAAGGCGCTGGCTCTAGGAGACAAGCCATGACCGATTTCAAGAAGCCCACGATCACCGAAATGCGCCCGAAGATCACCGTGATCGGGGTCGGCGGCGGTGGCGGCAACGCCATCAACAACATGATCAACGAAGGGCTTCAGGGCGTCGATTTCGTGGTCGCCAACACCGACGCGCAGGCGCTCGCCATGTCGAAGTCGTCGCGCATCATCCAGCTCGGCGCCGCCGTGACCGAAGGCCTCGGCGCGGGCTCGCTGCCGGATGTCGGCCGGGCGGCGGCGGAAGAATCGATCGACGAGATCATGGATCACCTCGGCGGCACGCATATGTGCTTCGTCACCGCCGGCATGGGCGGCGGTACCGGCACGGGCGCGGCCCCAGTAATTGCGGCGGCGGCACGCAAGGCCGGCATCCTCACGGTCGGCGTCGTCACCAAGCCCTTCAGCTTCGAAGGCAAGCGCCGCATGGAAACGGCCGAGCAGGGCATCGAGCGGCTGCGCGAGGCGGCCGATACCGTCATCGTCATCCCCAACCAGAACCTCTTCCGCATCGCTGACGCCAAGACCACCTTTGCCGATGCCTTCGTGATTGCCGACCGGGTGCTCTATTCGGGCGTTGGCTGCATAACCGACCTGATCGTCAAGGAAGGCCTGATCAACCTCGACTTCGCCGACGTGAAATCTGTCATGAAGGGCATGGGCCGGGCGATGATGGGCACCGGCGAGGCGACCGGCGAGGGCCGCGCGCTGAAGGCGGCCGAAGCCGCCATCGCCAACCCGCTGCTCGACGAAGTGTCGATGCGCGGCGCCCGCGGCGTGCTGATCTCGATCTCCGGCGGCATGGACATGACGCTGTTCGAGGTGGACGAAGCCGCGACCCGCATCCGCGAAGAGGTCTATGACGAAGCCGACATCGTCGTCGGTTCGATCTTCGACCGTACGCTCGACGGTACCTTCCGCGTGTCCGTCGTTGCGACCGGCCTCGACGGCGCGCGCTCATCCGCCAACCCGGCCGGTGCCGCCGTCGGCCAGCCGGCGGCAGAACCTGCACCGACCCGCACGCTGCAATAGCATACGCATCCATCGCCTGCTTCAAGGACGCTCCCGATGTGATGACGCCATATCGGGAGGGTCCTTGCGTTTGGAGGCTCGAATGAGCGACGAGGGTGTGCCCGCCCATGAGGCGGCAAAGCACGCGCCAGCGGCACCAGGCCGTGCGGCGAGAGCGGTGATGGCGGCTGAGGCGGTGCTTGCGGAACGCTTTCCGCAGGCGATCTTTGCGATCGTCGCGGGCTCGATCCTGCGCGGCGAGGGTACGCAGACCTCGGATATCGACCTGGTGGTGCTGCACGAGGCCCTGCCGGCCGCCTGGCGGGAAAGCTTCCATTTCGACGGTTTTCCGATCGAGGCCTTCGTGCACGACTTCGAGACGCTCAACTGGTTTGTCGACCAGGATATGGCGGGCGGTTGCCCGGTGCTTGCGGACATGGTGGCGGGCGGCGTTGCTATCGGGCCTGAGCGGGCGCGTGCCGAAGCGCTTCAGGCCGGGGCGCAACAGCGCCTGGAACGAGGGCCGGCGCCGCTGACGCCTGAGATACGCGACGGACTACGCTACCAGATCACCGATCTGGTGGATGATCTGCGCGATGCACGCCCGGCCGCCGAGATCCGCGCCATTGCCGCCGAACTGACGAAGCCGCTCGCCGATCTGATGCTGCTTGGCCGCGGGCAATGGTCTGGGCGCGGCAAATGGCTGCCGCGGTTGCTCGTCCGGGCGGACGCGTCGCTTGCCGAACGCTTCGACACGGCATTGCGCCACGCGGGCGCAGGACAGGCAGCAGAGCTGATCCGGCTTGCCGAGCTGGAACTGGCGCCGCATGGCGGGCCGTTGTTTGCCGGCGACCGTCGGACGGCGCCGCCGGATGCCCGGCGTCCTAGTCTTCTCGCGCAGTGAATGCGCCGGCTTGTGGGATGGCCGCCTCCGATGCCTTGGGCGCGGATCGGGACATGATCCGTTTGCGAGAAACCGCCGGGACGCTTCAACACGAGCGCCGGCGCCCGCATGGCTGACGGCCGCCAAGTTCTGGGTTAGCCAACAGCTACGGCGAGTGCAGAGGCGAGGCCTTTGGCCTTCACTTGCTGCGCGGAGGGCGTGGCTCCCGGCGCTCAGCCTCCTCGACCACGGAGAATGGAAGCTCCTCGTACATCGAGCGGTTGAACTCGGCGAAGGTCAGCCTGCCATCGATGAACACTTTGAAGTAGCGCCGGCAGACGTCCTCCGCCATTTCCTTCCGGCTGGAATAGGGCGTTCCCTCAAGCGCATTGTCCTTCAGGTCGGGCAGGTACTCCGATACGCATGCCTCTACATATTGCCGCTGCGCGCCCGGGCGCTTGCGCAACGCGGAGATCGTCCACTCATATTTGGAATAGCTCAAATATTGCTCGGTTCGCGGCGCGAACAGGACGATGGCGATTGCGCACAGCAGAGCGACAAACATGCCGCCGGCGACGAGACGAAAGTCCATTTATTCAATCGTATAAATTGTTGCCCATGCCTATGTAAGACAACTTTAGCGGTTAGCAAGAGGCGCGCTTACGCGTCGAGTGGTTTCACGAAATGTTCCTCCCCCATTTGGGGGAGGAGGCTACGGGAAAACCACTTTCGTGCTTGGACCGTTCTCCCATCGTTCGGTGTCTATTAGAGGTTGCGAAATTGGGCGCTCCCAATTGCGCCCTCGGCCGGAGCGGGGAAGGGCGGGCAGGGCACGATCGGTGGCGGGGTTATGTCGCTGCGCCTGCGGGGCAGCTGCCAGAGACGCCTGGGATGGAAACGGTAAGGGTCGGCGGGCCGCGACCGATGTCCTTCGCGCCGACTGGACAAAGCAATCCCTGTGGTGGCGCTTCGAGTGCGAGTGCCGTCTTCAGCCAGAGATGGGGAGGATGGAGAGCTGTGGCGCCGGGCCGGAGCATCGTTCTGCTACCGGCAGCACGATCAGGGGGAGGTTCTTAAAGGGCGGCGAGCTGTTCGGCTGTTGCAACGATCTGCGTGTTGCCAAGCGAATGATCGGCATATTTGAACACCAGGATGCTCATGACTGAGGCGACAAGGGCTACCAGGATGATGCGCATGGCGTTGCTCCGACTTCCTTCTTGCCTGGCCTTGATCCTTCGTTGCGCCGGGCGGTGATCGATCCGGAAGCCCTGTGCTTTCCGGTCAAAGGCCTTCCGGCCTTTTGTTGAACCTGTTCTAGCAAATGGGCGGGGCCGACTATTGTTCCCGTGGGGACAGCGGGAAATCGGGGAGGCATGCAGCTTTTCGGTGTGCTCCAGCCCGTCCTAGGCCGGAGATTTCCCCGGGGAGCTACAGGCCGTGTTGAAGCGGTTACGCGAGAACGACGGATCGGAGTTGCGGCCGGCCACCGAGAAGTTCAACGAGCGGCTGAAGGGGCGTAGCCGCGTGAATTCGGACGCGTGAGGAGCGCTTCGCATCTCCTCGGGCTTCTGGACCTTCGATGTCGATTTGAAGAGATGGCCGCCGAACGGCTCTACAGGCCGAGGATCCAGAAGACGACGCCGAACAGCACGATGAATGCGCCGACGGCCAGCAGGAAGCGGGCCATGCCGGTGTTGGTGTCCTTCGTGCCGACGAGACAGTACCAGAGGTGATCGTTATCCATTCCTGACGCTCCATCGAAAGGCGCTGCTGCCGCGCCCGCGCGACCCACCATACACGCAAAGGTCGTCGCGGCACTTGAATGATTGCGTGTCCTCGTCGCCGGACCGAGATCGGTGGAGGACGCGTGCCGTTGGCGGACACGGCATGTCCATGCCGCTGTCGCCATCGACTGCCTGCTTATCCCTCCGCCTCCGCCGTTTCGGCCGCTGGCGGCTTTTTCGCCAGCGCCAGGTTGGCGGCGGCCGCTTCCGCCTCGGCTGCACCGGCAGCGCCGGAGCGCACGGTGACGGCGTTGGAGGCGAGGTCGAGGCCGGCTTCGCGCAGCGCCGGCAGCAGGCGCTTCATCGACTCGCGCTGCAGGATACTGGGGTTGCCGGGGCGGGCGGTGAACTTGAGGCGCACGACGAGCGAGTTTTCGGTGACGTCCTGGATGCCTTGCATCTTCAAGGGCACCAGGAATTCGCCGCCGATCTCGGGATCCTCCAGCATGGCAAGGCCGACCTTCTTGATGGTCTTGCGGATTTTCTCGGGGTCGGCATCGCGCTCGAATTTCAACTCGAACTTCACCGTGCTCCAGTCGCGGCTGAAATTGGTGACCGCCTGAAGCTGGCCATAGGGGATCGTGTGGATCTGGCCGTTCTGGTGGCGCAGCCGGAGCGAGCGCAGCGAGATGCGCTCGACCGTGCCCTTGAGCTTGCCGGTATCGACATATTCGCCGACGCGGAAGGCATCGTCGGCGATGAAGAAGATGCCGGAGACGACGTCCTTCACCAGCGTCTGCGAGCCGAAGGAAAGGGCGAGACCCAGCACGCCGAAGCCGGCGATCAGCGGCGCAATATTGATGCCGAGTGCGGAAAGGATGACGAGGCTGGTGACGGCGAAGATACCGCCGAAGATGAGGTTGCGGACGAGCGGCAGGATGGTCGAAATCCGGCTTTGCTGGTGGACCACCGTATCGTCCTCGCTGTCGCCGGGCAAAGCGAGGCGGGCGGTGGGCGCGAAGGCCTCGAAGCTCTTCCAGAGGAAACTGCAGATCACCCAGCTCGCGACCACCGCAAGGCTGATGCGCTCGAGGATGACGATCCAGCCGATGGCACCGGCCGTATCATGCTGGACGAGCACCGGGCGCCAGAGCGTGATGATCAGATGCAGGCCGATCAGCCAGATGGCGCCGGCAAGCGCCGTCTGGACGCTGCCCGAAATCGCCGCGTGCAGCGCGTGGGAGGCCGGCGTGCGCCGGCGCTCGGCGGCAGCCCCCGCCAGCGAATGGATGCCGAAGGCAAGGATCGGAAGCGCGAGCAGGATGATCTGTGTCGTGCCGCCGGCAAAGCTCCAGGCGGCGCTGTTCGGGCTGCCGGCAACGATGACGCTCATCAGCCAGAGCACGATGGCGCTTGCCGCATAGAATTCGGGCACGCCGAAGGCGATGGCGCGGCGCACCGGGCCTGGGTTTTCACCGGCAAACACCGTGCGGATATCGCCGGCGCCGGCGATGAACCAATAGAGTTTCAACAGCGTCAACAGGGTCACGCCGATCAACAGCCAGCCATCGGTTGCAGCATTCTCCAGTCCGCGCTGGTGGGCAAAGCGCAGGCTGGCGCCGAGGATGGCGCCGATCGCCCCATAGGCGGTCAGCATGTTGGCGTGGAAGCGCGGGTGGGCGATATCGAGCAGGCGGATCTCGGGCCGCGTCGGCGCAAACAGGAAGCGGGCGCCGACTGCATAGACCACGGAGGCGAGGGCGATGGTGATGAGGGCGTGGGCGAGTTCGGCAGAGGCAGTGGCCGGCGTCAGGAACAGGCGGGCAACGGCATGCGCGGCCACGGCGATGATCGCCAGATAGGCGATGTCGAAGCCAAGCCGGATCAGCGAGGCGCGCATGCGGTGGAGCAGATCGACCACTTCGAACGAGGCGCCGAACAGCCGGTGGATGAGGAGCCGGCTGGCAAAGGCGGCGGCAAGGCCGGCTGCGACGGCGAGCAGGGCCACGGCTGTTACCGAAACCACCGACCAGCCCTCGGCGCGGATGCCTGCCGCAACGTCAGCCATCACCCCGGCGATGCCGGACATACCGGCAACGCCCATCTGCAAGCCATTGACAAAACGAGCGGAAAGCGTGTCGAGCGTGTCCGGCTGATCGGGCGAGGACGTTGGTTCAGGCGTCGTGGTTGCGGGTGCAGCCTGATGCGTGGCCGCGCCCCCCGACGCGGGCGCCGGTGCCGCGACGCCAGCGCCAGCGGGCGTCGTCGTTTCGCCCGAGGCCTGCGCCGCAGCGTCGCGCCACTCGACGGTCACCGACCCGCCGGCCTTGGCGGCGGCGCGCAAGGTCTCCTCGATCTCGGCAGCACTCTGGCCGGGTGTAAGGATCACGGTGACCGGCGGAGGCGTCGTCTCGGCGAGTGCGGGCAGGGCGAGGGTCAGGACGAGAACGAGGGCCGCCAGCAGATGGCGGCAGAGGAAGTGGAAACGCAGCATGAAATTCATCCATCAAAATCGGTTGTCCGCCCTGCGGCCTTGTCCATCACATTACATAACGTTCTAAAATTCCAATCGAATTTTGTGGGGCGGGATGGGGACTGGGCCGCGCCAGGGCCGCCGCTCACCAAGGGTTGCCCTGCGCCGAAGCTGCCCCCTCACTGTCCTGCCGGACATCTCTCCCCGCCAAGCGGGGAGAGAGACACTGGGCGGGATGCTCCGGTGCCAGGTCCTCCGGCCTACTTCGTCGTGTAGCCGCCATTCACCAGGATCGTCTGGCCGGTCATCCACCAGCCGTCCGAGACGAGGAAGCGGATGTAGGGGACGATGTCCTCGATGTCGGTGAGGCCGGTCCTGGAGAAGGCCGAAAGGGCCGATGCGGTTTTGTGATAGGCGACGGCGTCGGCGCCTTCGGCCGGGTAGAAGAAGGGCGTATCCATCGGGCCGGGTCCAATCGCGGTCACGGAGATGCCGCGCGCGCCGAACTCCTTGGCGGCTGCCCGGGTGAAGTGCTCCACCGGCGCCTTGGTGCCGGCATAGGCCGCATAGAAGGGCGTGAAGGCGCCGAGCAGCGAGGTGACCAGCGTGCAGACCTTGCCGTTGTCGCTGACGTGCCTGCCGGCCTCGCGCAGGAAGAAGAATGCGGACTTCGAATTGACCGCGCTCATCTCGTCGTATTCGGCCTCGGTGATCTCGACGAAGGGCTTTTTCAGCACCTTGCCGACGGTGTTGACGGCGATGTCGATGCTGCCGAGCGCCGCCTTGGCGTCGGCAAAGAGCTTTTCGACATTGGCGGCGCTGGTGAGATCGCCGGAGAAGGCGTGGGCCGCGGCACCGGTCGCCTTGATCGCCGCCACGGTTTCATCGGCTGCCGCCTTCGTCGCCGCGCTGTTGTAATGGATCGCGACGCCACGGGCGCCGTGTGCGGCAAAATCGCGTGCGAGCAGGCCGCCGAGGTTCTTCGCGCCGCCGGCGATGAGGGCGGTTTTGCCGTTGATGCTGTGGTCTGCCATGGGTTTCTCCTGTTGTGCGCCGGATGGCGGATGCTTTCGTTCGGCGGCGGGGCTACGCATTTGCCCGAAATCGCCCCGCTCTCCAGTACGGGCCGCCTGTGCGACCGCCGCTCGTTGCGAACGTCGTGTCTCTTGCTTCATAGGGTGCGGGCCTTATCGCCGCCGACGTGAGCGGTCGGTGATGCGACCGGCATCGCGACCAGGAGAATATCGTCGGCGCTGCTGGCATAAAGTCCCCGAACGTGACATGACTTGTCAGGAATTACGAACAATGGGAGTGAGGCGTCGCGCGCCGGCATGGACAGGATCGAGCTTTTCCGCATCTTCACCCGTGTCGTCGAAAGCGCGAGTTTTACCCGCGCGGCCGACACGCTGGGCCTGCCGCGCTCCTCGGTTTCGGCGGCGGTGCAGACGCTCGAAACCCGGCTCGGCACGCGACTTCTCCATCGTACCACGCGCAAGGTTGCGCCGACGCAGGATGGGGCAGCCTTCTACGAGCGCTGCCTGCGGCTGATTTCCGATATGGACGAGGCGGAGAACCTGTTTCGCCGCGACACCTCCGGCCCGACCGGACGACTGCGGGTCGACCTGCCGAGCCGCATCGGCCGGCTGATCGTGGCGCCGGCGCTGCCGGAGTTCCTGGCGCGGTACCCCGGCATCGACATCGATCTCGGCATGACCGACCGGGCGGTGCACCTGATCGAGGAAAGCGTCGACTGCGCGCTGCGTGTCGGACCGCGCGAGGATTCGAGCCTGATTGCCCGGCCGTTCGGCGCGCTGCGTCTGATCAATGTCGCAAGCCCCGACTATCTCGAGCGCCACGGCACGCCGGAGACGCCCGACGATCTCAGCGCCCACGTCGCGGTCAACTACGCTTCACCCTCGAGCGGCCGGGTGGAGGACTGGGAATGGATGGAGAACGGCGAGGCGCGCACGGTTTCGGTTGCCGGCCGGGTCAGCGTCAACAGCGCCGAAGGCAGCATCGCCTGCTGCCTCGCCGGCCTCGGCCTCATCCAGATCCCGGCCTATGACGTGATCGATCACATCCGAGAGGGCCGGCTGGTCGAGGTGATGCCGCATCACGTCGCCGCGCCGATGCCGATGGCTTTGCTCTACCCGCACCGCCAGCATCTGTCGCGCCGGCTCAAGGTGTTTGCCGACTGGCTGGAGGGGCTGATGCGGGCGGTGATTGCGGCGTGAGGCGGCGATGCGGTTTGGGCTCGCTTTGTTGGCGCGCTCTAGCTGATCGTCTGATGACACCGCCGGCCGTTCCACGGCAGGAACTCGGATCCGCCGGCATTCCACTTGCCGTCGAATTCGGAGAAATCCGGCGTGAAGGTGACGATCAACTGGCCGTAGCCGTATTTGTCGCGCCACATGAAGCTTCGGGTGAGATCGCTGCCGTCGCCATCGTCGCCGGTTTCGGCGAGTTCACCGTCGACGGACTGGCCCTGATCGGAAAACACGTATTTGCCGACGACCGTGCCATCGGCAGCGGTTTCGAAATGCGTCTCGGCGTCCGAGAGCACGCCGGCGGAGGAAAGCTGGCCGCAATAGGTGCCCGAGGGCGCGGTGCTCGTCTCGCCTGCCATCGCCGCAGAGGCGGATGCGGCCGCAAGCAGCAGCGCGGCGGTGAAGGAAGGGCTTGCAGTCAACGCGGCACCTTTGGCGTTTCGGGATGTCGCGGTCTCTCGTGATCGCCTGGCAGCAGCGAGTCGCGACGGGTGTCGCCATGGACAGTCATTCGGGATGCAAAATCAAGATGCTCATGCGTCCAGCGCCGGCGCGGTGCTGACGCTGGCGTCGCCGAACAGGCGTCCCTTCTCGGCGACGAGGAAGCAGGCGAGTATCGGAGCGCGATGTGCTTCCACATCGCGCTCCGAGGCATGTCGTCAGGTCAATCAGCTTGCATCAAAGCCCGCGTGGAAGCTGACGCGCCCTGACGGTACCGGACCTTCGAACGCCTTTGCCATGAAGTATTCGGCCGGTACGCCTTCAAGGCGCAGGGCGGCGTGGTTCTCGAAGCCGAAGCGTTTGTAGTAGTCGGGCTCGCCGAGGACGACGCAGCCCTTGGCGCCGGTCTTTGCAAGGCGCGCAAGGCCCTCGCGGATCAGCCTGCCGCCGGTGCCGCTCTTCTGGTGGTCGGGCCTGACGGAGACGGGGCCGAGACCGAACCAGCCCTTGTCCTTCCCGTCGATCGTGACCGGGGAGAAGGCGACGTGACCGATGATTTCGCCCTGGTCGAGGGCGACCAGCGAGATCGTCAAGGCGCCGGCGTTGCGCAGCGCGTCGATGATTTCGGCCTCCGTCTGGCTGCTATAGGCCATCGGCGCAAAAGCGGCCTTGGTGATCTGCCGGATGGTTGCGATGTCAGTCGCTCGTTCGGAGCGTATGTCGATGGTGGTCATTGTCAAAAACCTGTTCTTGAAACCCTTCAGTCGCGCGCTGTCGACCGCGAACGACGGGTATCGTTCGCCGGTGGCGCGGTTTCGCGTCTCGACCGATCGAGACGCTCAGTGGGTGAGAACAAGCTCCAGCATCGACAATTCCTCTGCTCAGTTCAGGCGAGCAGGTTCGGTATAGGGCGAGGCGTTTGCCATGGTCAACAGGCGGCTCTGGCAGCGCAACGCGTTCACGCGGCGGCCGGTTGAGGTCCGTTCCCGCTTCGTCGTTCGCGCCTGTTGCCTGCGTCCTAGTTTTCCTGAACCGAAACGCCGTCCTGGCCGATCTTGATCTCGACGCCCGGCTTCGTCTCTTCCTGGTAGACATAGATGCCGAGGCCGACGACGGCGACGGCAAGCAGGGCGATGACGAGATAGAGGCCGTTTCGGTTCATGCGGAACTCCTTTTTCGCGGTTTCGTCAGGGAAATAGGAGCTTCTCAAGGAAAGACAACGGGATAGCGACGAACATGCGCACGGAGGGTGGCCCGGCCAAGCGACTGAGGGGGCCGATTTGACCACTATGCTGGCGTCTGTGTGGCCGCGCAGGGGAACCTCAGCGCGCCCGCAGCGCCTTCTATTCCTGTGGCGTACAAAGGTTGATTTGCCTGCATTGGTTGATTTTCGCTAATTGAGGCAAATAGATTGAACGACGCGAATGACCGAATGCGGATGGTGGCCGGAATAATGGTGCTTGGAAGTTTCTACCGAAAAACCTTCGACATGGACCATTCGGACACGAGCGCCGCGGCGTTCTTCTCACGCGTGATCAAGCTCGTGCTCTCCTTCTGGGCGGCCGAGTTCTTCATGACCGGCGGGCTCTGGGTGGTGCTGGGCGTCAATCCGGTCGACTACGCGCCGATCAAGCTCGTCGTGTCGCTGGTTTGCGTGCTGATCACGCTGATGATTTCGCACATCGTGGCGATGATGCGCGCGCGGAACATCGCAGCCCAGGTTTTCGTGTCGGCCGTCCTGTCCATTCTGGCGTCGACGGTTGCGACCACCATCGACTATCACCTGTTCACCTATGTGAAGCCCGCAGTCGGTGTCGACTATACGATCGAGAACTTCTGCTACACGCTGTTTTACGGCGTCTCGCTGTTCTTCGGCTGGTCCTGCTTCTTCATCGCCTACATGTACAATCTGAAGGTCCGGGCGCAGGAGCGCCGGCTGGCGATCTCGCGCGAAGAGGCGCTGACCGCGAAGATGCAGGCGCTCTACTACCAGATCAATCCGCACTTCCTGTTCAACACGCTGAACTCGATCGTCGGTCTGATCGAGGAGGGCGCCTCCTCTCAGGCGAGCCGCGTGGTGCTTTCGCTGTCGTCGTTTCTGCGAAAGACGCTGGAGATGGATCCTCTGCGGGATCTGGCGCTTTCGGAGGAACTGGCGCTGCAATCGGAATATCTGGCGATCGAGAAAGAGCGGTTCTCCGATCGCATCAGCGTCACGCTCGACATTCCGCAGGAGCTGAGAACGGCGCTGGTGCCGAGCCTGATCCTGCAGCCGCTCGTCGAGAATGCCGTGAAGCATGGGCTCGGGCACTCGTCCGGCGATCTGAAGATCACGATCAGCGCGTCGCAGGAGGAAGACCGGCTGCAGCTTTCGGTCGACAACGTGTCCGATGCCGGCGAAGTCCTGCCGATGGTCAAGCGATCCGGGCTCGGTGTGGGGCTTGCGAATGTCGAAGAGCGTGTCAAGGCGCGCTTCCCCGAGGGCGGTTCGCTCATCGCCGGACCGGTCTCCCCGGCCCATTTCCGCGTGACCCTGACGATGCCGTTGAGGGCACCCGCCGGCGATCGGCTTGCCGATGCTGCCATCAACGCCGCGCCGGCCGTGACGGCCTGAGCGGGGTGCGACAATGGCTGGCGCGCGCCCCTGAGAGGCGCGCGACGGGAGTAAAAGAGGTGGCTCGCGTTCAGACCGAACGCGTCAGGCCGCCATCCACCTTCAGGTTCTGGCCGGTGATGTAGGCGGCACCATCAGAGGCGAGGAAGGCGACGGTGGCGGCGATCTCGGCGCTGGTGCCGTAGCGCTTCATCGGCACGGCATCGCGGCGCTCTTCGGTCGCCGGCAGGCTGTCGATCCAGCCGGGCAAAACGTTGTTCATGCGCACATTGTCGGCCGCATAGGTGTCGGCGAAGATCTTGGTGTAGGAGGCAAGACCGGCGCGGAAGACGGCGGAGGTCGGGAACATCGGCGAGGGCTCGAAGGCCCAGGCGGTGGAGATGTTGATGATCGCGCCCGCCTTCTGCTTCTGCATGATCGGCGTGACGAGGCGGACCGGGCGGATGACGTTCATCAGGTAGACGTCGAGGCCGGTGTGCCATTGCTCGTCGGTGATTTCGAGGATCTGGGCGCGCGGGCCATGGCCGGCGCTGTTGACCAGCACGTCGATCCGGCCCCATTTTTCCATGGCCGCATCGACAAGACGCTTCAGGTCATCGTTCGACTGGTTGGAGCCGGTGATACCGATGCCGCCGAGCTCGGCGGCGAGCGCCTCGCCCTTGCCGGAGGAGGAGAGGATCGCAACCTTGTAGCCGTCGGCTGCCAGACGCCTGGCGCTCTCGGCACCCATGCCTGAGCCGCCGGCGGTGATTACGGCCACTTTTTCTACTGCCATTTTACCAATCTCCTCATCCATATCCGTGGAATGCCGCTTTCGCGGGTGCTGCCATTGAAATACCATCTCCTCCATGCGACGACGAAGCAATTTCGCTTTCATATGGCAGTAGAAAAACTATCCGATGAGTGATGCACCGGGAAAGCTCCCTTCGCTGAATGGGGTGAAAGTGTTCGAGGTGGCCGCGCGCCACCTGAACTTTCGGCTGGCAGCCGAGGAACTGGGCGTGACGCCAGGGGCCGTCGCCCAGCAGATCCGCGGGCTCGAGGCCGAGCTTGGGGTCAAGCTCTTCGAGCGGTTGCCGCGCGCGCTGGCGCTGACCGGCGAGGGACGCGCCTATATCGCCGATGTCAGGCGGGCGCTGGAGATCATCGCGCGGGCGACCGACGGGCTGAAGCCCCAGCCGGTGCGGCTGACGATCAGCACCACCCCGTCCTTCGCGTCGCGCTGGCTGATCCCGCGCCTGCCGGATTTCACCGCGCGGCATCCGGATCTCGACCTGCATATTCTGGCGACCGACCGCATGTCGAGCTTCCAGGCCGATGGCGTTGATCTCGCCGTGCGCTACGGGCGGCCACCCTTCGGGCCGGGGCTTGCGGTGGAACTGCTGTTCGAGCAGGAGATCGTCGCGGTCTGCAGCCCGATGCTGCTTGCCGGGCGGCCGGCGCCGAAAACCGCCGAGGAACTGGCCGGCTACACGCTGCTGCACGACGCCCATAATTTCTGGCCGGAGTTCATCGAGCGGCATTTCGGTGGCAGCCGGCAGGCCTCGTTCAAGGGCATCAGCTTCAACCAGACCTCGCACGCGATCGAGGCGGCGACGGCAGGCCAGGGGATCGTTCTTGCCAACCGCGATTTCGTCGCGCGCGATCTCGCCGAGGGGCGGCTCATCCGGTTGTTCGAGGGCTCGATGACCGGGCCCTCGGATTTCTATCTGGTCTGGCCGCGCTACCGAAAGTCGCTCAGCCTTCAAACTGTGATCGCCTGGCTCAGTGACGAGGCGAAAAAGGAGCGGGGAGACCCGACGGATCGGGGGCCTGCAAATGGGTGGCGGAGCGAGGGTTCCTGATCCGCGATCAGCGACGCAGCGCCGTGTCGAGCCGGTAGAGCAGGGCGTGAAACGCGCCTTTGCTGGGCTTTCGTCCCGGCAACTTGCCGACGATGCGATGGATCTCCGGCGACGCGGCGGCGATCAGTTGCCGAAGGTCGGCTTCGATGGTGGCGGCCTCGTCCGCCGCGCCGATCGAGAGCGCCTGGATGGCGTAGGCAGCCGGGCCGAGCACATGGTTGATCTGGTGCGGCGTTTCGATCGGATGGGTATAGGGCGCACCGGCCGCAGCAATGGCCGCGCGGGCGGCAGCCTTGGCGGCGGGATCGTCAACCGCGCGCGTCGCTGCCTGGGCGCCCCAGGCGGCTTTGCGCAAGACGGCCGTGCGCGGACCACCCTCGGCAAAGGCGACAGCCGCGGCGATCGCCTCGCGCGGCCGGGTATCGCCCGGCACCGCCGCCTCGAAGACCGGCAGCGCGCGCGCGGCGCACAGGACCGCCCAGCGGGTAATATGGCGCAGGTCGTCTTCGGTCAGGAGCGGTGGTGGGGCTTCGTCGGTCATGGGGTGCTCATGGTGAACAGGCCGAATGCATATCATGCGGTCGCCACGTGACAAGCCGATCGGTTGTATAGAGGGCGCAGGTTGCATCCCTTCATAAACGCCATATCTTTCACCGCCGAGCCATTTGCAGCCGCAAACTCAGGAAAAGGGAGGCTCCATGCCGGCCGTCGGTTCCGATTATGGCGATGTCGTTGCCTGGCGGCGCGACATTCATGCCCATCCGGAGTTGCAGTTCGACGTCCACAGGACGGCGGAGTTCGTGCGTTCCAAACTCGCCGCGTTCGGATGCGACGAGGTCGTGACCGGCATCGGTCGGACGGGCGTCGTGGGCGTTATCCACGGCCAGAAGCGGTCAAGCGGCAGGGTGATTGGCCTGCGGGCGGATATGGATGCCTTGCCAATCGAGGAGGCGACCGGGGCCGCCTGGGCGTCAAGGACAACGGGCGTCATGCACGCCTGCGGTCATGACGGCCACACGGCGATGCTGCTGGGGGCCGCGCGGGAATTGGCCGAGGCGCGAGCATTTGACGGCACGGCCGTGGTCGTCTTTCAGCCGGCCGAAGAGGGCGGCGGCGGTGGCAAGGCCATGGTCGACGATGGCCTTATGGAGCGTTTCGGAATCAACGAGATCTATGCCATGCACACGGAGCCCGGTTTGCCGATCGGGCAGTTTGCCACCGCTTGTGGACCTCTGGCCGCTTCGGCCGATGGCTTCAGGATCAGGGTCGACGGCAAGGGCGCGCATGGCGCTTCCCCGCACGTCAGCGTCGATCCGCTGGTGGTCGGCGCCAATATACTTCTGGCCTTGCAGACGATCGTCTCCCGCAACGTCCATCCGCGTCAGTGCGCCGTGGTCACGGTCGGCTGGATGGCAGGAGGCAAGGCCGGCAACGTCATCCCCCAATCGGCCGAGATGGGCGGGACGACCAGGACCTACGATCCCGGCACGAGAGATCTGATAGAGGCGCGCGTTACCTCCATCGCGCAACGGATTGCCGAGGCCTACGGAGCCAGCGCCACGGTCACCTACAAACGCATGTTTCCGCCGACCGTGAACCATGGAAGAGAGACCGCCTTTGCCGTCAGCGTGGCGCGATCCCTGGTCGGAGACGCGCACGTCAACGACGCCCTGGAGCCGCTGATGGGCTCGGAGGACTTTGCCTTCATGCTCGAAGCGCGCCCCGGCAACATCATGCTGATCGGTAATGGCGACAGCGCGTCGGTGCATGACGCGCGGTTCGATTTCAATGACGATGCCATTCCTTTCGGCGTGGCCTATTTCAGGGCCATCGTGGAGGGCAGAATGCCGCTCTGAGCGGTCGCGGCCGGATGTCCATCGCGCTGCGGCTGCAGCGACGACATCAACGAGGTTTCCTGCCCTCAACGCTCCCAGCCCTCGGTAAACGGAAAGCGTTCCGTCCAGAGCGTCACGAGCTTCGGATCGGTATCGACGCGGCGGACGATGTCGGCAAGGGTCGGGGCGACCTCGTAGAAGCGGCGGCGGCCGGGTGACCAGCGCGAGGCGGTGGCGACGTAGAGGTCGAGGACCGACAGTTCATCGCCGAGAAGATATTTGCCCGGTTGCAGTTCCGCGCCCATTCGCTGCCAGCAATGGGCGACGCGGTCGAACACGCGGGCCTTGACGGTTGCGTGGTCCTCTTCCCGTTCGGCGATGCGGGACGGGTCGTCGGTGATCCAGTAGAGCGCGTAGGTGGCGGCGGATACGAAGGTCATCCATCGGAGAAACGCCGGCCGTTTTGGGTCGGTTATCGCCGGGGCCAGACGGCTCTGAGGGTGTGCGTCGGCAAGCCAGATCAGGATCGCGGCACTTTCGGTCATCAGTTCGCCGGTCGGGAGTGCGAGGGCCGGAACCTGGCGCAGGGGATTGATGCGCGCCAGCCTGTCCGCCTCCTGCTTTCCTTCCCAGGGGGCGTGTTCCTCGACGCGGTAGGGCACGCCGATGAGGCTCAAAACGGCCCCGATCGGAACCGATCCTGAGCCTGAGGCTCCGTAGACGACAAACGGCTCGGCCAACTGCTTTTCTCCTCCTGATCGTGCCGCGACGAATCCGGCCGAAGCCTGGTCGCCCTGCGTCGAGACTGGGGGCGGGGCGGGTATTCCGCGTTGCAGTCGCATAGATCCCCGCTTTCGCGATACAATCAAGGCCCTGAGGTGCAATTGGACGTTTCGCCGCAAATCCCGGTTGCAGCGGGCAGGCGGACCGTTTCCTCTTTCCGCGGCAAGGGGCTCCGGTTCCATCTGCCGGAGCGACGGTTCGTCCGCATGCCGACCTTTTGACCGTGCCCGGTTGCAGTTGGCGCGGTTCCAGGCTGAAGCAGGACACGAGGATTGATCCGATGTCGCCAGTCACCGCCGCGTCTCCGACGCTCGATCGCGACCTTCTGCTGAAGACGGCACAGGAGCGTCTGCTGCGCTCGGAATGGTCGCGGGAGCAGTTGCGATCGTTTCAAGGCGGCGCGCTGCAATCCGCCCTGAAGCATGCGGTCAATGCGTCACCCTACTATCGCGAAACCATTGGCGACCGCTTGGCGAAGGGGGCCGCACTCAAGGATCTGCCCGTGCTGACGAAGCGGGCGCTTATGGAGAATTTCGACCGGATCGTTACCGACCCGAGGCTGAGCCGGCAACTGGTCGAGGGGCATCTCGGCGGACAGTCTTCCGGCTCGCTTCTGCTTGGTGAATACAGAGCCGTTGCCACGGGCGGCACGACCGGCGAGCGTGGGGTCGCGGTCTTCGATCCCGCAGCCTGGCTATCGGCCATCGCCAACATGGTGCGTTTCCAGGCGATCGTCGGCATCGACGAGACGACGCGCAGTGTTGCCATATTCGCCTCGTCGCCGGTCCATATTTCCTACCATATCGGCGTGGAGCTTCGGGCGTTGAGGCCGCCGGCGCCCCGGTTCAACGTGCTGATGCCGATCGAGGAGATCGTGGAGGGCCTCAACCTGAACCAGCCCGAGGTGATCTCGACCTATCCGTCCTTCGTGCGTGTCCTGGTGGGCGAGCAGCAGGCGGGGCGGCTGAAGATCAGGCCGCGGCTTTTCCGAACCAGCGCCGAGACGCTGACGGAGGAGGTGCGCGAGCTTGCGGCCGAGACCTGGCAGGCGGCCATCGCCGACAGCTACGTCTGCACCGAGGCGGGACCCATGGGCCACGAATGCTTGCTTGGCGACGGGCTGCATCTCGCCGAAGACAGTTTCGTCTTCGAGGTGGTGGACGGAGACGACCGCCCGGTACCCGACGGCGTGGAGGGCGCGAAGCTGCTGGTGACGACCCTTGCCAATCGCGCGCTGCCGCTGGTGCGCTACGAGATCTCCGACATCGTGGCGATGGCGACCGAGCCGTGCCGCTGCGGCCTGCCGTTCTGGCGGATCGGGTCGATTGCCGGGCGGAGGGAAGAGACGCTGCGGCTGCCCAGGCGCGGTGGCGGAACGGTCAATGTGCACGCCCACCGGCTTCGCTCGCCGCTGACGGGTGCGGCCGGGGTGCGGCAATTCCAGTTCGTGCAACTGCCGGATGGTCTGGAAATCGCGATCGCCGTGTTTGAAGGCGCCGATGCGGCCGCCGTCCACGCTGCCGTCGAACTGGGCGTGCGTGCGGCACTCGAGGCGGTCGAAGCCGAACCCGCGGAGTTCCGTGTGCGGGTGGTGGATGCGATTGCGCGTTCGGGCGGCGGCGCCAAGCAAAAGCTGGTGGTCTCCGGCGGCGACTAGGAGAGGGCAGGATGCACGCGTGGTGCAATCGCGGCCCGGCTTCGGCCACGCGGCAGCAGATGGACATTCCGGTGGCCGGCGGGCGGGCAAGCGGCTTATAGTGTTGATAGGCCGGTCCGGGGCCGATATGAAGCCGGCCTCTTGCCCGCGATACGGAGTTTTGAAGATTGAGCGTTGCCTTCACCAAGGAAGAAAGTGCCGAAACCGCCGCCGAAACGTTGCTGCCGGACCGGGCGGTTTCGCCGCATCCGAACCTGGTGACAAAGGCGGGGCTGACGGCGCTGGAGGCCCAGATGCAGGAGGCGCGGGTCGCCTATGAAGCGGCAGCCACGATCGACGACGTGAACGAAAAGCGGCGGCAGCAGGCGGGACCCTTGCGGGACGTGCGCTATCTCTCCGAACGGCTGCGCACCGCACAGCTGATGCCCGAACCTGCCTCCAACGAGATCGTCGCCTTTGGCAGCACGGTGACCTTCAGCCGGGACGACGGGCGGGTACAAAAATACCGGATCGTCGGCGAGGACGAGGCAGACCCCAAGGCGGGATCGATCTCCTATGTCTCGCCGGTGGCACGCATCCTCATGGGCAAGGCAGTGGGCGACCTCGTCACGGTCGGCGACCAGGAGCTCGAGGTCGTGGCGATTTCCTGACCTTTAGCGTATCGGCTTGATCGCGTGGATTAATGGCTATTATTATCGTATCCGATTTAATAGTGTCATCTTGACATTCCGCTGTTGCTCGGTATTTATATCGCGTCCGATCTAATTTGGCGGTGCCGGATGATCGGAGGCGCTTGCCGGAGGCAGGCGGCCAAGAGGTTTGCTCGGTTCGTCGGTACGGAGAATGGACATGCACAACACTGGTGACGCTACGCCCGTTCGCGCCTATCGCGAGTTTTCCCGCGTGCTCGATCCCGATGTCTACGAGCCGCTGCCCGATGACTGGCTGATCGGCATCACCGACGTCGTGAATTCCACCGGCGCGATCCGGGCCGGGCGCTACGAGGACGTCAACTATGTCGGCGCTTCGGCGATTGCCGCCATCGGCAATGCGCGCGGCGATTTTGATTTTCCCTTCGTGTTTCGCGGCGATGGCGCGGCCTTTGCGCTGGCGCCCGGCGGGGCGGCAATGGCAGCTTCGGCGCTGCGGCAGCTCGCCGCCTTCGCAAGGGACCGGTTTGGTCTCGATTTGCGCGTCGGCCTGCTGACGGTCCGGGATATCAGGGAACATGGCCAGGATGTGCGCATCGCCCGCTATGCCGCATCGGAAAACGCGACCTATGCGATGTTTGCCGGCGGTGGGCTTAAATGGGCGGAGCGGCAGCTGAAAGAGGGGCACTACCTGCTTTCGCCGGAAAGCCATGGTGCCGAACCGGATCTGACCGGCCTTGCCTGCGAATGGCGGCCGTTTCCAAGCCGGCAGGGGCAGATCCTGTCGCTGCTGGCCGAACCCGCCGACGACGTGACGCCCGAGCGCTTTGCCGCGGTGGCGCGCGCGGTGATCGCTGTCTTCGATCAAGGGCCGCGGCAGTCGCATCCTCTGCCGGAGGAAATGGGTGTGCCGAAGGACGCGCGGGTGCGGGTTGCGCCCGAGCGCTGGGCGGGAGTGGCCGCCAGTTCCGATTTTCGCAAATATGACGACGGTCTGCGCCTGACGGTGGATTGCACGACGGAGCAGATCGACCGCATCGAGGCGATCCTTGCGGCCGCCAAGGCGCGGGGCGAGGTGATCTTCGGGCTGCATCGGCAGAGCCACGCGCTGATGACCTGCCTTGTGCCGTCGGCGCGACCGGATGCGCACTTACATTTTCTCGACGGCATGGACGGCGGTTACGCCAAAGCGGCGGAAATGATGGTGCCGCGTGAGCGCTTGAGTGCCTGATCCGGCCAAGCGGCAAGGACGGCGGAGAGCCGCCCTTGCGTGTGATGCTGGCCGCTCCAATCGCCGTGCCGGCCTTTGCGCGAGCGATAATCGCGGCAGCGGCAGGCGGGCGTTTCAGCGACCTTCACTATTTCCGGTTTCCGGGCTGACCAGCGCCTAGCAGGTTGTCGCGTAGCTTTGCCACCGACCGCTGCACCGTCTCAAAGTCGTCACCGAGGCCGATCACGTCGGTCAGCGCAGCACCCGGCTCGGCATCCACCACCGCCTGGCCGGCCGGCGTCAGCGTCAGCCGCACCTGGCGTTCGTCTGCGGGATCGCGGCGCCGCTGAAGGTAACCGTCAGCCTCGAGCTTCTTCAGGATCGGCGTCAGCGTGTTCGATTCCAGAAAGAGCTTTTCACCAAGCGTGCTCACCGTCTGGTCGTCCTCTTCCGACAGCGCCACGAGAGTCACGTATTGGGTATAGGTGAGGCCCAGCTTGTCGAGCAGGGGCTTGTAGGCGCGGCCGAAGGCAAGATTTGCCGAGTAGATCGCAAAGCACAGGAAGTTCGAAAGCTTCTTGCCGCCCTTGGCCGATGCAGTGCCAGGGTCCTTGGCAGTCTTGGACGTGGACATGGGAATCTTTTTTCCTTTTCGTTGTCTGCACTTAATATAAATCGTATCCGATTAAATCGCAATGGTGTTGACGGTGCCTCACGCTTCATCTATAAACATCGCATCCGATTAAAGCGGATCCGATAAAAAATCAAACAGAGAGGAAATGACATGACCGAGAAGCTTCTTTTCACCGGCAAGACCCACAACACCAGCGGCCGCGACGGCGGCACCATCAGCCAAGACGGCACTTTGGAACTCAAGCTCACCCAGCCGCATCCGGCCGCGGAAAACCTGTTCGGCGCCGCCTGGTCGGCCTGTTACCTGGGCGCGATCGAGCTCGCAGCGCTGCAGCGCAAGGTGAAGCTCCCGGCCGGGCCGCAGGTCGATACCGAGATCGATCTCAACGTCAACGACGGCTCCTATTTCCTGCGTGCCCGCCTGAACGTTCGCCTGGATGGTCTCGACCGCGACGTTGCGCACGACATCATCCACGCCGCCCATGATATCTGCCCTTACTCCAAGGCAGTGCGCGGCAACATCGACGTCGAGACCAATCTCCTCTGATTTCCGCTTAAAAAAACCTATTGATATCATCGGGATGTGCCTGAGCTGGTCACCAGCCGCGGCGCATCCCGATTTCGTTTCAGCAGCGCTCGTTCCTCTACGCATGGCGTCCGGCGGCGGTGGCGGAGGGATTTTCCCGACGGGACCTCACAAGAATGTAATTTGGCCGATCGTCCGCCTTGTTGGTATTTTCGCGCCTTCGCATGTACAGGGGAGCGGCCCTGAGGGGCCGATGGTCGCATGCCTTACAACCTCACGGTCAATGGAAAGAGCTATGCCGTCGATGTGGACGGCGATATCCCTCTGCTCTGGGTCCTGCGCGACACGATAGGGCTTACCGGAACCAAATTCGGCTGCGGCATCGCCATGTGCGGCGCCTGCACGGTGCATGTCGACGGGCAGGCGGCGCGCTCCTGCGTGATGCCGGTGTCCGAGGCGGCGGAGAAATCGATCACCACGATCGAGGCGATCGGCGACACGCCCGAGGGCAAACGGGTGCAGCAGGCCTGGCTCGACATCGACGTGGTGCAGTGCGGCTACTGTCAATCCGGGCAGATCATGTCGGCGACCGCGCTCATTGCCGCCAATCCCACGCCGACCGACGACGACATCGATGCGGTCATGGCCGGAAACATCTGTCGTTGCGGCACCTATCCGCGCATTCGTGCAGCCATCAAGCTTGCGGCGCGGGGGTGATGCCATGTCCATCTTCGACAGAACGAACCTTTCCTTATCGCGCCGCCAGCTTCTGATCGGCGCATCGCTGACCGGTGCGGGGCTGGTGATCAGCTTCAGGCCGCAGGCGGCCGTCGCAGCGGGCGAGCCCTTTTCGCCGAACGCCTTCATCCGCATTCCCCAGGAAGGCAAGATCACCTTCGTCATGCCCTCGGTGGAAATGGGGCAGGGCATCTATACGGCGGTCGCGATGATGCTTGCCGAAGAGCTGGAGGTCGGGCTCGACCAGGTGGTGCTGGAACATGCGCCGGCCGACCCCAAGCAATATGCCAATCCGCTGCTGGGCGACCAGATCACCGGCGGTTCCTTTGCGATCCGCGGTGTCTACGAGCAGATGCGCAAGGCGGGTGCGGCGGCCCGCATCATGCTCATCGGTGCTGCGGCGCGCGACTGGGGCGTTTCGCCCGACGCCTGCAAGGCCGAGGCGGGACATGTGGTCGAGACCGCCGGCAGCCGGCGCGCCGCCTATGGCAGCCTGATTGCGGCTGCGGCCTCTGAAGTCGTGCCGCAGGAGGTCCCGCTGAAGCCGGCGTCCAGCTACCGGGTGATCGGCAAGCCGGTGCATCGTCTCGACAGCCCGGAGAAGGTGAACGGCACCGCGAAATTCGGCATCGATGCCCGCCCGGATGGCGTCTCCTATGCGGCGATCGCGATCTGTCCGCACTTCAACGGCAAGCTGCGCTCAGTCGACGAGGCCCCGGCCATGGCGATCAAGGGCGTCAGCCAGGTGGTCCGCATCGAGGAGGCCGTCGCGGTCGTCGCCAACAATACCGGCGCTGCGCGGAAGGGGCTCGCGGCCCTTTCGATCGAATGGGATCCGGGGCCGAGCGCCTCGGTTTCGCAAGCCGAACTCGAGCACCTCATGGATGCGGCGATCGACGGCAAGGCCCTGCCGCATGTCAGCGAAGGCGATGTCGCCAAGGCCGAGGCCGAGCATGGGCCGGTGCACGAATTCGTCTACCGCATGCCGATCCTGACCCATTCCGCCATGGAGCCGATGAATTGCACCGTGCATGTGCGCCCCGATGGCTGCGAGGTCTGGGTGGGGACGCAGATCATGAGCCGGGCACGGCAGGCGGCGGCCGACGTTACCGGCCTGCCGGTCGAAAAGGTGCTGGTGCACAACCACTTGCTCGGCGGCGGCTTTGGCCGCAGGCTCGATGTCGACGGCGTGATCCTCGCGACGAAGATCGCCAAGCAGGTGAAGGGCCCGGTGAAAGTGACCTGGAGCCGGGAGGAGGACATCCGTCACGACTGCTATCGTTACCTCAACTACAGCAAGGTGACGGCGACGCTCGGGGCCGACGGCATGCCGGTCTCCTGGCGGCACCGGGTCATCGGCCCGTCGGTCATGGCGCGCTGGTTCCCGGGCTTTACCAAGGACGGTGTCGACCTCGACCAGATGGCGGGGGCCGAAACGCCCTATGCGATCGAAAACAGGCAGACCGATTTTGCCCGCCAGGAGGCGCCGGATGGCATGCTCACCGGTAACTGGCGTGGTGTCGGCGCCACCCGCAACATTCCCCCGGTCGAATGCGGAATCGACGAACTGGCGGAACTGGCGGGCATCGATCCGCTCGAATACCGACGGCGGCTGCTGCAGCACAAGCCGCGGCTGCTCGGCGCGCTCGACCTTGCAGCCGAGAAGGCCGGCTGGTCGACCCCGCTTGCCAAGGGCAGGGGGCGGGGTATCGCGGTTGCCGAGGATTTCGGCAGCTTCGCGGCGATGGTCGCCGAAGTCAGCCTCGACGGGAACGGCAGGTTCAAGACCGAGCGTATCGTCTGCGCGGTCGATTGCGGCCAGGTGATCAACCCGGACACGGTCGAAGCACAGATCCAGAGCGGTGTCGTCTACGGCCTGAGTGCGGCACTTTACGGGCGCATCACCGTCGAAAACGGCGCGGTGGTCGAAGGGAATTTCGACGATGCGCCTGTCCTGCGCATTCACGAGACGCCGCCGATCGAGGTGCATATCGTGCCGAGCGCCGAGGCGCCCGGCGGCATCGGCGAAGTGGGCACGCCCGGCGTGGCGCCGGCGCTTCTGAACGCGATCTTCATGGCGACCGGCAAGCGGCTCAGAACCCTGCCGATCGACCAGGGCGACCTGAGGAGGGTGTGACCATGAACAGGCCCGCCCTTGCTCTTTCGCTTGCATCCGCGCTCGTGGCGGCAGGTCTCATCGCCACTTTCGAGCCGGTCAGCGGTTTTGCCGAAACCGCCAGCGGCGGCGCCTTGAAAGGCGCGGCCGACTTTGCCTCGATCACCGATGCGCGCCAGCGCTCTAAGGCGATCTTTGCCGAGGCGAGCCGGGTGCTCACCCATCCGCGCTGCATCAACTGTCACCCGGCAACGCGCAGCCCGACGCAGGGCGAGGACATGCATCCGCATGTGCCACTGATGATCGCCGCCGACAGTTCGATGGGGCCGGCCGGCCTTGCCTGCAGCACCTGCCACGGCGCGGAGAACCGGGCGATCGTCGGCAGCCGGCTGAAGTCCATCCCCGGCAACGCCCATTGGCAGCTGGCGCCCGAAAGCATGGCCTGGCAGGGCCTCACCGTTCGCGAGATCTGCGAACAGGTGAAGGACACCGAGCGTAACGGCAACCGCTCCCATGCCGATCTCATCAAGCACATGGGCGAGGATCACCTGGTCGGCTGGGCCTGGCATCCGGGTGAGGGCCGCAGTGCGCCGCCCGGTTCGCAACCGGAGTTCGCCGCGCTGATCACAGCCTGGGTGGATACCGGCGCGGAATGTCCGGACTGAGCGGAAGCTCATGTCCGGACTGAGCGGAAGCTCAAGTTTGGGCTAAGCGGATTGGATTGCCGGCGAGCGCTGTATCAGCCTGTCGAAGCGCGTGCCGCGCACGGCGTCATGCAATCTTTAGCAGCCTTCGCCAGGCCTGCTGCAAGATTGGATTTGATGCGGCCAAGTAACTGTAAACAACTGAAAATTTCAAGATCGAGGCGTTGCTGCGACGATCGGGGAGCGCAGGCACGTCGTCGCTAGGAGCGGGTCCTCCTTGACAATGCAGCCGGACTGTTCGACCTTCGCGCTCATGACCTGCCGCCTCGCCAAACTGACGACTGCGAAAAAAGCCCCGCACCCGGGGCTGTCGGTCGTTGCGCGCAGAGCATAGCAAGCACAAGGATCAGATCGACCCCGCCGGTTCGGACGGGGTTTTCGCTTGCGCTCTCCGTCTCCGGTTTCTTCAAGGAGATGGAGTTTCATGGAAAGCACAGCTTCAACACAATCGCCGGGCCTTGGCGGCCTCTGGCTGCCGCTGATCACGCCCTTTCGCGATGGTGAACTGGACGAGCGCTCGCTCCGCCGGCTGGTCGTCCACTATGCGGCCGAGCCGATCGATGGATTCATTCTCGGCGCGACCACGGGCGAGGGCATGGCGCTCGACGAGGCGGAGTGCGAGCGGGTGGTTGCGATCACCAATCAGACCCTGGCTGGATCCGGCCGGCGCATCCCGGTCTATTTCGGGCTTTCCGGCAGCGATACGCGGAAGTCGGTGAGGGCGCTGGAGCGGATGGCCGCTTGGGGCGTCGATGGCTATCTGATTGCCTGCCCCTATTACACGCGGCCGTCGCAGCGGGGGCTGTTTGCGCATTTCTCGGCCCTTGCTGATGCCACGGACCGGCCGATCCTGATCTACAACATTCCCTACCGGACGGGCGTCAACCTCGGCAACGAGACGATGCTGCAACTGGCGGAACGGAGAAACATCGTCGGCGTAAAGGATTGTTCGGCGGATGCGACGCAATCCTTCGATCTGCTGCGCCACAAGCCGCGCGATTTCGCCGTACTGACCGGCGAGGACCCGTTGTTCTACACGGCGCTGACGCAAGGGGCCGAAGGCGGGATCACGGCGTCCGCCCATGTCCAGACGGCAGCCTTCGCCGATGTTCGCAACAGGCTGCTTGCCGGCGACCAGGCGGGGGCGCTTTCCGCATGGCAGCGCCTTGCCGACCTGCCGCGGCTGCTCTTTGCCGAGCCGAGCCCCGGGCCGATCAAGCACTGGCTGTGGCGCGCGGGGCTGATCGACAGCCCGGAGATGCGGCTACCGATGGTGCCGGTGAGTGATGACCTGGCGCTGAGGATCGAAAGGGCGATAGCGGCGCAGGACGGCTGCCGCTGAGCCTGCGACGGTTCCTCAAGGCGGGGCGATCGGTGAAAGGAAGATCGCCCTGCTTTGCGTGATCGTTTGCATCGTATTTTAACAGTTACGTACTTTCGCCGAACGGCTTGTTTCGGCAGGATAGCGGTCCTCACGCGCGGTGTCCGACGGCCCTGTGCGGATCCGTGCTGCTGGGCATTGAAATGCCGCAGTTGAGGAAAAAAAACAGAGAACCATTCTTGCGAGCGATCCGTGTCCTGAACCGTCACGGGTGAGGGCGAAAGGCCGGTTTTCCGGCGCGAGGACGAAGCCGGGCGAGATGGACGGTGTGCCAAAAACGGGGCGCCTGTGCGGGTGCCTTTCGAAAGCTGATTGATCAGGACGCCTGGAGACGATGATGAAAACATCCGGCAGCAATCTTGAAATCACTCGACGCGACATGATGAAAGGCGGGATCGGAGCAGCCTCGCTTGCCGCGATCGGTGCCGGCGCGGCCGTTCCGGCGGCTTTGACCGCCGCCTCGGTCGTTACCTCGGCCACGCCCGCCGAGGCGCAGCAAGCGCTCGGGCCGGGAGCGCCGACGCTGCCGGTGACCGGCGTTGCCATGCATCCAGGCTATGCCCGTACGATCGGGCAGATGGCCTATATCTGGGGCTGGCCGATCGTCAACATGCTGAACCGCAGGGCCAAGGTCACCCAGGCGCCTTATGCGGGTCTGCTCGGTGGCCTTTCGCCGGTGGCCCCGCGCGGCCAGGTGGGCATGCTGCACGACTATATCGAGCCGTCGGAAACCTTCGTCACATGCCCCAACCAGGACGTCGTCTATGGCCTCGGTTTCTTCGAGCTCGACGATGAGCCCGTCGTCGCGCAGGTGCCCGACTTCGGCGACCGCTTCTGGCTCTATTCGCTCTACGATGCCCGCACCGATCAGTTCGGCCAGCTCGGCAAGCCCTATGGCACGCGGCCCGGCTTCTATCTTCTTGTCGGCCCCGACTGGGACGGGCTGAAGCCCGCCGGCATCACCGACATCATCCGCTCCCCGACATCGCTTGCGAGCGCCATTCCCCGCATCTTCCAGACCGATGTGAGCGACGACAACCAGGCGGTCCAGCCGCTGATCAACCAGGTGGTTTTCTATCCGCTGAAAGAGTTTACCGGCGAGGCGAAGACGATCGAATGGGCAAAGCTGACCGACATTCCGGCTCCGCCCTTAAACGGCGGCGCGACCGACGCCGAAACCAAATGGGTGACGCCGGAGACGTTCTTCGACCAGTTCGGCGACGCCATCGCCGCGGTCGATCCGCTGCCGGGGGAGGAGGCGCTTTTTGCCCAGTTCCGCCTGTTGCTCGACGCGGCCGAGCGGGATCCCGAGCTTCGGGGCATGCTCGTCGACACCGCGATCGAGACCGAGAACAAGGTCATCCACCCCTTCTTGGAATGGCAGCGCAACGGGCTGCCGGCCGGCAATGGCTGGAACCGCTCGGTCAACAATGCGCAATGGGGGATCGACTACTTCAACCGGACCGGCACCGCCAAGTCGAACATGTTCAACAACCGGCCGAGCGAGACGCAGTATTTCTATACCGACTTCGACGGCGCCGGCGACCAGCTGACCGGCGTGAAACTCTACGAGATCACCTTTGCGCCCGGCCAGGAACCGCCGGTCAACGGCTTCTGGTCGCTGACCCTTTATGACGACAAGCACCTCTTCCACACCAACGACTTCAAGCGCTATTCGCTGGGCACCAAGAGCGACAGGCTGAAGCGCAATGCCGACGGCTCGCTGACGCTTTATGTGAGCGCCGAGCGCCCCGGCGGGGAGAAGGACAGCAACTGGTTGCCGGCGCCGCACGGAATCTTCTCGCTCTACATTCGCGCCTATTGGGGCAAGGACGCGATCCTCGACGGCACCTGGCAGCCGCCGAAGATCACGGTTGCGGCATGAGGGGGGCCAAGGTGCCGGGATAAACCGACGTCGGTTTGCCCGGCGTGCTCAACGCCAGAAGCGCTTGACGTCGATCACGTCGTCGAGCGCAGCCTGCGCGCGGTCGATGAGCTTGTCCTTGTTGGCCTGAACGACGAGCGTTCCGGCGTCCGGGTGATCTTCGAGGCCGATCTCGCCGAGCACATGCGGCGCCGAAACCAGATCGTTGAGCGTGCCGAGTTCATCCTGCAGTGCGGCCATTGCGGCCGTGAAGCGCTTGTGGCGCCTGGCGCCACGCTTGTCGTCGAACAGTGTCGCAAAGAATTCGGCGGCATAGCGCAGCTTCTTGGCGTCCTTGCGGGCCTCGTGCCGCTCCTCGTCGTTGATCTTGGCGAGCGCGCGGCCGTGCTTCTTCAGCTTCCGGCGCTCGCGGTCGAGCACGGCCTCGGCAAAATCGGTCACGGGCCTATCGTGAAGTTCGGCGGGCGGCGATGAAAGATAGGCGCCGCAGTGCAGCCACTGGTGGAGATCGAGCATGAGGGCGCGGCCGCGTCCGTCATCGAGCGCCGCGAACACCTCCCGATAGCGGGCGGCGCGGGCCGTCTTCAGCCACTCGACAAGTTCCGGCTGGGATGCGCGGGCCAGGAGAACGTCGACGTCGCGGGCCTTGCCGAAGACGCCCGCCAGCCACTTCAGCTCGCCTTTCAGGCGCGTACTTTCGTCGTCCTGAAGCAAATCCCTGTAGAGCGAGAAGGCCGATCGCAGGCGCCGAAGGGCAACGCGAGCCTGGTGCAGGGCCTCCGGGTTCTGGCGCACGCGCAGCACGTCTTCGTTCAGGCGGTGGTGGCGAAGACAGGCAAGGGCGACCGTGCGGAAGCTCTTTGCCACCCGCATCTCGCGGTCGAGTTCGACCGGCTCGGCCTTGAAGACCATCTGCTCGGCATCGATGAGACGGAAGCCGCGCTCCGCCTTGGACATGACGCCGAAGCGGATGGGAACGATCGCCTCGATACGGCGGGCGAGCGTGAAGAGCGCCTCGGGCGCGCCGTCCTTGAGCTCAAGTTCGATCTCGCCGATCGCGGTCTGGCGGGTGCCCGCGGTGATCAGGCCGCGGTCGAGCACGACCTCGACGTCGGCGCCATCCTGTTTCACTTTCCAGGTGGTGCGCTCGACATCGACGGCAAAATGCGCCTGCAGATCGCCTGGCTCGAGGTCGAACTGGGCGGCAAGCGGCGTGGTGTGGTCGACCACCGGCTCGTCGCTGTCCAGCGGCTGCTCCCATTCCGGCCGGGCGAAAACCGAGGCGCTCGCTCCCGTCGCCTTGATCGTCTGGGTGCGGGCAGAACCGACCGTGCGGATGCGCAGCGTGAAACCCGACTGGAACAGGTCGCGGGCGCGCGTATCGAAATAGACGGACCGCTGGCTTTCGACGCGCGCCGGCTCACCCAGAAGCCCGGATGCGGCGAAGCGATCGAGATCTTCAGGGAGAAGCTCGAGCTTGATTTCGATTTCCGTGTTCAACCCCATCCTCCAACAAGTGCAAGAGACAACGCGATAATGCCATATGAGCACATTGGTTCGTGTTCTGGATGACATGGATCATATTTGCGGCGGCGGTCCCACGCGATAGGTCGCGCTCGAAGCTGGAGGCCGCCGGTGTGTACGGGATTTCAATGGATTCCGGACGGAAAACCGCTTCGCACTTTTCCTCGAATTGCTTTTGAGGCGACGCAATTCCGAACGGAAAACCGCGTCGCACTTTTCCTGGAATTGCTTTTTGAGATGGCGCGATTCCGGACGGAAAACCGCTTCGCACTTTTCCTGGAATTGCTTTTTGAGATGACGCAATTCCGAACGGAAAACCGTTTCACACTTTTCCTGGAATTGCTTTTTGAGATGGCGCGATTCCGGACGGAAAACCGTTTCACACTTTTCCTGGAATTGCTTAAGCTCCCCGCATTTCATGCCACGGAATTGATAAATGTCGCTTCGCCTTGCCACCTTCAACATCGAAAACCTTTTGAGCCGCTTCGATTTTTCCGGCTTTCGCAACCAGCTGAAACAGGACCGCGTGCTCCGGCTCTTCGACGTGAAGACGGAAGCCGAGTACCAGCGGCTGGAGGAGGCGCGCACGATTGCGCATACGGACGATACGCGGCAGATGTCGGCGCTGGCGATCGCCGATTGCGATGCCGATATCCTCTGCCTGCAGGAAGCCG
Source organism: Ensifer sp. ENS08 (assembly GCF_014852195.1). Lineage (NCBI taxonomy): Bacteria > Pseudomonadati > Pseudomonadota > Alphaproteobacteria > Hyphomicrobiales > Rhizobiaceae > Ensifer > Ensifer sp. ENS08. The sequence goes on from NZ_JACVBF010000002.1 coordinate 477,749, forward strand.
ACAACATGGCCTCGCTGCAGGCCTTCGAATACAACTACCTTTTTCGCATGGTCGGCAACGGCTATCGCCAGAAGTACCTGATCGAGGGCAATGATTCGCGCGGGATCGACGTCGCCGTGCTGATGCGCGAGGAGACGCGCGACGGCCAGCCGATCGAATGCCTCGACGTGAAGAGCCATGCGGGGCTGACCTATGAGGACCTCGACCTCTTCAACGACAGAATAGCGCTTACCAACCGGCCGGCCGACCGGATCTTCAAGCGCGACTGCCTGGAGCTGGACTTAAGGATCGGCGGGCGGCCGCTGACGCTCTACGTGGTGCATTTCAAGTCGATGGGGCCGGCGCGCGAAGGGCTCGACGGCCGGCAGGCGACGATGCCGCTGCGCGTGGCCGAAGCCTCGGCCGTGCGCCACATCATCGAAAGCCGCTTCGGCCGCGGGAAGACGGCCGACAAGATGTTCGCGATCTGCGGCGACATGAACGATTACCAGGAGAAGGTGAACATCCTCGGCGACCGGCGCACCGGCTACCAGTTCGTGCCGCATGAGGAGGAGACGAGTTCGCTTGACGTCTTCACCCGCGACGGCTTTGTCGAGAACCCGATGCTGCGCCGTCCGGTGATGGATCGCTGGACGCTGTTCCACAGCCGCGGGCCGCAGGAGCGGCATCTCTGCCAGCTCGACTATATCTGGCTTTCGCCGGCGCTTGCCAAGCGCAACGCGCACCAGGTGCCCGAGGTCATTCGCGGCGGCCAGCCGTTCCGCACGATCTTTCCGCCTGATCTGGAGGTGGAGCGCTATCCGCGCACCGGCTGGGACCGGCCGAAGGCGTCCGACCATTGCCCCGTGGCCATCACCCTGGATGTGTGAGCATGAGCGCGCTTGAAAGCAACACGGACGCCTGGCCGGATGAAGGCGTCATCATCCCGATCGATGCGGTGGATGTCCGCGTCACCGGCGCGGCGCATCCGTTTCATCAGGAGCAGGTGGAGCGCGCGCAGGAAAACTGGCAACGGGAGATTACCGCCAACCCGCACCTCTTCGACGGGCGGATGGTGTTGCTCAGGGCGCTTCGCATCGCGGACGGCCGGCTGCGGGGCGAGGGGCATGTGGTGCCCTATTCGACCTTTCTCTGGTGGCGGAAGACGCGAGCAAAGAGTGCCTTTCATCTCTTTGCCATGCCGGCGATCCTTTCTTCCGACGGTGCGCTGATCCTCGTGCGCATGGGCGGGCACACGGCCAATCCGGGCCGGGTCTACAGCCCCTCCGGTTCGCTCGAGCCCGAGGATATCGTCGATGGCGGCTGCGACATCGACGGCAATATCCGCCGCGAGGCGATGGAAGAAACCGGCATAGACCTTTCGCTCGCGACGGTGGAGCCCGGCTATCACCTGCTGCATATGGGCCGCGCCGTGACGCTCATCCGCGTCTATCGCTATCCGGAGAAGGCGGCAGCGCTGGTTGCGCGCGTGGCGGAGCACATTGCCGCGGACCCGGAGCCGGAGATTGACGAGGCGATCGCGGTTTTCGGCCCGGATCCCGTGGCGCACAACTATCCACCCTTCATACCGCCGATCCTCGACTGGCTGTTTCGGCGCGAGAAGCCGCTCTGATTTCGAATCAACGGGACGTCGCATCTCCTTGTATTTGTGCGTTTTAGCGGGAGTCGCCACGCGGCCGCGCGGCGGCGGATGCGCGCCGGTTGCGGCCGGGAGGGTTTTTGGCCGCGTGAGCGGCGAAGCGTGCTGCCGGAGCCGGAGCTAAAGAAAACGTGATCCGCGCCGAGCTGTGTACCGGCGCTTTTAAGCCTTGCCGCCCGCGTCCCGACGCTGCAAAGTTCGCGCATATTCGCAAGGGGACATGAATGGCGCTCAGCTACGCGATCTACGACGTCTTCACCGACAGGCGACTGGAAGGCAATCCGCTGGCCGTGGTCTTCGGTGCCGACTGGCTCGACGATGAAGCGATGCAGGCGATCGCGCAGGAATTCAACCTGTCGGAGACGGTGTTTATCCGCAGGCCCGGCGGTGCGGCGCACACGGCGAAGCTCCGGATCTTCACGCCTGCCCAGGAACTGCCCTTTGCCGGCCATCCGACCGTCGGTGCGGCAATTGCGATCGCCGAGGCCCAGCGTGGCGCGACCGAGGAAGGTTTCGACCTCGTGCAGGTGCTGGAGGAGAAGGTTGGGCCGGTGCGCTGCGCCGTGCGGCTCAAGCCCGGGCAGGCGAGCTTTGCCGAATTCGACCTGCCGCGAAAATCGGTCAGGCTCGACGCACGCTTCGACCGGCAGGCGATCGCCGATGCGCTAAGCCTGAAACTCTCGCAGATCGGTTTCGAGAATCACGTGCCGTCGTTCTGGAGCGCGGGCGCACCCTTCGTCATGGTGCCGGTGCATGATGTGGCGGCGGCTTCGTCGATCGAGTTCGATTCGCTGCGCTGGGAGCAACTGACGCCGATGGCCGAGGGACGGCTGGCCGCGGCTTACGTCTATTGTCGCGGCGGCGTGAACCACACGGCGCGCTTTCACGCCCGCAAGTTCGGCCCTGGTGCCGGCAATCTGGAGGATCCGGCAACCGGCTCGGCCGTTGCCGCCCTTTCCGGCGCGATCCACTATTTCGACCAGTTCGTCGACGGCCATCATCCGGTGCTGGTCGAGCAGGGCGTGGAAATGGGACGGCCGTCCTTCATCCATCTGCATCTCGACATCTCGGGCGGCGAAATCAGCAACGCCCGCATCGGCGGCCATGCGGTGAAGATTGCGGCCGGCGAACTCTACGTCTGAGGCGTCGGCATAAGACTTGGGAAATTCAGCTTAATCAGCGTCTTAAGAGAAGTTTTGGTGGGTGATCACGGGCTCGAACCGTGGACCCGCTGATTAAGAGTCAGCTGCTCTACCAACTGAGCTAATCACCCATCCGCGACCGCTGCGGTGTGTCCCGCTGCTGTCGTGAGGGGGCGTATAAAGGCGTTCGGTTTGGTTGTCCAGCGCCTTTGTGAAAATCTTTTGAAAAATCTCGTGGGGCTAGAGCAACCCCTGTGGAGAACTCGCCCGCTATCAACCGGGCGCGTTCCGGCCACCCCTCGCGCATCCCTGCGGATACAGGCCACAGGGGAAACGCGACAAAAGACCCGTTTGACGCGAGGCGCATGGTCGGCATACTGCAGCGAGCCGGGCACACGAAACGAGCGATGATTGGAGAGGTATCCCCATGCGCAGCACGATCGCCACAGGAATGCTCGTCGGTATCCTTGCCGGCTTCGCCACCGAGGCGAGGGCCGAAGTGCCGTTCTTCAACGCCACCTGCCCCGGCCGTATCGGGGTCCACGCCGATCAGGGCGGTCCCGTCTTCATCAATGGCAGCCAGGCCCGTCTGAAGCGGTTCAGCAGCGATTATTACGAGGCGAGCCAGGGACGAACCACGATCTCGATCAGCGTCAACCGCGATGGTTCGCCTTCAATCAGCTATACGCGCCGGGGCGCCGGCAACGGCGTCTGCCGTGTCACGTCTGCCGGCGGCAACACACGGCCACGCCCGGAACGCCCGCCGCAATACGACGACACGCAGCAGCCGGATCGTGTCGACGCAAGAATGATGCCGCGCTTCTGCCAGGGCGAAGCGTCTGCCGCCTTCGGCGTGCGTCCCAACCGGATCACCGTCAATATGGCCTTCCGAAGCGGCCGCTACTATTGGGTGCAGGGCAACTACGATGGCGGCCGCGGCGTCACCTTCTTCAACTGCCGCTTCGACCTCAGGGGCAACTTCATCGACGTGCGCTGACGACGGGGATGATTGAAGGCAAGAATCTAGCCGTTTCCGACCGCTCCGGCGGAAACGGCTGTGAGTTTATCATTGCGAGATGCAAATACCCTCTTGAGTGTGATGAGGTCGTGCGCTAAAGCGACGCCACGGATGGGTGATTAGCTCAGTTGGTAGAGCAGCTGACTCTTAATCAGCGGGTCCACGGTTCGAGCCCGTGATCACCCACCAAAACTTCTCCTAAAGCGCTGATTAGATTACAATTCCTATATTTACGCCGATCGCATGTGTCCGGGCTTCTGGGCAGAAGTCACGCCCCGTTTCCGCTGCAAAATATACCGGTTCGATGTTGCGACCCCAGTGGGTGGCGCGCATTCCGCTGAACCGTGGGACGGGCGGCGGATGAGGATCGCAAAGACAGGGCTGGGCCAGCGTGATTGGTCCTCCGGCGATCAGTCGCCAAGCACGCGCGACGGCCGGGCCGCCGTCGAACCGTGTCTTGCAGGGCTCGTGAATCACTTGGCCGGAAAATATCGAAGGGTTCCGGCGAGCCGGGGGCCGGTTGAGCCCTTGGTGTCCATCGGATGATTGATGCCGTCGTTGACCGGCAATTCTTCAAAATCAAAGGGGCTCACGCCCTCCAGGCAGGCTGCGTTAACGCCGTAGAAATCGGGGTTGGAGCGCGGCTTGTGAAAGGTGTAGATGCCGCATTTCGAGCAAAAGAAGTGTTCTGCTGCATTTGTGTTGAACTGATACTTGGTCAGCGCCTCGCCGCCCGAAAGCACAGTCACGCCGTCTTTGGCCGCCGAGACGGCAACCGCGCCCTTCAGTTGGCAGTATGAGCAGGTGCAGCGGCGGGCCGTATGGAGGCCATTCCTCAGCCGAACATTGAAGCGAACCGTTTTGCAGTGGCAGGCGCCCTTGAGGTCCTGAACGTCGAAATTCATGGAAACATCCGTCTGGTCTGAGCCGAATTGATGTCTGTTCCATAAGGGCTGGATCACGGATCCTCAAGTGCGGGCCACAAGGCGTCGCGGCCGGCGCGACCGACCCTCGGCCGGTTGTGCCGCCGGCACCGTTCGGCGTCGGCCGCCCCTATGTTTTCGAGATCAGCAGGCTCCGTTCAATTGGCGGTGCAATTGGGATCGTTTCCGTTGACGACGGTCACGCCCGAACCAGGGGTGGTGGCGAGGCTCACAAAGCCGGCCGCAGCATTGCTGGTGTTGCCGTCATGCAACAGGCGCATCCTCAATCCTGCGTCTGCAGATTGTCCTCTTGCCGACAAAGTAATCCTGTGTAATTTTCGCCAAATCGGAGCTCAAACTAGAGGAGGCATACGATGAATATCAATTTTGTTCAGATGCGCGCCTCTGGTGGAATGGTTCACCCGTCACGACGAGTGTGCCGTAATCCTGTGTATTACTTCGGCGCATAATTGCGTCCTGAGTTCCGCCTTTTCGTATCTTCCATTTTGACTTGATGTGACCGGCTTCCGGAACGTAGTTCCGTGTCCGCGCGCATCCATAATCTAGAGGACCCGACCGCTTTGCGCGGCGGGAAAAATCATGCGCGAATTGCAACTGACCACCGCTGGCGCCTTGCCGGCGATCATGGACGACCTTTTTCGAACGTTCGGCTTCCGCCGCACGGTCGGCGCTTTCCTGCTTGCTGCCTGGGGGCGTCGGCGGACGCTCAACCAGCTCAGCCACCTCTCCGACCGTATGCTGCGCGATATCGGCGCAGAGACGGGAGAGGGCGTGAAGAAGCCGGAGATCGCCGACATCTCGCTCTGGCAGATGCCGGTGGGCTATCCGGTGACGAGACACAACTGAGGCCCGCGTCAAGCGGGCCTCTTTTCCCGCAGCAACCGGTGGCCGATGAACAACGGCTCAGAGGGCAATCGGCTCACTGGGGGACTGGCGCGGCGAGCTTGGCCGCGCAGTCATGCTTGATCATCGCCGCGGCAAGGTTTTCCCGCCCCTTGCCGGTCGCCTTCGCCCTTGCCGCCGCCATCTCCCTGCACCAGCCGGCGTCGAGAACGTCCTCCGGGATGTGCGGTATGCAGGAGGACAGAAGCAGCAGCGAAGAGAGGAAGACGACGCGCATTCGGGGGCTCCATGGGTGGGTTCCGAATTGATAGCATTGGCGGGCGATAGGGGAACAGACGGCAATGGCTTGGCCGAAAAGGTCGAGCGGCTTTGGAATTGTCGATCGGTGCGCCGCGTCCCCCGGCGTTTCCGAGCTCGGTGGGACATCGAAGTAGAACCTTGCGGCTGCGATGTGTATATCGCCTGCATTCAATTAGTGCGGGCGTGGCGGATGCGATTTGCAAGGGTCAGAAGAATATTGCTCTCCACGGTCCCGCTTGGTCGATTGGACTATCTGCTCGGCATCGCGCTGTGCGCCTTGCTCGTGGCAGCCCTGTTTCCGTTCGCGGCGGCTGACGAAGTAGGGTGGCCAGCGAAATCGGCGTTGATTTTCGGCGGCGGCTATGCGGTTTTCCTGACGTTGCGACGACTGGTCGATCTCGGCGTTGCCAATTCGGGGCTCGCCTTCCTGTTTCTCTATGGATATTCGGTTGCAGCCGGCGGACTTGGCAGGGCACTTGGCGCCTGGGGAGCAGTCGCCCCTGTGGCGCTGGCGTTGTTTTTGTTTCTAAGCCCGACGGCCGTCCGGGCAGCGACTGATGTTTAGGGAACTGGACCTGAAGTGGGCCTTCAGCAGCGACCTGGAGTGTGGCACGCTATTCGACTTCGATGCCGACGCCGGTCCGGAACGGCCGATGCCCGATGACGTGTGCTTCCTGCTGCAGCTGGATATCGGCACGAAGGAGGACAGCTGGGCGGGGTGTTTTTCGGTTCTGGTCGTCACCCCGAACAACAGGCGACGGCGAGCCCCGGACACCCGGTACATTGAGGCTCCGCGCTACAGTTTCGCCGTCCTTAGGGATCACGTGACCAAGACGATCGCCGCTTGCCAGCGCGAGACCTGGGACGAAAGCCTGAAACTGTGCCGACTCTCTCTTTGGGAATACGGACCCCACCAAACCGTGTAGGCCGCAGCACCGCCGGTGTCGCGGCTATCAAGGGCGGCAAATGGCCGCCCGACCGTGGCTGTGCCACGGTGCCTCTTGGCCTTGTGGTGCGGCCACCCGCTGGCCGCCGGTTCGGCACGGGTGGTCGTGGTTCTCGGTTACTGGCTGGTCGACGGCTGCGTCGTTGACGGCTGCGTGGTCGCGGGTTGCGTCGACTGGTCAGTCGTTGCCGGTGGCTGTGTCGTGGTTGCCGGCTGATCGGTCGTCGCGGGCTGTGTCGTCGTTGTTGCCGGCGCGGTCTCGGTTGCTTGCTGGTTTGCCCCCGGCTTGAGGAACATGACCGCAAGAACAATGAGCACGACCACAACCACGATACCGATGACTGTGTTTCGGTTCATGCAGACTTCTCCTTAGGTTAAGTGCCTTCACGAGGGTAAATGGAGCGGTCGGTCGAATTATCAACGGGCGACCTTCGCCGTTCGGTTGAATTTGATGAAACGGCGTCGCATGGACGCAATCGAGCATATTTTAGCCATGTCGCACGTGCAGGCGGATCGGCGGTGGTTGCAGGCGCCCTGTGGGAAACGCCGGCCTTTGCGGTACTGCCGTATCCTGTCGGGTGCGCAAAGGGCATTTTTGAATGCTGCATGTCTTTGCCTTCACTTAAGGGCGATTTAAGAAGACAGGCAGCAGAGCCTTGATGCATCGCGATTGGAGCGAAATGACACTGAACGAACTGAAGGCGATCTGGCTTCGGCTGCGCCATCGAAACCGCCTGAACATTGGCGCGCGATGCCGGATCCGGGGCGCGACCATCGACCCCGGCCGGGGGCGGATTTCGATCGGCGAGCACGCAGATATCAAGCGCGGGGCGATCATCGAGGGCAATGATGGTTTCGTGACCATCGGCGATCATTTCAGCCTCAACCCCTATTCGATCCTCTACGGTTCCGGTGGCCTGACGATCGGCAACTGGGTGCGCATCGCAGCCCATGTCGTCGTCATCCCCGCCAACCACGGTTTTGATGATCCCGATCGGCCCATCAAGGTGCAGCCGGAAACGCGCCTCGGCATCGTCATTGAGGATGATGTCTGGATCGGTGCCGGTGCCGTAATCCTCGATGGTGCGCATATTTCGCGCGGCTGTGTGATCGGCGCTGGGAGCGTTGTCAAAGGGCGCACGGATCCGCTTGGAATCTATGTCGGTTCCCCGGCGCGCAAGGTCGCGGTCCGTGGCGAGAAGAAGATGCGTCCATCCGAAGAAGCCGATCACGCGCGTCCGTGAATGCAACGCACGCTCCGTCAGTAGCCGCCGACATCCGCCGGCGGCTACTGACGCAAAGACATGCAGCCGCGCAAAAAAAGAGCCGGGCCTACGCTGGCGACTAACCGCGAGGCGCCTTGGCGGGCGTGCCCTTGGGGACTGGGGTGATGAAGCCGAGACGCAGCAATTGTCCGGAACCTTCGAACTTCACCGACGAGGCGGAGACGAGCTGCAGCGCACCGGTCCCTGCAAGCGCATCCGTCATCTTGGCGTAGGCCGCCGAACCGTCGAAATACTGGCCGTCGGCGACCGCATCGGTGATGACCTTCTGGTAGTCTGCAAAGAACTTGAAGTGCAACAAAGCGCCGAGAACTGACGAGAAGTTGCGCTGATAGGGAAGCGGCTGGTGGATGCTGGGGCCGAATCGACAGTGCTCGTCCCAGAAGATCAGCGGATACTTGATCAGTTCCAGGTCGGAATCGAACTCGCGGTGACGGGCGCCACCCTTGACGGTTATGGCGCGCTTGGTCGTTGCCAACGTGTAGCCTAGGCTGTCGAAGTGATCGGCGACTTCCCACGGCGCATGGGTCTTCAGCTGATTGATGTCGGCGGCAGCCAAATCCACCGGATACATGTCCAGCATCGGTGCCGGCAGGCGTGTGATCTTGAGTTCTTCAAGCGCGTGGATGATCGACCACAGCGTGCGGTTTTCGCAATCGTCAAAGATCAGGAATTCGTCGGAATCGACATTCACATACCAGCGGTCATCGCCATAAAGCGCAAATAGCGCCTCCCTCCAGAGCCGACCACGCCGAGCTTCCTTGTAGCGCAGCGCCGAGGCCCACAGGTCGACGTCGGGCTGATCTAGCAGAAACTCGCGTGTGCCATCTGTCGAAGCGTCATCGACACAGATGAAGCGGGTGACACCGAGGGCGCGGTAGTGCGCGAGAAATCCTGGCATCAGCTTGGCATCGTTGCGGGTAAGGAACACCAGCGGTAGATCGTCGGGATAAAGCGAGGTCTGGCCCTGCGGGCTGACACATCGCAAGTCGATTTCGCGGCTCTTGGTTCGCTCGCGTCGCTCGACCTTCGTCGTTTCGTACAGGGTGATAAGACGATCAAAAATGCTTCGGTCCGCGATTTTCTCTGCGTCGGATCGATCCCTGAAAGGATAGGTAATGTCTGTCATTCACATTCCGCTATGTATTTTTCACGCATAATATAAGGCGGCTTGGGTGAAAAACACCAGTGAGGCAACCGCACAATGTCATACTTTCGTTGGACGCGAGGTTGTGAACGAAATGCTGGCCGGCGGTTTGTGCAAGGTCTCTTACGTTTCGCGCCAAATCGTACTATGTGGCGATGAAAAGTCCTGGGGCAGAGCATGAAGCGTCTTTTTCGTTCGATTCGAAAGAAATTCCGTTACCTCACCAATGCGCGGACGGTGACAATCGATGGTATCAGGCTGGTGTCCGACTCGGCGCGCGTTCCCGCGGTCGTGCGCGATCTGATGTTTCGCGAGGTTTACGAGGACACTGAACGAAACATCCTTCTGAGGATCCTGAAGCCGGGCTCCAAGGTGCTGGAGGTCGGCACCGGCGTTGGCTTCATCGCGCTGCTTGCGACAAAGGTCTGCGGCGGCGCGAACGTGGTGACCTACGAGGCCAATGCAACACTGGAGTCGCTCATACGCGAGAATTTCCGGCTCAACGGGCTTGAACCCACCTTGCGGCTGAAGGCGATGACGGTCGACGGGCGGACAATTTCGTTCTTCCAGAGCGAGAACATCATTTCCTCCAGCGCCTACGACCGCAAGCTGGCCGGAGCGAAGGTCGAGATCGAAAGCGACGTGTTTTCCGAGGTTATTAAGCGCTACCAACCCGATGTTCTCATCATGGACGTCGAGGGAACCGAGGATGAACTGTTGCGCATCGGCGACTTCGGAACGGTCAAGGACATCCTCGTCGAACTTCATCCGCATGTCATTGGCGAGGCGAAGGTCGAAGAACTGAAGCAGGCGCTCTTGGTCCAGGGCTTCCGTCAGGGCGAAACTGACCGGAAGACCTTTCACTTCCATCGCGGCGGCGGATGATCACCGCCGAAGTACTAAAAGACCGCCGGCTGCCACACTTCGCGGGTCGGGGCGCAACTTTTCGAGCAGTCGTTTGTTACTCTTCCATTCATGTTCACTCAGCTAGCTTGAGGAACGACTCAACGACGGGCGAGTGCAGGAGGATAATATGCGACACGTGATCAGCAGATTTTTGGTAGCGACCCTGATAGGCGTTAGCGCAGTGACCGCGTTGCCATCGGTTTCGTCGGCTCAATCGCTCGATCTTTATATCGGGCCTGGTCGCGACGATGATGGTTATCGCCAGGATCGTCGCTACGATGATGAGGGTGAATATTATCGCGAGCGGCGTGGCTGCAGCCCACGACAGGCCATCCGCCGCGCTTATGGCTATGGCATGCGCGATCCCGCGATTGCAGCCATGACCCGCAACCGCATCATCGTCGAAGGCATAGGCCGGCGCGGAGAATACGCTAGGCTGTATCTTGCCAATCGCAGTGGTTGCCCGCGCATCGGCTGACGGTACTCTCCGGGTTGCAGAGTCCGCCTTGACGGTAGCGCAAGGCTTATGAAAGCCTTTGAGGGCTGCGCCTTGAGCCAGTGATGCTTCTGCTCGCGAGGCGCACGCGCGCTTTGACGGCAAATGCCATTCGCCTGTGGGGCGTGAAGGTGATAGGTGTCGGCCCATGACTGCGCCCTCCCACGCCACCCCGCTCGCCGAGCGCGCCTGCGGCACCTGTACGCTCTGCTGTCGCCTGCCGGATATCGATGCGCTGGAGAAGCCGGCCAATGCCTGGTGTCGGCATTGCACGGGTGCTGGATGCCGGATCTATGAGGACCGGCCGCAGCTTTGCCGTGACTTTCTCTGTCTCTGGCGTACGGACGAGACCTTGGGCGAGGCGTGGGATCCGGCGCGTTCGCATATGATGATCTATCGCCAGGGACCGCAGGTCACGGTTCTCGTCGATCCGGATCATCCGGACGCATGGAAGCGCGCACCCTATGCAGCGGTGCTGCAGGGCTGGGCGCGCGAGGGTGAGGGCGGGCAATATGTCATCGTCTTTGTCGGCGACGCAGTGTTCAAGGTTGATTGAGACCGGTTGGTAACGACCCGGCAGGTCCCTAGAAAGAAAGAGCCCCGCACGAGGGCGGGGCAAGCAGGCACCCAAAATGGCTCGGGGTGCGGGGAAGCGCAGTCCAGAAAGAACGTACTGCGCGGTACGGAAGCTAACGTGCATCCGCCGGAGCGGGAAAGGCCGGATTCGCTGATTCTGGTACGGTTGCCAAAATAAAGTGGCCCGCGCACGGGCGGGCAGGCGCGCCCCTGTGGTCGCTTCACTGGTCGGTTTTCATGGCTATCGATTGACTTTGCCGGTCGGCGCTTCATTTCCGATTGGAGGAAAAGACGGAGACGATCATGTCAAAGGCGATGCTGACGTTCCTGTGCCTGGCGGTGCTTGTGCTTTCGGCTTGCGCCAACACGGCGCGCGGCTTTCGGCAGGACGGTGTCGAAACCGGCCACGCGCTGGACGATGCGACCCATCGCGTGCTGAAATCGACATCGAAGTGACGCGAGACGAGGCGCCCCGGGCTGCCTACCGCGATGGGGCGGTGCTGGCGCGCGCGGGACTTTCAGCGCTGCTGAAGATCACCACGGCAAACAGCAGCACGCCGAGGAAGGCGACGATAGACGCGGCGGCAACGATGGGCTCGATCTCGGGCCTGCCTGTCGTCATCAGATAGAGCGAGGGCACGAGTACCGCGACGCCTGACGTGTAGACATAATACTGGATCAGCGCGAGCCGCCGCTCGGCCTTGGCCGGGTTGAGCGCGTAATAGATGCCGAAGATCGCCATCGTCGCCCAGCCGAGCAGGTTCGTATGGGCATGGGCCGGCGTTGCTGCATGGTCCTGGCTGATCGCCATGTGCAGGCCCATGCAGAGGCCGATGATCAGGAAGATGATTGCGGTCTTGAAATAGAGTTGCGCAAGCCTTGGCATGGACTGTCTCCTCCGCGATGCCTCTGCTGTCTATTAGCATGTTCGCAAATGATTGGAGATTGCCAATATTGGGCGTGTGGGGCGTCCGGGCAGGCGAAGGTCAGGCGGGCCGGGCGGCGGCGGCGGCGAGCGCGGCGCGTTTGCGCGTCGCCATGCCGTCGAAGGTGGTGAGCCCCTGGCGCTGCAGGTAAGCCGAAATCGCCGCCTCGATGCCGCGATCGTTGCCGCCTTCGGTTTCCCAGAAGGCTTCGATGGCTGCAAAGAGGGCGGATCTGTCGAGCGTGACGGTCATCGCAGGCTGGTTCCGAACTGCTGGCGGTGGTTGAGGGTGCCGTGGGCGGTTTGGCCGAAAGGCGCGCACTGCGCGCTGAAATCGGCGCACCAGCGTTCCCATGCTTGCGACGTTCGCACGAAAGCGGGCAGTCTGTGTTCCTGCTCGGGGCTCTGGTCGAAACCGTTCAGCCAGGCATCGGCGACGGTCTCGGTAACATCTTCGCCGTGAAGCGCGTCGAGATCGAAGCGGATTAGCCGCTCCACATGCTCGCCGTCATGCACATCGAGCCAGTCGGCTGCGGTTCGGTAGGTGGTGCCCGTCGTGTCGGTCTCGTCGCAGAAGGTGCCGGCACCGAGCGTCATCATGGCGAGAATGATTTCTCGGCGCTTTAGAAAGGGTGCTGCGCTCATCGCCGTTGCGGCGCCCACGGAGATCGCATCCGACATCGTTCACCTCGTCTGTTCGAGGTGCGCACTGGAACACCCTTCGCGGGTTTCCTGTCGGCCCCTCCGGCTGTGTTTCTGATGTAGATATAGGAAAAATCCTATCTTCCAGTCAATAGGAAAAACACTGCCGGCAGGAATTGCCTTGTTCAAGTTGTCGATGACGCACTGTTTGTTCTTGTTTTGTTCGGGTGATTGCGCCACTGTGGGGCCGCCATTCCAGGTGGCGGAAAAGGAGCATGGGATGATCACCTACTTCGTCGTTCAGAGCTTCACACTGGGGAGCCGCGGCGCATTTCTCGCCGACGATCCGGTGCAGGCGACCGGACCCGAGCATGCCCAGCGGCTGGCCGAAAGGCTCGCGGCGACCAAGGTGGGGGTGATCGCCTTCAGCCGCTCGGGCGACCTGGCGACCGGTGAGTTCGAGGATGCCAGGGTGCTCTTTACGATCGGCGACCTGCCCACGGAGATCGAGGAGGCGATGGCGGCGTGACGGCTGTCGCCGGGCAGGGGTGGCCCGTAACGGTCACATCCGTGAGCGGTCGAAGAAGGCGCTCACCGCTTGGGAGCCACTCAATGTTCATTGGTTACGAGCCGGGCGCGCCGTGGTAATGTCGTCGTGCAATGTTGGGAGGCGTGAAATGATGTCCGTCGACAGTCGTGCAACCGGCGAGCCGTCTACCGGTCAATATTGGTCTTCGCCCATTCCGGTTGACGAGGCCGAGTTGAGCCCCGTTCTCCTGCGACAGATCAATTTTTGCGACGACAGGCGCGGATTTCGGGCCTATGTCGTGCAGGTGTTTGCCGATCCTGCCGGGCCTCCAGAGGCCATGTTCGAGCTTGCGTACAATCGCAGGAGCAAGCGCGCCTGCGCCATTTTCGAGGCGGTTCGGGCGGCTGACCTTGGTGGTTCCGGTGATAGGGTCGTCGCTGCGGCCGATCCGATCTGGGTGGTCGCAAGCAGCCCTCGGACAGCGGTTGACGCTGCTTTTCAGGCCTTGGTCGATCGGTGTTCCGACTAAGGCAACTCGCTTATTTGTGCTGTTGCGGCGGCGATGGGCGAGAAATCAAAGACTTAAAGCGCGACGAGGGGCCCGGAAGATTGCGGCGTGCCTTAACGGGCGGCTGCTCGGCGATCCCGACCGGATTGCTGCTCAATCTCTTTAAAATCCTGTGATTGTTTGTGGTGCTCGCCCCGCTTACCGCGCGCTGTATTTGCCGACGACCCGGTGGCAGAAGGACCATTCGACCCGGCTTTCGGTGAACTCCAGGAAGGGGTTGTATTGCCTCAGCGTCCATTCGCGGTCGTTGAACGAGACGAGCCGCTTGATGATTGCCTCGGCATCGTTGGCGGGGGGAACGTGGTAGAGCACCACGTCCTTGTCGCGCGTGGGTGGCAGGTGCGGGTGGACGAGCGCCATGTCGCCCGGCTCATAGGCCGGGATCATCGAGCTGCCCGTGAGGTAGATGCCGTAGGCGCCCTTGACGCCCTCGAGCACGGACGGGCGCTTGACATATTCGACCGCATCGAAGGTGACGATCACATGGCCGTCGCCGCCTTGCGCGGCCGCAAAGATCGGCAGGTCGCGATGGCCGACGAGCTGCTCGCCGGGCACGATCTGCGGCGCAAAACCCGGCGCGCGTCTGGGCGCGGCTTCGCCGGCGGCGGCAGCCCCCTGGATCAGCTCGACGATCGCGCGGGCGTCGCGCTCGCGCAGTTCCCGCGGCGTCTCCCGCTCCACGAACTGCTGGATATAGGCATGGTTCTTCCCGATCGCGATCGACAGATCCTTATAGGTCGTCTTCTTCGCGTCGACTGCTTCCCGGATGAGGTGGCGCAATTCGTCCATGGCACTGGCATCCCAGATTCCGTTTCCGTCGTCCAATAGGATTTTTCCTCTTGATGGCAATAAGAAATCCTACTATGAATAGGATGTCAACGGAAATGAGCGGCAGAAACCGCTGCAGCAACCGTCACGGCGCCCAGTGGGCAGCAAGCGGACTGGATGCGGATGATCGATCCGTCTCAGCCGATGCCGACCAGGGGGCGCATTCAGCATCGATCGCCGCATCTTGTGCGGTGGTCCAGGCGAGAGGCCGTCGTTTCCTCCCCGGCGACCTCTCGCTTTTCCAATCGATGCCGGCGCGCCGGCGCATGGTTGCCACGCGGGCCGATGACGGTCCGTGGTCGATGACGTGCGCCACGTCGGTGTCGAGCAGCCGGCGCGCAGCCAGTGCGCGCCGGCGGCGCCAAGGTCACGGGTTTCGGCCGTTGAAGTGCCTCCTTCGGCGGAGGCGTGGCCCCTGACACCGGGAGGGGACGGCGAAGGCGACCGGCTGCTTGCCTGACGGTGGGCGGCGAGGCGACTGGCCGGTGACGGGAAGAACAATCGGAAGCGGGCGCGCGGCAGGCGCGACGAATGGCCGTGCCAATGGGCACGGCCAAAGGGGAAGGCATGGGAAGCGGCATGGCTGACAATGATTTGACAGGGAAGGCGCCGGGAGGGCGCGGGGTCTTGCCGACACGTGAAACTCCGGGGCGGCTGGCGACCGGGGACGTCGGTTTCAAGGCCGGGATTCGTCGTCTTAGCGGGGTGGCGGGCGTCTTCTCCCGCCAGGTGGTGCGCTCTCCTTTCCGCCGGCCGGCGAGGGCTTGAGCGCATGCGCATTACCGCAATCGTCGAAGCCCTGGTTCAATCGGGCGCGTCGCCCGAGATGATCCTTTCTGCCGTGCGCGCTGCCGAGGCGGGGCACGTATCCGAGATCGAGCGCCGCCGGGCGGGCGACCGCGAAAGGCAGCAGCGCCGTCGGGCCCGCGTGACGTCACGCGATGTCACGGTGACGGCCGACGGTGCCCTCTCTGATAAAGAAAGCTCCCCCACACCCCCTAAAGAAACTAACTCTCCCGACCCGAATCCGGGTGGGGACGCCGACCGGCCGGTTCCGGCTGCAGCCGTTCCGGATCCGGCAGGCTCGCGGCGCAACGGGAGCGGCCGGGCGATGCGGCTGCCTGAAGATTTCGAGCCTGACTGGGGCTTTGCCGCCGGCCTCGGCTTCGGCCGGGCCGAGGCCGGCGTCGAGTTCGACAAGTTCCGCGACTACTGGCGCGCCAAATCCGGACGCGATGCGACCAAGCTCGACTGGGCCGCCACCTGGCGAAACTGGATGCGCAATGCCGGCGGCCGCGGGTTGCGCGGTGGCGGACAGGCTCGTCGCGGCCATCACCCCCAGGCGCCGCCGCACGAGACCGCCTTTGCCCGCCATCAGCGGGAATGCAGGCAGACAATCGAAAACCAACTGAACGGAAACGAGAACAATGACCTGTTCAGAGATGATGATTTCGCCGGCGGAGGCCCGGCTTTCGACCTTGGGCCGGGAGATTACCGCGCTCACTGAGCGGCTGGCTTGCGTCAACGAGGCGGCGGTGCTGCGCAGCCTCGATGCGATGCAGACGGCCGGCATGACCATGCCCCCGACGATCGAGCCGAGGAAGATCATTGCGGTCTACCACTATGCGCTTTCGGGCGTGCCGGCCTCGGGGCTTTCGGCGGCGACGCAGAAACTGATCCGCGGCGACTATGCCGCCAATCCCAACGTGCTTCTCGGCACGATTCCCAAGCCGCCGGTGCTGGCAGCGCTCGCCAAGGCGGAGGCGCTGGGTCTCAGGGCGGATCTTGCCCGCAAACGCGAGATGGTTGCGGCGCTGACGCCGCGCCCGGCCGACGATCTGCGATCGCCGGCAAGCCGCAGCCGGGTGCGGGCGATGGTCGAAAGCTTCCGTCAGGCGCATGCGGCAGCGAAGGCCGGGCGCGATGCAGTTTCCACCGACGGGCGGGCGCAAGGCGCGAACGTCCCGACCGAAAGCGCAGCTGATAGGCAGCCGGATGATACGGCCCCGCAAAATCCGGCGGCGCGGAATGCGTTTCGCGACTGGCTCGTGTCCGGCGTCGAGCGTGCAAATCTCAATCCAGCCGTTTCGAGGGAGGCTTTCCATGCGGTCTGAAGGCACTGAATTGACGACAGGACAGGCACCGGGCCGCGCAGCGGAAGGGTCGGCGGAAAGGATGCTCTCGGGGGACGAAGCGGGGAGCGCCGCTGCAAAACCGGCGACGCTCGACGATCTCGTCGGCATCGTCGCCGTTCAGGTTCGGGCGCAGGCGAGCCGGATCCAGGAGTTGGAACTGGCGCTTGCCGATGCCGAGGCGCGCATCCTATCTCAGGCGCGGCTGATCTGCGGTGCCACGGCCGCGGCAAACAGCGATCTGTTCAACCGCCGGCCGGTGCGGGCGATCATCGAGGAGGTGCTTGGCGCCTATCCTGGGATCAGCTTCGAGGACATCATCGGGGTTGGCCGCGAGCGACGGCTGGTCGAGCCGCGGCACCGCTGCATGACCGCCGTTTACGACGAGCGCCCGGATCTATCGCTGCCGGCGCTCGGGCGGATCTTTCGGCGCGACCACACCTCGGTGCTGCACGCCGTCAACAAGCGCGAGCCCGGCAATGCGCGGCGGCGCGGACGGACCCAGCAGCCGGGCCGCTTGCCCGCGAATGCCGGTGCCGACGGGATCGGCGCGCCGGCATTTTAATTTTCCGACGAATTTCAGTCCCGCCCGCGGCCGCAGACACATGCAGCGGGCGAGGGCACATGCAGATTGCAAAAGGAGAAGAGACCATGACATCCAAGGCAGAGCGCATCCGCATCAAGCGCGCCAGCCGGGCGGGCCGGCCGCGCAAGGCCAATGTGGCGCGCTATCCGGGCGGGCAGATCAAGCATGGCGAAAGCGAGCGCGAGGTCTGCTCCGTGGCGCTGGACGCGCGCCGGCGCATGCATTTTTCCGGCCGACGCGATGCCGATGTTGCCAGCCCCTTTGCCGGCTACACGCTCGGTCGCATGTTCCTCGACGGCAAGCTGACGGCGCATGAGCGCGAGGCGGGCGACGAATACAGCCGGCAGATGGCGCGCTACTACAGCCTCACCGGCATTCCTTTCCCGAGCGTGCGGGCCCAATCGCTGTTCGACGTGAAGGGTTTTGCCGGCGAGACGAGCGCCGAGCGCGCCCGCGGCGCCCGCCAGGCGGCGAACCGGATGATGGAGCTGGAAGGCGTGCTCTTGAAACTGCCGGACGGGCCGCAGGTGAAGACCACTGTCTTCAACGTCTGCATCATGGACTACGAGATGCTGCGCACCATGCCGGAACCGCAGCTCGCCTGGCTGAAGCGCGGACTGATGGAGCTGCACTGGCAGCTGGGGCTTTCGCGGGAAAAGGAAGGGGCGTGAAAGCGAGCGGCGCGGATCGGCCGCTGCCAGTGGCGCGGTTTCAAGCCCGGCTCGCGCTTCGCCGCGCCGCTTGCCGCGATGGCGGGTTCGAATGCCCTCGCGTCAGCGCGGCTGCGCACCGCGACGAGCGTCGCATGTTCGGCTGAACACGCGACGCTCGAACCGGCCTGAGGGGCGGGCGGACGCGACCGGAGCCGTGTGGATGGGGCGCGCGCCGGTCTCTCAGGCACGGTAACGATTATCCCCGGAAGGCTCTTCCCTCAGTCGTGGCGGCCACCTCCGGTTCGTAGGAAAACATCATGCAGGTGAGCGCTGAACGTTTCGCTGCTCGCAATTGCCGTGTCGCTTTAGGCTTTTGACCACGGATGTACTGGCACTGGTGTAAGAGCGATGATGAGGAAGGTCGGTGCGATTTCGCCCCGGGCTTTCTCGTTGACCGCATGCGAGACTTTCGCGTCATTGATGCGGCCGATTGCTTCGTCAGCGGTCGCCAGCCGCCTGCGCCCGGGTATCCAGGCCACGAAGGGTCTGCCTCATCTTGGCCTTGAATAGACCTCAATTGACGCGCACCCTGATTAAATCGATTTAAGCCTGCTTGGCTTCTCGCGGCGTCAGAACCTCGACCCGCCATTTCCCCCTTAGATCGCCGCGTCGTAGCGCTGCCGCACGCAGCGGTATCAAACGAGATCGCGTGCCGGCGACTGCCGGTATCGGGAGGAGATGTCATGTTCGACCGAACGATTCACCGGACAATCCATTTCGACCGACCGTTCAGATTGCCGGGCGTCGATGAGACGATCGTCGCCGGCGCCTACGAAATCGATGACGACGAGGTGCCGATCGAAGGGCTTTCCTGGCTCGCCTACCGCCGTGTTGCCACCTTCATCAAGTTGCCCGCGACAGTCGAGAACCACTACCGAATGCGGTTGATACAAATCGAACCCGACGAGTTGGCGCGTTTGGTCGCGCTCAGCGGCGCCGAGATATCAGATGCGCCCGGACAGTGAGGATAAAACCATGTCCGAACATCGCTATCCCGTCGGACTGTCCGTTCGCCTGCGAGACCGTCATCATCTCTCACCGAGAACCGCCGAAACCTATCGCATCACCGCAAAGATGCCGCTACGCGACAACGCCCCTCAATATCGAATTCGCAACGATGAACTCGGACAGGAGCGGGTCAGCGCTGAAAGCAATCTGGAACCGATCGACTGGGGAATGACCCGCAGCCACTGAGGAATGCCATGCGCTATGTCGAAACATTGAAGCGACTATTCCGGGTTAAACCTGAAATCCGTCACCGTGGTCTTGTGCTGACGGTCGCAAAGCCGGCCAGTCAAAAGGCATGCGAAAGGCCGCAGGAACGTCATGACAGCTCCGGCATATTGAAGCGCAGCCGGGATACGCAGGAGCGCCACCGGCTTTTGTAGAGCAACTGATCTGCGTCAAGACAAGGAGATAGACGCCAATGAAACCGCTCCATCGCACACATCAGATTGGCCTCGCGCTTTGGCTGCGAAACGGTGGGGCAACCGGCAACACGGGCGAACTCGATCAATATGGCAGGCGTGTGGAACGTGACGGGTCCTGGACGGGAGCGCGGTTGTATATCGGCTCCTGGACTATGGCCGGCCTCGACCAGCAATTTGGCCTCCGCTGTGCTTCTCAACGCACCACAGCGGGCCTGAAGAAGGCGAGGTAAACGCCCGTGTCTGACGCGAATGGAAATGTCTTGATGAGCGTCGCGGAAATCGAGCTGCTGCGGTGTGTGTTCGAGGCGACCTGCGCGGAGCACCAGATACCGCGGGAGGGAAGCTGCGCCGAACATCTTGCCCGGTTTCTTATGTTCGAGTTCAATTTGTCTACCTCAACCGAAAGCTCTCTCCTGGCAGCCGTCGATGAGGTCTATCTCCGCCGCCCCACGAGGAAAGCTAAGCAACGCGCAGCCGGCCGAATAACATCGCCTATCCTACCCTACGAGGCTCCTCGCAACCTTCCGTTCGCGCAGGATGCGAGCGTCGAGTTCCTTCAGCCGGTGCGTGAGGGCGGGATCGCCGGGCAGGAGGGCGAGAGCCTTCGCCAGCATATTGCGTGCGGTGACGAGATCGCCGTCGCGGATGTGGCGATTGGCGCGGTGATAAAGGAAGTTGACCCGCTCCGTTGGCGCAAAACGGTCGCCGAAGCGGGCGTCGAGCGCGTCGGACCAGGCGGGATGCCGGGCCATGGCGGCGACGGCGACCTGATAGGGACGCATGGGCGCATCGACCCGGGCGGCGCGGGCAAGACCCCGTAGGCGCGAAACGTCATGGGTTCTGCAGGCGGCGATCAGCGAAAGGGCACGCTCGGTGCCGGTAAAGACACGGACGGTGCCGTGGCCGGTCATGTGAACGCGCACGAGATGCGTTTCGGCCTGAAGTGCTGCGATGCGCTCGGCGTGGCGGCGATCTATCGCGTGGAAGGGATCATAAAAAATGAAGGCGCGGCCGGCGGCCTGATCGGCCGAAATGCCCATATTGGCGTGCAGATCGGGCGAAAAATGCCGGAGGAAGCGATTGTCGTAGGGGACGGATTTCGGGTCGATCGAGACCTGCGGGCAAAAGGCGATGGCCGTGGTGGCATTGAAGCGCCGGCGATAGCGAAGCGCCGCATAACCACCCTGCGAATGGCCGTACAGAATGCGCTCGGGAGCTGCATTCAGAATGGGTGCTGCGGCTTCGACCGCCTTGACCACGCTTGCCGCCGGAAACCAGTTGGGCCGCCTACTGATGAAGCCGAGGGCTGAGATGTCGGCCTTCTCGCAAAAGCGCTGGCCCCAGTAGCGGCTGCCGTTTGCCTGGATCTCCATCTCGTTGAAGGTCACCAGCAGATAGGGGGATGAACCCGGTCGATGGATGACTTCAAGATTTTCGTCCGAGTAGATCAGCACGGTTACTCCAAAACAATTTCAATTCTTGCAGCAATATTATTTGAAAGTTCGAGAATGATTTGCGGTCACCTCGGATTTCTTCAGTATTGCGTATTTGTATCAGATTTCCAGTGCCTGGATCTTTCTGCAAGGCAAATCCAAGAATGAGGTCCGTTCGCGGCTCAAGGGAGGCTCGTTTCCGGTCGATTTCGGCCCGATGCGGTCACTGCGCCACCGGTTGAGCGCCCACGTTTATGGCGTTCGTTACAGTTACGTACTTGATTGCCCGCGCGAAAGGAGCAGCATGCCCGCGCAGACGGCAACGGCCTTTCGCAATCGGTCGTGAGTTGCCGTTTTGGCAGCCGAAATTTGTTTGAAAATTCAGGCATGGCTTTGCGCGTCGAACCTCAATGGAGACGTGCTTCTTCCCAGATCAGTTTTTCGCGCGATGGCTCATCGCAGGAAGGAACCTGACAATGATAAAGGCATCTGATCATTCAAATTCGTCCCGCTGCGTGTCGAGGACTTTTCCGATGAAACTTCTGGCGTCGTGCGTGGCAGGGCTGAGCATTGTCGCTGGCCTGTCAACCCCGGCGCGTGCGCAGCAAGCGACACCAAAACCCAACATCCTTCTGATCGTTTCCGATGACACCGGCTACGGAGACCTCGGCCCCTATGGCGGCGGTGAAGGACGAGGCATGCCGACACCCAACATCGACAAGCTGGCCGAACAGGGCATGCTGTTTTATGATTTCTATGCCCAGCCGAGCTGCACGCCGGGTCGCGCCGCCATGATCACCGGGCGTATTCCCAACCGCAGCGGCATGACGACGGTTGCATTCCAGGGGGAAGGCGGCGGTCTTCCGGCGGCCGAATGGACGCTCGCCTCCGTGTTGAAGCTCGGCGGGTACCAGACCTATTTCACCGGCAAATGGCATTTGGGCGAGGCGGACTATGCCTTGCCGAACGCCCATGGCTTCGACGTCATGAAGTATTGCGGCCTTTACCACCTCAACGCCTACACCTACGCCGACCCGACCTGGTTCCCGGATATGGACCCCAAGCTCAGGGCCATGTTCCAGAAGGTCACCAAGGGCGCGCTCTCCGGTAAGGCCGGCGAAACGGCGGTCGAGGACTTCAAGATCAACGGCCAGTATATCGACACGCCCACGGTCAATGGCGCGGCAGGGGTCGTCGGCATCCCCTATTTCGACAGCTACGTCGAAAAGGCGGCCATCGAGTTTCTCGACGACGCGGCGAAATCCGACAAGCCGTTCTTCATCGACGTCAACTTCATGAAGGTGCACCAGCCGAACATGCCGGCGCCCGAGTTCGAGCATAAATCGCTGTCGAAGTCGAAATATGCCGACAGCATCGTCGAGCTGGACACCCGCATCGGCCGCATCATGGACAAGCTGCGCGAGACCGGCCTCGACAAGAATACGCTGGTCTTCTACACGACCGACAATGGCGCCTGGCAGGATGTCTATCCCGACGCCGGCTATACGCCGTTTCGTGGCACCAAGGGCACGGTGCGCGAGGGTGGCAACCGCGTTCCCGCCATCGCCGTCTGGCCGGGCAAGATCAAGGCCGGCTCCAAGAACCATGACATCGTCGGCGGCCTCGACCTGATGGCCACATTTGCTTCAGTTGCCGGTGTCGCTCTGCCGGACAAGGACCGCGAGGGCCAGCCGATCATCTTCGACAGCTTCGACATGTCGCCAGTGCTTCTGGGAACCGGCAAGTCGGAACGGAACTCATGGTTCTATTTCACCGAGAACGAACTGTCTCCCGGCGCTGCCCGCGTCGGCAATTACAAGGCGGTGTTCAACCTGCGTGGCGACAATGGACAGGCGACCGGCGGCCTTGCCGTCGACAGCAATCAGGGCTGGAAGGGTCCGAACAAATATGTGGCGACGGTGC
The DNA here is from genome assembly GCF_014852195.1 of Ensifer sp. ENS08. Lineage (NCBI taxonomy): Bacteria > Pseudomonadati > Pseudomonadota > Alphaproteobacteria > Hyphomicrobiales > Rhizobiaceae > Ensifer > Ensifer sp. ENS08. The sequence goes on from NZ_JACVBF010000002.1 coordinate 500,698, forward strand.
CGCAGATCTTCGACCTCTGGCAGGACCCGCAGGAGCGCTACGACATCTTCATGAACAACTACACCGAGCGCACCTGGACGATGGTGACCATCAGCGACTCCATCAAGCAATTGATGATGACCTACGTCAAATATCCACCGCGCAAGCTTCAAAGCGGGACCTATACCGGTCCGATCGAAATCTCGAAGTATCAGCAGTTCCAGTGGCTGCGCGATGAGCTCGGCAAGGAAGGCTTCAGTCTGCCGATGCCGACCGGCAACTGAACCGGAAAATGAGGAGCGGCGCTGTCTGATCACGGCAGCGCCGCTCGATCGTCGGGCTTTCGAGGCGCCGGTCAGATCCGCTCGAGGAAGGCAAGTACCCGTTTCATCGCCAGCGCAGTTGCCGCCGCGTCATAGGAGGGCAGCGAGCTGTCGGCGAAGTAGTGCTGGTCGCCCGGATAGAGGAACAGTTCGGCGTCCTCTGCCTTCTCGACGATCTCGCGGGCGGCGTCGACATCACCTTCGCCGACGAAGATCGGGTCGTTGTCCATGCCGTGGATTTGAACGGGTACGCCTGCCGGCCAGGGGCCGAAGGACCACTGGCCAATGATCGGGATGCAGGAGTAAAAGAGCAGGGCGCCGCGGGCGCCGGGGCGGGTCTGGGCGAGTTTCTGAGCCGGCAGGACACCGAAGGAGAAGCCGGCATAGACGAGGTTTTCGGGGAGGGCATCGGCGAGGCGCACGCCGCGCTCGCGCATCTCTTCAAAGCCGACCGCCTCGATATGGGCAACGCCCTCCTCGATGCTCGCGAATGTACGTCCTTCGAAGAGATCGGGCAGGTGGACGACGTGCCCGGCCGCGCGCAGGTCGCCGGCAAAAGCGTGCATGCCGGGTGTCAGCCCCTGGGCATGGTGGAATACGAGGACCTCGGCCATCGGCAGCTTCTCCTTCAAACCAGTGTTCGCGCATCAATTGTATTTCGTTCGGCGGAATTCAAGCGGCAAGGGTGCCCTTAAGGAAAATATTCCTTCCACGCTGATGCCGCCTCTCTCGACCTTTTCTTGCCATCTTCGCTCGCTTGGTTGCGCACGATGCACCACGATTCTGGAGGGAAAAGGATCATGACAGGTAAGTTGCGCATTGCCGTGCTGTTCGGTGGCCGGTCGGCGGAGCATGAGGTTTCGCTGATGTCGGCGCGCAACGCCGTCGCGGCGCTCGATCGGACGCGCTACGAGATCGTGCCGATCGGGATCGCCAGGGATGGCCGCTGGATGCTGGTCGATCTCGAAGACGGGGAACTGCCGAAGGCGATCCCCGCGTCGGGAACGCAGGTGGCGCTAATCCCCGGCGGGCGGGGGCGGGCGGTCACCATCGCGGCCGACGGCCGCCAAGGGCTGCTGCCGGCGATCGACCTGATCTTTCCGGTTCTGCATGGTCCCTTCGGCGAAGACGGGACGGTGCAAGGCTATGCGGAAACAGCCGATGTCGCCTATGTCGGCTGCGGTGTCGCGGCTTCGGCGGTCGCCATGGACAAGGCGCTCGCCAAGCGCCTGCTGGTGGCCGAAGGCATTGCCGTTGCGCGGGCGATCGGCCTTCATGCGGGCGACGCCTATTCAAGCGAGACCATCCTCGAAAGCCTGGGACTGCCGGTTTTCGTCAAGCCGGCGCGGCAGGGATCTTCCGTCGGCGTCAGCCGCGTCGACAGTCTGGACGCGCTTCAGGCGGCGCTTAACGAGGCGTTCCGGCACGACGACAAGGTGCTGATCGAGGAGTTCGTTCAGGCCCGCGAGATCGAGTGCTCGGTGCTGGAGGATGCGAAGGGACAGCTCACCGTCTCGCGACCGGGCGAAATCATTCCGGCTGCGAGCCACGGTTTCTACAGCTACGACGCCAAATATGTCGATGCCGGCGGCGCAGTCGTTCAGGCGCCCGCCAAACTCTCCGAGGAGGTGATCGCCGAGGCCAAGGACATGGCCGCGCGGGCATTCCGGGCGCTTGACTGCGCGGGGATGGCGCGGGTGGACTTCTTCCTGCGCGCCGATGGAAGCCTCATGATCAACGAAATCAACACCATTCCCGGCTTCACCAATATCAGCATGTATGCCAAGGCGCTGGCAGCCGACGGCATCGCCTACGGCCAGGTGGTGGAGACGCTGATCGCCCATGCGCTGAAGCTGCGCGGCAAGGCGGGCGCGCGCACCTGAGGGGATGACAGGGGCAACCCGGGTATGGCAGGCCATCGCCGGGGATGGCGGGCTTGCCGGGCGGCAGTGTCACCCTGGAGTATTGCGATGCTACCTATGAGTTGCGGTCCATATTAGGATTGTCGCATTCATTGTGGGTTCACGTCGCCCCGGCCAAAACTCGCACCTGTTACAAACGGACAGGTGATGAAATGAAGAAGATTGGCATCGTCGTGCTTGCGGCGATAACGGCTCTTTCGGGCATCACGCCGGCAAACGCCCTGCCGGCTGTTGCCATCGAGCGGGTGCAGAAGAGCGACGTTCAACTGGTGCAGCACCGGGAATGGAACGGCGGTCACCATCGCCGGCGTCCGCCGGGCTGGCACGGCGGCTATCGCCCGCGCCCCGGCTGGGATGGCGGTTACCGCCCGCGGCCAGGCTGGCATGGCGGCTATCGTCCGCGTCCGGGTTGGGACGGCGGCTACCGCTATGGCTACTATAACGGCCACCGCGGCTATCGCTACGAGCGCTACGGCTATCGCCGCCACAATGACGGCTGGTGGTATCCGCTGGCGGCCTTCGGCACCGGAGTCATCATCGGTGGCGCGATCGCCGCTCCGCCAGCGCGTCGCTACGAGACCGGCGTCAACCCGCGCCATGCCGACTGGTGCTATGCGCGCTATCGCTCCTACCGCGCCTGGGACAACTCGTTCCAACCCTATGGTGGCCCGCGCCAGCAGTGCTATTCGCCCTACTTCTGAGGCGAGCGTGTTTTAAGGAGGCCGCCGGTCGCTGACCGGCGGGCCTCTTTTTTGTTTTCTGGCATTCACATGCGCTGAGGGAACGCGGCCCGGCATGGGTGGGAACGCAGCCTCTATCGACTGCTGCGCGGCATCTCCTCGTCGAAGCGGGTTTTCTCGCGCCCCGGATCATCCTCGAGGATTTTCTCTTCGCGGTCGTCAGGCAGTGCATCGTCCGGATCGACATTGGCTTCGTCGCGGCTCGGAACGGGCGACACGCGACCCTGATCGACCGGCGTCGGATGGTCTCCCGCGGGAAGCTGGTCGACGGGGAGCGGCGGGATCTTACCGATCGGCACTGCGCGTGTTTCGCCAGACGGGGGCACGTCTTCCGGTGTCTCTCGGTCGCGGGATTTCGGGTTTGCCTTGTTCATCGTCGCATCTCCTTGCTGGCGGTTTGCCAGGAATAAGCCGAGGCGAGCGGAAAAGGTTCCGGTCTGGGCGTTCAAGATCTCAAGATTGAAGGTGGCTCAATGACGGGGCGTGGCCGTGCGGATTGGGGGACATCGCATCCGGCTCCTGTCGTTTTTCAAGTCTTGGTCCGCGATGCAATCGGCATCCCAAGCACGCGCTATCGAGCCAGACATCCTGTCGATGATATCGGGGCGAACTCTGCCGCGTCCATTCTAGCGGGAATTGTAAAAACCGGTCGCGCGTTTGCAGGGGAGGCGTCTGCTAGGAATCGCTCATTGCGGCAACCCCGCGAAGAGGCAGACAAGCGGAGCGGCCGCGGACCGGCAGGTCGGAAAAGCCCGGTCTTCCAGAACGTCAACGTCTTTTAGAACTTCAACCGGGCGTCGTCATGTTCGGGAGGGCGGTGCGCGTCCTTGCGACGAAACCCGTAGGCGAGCGCGAGCCCCAGGATTGCGGAGCCGACGACGATGGCGGCGAGTGCGAAGAAATTCTCCATGGCATTTTCCTCCCGAGGGGAAGCTTAACACAGAATGCGCGCAAACAAATGGCGCGGCAGCGAGAATGCGCGTCATGGTTACTCAACGCATGTCGGCCCAAGATGTTCAATCCGATTGGCTTCGGTGCGCGGTGCGTTCGGCCGAGGCTTTGCACGGGAGCGACACTGCGGGCGGGCGATCTGGACCAACGACGAGCCCCGCCAGCTTCGCCGTCTACGAAGCATCAGCGACCTCAATAACCGCCAGCACCGCCGCCGCCCTGACTCATGCCCTGGACGCCTTGCATGCCCTGGTAACTGGGGCTCGGAGCAGGAGTGCTGGTGCGACTCGCCTGGTCGGTGGTGCAGCCGGCAGCCGCAAGAAGCGCCGCGCAAAGAGCGGCGATCAGGTATTGTCGTGTCATGGGTACCTCCCGTGGTCGTGGGAGCGGCATCAACCGCTTCCGCATCGAAACGGATCAACCATGCCGCCGCCGGCCCCGGATCCGTTGAGGAAGGAGACATGGCGCCAGCGGCCTTGCATGGCGCTCGCGATTGTACCACCGATCGCGCACATGGGCTGGCAAAGAGGCGGGGCGGGGGTAAAGGAAGAAAACGAACAAAACGGAAACAAATTTTGGCAAAGGGGCTTGCCAAGCGAACGGAAGCGGGCTAAGGATATTACAGGCTGGCCGTTTCGTCATTGAAGCGGCCTTTTTGATTCCGGCGGATTGGCGCGGCCTTGCCTGGGCGCTGATGCCGATATCCAAAAAACTCAAATCCGCGCCGGCGCCGGCTGCGACCGCTGAGACGCGGGTGACGACGGCCGCTACGGCGTCACGGCGCTTCGCGATTTTTCGGATCCGCACTTGGGCTTCACGTCCTCGGCGCCCGCATGCTGCTGTCGCAAGATCGCTGCATGTTCTGGTGCGAAAGCCCTAAAGCTGGTCGCGTGGAAAGGGCTCACGCGACAGGTTTTAAGATCTTGTTTTTATGCATGTCGTTGCGGCAATACCGCTGCCCACTTTTACGCGAAAAGCCTTAGGCTTCCTGCTTGGCGATCTTGCCGGTGACGGAGGCGCCGGTCTCATGTCGCGGGCGGGGCTGCCCGATGCTGCGCAGCCAGCGCGAGGCTTCCTTCGGATCGCGCTCGACGCCGAGGCCTCTCTGATAGATGGTCACGAGGCGGGCCTGGGCAGCCGGATGACCCTGGCGGGCGGCCTGGCGGTTCCAATGAAGCGAGGCGGCATAGTGTTCCGCGCCGCCATCGTTGAAATAGATTTCGGCGAGTTTCGCCTGGGCATCGACATTTCCTGACGTCGCCAGTTCAAGCAACCTGGGCGAGATATTCGTTGCGGACGGCCGCGGGGTGAAAATGGTCTTCAACTTGCTGAACGTGTTGCGGATCATCTGGCACCTGTTGCATTCATTGCATGGTTCCCGCGGCTGGACTGCTAGGCTGAAAAACTGCTTAAAATCTTGAACTAATTTGACTTTTCCCTGGCCACTGCCGGTAGAGCAGGAGCGCTTGCGATGCATTGCGCCAGAAGCACCCGATGTGGGGCAACCCGGTGAGCGGTATTGATGACCGAATGCAACCTGAAGTCAAGGTTGCAAGCGTGACATCCGGCGTGACACACGCATTTTTCTGTGATCGGCTGTCACGCTTGCTAGCTTGAACAGCCGCGGCGACACGATGGTGTCTCCCGCAGGCATTGGCGTTCCCAGCTTGGGCGCCGAGACCTTCGGAGATGTCGGCTCGTCGACTTCGGCCAGGGCCGGAGCCGGCCTCGCGAACATGCCAAGCAGTTTCGTCCACAAACGCCGGATCACCTGCGATCGCCTCCAAAGCCCGCCGCTACCGGTCGGCTTTGATGGCAGAATGCAACTTTTGGTCAAGCGGCGGCCGATCCAACGTGCGCAGGAGGAGCAATCGCCTCGTGCCCCGGAGCAAATCCCATGACAGTGAAACCCGCAAAGGACCCGAAGACCGGGCGCTTTCTGCCGCGCGCCGGAGGGGGTGGGGCCGTCCCCCGGGCGCGGACGCGCAAGGCAGTGCGCACCAAGCTCGGCGAACTCTTTCTCGAGGACATGCTTTCGGCCTGGGAGAGCCGAGGGGCGGCCGCGATCCACGCGCTGATCGAGAAGAACCCAAACGACTTCCTGAAGACGATAGCGGCGCTGATGCCGAAGGACGTGACCATCAATCCAAACCAGATGGGCGAGATGACGGATGAACAACTCCTCGAGCGGATCCGCAAGCTCGACCAGACCATCAGGCCTTTCCTTGCTGCTTCGGGAGCGGATGGAACTGACGATGGAGATCGGGCGCAGGCAGAACACGAATAGGCTGCGCTATTACCAGCCCTACACGAAGCAGACGGCATTTCATGAGGCAGGCGCTACCTTTCGCGAGCGGCTGTTCATGGCCGGCAACCAGCTCGGCAAGACGCTTGCCGGCGCCGCGGAAGCGGCAATGCATCTGACAGGCGACTATCCCTCTTGGTGGGCGGGCCGACGGTTCGACCGGCCGATCACGATGATCGGCGGTTCGGAATCGCACGAGCTGACACGCGATGGCGTGCAGCGGCTGCTCGTCGGCCCGCCGATGAGCGAGGAGGACTGGGGCACCGGCTATCTGCCGAAGGCGGCGATCTCAGGCTGGACCCGGCGCTCCAGCGCTTCCGGCGCGCTCGACAGCGTGACCGTGCGGCACACTTCGGGCGGCACCTCGACGCTGCTCTTGAAGGCTTACGAGCAGGGCCGGGCGAAATGGCAGGCGAACACCGTCGACTATCTCTGGTTCGACGAGGAGCCGCCGGAAGACGTCTATTTCGAAGGCATCACCCGCACCAATGCGACCGGTGGCTCGGTCGCCGTGACGTTTACGCCGCTGAAAGGCATGAGCTCGGTCGTCAGCCGCTATCTGCTGGAACCATCAGACGACCGGACCGTGGTGACGATGACGATCGACGATGCCGAACATTATTCGGCCGAGGAGCGCGCGAAGATCATCGCCAGCTACCCCGCGCATGAGAAGGAAGCGCGCACCAAGGGGGTGCCGACGCTCGGGTCGGGAAGAATCTTCCCGGTGACGGAAGAGCAGATCCGGGTCGAGCCATTCGAGGTTCCCAGGCACTGGGTGCAGATCGGCGGGCTCGATTTCGGCTGGGATCACCCGTTTGCCGCAGCGCTTTGCGCCTGGGACCGGGATGCGGATGTCTTTTACGTCACCCGCTGCTACCGCGAGCGCGAGGCGACGCCGATCATCCATGCGGCGAGCCTGAAGCCCTGGGGGCCCTGGCTGCCCTGGGCCTGGCCGCATGACGGGCTGCAGCACGACAAGGGCTCGGGCGAGCAACTGGCGGCGCAATATCGCGGGCAGGGGCTCGTGATGCTGCCCGAGCGCGCGACCTTCGACGACGGCACCAACGGTGTCGAGGCGGGGGTCTCCGACATGCTGCAGCGCATGCAGACCGGTCGCTTCAAGGTGTTTTCGACCTGTGGCGACTGGTTCGAGGAGTTCAGGCTCTACCACCGCAAGGACGGCCGGATCGTCAAGGAACGCGACGACGTGATTTCGGCATCTCGCTATGCGCTGATGATGAAACGCTTTGCCCGGGTGAAGGCGGATAACGCCGCCTGGGCCTTTACCGATCGGAAGGTTCTCTAGCCGCGGTGGTGAAACCTAACGCCAGCGAGGCCCGTCGCGGCCTCGAGGCCCGAACCGCGGGCCGGCGAACGAAAATCGATCAGACCTTCCAGGAGCCTGCTTCCACGACCGTGGAACGGGGCCCGTTGCCTTCAATATCAACAGTAGGAGTCGTCATGGTTAATCCCCTGATCCGCCAGTGGTTGCTCGATAATTCCGGCTTCCAGATCGAGCCGTACATCCCCCCCGATCCACCGACGGAAGACGAATTGCGGCAGCGGATGCCCAGTCTGACCGCCCGCCAATTCCGCCTGGGACTGGTGAATGCCGACATCTCGCCGTCGACCGTGACCGCAGCAATCGCGGGGATGCCCGCTGGTTCGGATCAGGACAAGGCTCAGATCGAGTGGGAGTATGCGACCACGTTCAACCGGTTGCATCCGCTGATCGGGACCGTTGGTACGGCGCTTGGTCTTTCTGACACCCAGATCGATGCCCTGTGGGTGGCGGCCACCGCGCTTTAATCGGAAGATCTCCAAGAGGTGAATCCATGAACAGAGCAGCGTTTTACGCGGCCCTGCGCGATCCCGCGTCGGGTGTATTCAAGTCCTATTCTGCAAAGCAGTTCGAAAGCCTGGACGCGGTCGTCCTGGAGGGGCGCCGGCGTGCGGTAGGCCTCTGCCATCTGGCCGCAATTCTCGCCGAGGTCCATCACGAAACCGGCGGTACAATGCGGTCGGTCGAGGAGAATCTGAACTACTCGGCAAGGCGGCTCATGCAAGTATGGCCGGCGCGATTTCCGACGCTTGCTAGCGCGGAACCCTACGCGGGCAATCCGCGCAAGCTTGCGAACCGGGTCTATGGCGGGCGGCTTGGCAATGTCGAAGACGACGACGGGTGGGTCTTTCGCGGGCGAGGGCTGGCGCAAATTACCGGTCGCGCGAACTATGGCAAGTTTGGTCTGGTGGAGATGCCGGATCGTGCCTGTGATCCGGCAACGGCCATTCGCATTCTTTTCGACGGCATGGTGCACGGGCTTTTCACGGGCAAGCGACTGACTGATTTCGACACGGACGATAGCCGTTCGGCGGCGGCGACCGGCTATCGTTATGCCGCCTCACGCGCGATTATCAACGGCGATATCAGGCAGAACGGGCCGAAGATCGAGGCCTACGGCCGCGCCTTCGAGGCGGCGCTGCGTGCGGCCGGATATGGTCGCGAGAGCGCTTCGGCCGATCCCTCCGTTGTTGTCGTGCTGCGGCCAGGCTCGGTCGAAAGGGCGCCCGACATGGAAAGCGTCAACGCTTCGCACGGGGCCAAATTCAATCGCCTGCGCCGTCTCATTGAGGCGGTTGCCGGGTTTCTTGCGCGGTGGACGAAATGAGTGCTGTCGTCATCCGTATCCTGCTGCGCTACGGCGCGGGGCTGCTCGTGGCTAAAGGGCTGCTGGCGCCGGAGGCGGGGCTGGTGCTTGCCGATGATCCCGACGTGCAGATGCTGATGGAGGTAGGTATCGGCCTTGGTGCGGGCATTCTCTCGGAGTGCTGGTACGTGCTGGCGCGACGCCTTGGTTGGGCGAAATGATGTTTGCCTGGCCGAAGCTTCTCATCGCCGGCCTCATCGTCTCGGGTCTCGTCTGGCTCATTCATGAAATCCGCGCAGACGGCGCACGATCCTACGCCAATGCCATCGAAAGGCAGAACAATGACGCTCAGAGCCGCGCTCGTGGGAAGCGCCTTGATTACGATTCCTGCCTTGATGCTGGCAGGGTGTGGGACTTCGCGTCCGGCCAGTGCTCCCGGGCTGCGCGCCGTGGTCGGAACTGATCTTGTCGGCGCGCGCGGAGCATCGCCAGCGGATCAGCGCCGGATCGATCGCACGGTCGTCGGCCTTTGTGCCGCGGATATCTGGACGAAGGCCGAATGCGCGAAGCACGGGGGAGACCATCATGTCGCTGGCTGAAATCGATATCGTTGTTCATCGCCAGTTGGGAGAACTGGTTGCCGGCATGCGCGGCCTGCAGGAGTCCATTCATCGGATCGAGGATGGCGCCAGGCGGGCGGAGGATAAATCTGCCGCCAGTCAAGCCAGCGTCCACCGGCGCATGGATGAACTCGCCGAGCGGGTCAACGAACTGGAAGCGTCGGCTTCCGCTATCGGTGCCGAAATCTCCGATATGAAGCCGGTGACCGATGACGTCAGGCGGTGGAAGCTCATGGGTATTGGCGCACTAGGAGTGACGGGAATTGCTGCGATGGCTCTCGGTGTCAGTTTTGCCGAAGCGATCCGGCGGATCGTGTTCGTGATTGCCGGAAGAGCCTAGCGCTCAGGGCTGCTTGACCTACGTCTTTTAATCAAAGCGCCGCGCACCCGAAAGGGTGCGCGGCGCTTTTTGCGTTTGGTGCTCTAAAGGGTTTCGCCCGTCGATGATCACACGGCCGGTATCGGATTTGCCGGAGCGCCCAAAGTGCGGACGCTCTCCGAAACCGAGAAGCGAAGGCGATACTCCTTCGGTGAGAGACCCAGGATCTTGCGGAAGATCTTGCGATAGGCGTTGGTGTCGTCATAGCCGCTTTGCCAGGCAACCTGCTCGATCGAGAGATGTGAGCGCTCCAGCAGATCGCGGGATTTGGCGATCCGTAGCCGCTGGCAATATTCGGTCGGGTTGAAGCCGGTCGCCTTCTGGAAACGGCGCAGGAAGGTGCGGTCGCCGAGACCGGCGCGGTCGGCCATCATCTGCAGCGTCACGCCCTTGGTGTTGGCGCCGTGCAGCCAGTGCTGGATCTTCAGGATGATCGTGTCGCCGTGATCGAGCTTCGGGGCGAAGACGCTGTAATAGCTCTGCTCGCGCGCGCCGGGGTCGATGATCATGTAGCGTGCGGTTGCCAGCATGACGTCGGTTCCGAGGAACCGGTCGACGAGTTTCAGGCCGAGGTCGATCCAGGCCATCATGCCGCCGGCGGTGATGATGTCGCCTTCGTCGATCAGCAGCCTGTCGGTGTCGACGCGGATGTCGCTGTAGCGGTTGGAGATCAGGTCCTGATGCGACCAATGGGTGGTGATGGTGCGACCGGTGGCGAGGCCGGACTCTGCCAGCAGATAGGCGCCGCCGCAGACGGAGCAGATCGTCGCGCCGCGTTGATGCTGTTCGCGCACGAAGGCGGGCAGGGCACCGATGCGATCGCCGATCGGCAGATCGGAGAGCGTCGGCGGCAGGATCAGGGCCACAAGGCCCGAGGAGGGGCCTTCGTGGGTGTCGCGCGATTTCGACACCGAGCCATCTTCCTGAAGTTTCCAGTGACTGATGCGGATTTGCGGCGCGTCTCTGCCGCTTTGCTCCACCGACTGCATGCTCGCCACCTGGAACATGTCGGTCAGCCCATGGATCGCCGACATCAGGGCGCGGGGATAGACGACGATGCCGATCTCCGCCGGCTCGTTTTCGGGTCGTTTTGTCACTTCTGCCCCCATCGTTGTCAGCTTTGCCGGTCGAGAGGTTAGGCCCACCGATTTATCAATTCAACCATCGCTTCCGCCGAATGGAAGCCCGAGCAACAGAGATCAAAGAGGTGAGGACAATGACACAGGCAAAAGCAATTTCCGCAAGCGTTTCCAACGGCATCTCCCGCCGCACGGTTCTCTCGGCCGCCTTTGGCGCTGCCGCCACGGCAGCCGCGGTCAATGCCATGAACACGTCGGCCAAGGCCGCATCCACCACCGCAGCAACCGCCGGCGCCTCCGGCACTAAGGGAGAAAACACCATGGGCAGTCGCATCATCACCCGCGATGGCGTCGAGATCTATTACAAGGACTGGGGTCCGAAGGATGGCCCGGTCGTCGTGCTCAGCCACGGCTGGCCGCTGTCGTCCGACAGCTGGGAAGCGCAGGCCTTCCACCTTGCCGCCAACGGCTTCCGCGTCGTCACCCATGACCGCCGCGGCCACGGCCGCTCGTCGCAGCCCTGGGACGGCAACGACATGGACCATTATGCCGACGACCTCGCGGATCTGATCAACGCGCTCGATCTGAAGGGTATCTTCCTTGCCGGGTTTTCGACTGGCGGCGGCGAAATCAGCCGCTATATCGGCCGCCACGGCACCAGCCGGATCGCCAGGGCCGGTTTGATCTCGGCCGTGCCGCCGCTGATGCTCAAGACCGACAGGAACCCCGGCGGCCTGCCGAAGGAAGTCTTCGACGGCCTGCAGGCGGCAAGCCTGAAGGATCGCTCGAAGCTCTACCGCGACATCGCGTCCGGTCCGTTCTTCGGCTTCAACCGCCCGGGCGCGGTCGCCTCTCAGGGCATGATCGACAGTTTCTGGCTGCAGGGCATGATGGGGGGACACAAGAACACCTATGACTCGATCGTCGCCTTCTCGCAGACCGACTTTACCGAGGACCTGAAGAAGTTCGACGTGCCGACCTTGATCATCCATGGCGACGACGACCAGATCGTGCCGATCGATGCGGCGGCACGGGCCTCGAAGACGCTGGTGCCGCATGCGGAGCTCAAGGTCTACGCCGGCGCACCGCACGGCATCACCGACACCCACAAGGACCAGCTCAACGCCGACCTGCTCGCCTTCGCCAAGGCCTGATGGTTGTTCGCCGGTGCCACCTCACAGGTGGCGCTGGCACCCTATGTCAAACGCTTCAGCCAAGGATCAGAGCCATGACCTCTTCCCACAATCCCACCGACGTCTCCGGCCCCGGCCGTCGTGAATTCCTTGCAGGCACCAGTGCGCTTGCAGCCTCCGCCCTGCTGCCGAAAGGTGCCCATGCCGCAGATATCAAACGTTTCCGGCATGGCGGCTTCGATATTTCCGTCGTCAGCGACGGCTTCATCATGCTGCCGGTCAGCATCGTGCTGCCGGATGCAACGGCGGAAGAGCGGCCGGAGATCATGCGCCGGCTTGGCGGCACTCCCGAAAAGGCGCCGTTTCATACCAATATTCCGGTCATTCGCACTGGCGACGATCTGATCGTGGTCGACGACGGCTCGGGCACACGTTTCCAGGAGAGCGCCGGCAAGCTTCACGCCAATCTGCTTGCGGCCGGCATCGACCCGAGTGCGGTGACGAAGGTGGTGCTGACGCATGCCCATCCTGACCATGCGGGCGGCACCGTTGGCGCCGACGGCACGCTCGCCTTTCCGAATGCGCAGTACTTCGTTTCGGAGGGGGAATGGCGGTTCTGGACCGATCCCAACTTCGAAAAGACCATGCCGCAGGTGCTTCATGGCTTTGCCAAGGGTGCGCAGCGCGATCTCTTTGCGGTCAAGGACCGGCTGACCCTGTTGAAGCCCGGCGACGAAATCGTCAGCGGCATGCAGGTGCTCGACACGCGGGGCCACACACCCGGTCATATCTCGCTTCAGCTTTCCGGCGGTGACGGCGCCGGACATGAGGGCTTGGTGATCACGGGCGATGCGGTCACCAGCAACATCGTCTTCTTTGAGCACCCCGACTGGCATTTCGGCTTCGACACGGATGCGGAGCTGGCCTTGAAGAACCGCAAGGCCCTGATCGACCGGGCCGCGTCGGAGCGGCTGGCGCTGCTTGGCTATCATTGGGCCTATCCGGGGATCGGGCGGGCGGAGCGCAACGGGGCGGCCTATCGCTTCGTGGCGGCGGGGTGACCGCCTGGAGCCGGCAATCACTAGGACAGTTGACGGGCGCGCCTCCTGCGGGGCGCGCCCGTTTCTCTGCATTCAGAGAGCCAGTTCGCTGTCCTTGATATCGCTGATCGGCGCAAGGAACGGCAGGTCGAACGGACGCAGAGCGGTGCGTTTCGCGGTGAGCTGTGGCCAGTCGGGATTGACGAGCGCGCCGCGGCCAAGCGCGATCATGTCGGCACCGGCTTCCATCACCTCCTCGGCGCGGGCGAGATCGTGCAGGCTGCCGTTGGCGATGATGAACAGGCGCGGCGCGTGGCGGCGGGCGAGGGAAACGAGCGAGGCGTCGCCGCCCTCGAAGGCCGGCTTCCAGGCTTCGAACTCGGTCAAGTGCACGAAGTCTGCCGGGCTTTCGGCGAGCGCCTCGAACACGCGGGCTGCACCTTGTTCGCGTTCTGCCCATTTGTGCCTGAAGTCGTTGACCTTACCCTGGGAGAGCCGCAGCCCCAGCGGGACGTCGGGGCCGATCGCCACGCGCACTGCCTTCAGCACTTCGAGCGACAGGCCGAGCCGCTCAACGATATCTCCACCCCAACGATCCGCCCGCCGGTTCGAAAAGTCCGTGAAGAACTGATCGAGCAGATAGCCGTTGGCGCCGTGGATCTCGATGCCGTCGAAACCGGCAACCTCGATTGCAAACCGGGCGGCACTGGCGAACCCTTCGATCGCCTCGGCGATTTCGGCATCGCTGATTTCGCGCGGCAGGGCATAGGGGCCGTCGCCGTGATAACCGGTCAACTGGCTGCCCTTCGGCCGGACGGCGGAGGGGCCCACCGTCTCGGGCCTGTGCGGGTTGCCCTGCGCCAGCGCGCCGCCGTGCATCAGTTGTGCGAAGATTCGCCCGCCCTCCGCATGGACCGTCTCGACGATCGGCCGCCAGGCGAGAGCCTGTTCCCGGTCGGTCAGGCCCGGCTGGTCCTTGTAGGTTTGGGAATAGGCCTTGTCGGTGTAGATGCCCTCGGTCGTGATCAGGCTGAAGCCGCCGCGGGCGAAGCGCTGGTAATAGTGCTGCATGCGCTCGCTGGGCGCGCCGGCCGCCGTGGCGCTGATGCGGGTCATCGGCGCCACGGACAGGCGATTGGCGAAATCAAGCCGCTTGAGACGGGTGCCGGTGAAGGCGGGGGACGCGATGCCAAACGGTGCGTTCATGTCACTTGCCTCCATCGAGCGCGATCGCTTCGATCTCGATCAGCGCGTCCGGTGAATAGAGCGAGGAGACCTCGATGATGCTGTCGGCGGGATAGGGGGCGGAAAACCACGTGCGGCGCAGCTCGATGATCTTGGCGAAATTCTCCATGGAGCGCAGGAAGATCGTGACCTTGACGATCTTGTCTAACCCAGAGTCCGCCGCCTTGAGCGCCCGGTCGAGATTGCGGAACGCCTGTTCGGCCTGGCGGTCGAAGTCGCCGACGCCGACGAGCTTGCCGTCGTCGCCGATTGCCGCCTGACCGGAGACGAAGACGAAGCCATTGGCCTTGATCGCCTGGGAAAGCAGGAAGGGCGCGTAGGGATCCGGCTGGGTGACGACCTGTTCGAGAGACATAAGATGTCCTTTCATGCTTGAGATTTTCTCAGCTTGGCGCTGTTGCCTTGGCTGTTGATCCTAATATGCTGGGGCATTCGGCGGCTGACAAAGAGTGATTTCTCAGCCAACAGATGAGCTGAGTTCATCCATTGAGGAAATCATGAGGAAGTTGCCGCCGCTCGGCGCACTCAGGGTCTTTGAAGCGGCCGCCCGGCGGATGAGCTTCAAGCTGGCGGCCGAGGAACTGAACGTCTCGGCCACTGCCGTCAGCCACCAGATCCGCCAGCTGGAGGAGATGCTGGAGACCAAGCTCTTCGAACGAGGGACGCGGCAGGTCCGGCTGACCACTGCGGGAAAGGTGCTCTTTCCGGTGCTGCGTGATGGCCTCGACCGTTTCGAGCAGGCGATCGCCGACATGCGCCGGCAGGAGGCGAGCAAGGTGGCGCGGTTGACGTCCACCGTCGCCTTCGTCGCCAAGCGCCTGGCGCCGCTTGCCGGTTCCTTCCGCGAAGCCTATCCCGAGTGGACGCTGAGGCTGGACGCCTCCCACCGGATGGTCGATCTGGAGGTGGATGCGGATGCTGCGATCCGCCTTGGCGGCGGTGATTATCCGGGCCTCGTAACCGAACCGCTGTTCGCCGATCGTTTCGCCCCGGTTTGCGTGCCGCGACTGGCGCCGGCCAGTGCCGCGGACCTCAAGCACGCGACGCTCATCCACTACGATTGGGGCACGCTGCGCCGCCACGATGCGCGCGCGCCGGTCTGGCGGCAATGGCTGGAACGGGCTGGCGCCACCGATGTCGAGGCCGGCGCGGGGCTTTCCTTTACCGACGAGATCCATGCCGTGCAGTCGGCCATCGCCGGGCAGGGAATTGCCCTCTTGAGCCTCACGCTGGTCGCCGAGGAGCTTGCCTCCGGCATTCTCGTCCAGCCGTTCGACCTGACGCTGGAAAGCGACCGATACGACCTGGTCTACAGTCCGCGCATGGCGGACCGGCCAGCGACCCGCGTGCTTCGCGATTGGGTGCACGCGCAGTTCAGCGGCGATGCCTGATCCGTGAGGTGATCTCGATCAGTCGTCGAAGCCGAGGAAGTCCGGCGCCCAACGGCGACTGGTGAGGCGCAACGAACGGTCGGGCTCGATGATATAGGTCTCGTAGACCTTGCGGCCGTAGGAATCGATGAACTGGTGCGGGACGATGCTGCCGACGGGTGCCTTCTTCAGCTTGGTGCGCGGTTGCCCGCCATAGGTGATGCTGCCAGGAATCGGTTGCATGTTCGGCGAGTAACCGTAGCTGATGTCGGGGCCGGTGGTCGCCGTGCAGCCACTGAGAAGCAGCACGACGGAGAGGGCGGCAAAAGCGTGTTTCATGTCGGCGATCCTCAGAATGGCTGAGCCTGGCCCACACGGCGTCAAGCGTCAGGCGGAAACGCCTTGGACGATCGTTGCCGGTGCGGTCCAGCACTCTCTTCTAAAATGTAGCGCTTAAACGGAAATTTCCAAGTTCTGTCATGCGGATTCCGGCAAGCAATGCTTGCAAATGTTCACGGCTTGTCCCAGTTGTGGAATGCCTGATTGCGATAGTTGCGGCTGGCTTGCGCGCAACCTAGCGTTCGGGTGCGTTCCGAGGTTTTTTGGACGCGCCTTTGGGGGCGAAATGGCACCTCCGCATATAGCCGTTCGCTCATTGTTGCCGGGACCTGCTCGTGCCCGAAATAGACGCCGCCGCTTGCCTGGTCCGAGCTGATCGCAAAGAGCATGTTGTCCCGCGAGAGATCCTCGACGAGCCAGGCGGCCTCGAACGTCGTCTGCCTGCTGGTCACCGGATTGACGAAGGTCTGCATCAGGGGCGGCGGGCCACCAAGGCAGCCGGTATGTAAAGCAGCAGCATTTCGAAAATGCGCGCCAGAAAACGGGGCCATGGCCGGGCAAGCGGATATTCGGGCGATGGCGGCGGCGCGTCGGCGGACGGCCCAGGTCCTGGCGTCGCGCGGCGGACGGCCGCTTTGATTTCGGCCATGTCGCAGGCCGGGATCCACTCCCCGTGTCCCTGCCGCCAAACCAGCACATCCGGTGAAAGCTCGTCCCGCGCGATCATCACCAGCAAAATGTTGTCGCTCACGGGCCCGTGTCGCTCGACCCGATCACATAGTGCCACGCTGTGCTCGCCGAACTGCAGGCGAGGGCGGGATACGAGGCGAGCGCGGACTGGACGCCGGTTATGATCAACGGCCAAGGGGCGCCTGGCGATGAAGTCGCTCAAGGAACCGGACGCCACCGCCGAGATAACCATTGCGCTGCGCGGGCGAGACGCCTGGCGGATGGTTAGATTTCTGATGAAGGGCAAGAAGCGGGACGAGGCGATCGATACGCTGGAGACGGCCGTATTCGGGACCATCGAGTAGCGGGCGGCAGGGGCTGTCGCCTCGCCGCCGGGCGCGGCCGGCGGTCCATGCGCTTCGCACTCATGCCCAGATTTGTCGCTGAGATGAATTCCGATTTGCCGAAACATGGGTTACGTCTTATGTGAACTTCTGCTGTGAACTTCTGCGCGGATTGCGCGTTTCGGCTTGTGTCGGCCGCACGTTCCGTCCCGCCCAGTCTCTTTGCTGAACCCGGATATTGCATGACCGCCGAACAGTCTCTCGCGTTTCTCGTCATCGGCGCCATGATGGTCTTCTTTATCTGGGGGCGGTTTCGATACGACGTGATCGCCTGTTCGGCGCTGATGCTGGCGGTCGCCGTAGGCATCGTGCCTTACGATCATGCCTTCGATGGTTTCAGCGACGACATCGTCATCATCGTCGGCAGCGCCCTGATCGTCAGCGCCGGGGTGGCGCGCTCGGGGATCGTCGACGCCGCCATCCAGCGGTTCCTGCCGAACATCTCGTCGGTCCGGGCCCAGCTCGCACTGCTGGTCATCACTGTGACAGTGCTTTCCGCCTTCATCAAGAACATCGGGGCGCTGGCAATCATGCTGCCGGTCGCCTTCCAGTTTGCCCGGCGGTCGAATGTCCAGCCTTCGGTTTTCCTGATGCCGATGGCCTTCGGCTCGCTGATCGGTGGGCTGATGACCCAAGTCGGCACGTCGCCGAACATCGTCGTCTCACGCGTGCGCCAGGAGCTGACCGGCGAGAGCTTCACGATGTTCGACTTCACGCCCGTCGGCGCGACGCTGGCGCTGGTCGGCTGCATCTTCCTGCTCTTTGCCTACAAGCTGGTGCCGCAGCGCTCCAGCAGCCAGGTCTCCGTCCATTCGGCGATCGAGATCACCGATTATACGTCCGAGGCGGTTGTTGCCGCCGGTTCGCCGGCGATCGGCAAGGCGCTCAGCAATCTGGTGAAACTGGGCGACGGCGGCGCTGTCGTCATCGCCATCTTTCGCCGCGGCCTGCATCTGGCGCCGCTTCCCGACGTTACCCTCGAAGCCGAGGACATCCTGATTTTTGAAGGCGGTCCGGGAGCGCTCGATCGCATCGTCTCGCAAGGCAAGCTGAAGATTGCCGGCGACCGCGCGCCGCATGGGCGGGAAAAGGCCGGGGACGAGATCGAGGCGATCGAAGCTGTCGTCGGCAGCGGTTCGCCGCTCGAGGGCATGTCGGCACAGCGCCTGGCGCTGTTCAACACCCACAACATCAACCTGCTCGCCGTCAGCCGCCAGGGCGAGAGGCTGAAGCAGCGGCTCGGCAGCATTCGCTTGAGGGCAGGCGACATAATCGTGCTGCAGGGCGCGCGGCGCGAACTGACGCTCTTCCTGCAGGAGTTCGGCTGCCTGCCGCTGGCGCAGCGCGAGATCCTGCTTGGCACGACGCGAAAGGCACCGCTGCCGCTTCTGGTTCTGGCGGCCGCGATGGGCTCAACGGCAGTTGGACTTGTACCGGTGCCGATCGCCTTTTTCGCGGCAGCCCTCGCCATGGTCGTCTTCCGTATCATCCCCTTGCGCGATTTTTATCGCTCGGTCGATGGGCCGATCCTGGTGATGCTGGCGGCGCTGATCCCGGTGAGCGATTCCTTGCGCACGACCGGGGGCACCGATGTCATTGCGGCCTGGCTCGGCACGGTTGCCGCAGGCCTGCCGCCGGCCGGCGCGCTGACGATCATCCTGCTCGCCGCCATGGCGGTGACGCCTTTCCTCAACAATGCCGCCACCGTGCTCGTTATGGCGCCGATCGCCGCGAGTTTCGCCGGCGCGCTCGGCTACAAGCCGGAAGCCTTCCTGATGGCAGTTGCCATCGGCGCCGGCTGCGATTTCCTCACCCCCATCGGCCACCAGTGCAACACGCTGGTCATGGGGCCGGGCGGCTACAAGTTCAGCGACTATCCGCGTCTCGGCCTTCCGCTGTCGGTGGTGATCGTGATCGTCAGCATCCCGACACTGATGCTGGTGTGGCCGCTGCGCTAGGTCTGGTGCGACTGGCGCCTCGCCGGCAGGGGTGCTCGCATAAATAGCCGCTACCGTGTACAGGTAGACGCGCGGTAGCGCCCGCCGCAGATTTGCCTATCCGTGCAGGGAGAAGATGGCATGAGCCCCAAGCCCACCGGCCACGTCAGTGGCAATGACCTGATCCTGACGCGCACGTTTCATGCACCCATCGCCGACGTTTGGACGAGCGTGACAAAGTCCGAGAGCACCGCGCTCTGGTTCGGCCGCTGGGAAGGCGAAGCGGGGCCCGGCAAGACCGTGCGGCTGCAACTGCTCCATGAGAAAAGCCAGCCATGGACGGATGTCCTGATCGAGGAGTGCGCCGCGCCGCGCCGCCTGGTCGTGGTGATGAAGGATGACGCCGGCGAGTGGCGCATCGCGTTGACGTTTACGCAGACGGGGGGCACGACGGAGCTGCGCCTGGTTCAACATTTGAGCGACCCGAAACTCGCAGGCGACGTCGGGCCGGGCTGGGAATATTACCTCGATATGCTGGTCGCCGCGCGCGCCGGCAAGGCTTTGCCGTCATTTTCGGACTATTATCCGGCGCAGAAAGCGCACTTTCTGGAAGGCGTCTAGCCCCTGGAGGTCGGCAGTCGGACGGGCGCGTTCGACACAATTTGCGGGCGCTGCAGCTTTGGGCCCCGCGTTCTTGTGTCGTAACGAGAGGGCGCGCCGCGGCGGCGTTGCCGGGGTCGGCTGGCCCCCTCGCAACCGCACCTTCTCGCAGTTCGACACCGAGCGGTGCCTCGCTGCGCTACGCCAGAACGGTGACGAGAACCGCGCCCCAGAGCGCCAGCAGCACGTTGCCGATCGCGTAACCGAGACCGTAGCCGAGTGTCGGGACCTTGCTTCCGGCCGCTTCCTGCACGGCGGCAAGCGCCGGGGCTGAGGTTCCGGCGCCACAGCAGGTGCCGGCGAGCACGCCTTCGTTCATGCCGAAGACCCAGCGGCCGAGCGCAAGTGCGGCCAGATGCGAGATCAGGCAGATCAGCAGGCTGGCGATGACCAGCGCCGGGCCGGACTGGACGAGGCCGGCGACAAAGCTCGGGCCGGCCGAGATTCCGACGCAGGCGATGAAGGCGCACAGCCCGACGCTGTCGAAGAACCAGAGGGTTGCCTCCGGCACGAAACCGAAGGTGCGCCGGACCGAGCGCAGCCAGCCGGCGCAAAGGCCCGCGATCAGCACGCCGACGGCGACGCCGAGGCCGATTTCGAGCGCGCCGAGTTTCAGGGCAGGGATGCCGATGAGGCCGCCGAGGAAGATGAAGACGCCGACAAAGACCATGTCGGTTGCGGTGGTCTCACGGTCGGCATAGCCGAGTAGCTTCGCCACCTCCTCGACATGGCGTCTGGCGCCGGCAATCGACATCACGTCGCCACGGCGGACGGTGAGGCCAGGGAAGATCGGGATCGGCTGGCCGGCGCGCAGGATGCCGCGCAGGAACACCGAGCGCGCTTCCGGCTGCTGCCTCAGCTGCCACAGGCGTTTTCCCGCAACCTCCTTGTTCGTCACCACGATATCGAGCACTTCAACCGGGATATCGAGCAGCGTGCGGTCGTCGATCTCGGTGCCGATCCGGCTGGAATATTCGACGAGGAAGCCGCGAAGACCGGCAACGGCGATGATGTCTCCAGCCTGCAGGCGCTCCTTGGGCGTTGGGGTGATGATCTCCTCGCCCCGGCGGATCTGCTCGATATAGGCCTTCTGGTTTTCGGGAACGCGCGCTTCGGCTTCCGCGACCGTCAGCCCCACGAGGGCGTCGGCGATGACGAAGGCGCGCGCCTCGATTTCGCGCCGTGCGGTGTCGCCGCTCGTCTGCGGCGCGATCTTCAGTTCGGCTTCTAGCTCGGCGCAGGCCTCCTTGAGGCTGCGGCCGAACATCCGTGGCGCCAGTTGCGACTGGACGAGGATGGCGGTCACGACACCGACGAGATAGGCGACGGCAAAGCCGGTCGCCACGGCGGATTCGAACTGGCTCGCCGCTTCCGGCGTCGGTGCCGTCTTGCGGAAGGTGTCGATCGCCACGCCGACGGTCGCCGATTCCGTCGCGCCGCCGGCGAGCACGCCGGCTGCGGTTCCAAGATCGAAGCCAAAGAGCATCGAGAGCACGATCGCAACGGCGAGCGCGACGACGCAGAGCGTGACGGTGACGGCGATCTGCGGCAGCGCGTCGGCGTTGAGGCTCTGGAAGAATTGCGGGCCGGTGCGGTAGCCGATGGCAAAGAGGAAGAGCAGGAAAAACGCCTGCTTGACGTCGTTGGAGAGCACGGCGCCCGTCTGGCCGATCAGCACGCCCGCCAGCAGGCAGCCGGTGACCGCGCCGATGGTGACGCCGAAGATGGTGATCTTGCCGACCGCGTAGCCGATGCCGAGCGCGAGGAACAGGGCAAGCTCCGGATGCGCCCGCAGGATGCTGAACAGGTGGTCGATCACGCGGCGGTTCCTCCCGGTGCCAAGCCGAAGAAAGCCGCTTCAGCTGGATGATGCGCTGGTCGCTGAGCCGGCGGAAAGAAAGTCGCCAGCCGGAGATGCGGGGATGCTTGTCGGCCGAAGGAAACACTGGCCAGGCGTTGGGGAAGGGCGGTCGGCATGGCTGCCGGCCGCCCGATCGGCTAGCTGATCTTCAGGCCTTTGGCGGCCTGGTAGGTCTGGACGTAACCGCGCGCCACCGAGCGCACGGCGCGGCCGATCTGCGAATAGGCTTCGTCATTGAGGTTGGCGAAGGAGACGCGTGCCGACCAGCTCGGCGCATCGAAACCCGAGCCGTTGAGCAGCACGATGCCGTGGTCCTCGGCAAGCCGGAAGGGAATGTCGAGCGGGTGGATGTTGTCCTTCACCCAGGTGACGACATCCTCGCCGACATATTTGCGCAGCCAGAACTCGAAGTCGATGATGCCGTAATAGTGGTCGAAATAGATGCCCGGATTGGACTCGACCCCCATGCCCTCGATCAGGTTCCAGAAGCGCTTGGTGCAGATGGCGATGCAGGCCTTCTGGTAAGCCTTCTCGACGTCCATCAGCTCGACCAGGCCGAAGAGCGTCATCATCACCTGCTGGGGCAGCGACAGGCCGGCGGTGTGGTTCAGCGCCACGTCGCGGCTGTCGGCGACGATGCGGTCGATGAACTTCACCTCGCGCGGCTTCGGCGTCATCGCCTTGTAGCGTTTTTCGAGGAGCTTCTGGATCGGTTCACCATGGGCCTTGATCTTCTCGTCGAAGATGTTGTCCTCGGCGACGGCAATGACGCCGAGGCGCCAGCCGGTGCAGCCGAAGTACTTCGAATAGGAGTAGACGCCGATCGTGTTGCGCGGCAGATGCCCAAGCAGCGACTGGAAGCCCGGAACGAAGGTGCCGTAGACGTCGTCCGTCAGCACGATCAGGTCGGGGCGCTTCTTGTTGACGAGGTCGACAAGGCGCTTGATCGAATCCGGATCCATCGCCACGGCGGACGGGTTGCCGGGGTTGACCAGGAACAACGCCTTCACCTTGGGGTTCTCCAGCGCCTTGATGTCTTCGTCGGTGAACTGGAACCGGTCCTCCTGCTCGGCGCTGACGTTGATGGTCTTGAGATCGTAGTCCTCCAGCTCCGGCATTTCGAGATAGGGCGTGAAGATCGGCGTTCCGAGCGCGATCGTGTCGCCGGCGTTAAGCAGGCGGGCGTTCTTCAGTGCCTTGAAGATGTAGCACATGGCGGCGGTGCCGCCTTCGACCGGGTAAAGGTCGAACTTTGCCTTCGGTCGGTGGCCGGCGCACATCGCCCACATCAGGTATTCGTGGGTGATGATCTCGTTGTGGTGCAGCGCCCGATCGGGAACCGGATAGTTGTCGCCGATGATCGAGTCCGTGAGCTCGTGCACGAAGGCGTCCGCATCGAAGCGGAAGGTGGTGATGGCGTAGTTGACGGCGTCGGAAAGCGTCTTTGCCGGCGGGATGCCTTCATCCTCTTCGTCCCAGTCGGCCGTGTTTTGCAGCAGCTTCTTCGTCCACTTTTCGAACCGCGCGTGGGCGCCGTCCTTCGGCGGCATGCCGGCCACACCGGCCTTCGGGTCGTAATAGGCGCGCTTGGCTTCCGTCAGCGCAAACTGGCCGAGCAGGAAGAAGGCTTCGCGAGCGCGTGTCGCCGTCCAGTTCGGGTTGCCGCGGCCGGCATTGAGGAAAGCCTTGGCGGATTTCTGTGAGCTCGACTTGGCGAGCTTGATCAGTTCGTCCTTGATTTCGAACGGGCTGAGATCGGATAGGCTGTCGTAGAAATTTCTGTCCAACATGGTCCACACTCCCTGTGATCTATGCATTTTGAACGATGGTCGGCTTCGCCCGTTCGCCTCAGGCGAGCATGATGACGATGACGAGGCCGAAGATGGTCAGCAGCGTGTTTCCGATGGCGTAGGGCATGCCGTAGCCGAGCGCCGGCACCTTGCTCTTGGCCGCCTCCTGGATCATGCCGAGCGCTGCCGTCGTCGTTCGCACACCGGCGCAGGCGCCAAACAGGATCGCCGGGTGGAACTTGAAGACATAGTGGCCGAGGAGCACCGAAGCGATCATCGGGATCGACGTGGCGACCACGCCCCAGATGAACAGCGAAATGCCGACCTCCTGCAGGCCCGCGACAAAGCCCGGGCCGGCGCCGATCCCGACGACGGCGATGAAGATGTTGAGGCCGAGCGTGTTCATCAGCCACAGCGCCGGTGACGGGATGCGGCCGAAGGCGGGGTAGGTGGTGCGCAGCCAGCCGAGCACGAGGCCCGCCAGAAGCGCGCCGCCGGAGGTCGAAAGGCCGATCGGGATGCCGCCGATCGTGATCGTCAGCGCACCGATCATCGCGCCGATGAAAAGCCCCCAGCCCAGAAAGGCGATGTCGGTCGTCTCGACAGGCCGGTCGGCAAAGCCGAGCGCCTTGATCGCCGCTTCGACATGGCGTTTCGCGCCACCGATGGTGACGATGTCGCCGCGCTCGACCGTCGTCCCGGGCAGCACCGGGATCTCGACCAGCGAGCGGATGATCTTGCGGGCATAGACGCCGCGCGCCCAATCCATGGTGCTGACTTCCGCCAGCGTCTTGCCGGCGAGCGCCTTGCTGGTCACGTAGACATCGAGGACTTCGGCTTCCGCGTTGAGCAGCTCCTTGTCCTCGACCTCGAGCAGCTTGTTGTCGAGGTTTTCGACGAGCAGCGAACGCCGGCCCGAAAAGGCGACGACGTCGCCCGGCTGCAGCACGGTGTTGCCATCGGCCTCGATGATCTGGTCGCCGCGCCGCAGGCGCTCGACGAAGACGCGGATCCCGGGAAGGATGTCCTTGACCGGTTTCCCGGTGAGCCCGCTTGCCGCGTCGACGCGATAGGCCCGGAGGCCGAAGTCGTGATAGGCGCGGGTAATGCCGGGCTCGCTGCTTTCGCTGCCACCGCCGAGCTTGGCCTCGTATTCGCGGCAGGCCGCCGGAAGGTCGATGCCAAGAAGCTTGGGACCGAGCTGGGCGAGGATGATCGCCGAGCCGATCGTGCCCCAGATATAGGTCACCGCATAGGCGATCGGGATCTGGTCGGCAAAGGTCTTGGCCTGCTCCGGCGTCAGCCCGAGCGAATTGATCTGGTCGGTCGCAACCCCGATTGCAGCCGAGATCGTCTGCGAGCCGGCATACATGCCGGCGCCATAGCCGAGCGGCAGCCCGGCAATCAGCGCGCAGAGATAGGGAACGACGAGGCACAGCACCAGCACGGAGAGCGCAAAGGCGATCTGTTTCGGTCCATCGGTGCTCAAGCCCCGCACGAATTGCGGCCCGACGCCGTAGCCGACGGCGAAGAGGAAAATCAAAAACAGGGTGGATTTCAGGTCGCCGGAAACCTGGATACCCAGCTGTCCGATGAGAACGCCCGCAAGCAGCGTGGCGGTGACATTTCCAAGATTGAACCCCGCGACCTTGATCGGACCGATGAGGAAGCCGATGCCGAGGGCGAGGAAGACGGCGACAGGCGGATAGGTCCGAAGCGTGTCGACGAAGAAATCAATGGGATTCACTGATGCTATTCCCTTCTGAAAGTTGAGTTGCCGTCACTTCATTTCGGGATCTGCGCGGCTAAGTTGAGCTTGTTTCCGAGGCTTGTCGATGCCCAATCTTAATCCCGGCAATTGTCGCTTCGGTCGTCGAAATTCTCAACGGGCATAGGGTTACGTGAGCGTAACGTATGTTACATTTCAGCGTTTTTACTTGGGGTTGGGGATCGAGGCCGCCGCGATGTGTCGGTCGCATTCGATCGCAAGACCGCGGCACTGGCCCGGATCGCGATGGCACTTCAACTCTGGTGTTGTAATTCGTAACGTTATCTCCCAACGTGAGGCATGAGGCGTTTTCTCTTGGTTATGCTTGGAAAAGTTGCTGGGCACGGAACGGCGCGTCTTGCTGCTTGCGATAGGGGCGGCAGAATTTCGTGGGCTTGAGAAAAAAGCGGTGTCGTCTCCGCAAGGCGGCCGGTTCGTAAGGTGACGAGGAGGGGAAGCAATGATGGACGAGGTTATCCGAAGGCTCGGCGCACTTGGCGTTCAGCTCCCGACGCCGCCGAGGCCGCTCGGCGCCTATCGCGCGGTGATCGAGGCGGGTGAGATGCTTCATGTTTCGATGCAGGGGCCATTGCTGGACGGGCGCTTCGTGCATACGGGGCTGCTCGGGCGCGATGTGACCATCGACGAGGGGCGCAAGGCCGCAGAGTTGGCAGTGCTCAACGCGCTGGCGCAGATCCATGAGCATCTCGGCCGTTTCGAGCGTATTCGCCAGATCGTCCGGCTGGAGGGACATGTCGCCTGCACTGAGGATTTCCTGGAGCACCCGAAGGTACTCGACGGTGCTTCCGAGCTTCTGGCGGCCGCCTTTGGCGAAAGGGCTGGCCATGTTCGCTCCGTCTGCGGCGTGCGCAACCTGCCGGGCAACGCCTCTGTCGCGGTGACGCTGACGGCCGAACTCTTGCCGCCGGAGTTCTGAGGTAGCACGGCACGTCTTTTAGCGTGGTCGCTATCGCGGGCGTCGGATTGTGTCCGGCGCCCAATTTTCGACTTGCGCTACGTAATGTTATTTTATAACAAACCTCGCATGACGAAACGCCGCATGTTGATAGATCCCTCCCGCCTGTGTCGTGCGGTTGTCTCATCCGCCGATTCATGCGAGGAAGGCGTTGATGGTGCTGCGTCCGCGACAATGCGGAAGCGGCTGAAAAGGGAACACGGAACGGACGACCCTGATGGGGCCGAGACCGTGGCTGCCCCCGCAACTGTGAGCGGAAAGCGCATTCACACCATGTCACTGGTCGAAGACCGGGAAGACGTGGATGCGCCACGACCCGCGAGCCAGGAGACCTGCCATCGAACCGATCAACCACAACGGACGGGGTGTTCCGATGGAAAAGAACTGGCTTTCATACGACGGTTTTCCGTCCTCTTGCCGTTTCGCCATCTCTTGCCGTCAGTCCGGCGGAGGGCAGGAATGGCTGAGCCGAATTTCCGACAGCACAAGATAACGGTCTGCACCGATTGCCGCTTCACCGGCGGCCCATGCGTGCCCGGTGCCGAGCTGATCAAGCGGCTCAACCTGAGCATCGCAGCGCTCGGCGCACCGCTCGATCGCGATTTCTCGATCGCCGGAACGGTCTGCATGGCGGCCTGCACGCGGCCCTGCACCATCGCCTTCCAGGCGACGGGGAAGGCGACCTATCTCTTCGGCGACGTCTCGCCGGAAGAGGACATCGACGATCTCGTGCGCTTTGCCACAACCTATGCCGAGCGTGGCGATGGCATGACGCGGGCGGCGGAACGGCCGCGCGGGCTGAAAGGCAAGACGCTTGCCCGCATTCCCGCGGCGATGCTCGTCTCCGAAGATCTCGGCGGGCACTTCCAATGAGGTCGCGCAGAGGAACGAACCCATGAGCTGCAACGCAACGGGTGCAGCCCTCACGGTCGAGGGCCTTCGCTGGGGGCCGCGTTCGGGCCTGACGCTGGTCAACGACATCGGCTTTGCGATCGCGGCCGGCAGCCGGCTTGCGATCCTCGGGCCGAATGGCGCCGGCAAGACCTCGCTTCTGCGCTGCCTCTACCGGGCGGTGCAGCCGAATGCCGGCCGTGTTTCGGTCGATGGCGTCGATCTCTGGTCGATCTCGGCCCGCGAGGCGGCAAGGACAATCGCCGTCGTCTTGCAGGAGATGCCCGGCGATTTTCCCTTCAGCGTGCGCGACGTCGTGATGATGGGACGCATTCCGCGGCGGGAGGGCTTGAGCGGCTGGAACGATTTCGACCGCGAGCGGGTGCAGCACGCGCTCGCGCATCTCGATCTCGCCCATCTTGCCGGTCGCCAGTTCTCGACGCTTTCGGGCGGTGAGAAGCAGCGGGTGCTGATCGCCCGCGCGCTGGCACAGGAACCGCGCATCATCATCCTCGACGAGCCGACGAACCATCTCGACATCCGCCACCAGCTCGAAATCCTCGAGCTCTTGCAAACGCTGAAGCTGACGATCGTCTCGACGCTGCACGACATCAACCTCGCCGCCGAGTTTGCGACAGATGTCGCGATCTTGACCGCCGGGCGGCTGACGGCCTTCGGCCCGCCCGAAGAGGTGCTCAGCCCCAGCGAGCTTTCGGCCGCCTTCGGCGTCACCGCCACCGTTCACAATGCCGCTGCCGGCGGCGCCCGCTTTTCCTTTTCACTTCCTCGACAGGGATCGATTTCATGAAGATCAATATTGCCCCATTTTCCCTTCTTTTCGTGCTTGCCGCCGCCACGCCGGCGCTCGCCTATCCGGTCACCGTCAAGAGCTGCAACCGCGAGGTGACCTTCGACGCGGCGCCGAAGCGCGCGATCGCCAACGACGTCAACCTGGTGGAGATGATGCTGGCGCTGAGGCTCCAGGACCGCATGGTCGGCTATACCGGCGTTTCCGGCTGGAAGACGCTGGACGAGAAGCTGCGCGAAGGCGTCAAGGAACTGCCGGAGCTTTCGGAGAAATATCCGACCAAGGAAGTGCTGCTCAACGCCGATGCCGATTTCCTCTTTGCCGGCTGGAACTACGGCATGAAGGTCGGCGGCGAGGTCACGCCCGAGACATTGGCGCCCTTCAAGATCGGCGTCTACGAGCTGACCGAATCCTGCATCCACGTGATGGCCAAGCAGAAGCCTGATATGAACGACATGTTCGTCGATCTTCTCAATCTCGGCCGCATCTTCGGCGTCGAGGATCGCGCCGAGACGCTGGTTGACGGCTATCGCCGCCAGCTTGCCGAAATCACCAAGGCGACCGCCGGCAAGGCTAACCCGACGCGGGTCTTCGTCTATGATTCCGGCGAAGAGAAGCCGTTTACTTCCGGCCGCTTCGGCATTCCGACGGCGATGATCGAGGCCGCCGGCGGCGCCAACATCATGGACGACGTGGAAAAGAGCTGGGTGGAAATCTCCTGGGAACCGGTGATCGAGCGCAACCCGGAAGTGGTGGTCATCGTCAACTACGGCGAGGTGAAGGCCGAGGACAAGATCGCCTTCATGAAGAACAATGCGGCCTTCAAGAATGTCGATGCCGTCAAGAACGATCGCTTCGTCGTGCTCGATTATGTCGAGGCGACGCCAGGCCCGCGCAACATCGACGCCATTGCCAGGCTTGCCAAGGCCTTTCAGGGCGAGGGCCTGTAAGCGATGCTGGCTGAGGATGCGTCGCCTGGTCCCGTCGCCGTTTCACGCCTAGCGCCGGCACGGGCGCTGAAGGCGGGTGCCGGTCTCATGACGGCGCTTTTGCTGCTGGCCTTGACCGTCACGGCCGGCGTATCGCTCGGCTCGGCGCCGATCCCGGTTGCGACCGTCTGGTCGATCATCGCCAGCAAGATTTCGCCGGGCAGCGTCGAGGCTTTCTGGTCGGCGGGGCGCGAGAGCATCGTCTGGGACGTGCGCCTGCCGCGCGTCATGCTGGCGGGCCTCGTCGGCGCCGGGCTGGGGCTGACTGGCGCCGTGCTGCAGGCGGTCACGCGCAATCCACTTGCCGATCCGCATCTGCTCGGCGTTTCCTCCGGCGGCGCGCTCGGCGCGATCGTGGCGCTGCTGCACACCGGCATGATCCTCGGTCTTGCCACGGTGCCGCTCTTTGCCTTTGCCGGCGCGCTGCTCGCAACCGTGCTCGTCGCCTTCGTCTCCCGCGTGCTCGGCAGCAGCGCCGACCGTCTCGTGCTGGCCGGCGTCGCGGTCGCCTTCGTCTTGACATCCGTCGGCAACCTCATGATTTTCCTTGGGGACCCGAGGGCGACCCATACGGTCATCTTCTGGATGCTCGGCGGTCTTGGCCTGGCGCAATGGTCGCAGCTCGTCTATCCCGGCGTGGTGCTTTTCGCCTCCCTCGGCTGGCTGATGATCCGGGCGCGCGAAATCAATGCGCTCGCCATGGGCGACGAAACCGCGATGACGCTCGGCATTCCCGTGCGCCGCTTCCGGCT
Source organism: Ensifer sp. ENS08 (assembly GCF_014852195.1). Classification (NCBI taxonomy): domain Bacteria; kingdom Pseudomonadati; phylum Pseudomonadota; class Alphaproteobacteria; order Hyphomicrobiales; family Rhizobiaceae; genus Ensifer; species Ensifer sp. ENS08. The sequence continues at coordinate 530,276 of NZ_JACVBF010000002.1, forward strand.
GACGCTGTTCGTCGTCACCGCACTTCTGACCGGGGTGATGGTCGCCTTTTCCGGCGCGATTGGTTTCGTCGGGCTGATGGTGCCACATTTCGTGCGGCTTCTGGCCGGCAGCGACAACGTGCGGGTCATTCCGCTCTCGGCCTTCTTCGGGGCGCTGACGCTCATCCTTGCGGATCTGGCCGCCCGCGTCATCATGGCGCCGGAGGACATGCCGATCGGCGTCGTCACCGGGCTCGTCGGCGGCATCGCCTTCATTGCCATCCTGAAGCGACGCGCGTAAGGCGGGTAGGAACACGTTATGGACAAGGGCCGGTTCCGGCCTATGTGTTAGCGCAGCCGAGGGATCGGCGATTGGCCCGCATGAGGAGCATATGGCGAACGAAGCTGACATCTGCACGCCGCAGGACGTTCTGAATTTCTGGTTTGGCGAACTCACCTATGACGACTGGTTCGGGACGAGCCACGAACTCGACCAGGCCTGTATCCGCCGCTTCCAGGCGTCGCACCTGGCGCTGGCCCGTGGTGTCGACGAGATCTGGCGCGCGAGCCCGGAAAACCGGCTGGCGGCGATCGTGCTTTTGGACCAGATGCCGCGCAACATGTTTCGCGGCACGCCGCTCGCCTTTGCCACCGATTGCCTGGCACTGCACGAGGCCAAGCTCGCCGTTGGCGCCGGTGCCGACATGGCGATCAAGCCGGAATGGCGCGCCTTCGTCTATCTGCCCTTCGAGCATTCGGAAAACCTTACCGACCAGACCATGTCGGTGAAGCTCTTTACCGAGCTCGGCGATGCCGATTATCTCGACTATGCCATCCGGCACCGCGAGGTGATCGAGCAGTTCGGTCGTTTCCCGCATCGCAACGCCTTCCTGGCGCGGCCCTCGACGGAGGCCGAACTTGCCTATCTGGCGCAGCCCGGCGCCGGTTTTTAACGGGAAAGCGGGCGCTGACGGGGATTTATCGCCGTTCTTTGCATCTTTCCGCCGTCTTTCGTATTCACATCGAAACATGAAGACGGCCGGAGCGATTCCGGACCACGGTCTCAATCTGCAAGGATCATGAAATTGCGTTCTGTCGGAAAACTGCCCGCCATTCTCGTCTGCCTGCTGGCGCTTGCCGTGGGCGGCCCGGTCATGGCCCAGAAGGCGGCGCAGCCGACAGCGCAACAAACCGCACAGGCAAACGGGCAGGCGGGCCAGAAATCGGCACAGCCGGCGCAATCGCCGCAAGGGGCACAATCGTCCCAGACCGCCGCCCAGCCTGCTGCCGGCAAGCCGGCGCAGGAGGCGCAGCCAGCGGAGAACGGGGCGACCCCCGGTGCCACGGAACCTGCGGCGACAACCACACAGCCTGCCCAGAATGCCCAGCCGGCGGCCGATGCCTTGCCGGCGGATGCGACGCCGCCGGCCCAGAGCCAGGCGGCCGAGCAGCTGACCAAGGCCGACGAGGAACTGAAGGGACTGACCGAACGGGTCGAGAAAGCCAAGGACGACGACATCGTGCTTGCCGACCTCAAGGTTCAGGTCGACGCGCTCGCCAAACAGATCATCGGCGTTTCGGTTTCGACCCGCCCGCGCCTGGACGAAATCAAGGCGCGGCTGACCGAACTTGGCGATCCGCCGGCCGAGGGGCAACCGCCCGAAGCCGACATTGTGACGGCCGAGCGCAAGCGGCTGATGGCCGAACGTGGTGCCATCAATGCGCTGACCGGCGAGGCGGAAGGCCTGTCGGTGCAGGCGACGAAGCTGTCCAACGCCATTACCGCGACAAGGCGCGCGCTGTTTTCCAATACGCTCCTGAAGAACACCGAAGTGTCGACCGGAATGTTCGACGACGCGCTGACGGCGACGGCGGACGAGACCCGGGTGCTGTCGCGCAGCGTCGGGAGCTGGCTGAGCTTTGCCTGGAACTACAAGCGCGTGCCGCTCCTGACGGCGCTGTTCCTGTCGCTGCTGGCGGCGCTCGTGTTCCTTTCCGGCAGCCGCAGGCTCTTTCGCCCGCTGATCGAGCATGACATTACCGATGAGGAGCCGAGCTACTTCCGGCGGCTCTCCGTCGCATTCTGGTCGACACTGATCCCGACCATCGCGTCGGCAGCCTTCGCGGTCTCGAGCTTCCTGTTCCTGCGCGGCTTCAACGTGCTGCGTTCCGATATCGCACCGATCATTGCAATCACGCTCGGGGTCGCCGTCGTCGTCTTCTTCGTGACGAGGCTCGCTCAGGCCGTGTTGTCGCCGCGCGATTCGCGCTGGCGGCTCGTCCGGGTTTCCGATCGCGGCGCGCGGATGCTGATGATCGCGATCTTCGCCATGGCGCTGGTCAACGGCCTCGACTACCTCTTCGGCGGCGTCAGCGAGGCGCTCGGTTCGCCTGTCGTCCTGACCGTCGTCAAGAGCTACATTGCCTCCATCGTCATCGGCCTGATCATCATGGCTTCGGCCTGGATCAAGCCGACGCTCAGGAAGGATGAATCCTTCGACGCCCATGGCCGCGCCTGGCCGCGGGTGGTGTCTTTCGTGCTGCTCGCGACCGGCGCCTTGCTCATCATTGCCGCTGTGTCGGGCTATGTCGGTCTTGCCCGCTTCATCGCCACGCAGATCATCATTACGGGCGCGATCCTCGTCACGATGTATATCGGCATCCTCACCGGCCGGGCGGTTGCCAAGCAGGGCGCCTTTGCCGAGACCACCGCCGGGCGTTATCTCGAGCGGCGCTATAATCTCGAACAGGTGGCGCTCGACCAGATCGGCCTTGCCGCGGGCCTCAGCATCTACGCGCTGGTCGTGATGTTCTTCATCCCGCTGATCCTCTTGCAGTGGGGCTTCCAGGTCGCCGACATCGAGTCCTGGGCCTACCGGATGGTGACCGAGATCAAGATCGGCTCGATCACGATTTCGCTGGTTGGCATCCTCGCCGGCATCCTGTTCTTCGCGCTCGGCTACGCCGTCACCCGTTTCGTGCAGCGCTGGATCGACGGCAACATCATGGCACGCAGCCGGGTCGATGCGGGCGTGCGCAATTCGATCCGCACCGGCATCGGCTATACCGGCGTCGGGCTTGCGGGGCTGATCGGCCTGTCGGCGGCCGGCATCGACCTCTCCAACCTCGCGCTCGTTGCCGGTGCTCTCTCGCTCGGTGTCGGTTTCGGCCTGCAGAACATTGTCTCGAACTTCGTTTCGGGGCTCATCCTGCTCGTCGAGCGCCCGTTCAAGGTGGGGGACTGGATCGTCAGCGGCACGACGGAAGGTTTCGTCAAGCGCATCTCTGTTCGCGCGACCGAGATCGAGACCTTCCAGCACCAGTCGATCATGATGCCGAACTCGCTGCTCATCAACGCCTCGGTCGGCAACTGGACGCACCGCAACAAGCTCGGCCGCTCCGAAATCGCCATCACCGTCACCTATGCCAGCGAGCCGCGCCGGATCATGGAGCTGCTCGCCGAGATCGCGGCCGCCCATCCCATGGTCTTGAAGAACCCGTCGCCGAGCGTCGGCTTCACCGCCTTTGGCGATGACCGCATGACCTTCGAATTGCGCATCTACGTGGCCGACGTCCTGACCGGCGGCGGCGTGCGCAACGACCTGCGTGTGTCGATCTACGAACGCTTCCGCGACGAGGGCATCGGTGCGCCGTTCCCGGTCAAGATCGAGGACGTGCCGGTCGAGGACCAGACCGGCATCGAAAGCCACCACCCGGAAGAGGTCGGCGAGCCGAAGGGCGCCACCTCCGCCGAGGAAAGGGCCGCAGCCAAGTCTGCCGCTTCGGACAAGAAAACTGCCGCTGCGGCGCCGCTCGACGAGGAGCGCGAAGTGGAGGGGGCAAGCAGCCGCCGGAGCGCCAGCCGCCGGGCAAACCCAAACCGCTGATAAACGGACCGTTCAGCCACTATTCAGCCGGCCTGCCATAAAAAGCATGCAATTCTTCTGGTGACCGATTACGCTGGTCATCGGCTGAAGAGGTGGCCGGCGCAGCGTCGCGTAACCGACGGGGCGGCCGGCTCGGCAAGAGGGCGGCGCGTCTGGCGTCGATGGGCGATGAAGAAATTTGTGATTGCTTTGCTTTCCGGTTTGCTGATAGCCGGCGCGCCGATGGCCGGTGCTGCCAGTGCCGCGACTGTCACGAACAAGGACAGCGAGACCGCCGTTCTGATCGTCGTCGAGGGTGAAAGCCGTGTGGAAGTGGCGATCGCATCCGGAGCGACCGAAATGATCTGCCCCAGCGGCTGTTTCGTCACCGCGCCGAGCGGTGACCGCATCGGCCTGCAGGGCGATGAGAACGTCGAGATCGTCAACGGCAACGTCGTCGTCAAGTAACCTTTCATTCCGCGACAGCGGCGCGGCAGGCGCGCCGCTGTCGGGCGGCACTCCATTCGCTCGATAGCTCGGCAGGTGCCGTCGCTGATGGCGCCGGCAACCCCTCTAGTAACGGTCGCGGTGCTTTCTTCGCTCCAAGCCTAATCCCAAGGGATGGGCGCGGGCGCCGAAGCTCTCATTCGTTCGGGCGGGCAAGCCCGCCTCGGGCCTGCCGGACACTCTCCTTGCATTGACAGGCTGCATTGCCGGTAGCACGCTTGGGCGTTGGGGTGACGCGCGTGGTCGCGATCATCCGCGCATTGCCGGGGGGAGCCATGCCATTCCTTCGCATCGCCTTGTCCGTTCTGCTGGTGCTTTTCGCATCGGAGGCGCTGGCCGAAAAGCGTGTGGCGCTGGTCATCGGCAATTCCGCCTATCAGCATGTGGCCACCTTGCCCAATCCCGGCAATGACGCGCGCGACATGGCGGCAAAGCTCGAAGGGCTGGGCTTCGAGGTGGTGACGGGCGCCGATCTCGACCTCTCGGGCGTGCGCCGTGCGGTGCGGGACTTCGTCGGCCGGCTCGACGGCGCCGACCTCGCGCTGTTCTTCTATGCCGGCCACGGCCTGCAGGTGAACGGCGAAAACTATCTCGCCCCCGTCGATGCCACGCTCGCTTCCTCTGTCGATCTCGAATTCGAGGCGGTGCCGATGAACCTGATCCTGTCGGCGATGGAGCGCAGTACACGGGTCAATATCATCCTGCTCGACGCCTGCCGCGACAATCCGCTAGCGGTCAATCTCGCCCGCTCGATGGGCACGCGCTCCGCCTCGGTCGGCCGCGGTCTGGCCAAGGTCGGCACCGGCATCGGCACGCTGATCGCTTTCTCCACCCAGCCCGGCAATGTTGCCCTCGACGGATCGGGGCGCAATTCGCCGTTCACATCGGCGCTCTTGAAACATCTCGGCCAGCCGGGGCGCGACATTACCCGCGAACTGATCGACGTGCGCCGCGACGTGCTGGCGGCAACCGGCGGCAAGCAGGTGCCCTGGGACAATTCCTCGCTGACCGGCGAAGTGGTGCTGAAGCCCGTCGTTGACGGCAAGCCGGCGCCGGCCGAGGCGCCCGCGACGGGTGAGGCCGCCGAGCTTGCCTATTGGGAAACGATCAAGGATGCGACCGACCGCGACCTCTTCGACGCCTATCTGCAGCAATATCCCGACGGTGCGTTCGCATCGCTCGCCAAGGCAAAGATCAAGATCATCGAGCGGGCTTCAGTGCCTACATCCGAAGGCGTGCCCGGCGGATCGGGTGGCCAGGCCGTGGCGGCCATCGATCCGGCGCTGGCCGCGCCCAATGCCGACGACACGACATTGGCCCGTTCCGTACAGGTTGAGCTCAACCGGCTGGGCTGTCGCGCCGGCAGCGAGGATGGCGTCTGGGGTGCCGGCAGCCGCAAGGCGCTCGAAGCCTTCGGCAAGTTCGCAAAGGTCGACCTTGCGACGCTCGAACCCTCCAGCGACGTGCTCGGTCGCCTGAAGTCGGAGAAGGTGCGGATCTGCCCGCTTGCTTGCGGCCGTAACGAAGAGGCGAAGGATGGGCGCTGCGTCACGATCCGGCGCGAGGCGAAGCTGCCGCAACCAGGCGAGACGCAAGGCACGATCAAGGCACCGCAGAAAAACACCGGCACCCGCGCGATCAGCCCACCGGCCGAACTGCAGAAAAAGAGCTTTGCCAATTGCCCCGCAAATGCCGATGTCGCGTTCCGGCAGATGTTTGCCCGCGGCTCGGGCCGGGGCCGCATGACGATTTCCGCCACCCATTCCTGCGGCCGGGCCTTTGCCTGTCATCGCACCGCAAGGGGCCAGCCGTGGGATTGCGGCTGGCGGTAAAGCGGACAGCGCATGCTGGCGCCATCGAACGGGGTTGGCGTGAAGGGCGGCGGCGTTTCTCAACCCTCGCGCGTCATTTCAGGGCTTGATTTCGCTGCCGCATGCGCAAGGATCGCCGCGATGGTCAAGGCCGGTTCCGGCAAGGGAGGACACCCCATGAAGCTCCAGCTTATCCGCAACGCGACACTCAAGCTCGACTATGCCGGTCACACGGTGCTGATCGATCCCTTTCTAGGGCCGAAGGACAGCCTGCCGTCCTTTGCGGGGCGGGCGCCCAATCCGCTGGTCGGGCTGCCGTTCGACACCGATACCATTCTTGCCGGGGTCGAACTCGTCATTATCTCGCATCTGCACGAGGACCACTTCGACGACACCGCCAAGCATCGCTTGCCGAAGGGGCTGCCGATCTTCTGCCAGCCGGGCGACGAGGAGGCGATCCGTGGCGCTGGTTTTCGCGACGTCACGCCCCTTCTCGGCAAGGCGCAGTGGCAGGGCCTGAAGCTCACCCGACGTGACGGCAGCCACGGCCTTGGTCCTGTCGTTCAGGACATGGGGCCGGTCATGGGTTTCAGCCTTGAGGCCAAGGGCGAGCCGACGGTTTACTGGGCCGGCGACACGGTGCTCTATCCGGCCATCGAAAAGACCATCCACGATACGAAGCCGGATGTGATCGTCACCCATTCCTGCGGCGCACGCTGGGACGGCGCCCTGATCGTGATGGATGCGGCACAGACGATCGCGGTCTGCGAGGCCTCCAAGAAGAGCATCGTGGTTGCAACGCACATGGAGGCGCTCGACCATGCGACGGTCAGCCGAGGTGATCTCCGCGCCGCCGCCAGCGCCCACGGCATCGCCTTGCCCAGGCTGCTCATTCCGGATGATGGCGACGTGTTGACCTTGATACCGCCCGTGGTCTAGGCGGCCGACAGGTCGCAGTAGGACAAGCTGTTACGCGGCACGGCTGCCGGGGGCCCTTCTTGACCGGCTGCGGTCTTGATCCGCTCTCGCTTGCCACAGGTATCTGTGAATATTCGAAAATTCGCGCATATTAAACACAACGAAATCCTCCGCCGCAGGAGCGGTCACCGTTGTGGATCGAAAGCTCGCAGCCATCCTTGCGGCCGATGTCGCCGGCTTCAGTCGCCTCGCAGCGCTCGACGAAGAGAACACGCTTCGCGCGCTCGACCTTTGCCGGGGGCGGATTGCCGAATTGGTGGATGACCATGGCGGCCGCATCTTCGGCAGTGCCGGCGATGGTCTCGTCGCCGAGTTTCCAAGCGCTGTTCAGGCCGTCCGCTGCGCGGTGGAAATCCAGCGCGGTCTTCTCGATGCGCAGGATCTGCCCCCCGAACGCCACCTGCAGTTTCGCATTGGTGTCAATCTCGGCGACATCGTCGTGTCGGGAGACGATCTGCTTGGCGACGGAGTCAATATCGCCGCGCGCCTGCAGGAGATCGCCGTCCCGTCGGGCATCTGTATTTCCGGGGCGGTGCGCGAACATCTCGACGGCAAGGTGCCCTTCGCGCTGACCAGCCTCGGCGAACGGACCTTGAAGAACATCCCCCGGCCCATTCTGGTTTTCCGGGTCGACTGGCAAGACGAGATCGCTGTCGGAGGTGGCGTCCTCGACGGGGCGCCGCTGGCCGGTCGCAGCAAGGACCAGCCGTCGCTCGTCGTCATGCCCTTCGACAATCTGAGCGGTCCAGGCGACGAGTACTTCGTCGACGGTGTCGTGGAGGAGATCACTGCGGCGCTCTCGCGCGTCCGGGATTTCTTCGTCATCGCGCGCCAGTCCGCCTTCACCTACAAGGGGCGCTTCGTCGACGTGCGTGACGTCGGCAGGGAGCTCGGTGTCACCTATGTGGTTGAAGGCACCGTGCGCCGCGGTGGCGACCGGCTGCGCATTTCCGTGCAACTGGTCGACGCCGAGACGCGGACCCAATCCTGGTCGGATCGCTACGAGGGCGCAATCGAGGATATTTTCGAGTTCCAGGATCGGATCGCCGCGCAGGTGGCAGGCGCCATTCATCCGGCCATCCGCGATGCCGAGATCGAGCTTGCCAAGCGCAAGCCGCCGGCCAGTCTGCGCGCCTATGATTTCGTCATGCGCGCCTTCCCCAATCTATGGGGGCGCCGCAGGGATAGCAACAACCAGGCGATCGAACTGCTTCGGCAGGCGATCCTGGTCGATCCCGGCTACGGCCGCGCGCATGCGCTTCTGGCGTGGTGCCATGCCTCGAGCGCCTCCTACCTATGGACCGACCGGCCGGAGCAGGAACTGGATCAGGCGCGTTCAGCGATCGAAGGTGCAGGCTCGATCAGCGACGATCCGACCGCTTTGACTGCGGCTGGCGCGGCAATGAGCATCTGCGGCGATCAGGATCGCGCCGCCACCTTTATCGAAAAGGCGCTGGCGCTTGATCCGAACAATGCCTGGGCATGGGCTCGGCTCGGCTGGATCGCGATCTTCACGGACGATCCCGCACGCGCAACGGAGCGGTTCCGGCGTGGGATGACGCTGAGCCCGAGAGACCCGCTCGCATTCAACATGAGACTGGGGATGGCTTTTTCCATGGCCATGCAAGGGGCTCTCTCAGAAGCCATCGCGATCGCCCAGGACGTCGTCAACAACTATCCTGACGTGACCTGGTCCTATCGCCACCTCGCGGCCTGGTCGGCGATGACCGGGGACATGGAGACCGCCCGATGGGCGGCGCAGAAGCTGCTGGCAGCAGAGCCGGGGTTCACGATCGAACGGTATCGGGCACTGCCCTGGTTTCAGAGGATACCGCAGTGGCAGCATCAGATGGCCGAGGCGCTACGGCAAGCCGGCTTGCCCGAACGCTGATCGCCGCTCGCGGGATATGGGCGTTCCCGGCCAGCCTCACGGGATCGAGAAAATGCTGATCTCGTTCGTGATGCCTCTGAGCGCGACATTGTGCGATTGCGGGTTGAGGCCGCGATCGCTGAGCAGGCTCGAGGCGCGCGGATCGTCGAGCACCGAACCGGTCGCAAAGATTTCGCGCGAGCTGGCGAGGTGCTGGACCCGAGAGGCGATGTTGACCGTCTGGCCGAAATAGTCCTGCCGCTCGTTGAGGCTGACGGCGATGCACGGTCCCTCGTGGATGCCGATCTTCAGCAGCAGGTCTTCCGAGCCGCGGTCCTCGTTCAGCTGTCGCATGGCATCGCGCATGCGCATGGCGGCCGCAACCGCCCGGTCCGGCGTCGGGAAGGTGGCCATGACGGCGTCGCCGATCGTCTTGACGACCGCGCCGGCTTCCGCCGCAACGATCTCGTTGACGACGCTGAAATGGGTCTTCACCAGATCGAAGGCGGCGAGGTCGCCGACCCGCTCGTAAAGCTCGGTCGAGCCGCGCAGGTCGGAGAAGAGAAAGGTGAGGCTGGTGATCTTCAGCCGCTGGTCCACGTCGATCGTGTCGGTGCGGTAGATGTCGCGGAAGGTCTGGTTGGAGAGCAGCCGCTTGGCGGTCAGGAACGGCCGGCGGCGGCCGAGGATATCGTGCAGCGCGTCGTTGGCGATGCAGACCGAGGGCAGGGTGCGGACATCCGTGTGGTTTTCCACCTGGATGCGCAAGGGACCGGGCTGCATGGTCAGCGCTTCGTCGTGGCGATGGCCGCGATCGAAGACGAGCGACAGCGTGCGCCGCTCCTTGGTCGGCTCGCCCTTGACGTCGATGAACTGCGCGGCATGGGTGACCGGCTCGAAGATGATGATGAATTCCGCCGGCATCTGCAGCGAGATCACCGCCTTTTCGCCGGGCGGCAATTCCAGCGCCTCGATCATGAAATCGTCGACCTGGGCCTCGTAGCCCTCCTCGGGCAACTCGATGCCGGAGCCCCAGTAGATCTGCCGGAAATATTCGAGCGGCGTCAGTTCGTGCGGGCTGTGGGCCTCGATGTGGCGTATGCGCGGGTTCACGGTGAAGGTCACCTCCACCATCTCGTCCAGCGTCGGCTCATAGCCGGCGGCGCAGAGCGAGCAGGTATAGGTGTCGCTCTGCACGGTCTTCAGCGAGGTGTTGGCATCGAGCACGCCGCCGCAGCCGGGGCAAAGCACATTCCAGGAAAGCTCGAAAAGGCCGAGGCGGGAAGCATGCAGGAAGGCGGCGATCGCCTTCTCCTCGTCGAGCCCGTGCTCGGCGGCAAAGGCGAGTGCGTTGATGCGGCCGAGTTTGCGGTCCGGCGCTTCCCGGACAAATCGCTCCAATACGCCGGCGATTTCAGGCTGCACGGTCTGGCGCAGCATATCGAACAGAGGCTGGGCTTCACTCATGCCGGCATCCTACACCGAAAACGGGCGCCGGGGCAGACGGTTTATCGGTGAGGATTGGTGGAGGGGAAAGCGGCCGACCGCCTTCCCGTCATTCGCTACGCTCCACCTCGCCAGCACTCCTCAGGCTACCTTGCGGTCGCGACCGAAGGGATCGCCAAGCACTGACTCCGTGTGCAGGCAGGCCTGCCAACCGCTGTTCTCGCGTATCCAGGTGGTGGCGTCGGCGGCTTTCAGTGTCAAAGGCTGCCCGTCCACATCCATCTCTTCCGTCACCGTATAGGCGATGACGGCGACGTCCTCGCGCGGAAAGACCACGCTGACGTCGTCGAGGCGGAACGATTTGAGCTTCCAGGAACGCTCGGCCTGTTCTGCCATTCTGCGATAGTCGTCCGGCGTGAGCACCGCTGCGCCTTGCGCGCCGACGACGATCGACCGTTCGGGCAGCATGGCCACGGATGCCTCGGTGTCCTTCTCCACAATGGTTCGCCAGAATTCCTGTTCGAGGTCGATAATCTCCTGTTCGTCGGCATGTGCCATGGTTCGTACCTCCGTTTGGCATACCGGCAGAAGACGTCAAACGGCGAAAGGTTCCGCCAAGACAGTCGGGTTCAGGCGATCTCAGAGCGCATCTTGATGCCGGCAACAAGCGCGGGAACCGAACAACCGACCACGTCGTTTCCCTGGTCTGGCATCAGTGGTTGCGACAGAGGATAGGATCAATGACGGCGCTATCGGGAAAATGCCTTTGCGGTCGGGTCGCGCTCTCGGTGCGCGGCGAACCGATCCGGGTCGGCATCTGCCATTGCATGGACTGCCGCAAGGAGAGCGGATCCGCCTTCACCTTTTATGGCATCTGGCCCGCGGAACAGTTTGAATATTCGGGCGAAATTTCGGATTTCCAGGGTCGGTGCTTCTGTTCGCATTGCGGCTCGCGCGTCTTTTCGGTCGACGCGCGCGAGGCGGAGGTCAAGCTCGGGATCCTGTCCCAGGCGCCGACGCCGCTGAAGCCGAACTACGAACTCTGGATCAAGCGCCGGGAGCCTTGGCTGCGGCCAGTGGAGGGTGCCGCGCAGTACCAGGAAGATCGCGAACGCACCGGCGACGAGGAGCCGGCCGACACCCGCTACTAGGCCCGTTTCGCTACAAATTTGAATCCCCTTAAATGAGCATCGATTCATGCAGTGAATTGTGCTTTAGATCAAAGCGTTGCCGCCCCCGTCCGGCCGAGGCGTCGTCGGCGAGCGGACGCTGGGGGAGTGAATGTCGGCACGGCCTTCCTTACGAATTTCCACGCCACTCAACGGATTGCTGGCAGCGCTCGGGCTTGCCGCCGTCGCGGCGCTGACGACGCGCAATATCGGCGCGACGGCGCGGTTGTCGCTGGAGGTGGTGCTTGGCGGCCTCTGGCTTTTCTATGTGCTGCAGCTGGCCGATACGCTCGCCGCCTGGCCCACGGCGGATCGTCGCGCGCTGATGCCGCATCTCGTGATCGATATGGTGGCCGTCGTCGTTCCGCTGGCCGCCTTCCTGTTCGCCGATCCGCGCGACCAGAGCCTTTATTGCGGAGTCTGGCTCTTGAAGCCCTTGCGCCATTCCACCTTCTTCCGGCTGCTCGGCCGGGTGGTGGCGCGCGCCGCGCCCAATCTCGTCGGCGTCACCTCGCTCTTCGGCATCGTGCTCTTCGGCGCATCGTTGGTCGCCTATCTGATCGAGCGCGACATCCAGCCGGACAAGTTCGGCAGCATTCCGCAGGCCATGTGGTGGGCGGTGGTGACGCTGTCGACCACCGGCTATGGCGACGAGATCCCGCAGACGCTGGCCGGCCGGGTGCTTGCCGGTCTGGTGATGATGAGCGGTATCGGCATCTTTGCGCTCTGGGCGGGCATTCTCGCCACCGGGTTTTTCGAAGAAGTGCGCCGCCAGGATTTCGTGCGCAACTGGCAGCTGGTCGCGGCGGTGCCGCTGTTCGAAAAGCTCGGCTCGGCCGCCTTCGTCGAGATCGTCAGGGCATTGCGGCCGCGGGCGGTGCCGGCAGGTAGCATCATCTGCCGCAAGGGCGAGCCGGGCGACCAGATGTACTTCATCGTCGAGGGGCGCGTGACGATTGCAACGCCGTCACCGACGCCGGTCGAGCTGGGGCCCGGCAGTTTCTTCGGCGAGATGGCGCTGATATCGGGTGAGCCGCGCTCTGCGACCGTCACGGCTGCCACAGAGGTCTCTTTGCTGTCGCTCTATTCGGAGGATTTCCAGATGCTGTCGAGCAGCAATCCGGAGATCGCCGAGGTCATCCGCCGGACCGCCGAGACGCGGCGTGGCCGAGCCCCGGAGGCATGAGAAAAGCCGGCGTCACGGCGGCCGGACGTCTCAAGCCGGCACGCCGGTCTCGTTAATTCGCCGGCCGCTTATTAACACCGAAGAAAGCCTTTCTCCTCTAGCATGGCGCCTGCAAGTTACAGCGACTAGGCGGGCATGAAGAACGCGCGGAGCTGTAGGGGGACACTCTTTCACATAGGCGTTCAATGTCATTTTTTGGCGTTTCCGGAATGTATTATTCCGGCGAATCCCTTGCCGAGCACCGCATCGTGCTTGCCGAGGACTCCAACCTCTTTTCCTCGATGGTCTCGAAGCGGCTGAAAGAGCTGTTCGACATCGATGTCATCGTCTGCCGCGACTATGACGATCTGCAGTTCGCCGTCGAAAACGCGACATTCCCGGCCTCGCTCGCCATCTCCAACATCAACCTGCCGGGGGCCGAAAACGGCGAGGCGCTCAACTACCTGATCGAGATGAGCGTGCCGACCGTCGTCTTCACCGGCTCGTTCCAGGAATCGACGCGCGAGAAGATCCTGGCCAAGGAGATCGTCGACTACGTCATCAAGGACAGCGTCTTTGCCGTCGACATGCTGGCGGAATCGGTCTGCCGGTTCCTCACCAACCACAAGCACCATGTGCTGATCGTCGACGACAGCCCGACCGCACGCGCGCTGCTGACGACGCAGCTCAAGCGCTACAACTTCCGCACCAGCTCGGCCGAAAACGGCGCGATGGCGCTGGAGCTCCTCAAGAACAATCCGGATATCGGCCTCGTCATCACCGACTACAACATGCCTGATATCGACGGCTTCGAGCTGACGCGGCGCATTCGCAGTTCCTACGGGCCGCACCAGCTGCGCATCATCGGTGTTTCGTCGTCGACCAACCGGCTTCTGTCGGCGCGCTTCCTCAAGGCGGGCGGCAACGACTTCGTCGTTCGTCCCTTCGTCAACGAGGAATTCTACTGCCGCGTCAACCAGAACCTGGATACGCTGACCAAGATCCGCACACTCAGTGAAAAAGTTAGGGTTCCTGCTTAACCATCAAAGCAGGATGGGTAAAAACCCCTAAGAATTATTGGGTGGGCGCACCAAAAACGCCGCGCACAGGTTGCCGTATTAACGAAATTGCAATCCGAACGGTCTTCAATCCGCCGCAGCAGGAGCGGGGAATCCGGTCACACGGATCACGCCGGCCGAAAGGCCAGGCGCGGCAAGTGGCCGGGTTGAAGATTTCGGGAGCCAGCGTCACCCCTTGAGGGAAGCACGCCTGTGGCTCGAGAGGGGTTGCAGGGACGTGAGATTGCGCCGCACGCCAGGCCGGGTGAATTCTGTGCAGAAGCACAGTGACAAGCGCATGCTGCTTGTCGAAGATTCCCGGATGTTTGCGACGGCGCTGAAGTACGGGCTTGAGTCCGTCCACGGCATTCGCGTTACCCATTGCAACTCGCTGGCGGCGCTGAAGGAAGCGCTGGAGCAGGCGCCGGAGAGCTTCTCGCTCGCCGTTCTCGATCTCAACCTGCCGGATGCGCCCAATTGCGAGGCGCTCGAATTCATCCTCGACAACCAGGTGCCGGCCGTCGTCTTCACCGCGGCCTTCAACGACCATACGCGCGAGGAAATCCTCAGGCGGGGCGCGCTCGATTGTGTCATCAAGCACCAGCCGGAATCGATCAATCTCTTGATTGGCGCCGTTGATCGGGCGCTGACCAACGGCAAGACGACGGTGTTGCTTGCTGATTCCGATGCCGCCTCGCGCAGCGAACTGGCCGGCATCTTGAGGCGCAAGCGGATTTCCGTCTGCGAGGTCGCATCTGCCGCCGATGCGCTGCAGGTACTTGATAGCGGCGAGGCCGTCGATCTCGTCGTCACCGACCTTGATCTCTCCGACATGTCCGGCGCAGCGTTGCTTGCCGAGGTGGAACGGCGGCGGGGCGACGGCGCGGTGCCGGTCATCGGTCTCTCTGACAGCGGCGACCGGCGTGCCGGTGCCCGCTTCCTCGAAGCGGGCGGTACGGATTTCATTCAGAAGCCCTTCCTCGAAGCGGAGTTCAATGGGCGCATTGCGCAGGCGGCCGGTGTGCAGAAGCGGCTGCAGACGCTGCAGCGGCAGGCGGCCAGCGACTACCTCACCGACCTCTACAACCGCCGTCACTTCTTCGTGGCGGGGCCGCGGCTGGTCGAGCAGTGCCTCAGGCGCGGCGAGCCGACGGCGATCGCCGTGCTTGATATCGATCATTTCAAGCGCCTCAACGACACCTATGGCCACGAGATCGGCGACATCGTGCTGAAGCATGTGGCCAAGCGCCTCTCCGTGCTCGTTGGCGAGGACCATCTGCTCGCCCGCCTCGGCGGCGAGGAGTTCGGCATCCTCTTCAACGGCTGCGACGTGCGGCGCGCCTTCGCCTTTTGCGACGCGCTGCGCCTGGAACTCGCAAAATCCCGCATCGTCGCCGACGACGAGGAGCTGACGATTACCGTCTCGATCGGGCTTGCCACGATCGAGACCTCGGAGGCCTTCGAGAACTACCTGCATGCCGCCGACCAGTTTCTCTACATGGCCAAGCATGCCGGCCGGAACCGGGTGATTTCCGAGTTGGCGCTGCTCGACGCGCTGGCCTCGTAAACTGCCGGGCCAGACCGGCAGGCCCACCCTCGGAAATAATGATCCGTCACCTGTCGGCTTGGAACGAAGTCGATCGTCCTTCGGTTACCGCACATGATCAGGCGGCACGAGGAGGACCAAATCATGACCAATGTCGTTTCCAATCTCTGGTTTGCGAAGGAGGCGCGCCAGGCCGTCGACTTCTATGTTTCGCTCGTTCCCAATTCGGCAATCATCCGCGTCACCACCTTGCCGGCGGAAAGCCCGAGCGGACCGCCCGGCAGCGTGACGACCATCGAGTTCACGCTCGGCAACCAGGAATTCCTGGCGCTCGAAGCCGGGCCCCTCGATCCGTTCAACCATTCCTTCTCGATCATGATCCAGTGCGATACCCAGGAGGAGATCGACCGGATTTGGAACGCGATCAGCGAAAACGGCGGACAGATCGAACAATGCGGTTGGATCCGCGACCGCTGGGGGTTGTGCTGGCAGATCGTGCCAAGGGTGCTCGGCGACATGGTCGCCCATTCCGACCGTGCGCGCGCCAAGCGCGTCACGGAGGCGATGCTCGGTATGATCAAGCTCGATATCGCCGAACTGGAGCGGGCGTTTCACGGCTAGAAGCCGGCTGTCTCGTGGGTGCAGGACCCGCAAGTTGTGGATGCCGCAGGCGGGCCATGCCCCGCCTCCAGCGACGCTCGAGATGCCAGGCACAAGGCCGCCTCCCTGCGCAACCATGGGGCGCTTTTTGTCGCGAAGACATCTACCCGTTTATGAGGGAACCTTTTATAGGATGACAAGGCTGGCCGGCGCGGGGGCACTTGGAAACGCACTGGCTGTTGGGGGGGAAGACGACGTGAATTTACAGATGTTTACGAGTGTTCATGGCCGTATCGGACGTCAGGCCTGGTGGTTGGCGCAGATCGTTATCTGCATTGCGGCGATAGCCGCGATGTTCGCCGGCGGGGCGTTGTTGGCGCTTTCGGGCGTCGACAATTATGCCGCGGGCTTCAGCCTTATGCATATGCTTGTCATCCTCATCATCGCCGCGAGTTTCTATTTCGGCTTCACGGTCAACACCAAGCGCTGGCACGACCATGGCCGTCCCGGGTGGTGGAACCTTGCGCTGTTCGTCCCGGTCGTCGGGCCGCTCTTGGGCCTCGTCATGTTGGGCTTCCTCGCGAGCGAGGAGGGTGACAACCGCTTTGGTCCGCCGGTCCTACGCTTCGTCGGAGGTGGTGCCGCGCGCTTCGGCCGCGCCGGTCAGTGACGCCGGGCTGTAAGTCAAAGGGCTAAGGCGACGTTTGTGTGCGTCCGACAGAACGCGTGTCGCCTTCGGCGTTCATTTTTCGCGCCTGCACGTGCCAAGCGCGTGACGGTGGCGATGCCGGGCATGATCAAGCCGGATATTGCCAAGATTGAGCGTGCAAACAGCTTTGGGCCGTCGGGCGTCGAGCCTTGCCGGTGCCGGATCGGTCTCGGGCTATGCCGGTCCGCCAGGACGAAGGCCGACCTTTCGGTCGTGCCCCGCAATCGCTTTACTTGCTCTTCTGCGGATAGATCGTTTCGCCGCGCTTCAGCATCTCGACGAAGGTCTCGATCTTCTTTTTGCGCCCGGCTTCGGTCTTCATGTTGTGGGTGCGGAAGGCGAGCGCGAAGCGGTTCTGTGCGCTGAGCTTGCCAAGCATTTCGCGGGCTTCGGGCTCAGCGTCGATCGCCGCCTGCAGGTCGTCGGGGATCTGCATGTCCTTGCCGCTGGCATAGGCGCGGTCCCAGCGGCCGTCGGCCTTGGCGGCATCGACCTGTTTGAGCCCGTGCTCGGTCATACGGCCCTCGGCAATCAGGCGCGAGACATTGTCGACATTGATCTGGCTCCAGATGCTCTTCTTGCCGCGCGGCGAATAGCGCTGGAGGAAACTCCTGTCGTCGTGCCCCTTGCGCACGCCGTCGATCCAACCCCAGCAGAGCACCGCGTCGATCGCCTCCTTGGGCGTGACCGAGGCGAGGCCGGAGCTGACCTTGTGGGTCTTGATCCACACTTCGGTTTCGCTCTGGTGGTGAGCGGCGAGCCAGTCGTAGAAGCTCTGGAAGTCCTTGAATTCGTGAACCTTGGCGGGATCGATCTCCACGGGGGCCATCGTTCGTTGTGCTCCTCGCTCCGCTGAAACGCCGACCATTCAATCCAAAACAGCGGCGCGTGCAAGCGTCATGACGGCACAAGCGGAAAGTGTCACCAACGAAAAAGGGCGGAGAAGCTCCGCCCTTGTCTGATCCATATGATCTGCCGCTTATCGCGCCATCTGCAGCGTCAGCTTGCGGTCGGCGCGCTCCTGCTGCGGCGAGCGGTTGTAGAGTTCGCGATAACACTTGGAGAAGTGCGAGGCGGAGACGAAGCCGCAGGCTACGGCCACTTCGACCACCGGCATCGACGACTGGATCAAGAGGTGCCTTGCGCGATCGAGGCGGATTTCGAGATAGTAGCGCGCAGGCGAGCGGCCCATTTCCTGGCGGAAGAGGCGCTCGATCTGGCGGCGGGAGAGATCGGCGCCCTCAGCGATTTCGAGCAGCGAAAGCGGCTCGGCGAGGTTTGCCTCCATCAGTTCGATGATGGACAGCACCTTGGCGTTCTGCACGCCGAGACGGGCGCGCAGCGGCAGGCGCTGGCGGTCATGGGGCCCGCGCACGCGATCGGTCAGCGCCTGTTCGCAGACGCGGTTGACGAGGCTCTCGCCGAAATCCTGGTCGATCAGGTTCAGCATCATGTCGAGCGAGGCGGTGCCGCCGGCGCAGGTGTAGATGTTGCTGTCGATTTCGTAGAGGTCGGCATAGACGTCGACCTGCGGGAAGCTTTCGGAAAAGCCCGGCAGGTTTTCCCA
This sequence comes from Ensifer sp. ENS08, assembly GCF_014852195.1. Classification (NCBI taxonomy): domain Bacteria; kingdom Pseudomonadati; phylum Pseudomonadota; class Alphaproteobacteria; order Hyphomicrobiales; family Rhizobiaceae; genus Ensifer; species Ensifer sp. ENS08. The sequence continues at coordinate 548,547 of NZ_JACVBF010000002.1, forward strand.
GTGGATGGCGCAGCGCTTGCCGGTCAGAAGACCGGCCGACGCCAGCACATGGGCGCCGGTACAGAGGCTGCCGACGGCGACGCCGCGGTTATAGACCTCGCGCAGCCAGGCATTGACCGACTTGTTGTTGAAGTCCTCGACATAGATGCCGGAACAGACCAGCACCATCGAGGGGCGGTTTTCGCCGCCGAGAAACTTGCGCTCGTCTGCAAGCGACGAGTTGACCTCGAGCGCGATACCGCTCGACGACAGGACCTTTTCGCCGTCGGACGAAGCGAGGCGCCAGGAATAGGCCTCGTAGCCGAGCATGCGGTTGGCGATGCGGAGCGTTTCGATCGCCGCCGAAAAGGGCAGCATGGAAAAGTTCGGCACCAGGAAGAAGACGAGAGAACGCTTTTTGGTCAGTGGCTTGTTCATGAGGCTTCCCATGCTTGGCGATGCGGTATATTCGTCGCTTGGAAGATACTCTTCGGCTTGTCTGTTTGCGACATTCGCATGGATAGCAGCGACCGCAAAGAGATTTCGCATTGCGACATCGCGCGGTGAAAGGCGGCTCGGCCCCGCTTTCAGGCTTTTGTAAGGAAAGCGACAGTTTTTACAGCGCTGTTGACGCTATCGGACAAGAACTGCCAGAGATACGCAACATTCGCAAAGCGCTCTCCAAGGTTGTGTTTGCCGATTGCGACGCTTCACACGGCTGGCGCGGGTGTCGGTAAAAGACAAGTGAACCTCGTGCGATCGCTCGCTAGCCTGATTAACGGCACCGCGAGTAGAGGTGCGAGCCAAATCGGCCGATGATCACACACCATTGGCGGCTCGTGCTTTCGACACTACCTGCGATGCGACGGTCTCTTTGGAAGGGTACGTTGCGTGGGGCGGAATCAGCCGACAGCTTTGAGGCGCGCCGTTTCGCTGCTGAAGGCCCTGTGGACTGTTTCGGTCATCGTCGCGACAACCGCCATCGGTGCCCACGCCGGATGGTTGGGCCACGGCATCGTGGGGTCGTTGGCGCTCGGGTTCGTGGGGCTTGTCGCCGGCTGTTTCCTCAGTCGGCCGTCGCTTCTCGCAGAGTTGCTGACCTAGGCCGCATTGCGTTTCGGATTGCGCGACGACACGTTCGAACGCAAAGGAAAAGGGCACCGCCTTGTCGGCGATGCCCTTCGATTCATCCGGTTCGTGACGCCCTCAGAAGGGACAGATCACGCCGTCATTCATTGTTCGGTCTTATGCACCGCATCGTCCACCGACGGGAAGCCGATGTCCTTCAGCGTGTCATAGGACAGGTTCTCGAGGGCCCGTTCCTGGCGATAACGCTTCCATACTGCCCAGGCACGAACCTGCAGATTGAAGAGACCCGGAAGGGACGAGTGGGAGGATGCCCGTTCCGAGGCCGATGAAAACTGAGTGTTGGACATTTCATGGCTCCTTCTGAGTGTCTCAGCCGGTCGCGACCATGATGGTATTTATGGCCTAACCTGACTTATCATTCCAACGAATATGTTTGATGCCTTTCATCAAACATGGTGATTGATTAGCGGGTCCGCAAACATCACGTCGTCACGGACTCTCTGTGGCAGTTTGGCGAGTTCGCGCCGGGCTTCCACCCGATTCCGCGCGATCTGTTTTTCGCGTCGTTGCCTTGCAACACCGTCGAGGACGGCGATCATTTGATTGAGGGCGTTGAGGACCATGTCGTTGCTCCTGCTATGCTCTTTTTTTACCACTGCCTGCGGCAGGCGGCTGTTACGGAGGGAACTCTTCGAAGCGGCGATAACAAGGGCTGCGGTGGACATGCGTTTCTCCTTCCTGCGTCGTCCTTGAGCTTGACTATCGGCTATTGCTGATGTTCAATCAAACGAAATGAAGTGAAGCTATCTTTCAGTTTTTTTGAATGAGGTTGACGCCATGAACATGCTGATGCGCCATGCGCTTCCGCTTCTCGAAATGGACGTGCTGAAGACTTTCATCGCGATTGCCGAGACCGGCAACTTCACCACCGCCGCCGAAACCGTCTACCGCACGCCGTCGGCTGTCTCGATGCAGATCAAGAAGCTCGAAGAGATGCTCGGCTGTACGCTGTTCCTGCGTGACGCGCGCTCGGTCACCTTGACGCCGAAGGGCGAGTTGCTGCTCGGCTTTGCCCGCCGCCTGCTGTCGCTCAACAACGAAACGGTTTCCCGCTTTCTCTTGCCGGATATGAACGGCGTCGTGCGCGTCGGCGCGCCTGAGGACGTTGGCGAGCGCATCCTGCCCGAGGTGCTGAAGCGTTTCGCCGAATCCTATCCGAACGTCACGGTCGATGTGTCGATCGGCATGAGCAACGCCATGCGCAAGAAGGTGGATGAGCACCGGCTCGATATCGCCATCTTCAACAGCCTGACCGAGGGAACGCCCCGCAATGGCGAAATTCTGATGCAGGAAAAGCTGGTCTGGGCCGGCGCAAAATGCGGCAGCGCGCATCTGAAGGATCCGCTGCCGGTGTCGATGTGGGAGGACGGCTGCGTCTGGCGGGCGGATGCGGTAGAAAAACTCGCGCGCGCCGGTCGCAAGTTCCGCATTGCGTTCCTCAGCGCCTATACCACCGGGCAGCGCGCCGCCGTGCTTGCCGGTCTCGCGATCGCGCCGCTGCCGCGTTACCTCGTCCAGGGGGAAATGGTGCAACTCGGCGAGCGCGACGGCCTGCCGGATCTCGGCCACTACAATATCGGCCTGCAGGTGATCAGCGATGCGCCGGCGCCTGTACTGGCGGTCGCCGACCATGTGCGCGACGCCTTCGCCGATCTGCAGGTCCAGTAAGGGGAGATATCGCGGTTGCGCTCTTCCCGGTCGCTGCCCGCCGCCTTCATGTCGTCCCGGCCACTTTCGTCGGGTGCCCGGCCATGAGTGAACGGTCGCGCGTCCTCGATCCGATCGACCGCCTGTCGGAGATCATCTTCGGCCTCTTGATGGCGCTGTCCTTCACGGGAACCATGAGCACGGTCACGGCCGGCGAGGGCGGCGTCAATGCCGTGCTCGTCGCCGCCCTCGGCTGCAACATCGCCTGGGGCATCGTCGACGGCGTCATGTATGTGCTGACGACGGTGGTGGAGCGTGTGCGACGGCGCGGTTTTCTCGACAGGCTCAGGTCTGAGCGGCTCGATCGCGCCCGCGAACTGTTTCTCGAAAGCCTGCCGGACGATGTGCGCCGCGTCTCTTCGCCCAAGGAAACGGAAGCGCTGCTTGTCCGGGTGAGGGCGCTCTCCGCCGACCCCCGGCACCGGGTTGTGACCGCACACGACCTTAAGGCAGCCGTCGCGATCTTTCTGCTGGTCGTCGCCTCGACGTTGCCGCCAAGCATTCCCTTCCTGCTGACGGACAATGTCGCGCTCGCCATGCGCGCCTCCAACGCCATTGCGCTCGTCATGCTCTTCGTCATCGGCGCGCGCCTCGGCCGCTACATGGGCCGAAGCCCCTGGCCGATGGCCTTTGCGATGGCTGCGATCGGCGCGGTTCTGGTGGCGGTGACGATCCTCTTTGGCGGATAACTTTCGCCCTTGAGCGACGAGGGTTCGCTCACACCTTGATCGGTGCCTGGCGGATGTGGATTTCGATCAGCCGTTTCAGTTCGGGCAGATCCCGGGCTTCCAGCGCGTCGACCATCAGGTGGTGCTCGCGGGCCGATTGCTCGATGCGGGCGCGGGTGCGCCATTGCGATACCGGGGCCGATACGGTGCGCTGGCGGATTTCGGCAACGACGTCGACGAGTTCGGAATTGCCCGAGAGCATGAGAAGGGCGCGGTGGAAGGCGAGGTTGGCGTCATAGTGCTCCATGATGGAGCCGCGAAACGACATCTCGTCGAACTGCCGGGCGAGTTGCCTCAGTTCGGCGATGGTGGCGGGCGTTGCATTGGCAACCATGCGGTCGGCGACGCCGGTTTCGAGAATCACGCGGATATCGCTGATTTCCTGCGTGCGCTGGTCGTCGAGTTCATAGACCTGGTAGCCGCGGTTGGGATTGTGCTGCACCAGCCTGCGCTGCGACAGCCGGTCGAGCGCCCGGCGCACCTCCGGCCGCGTGCAGTCGTAGCGGCGCTCCAGGTCGATCTGCTTCAGCCAGGCGCCGGCCGGCAGGGTCCCGGTCAGAATGTCGTGCAGCAGGAGGTCGGTAACGTCCTTCTTGTCCCCGGGCTTTTCCTCGGGCGCCAGCATTTCCGTCAGATCGTCGCTCATTCCTGCCTTACACTCTCTTTCCGCCTGTCACCGGCCTCTGACGCACGTTGCTGGTGCATGTCCCAGGTCCCCGGCCGTGCCTCGCATCGCCCGCCGCAGCGGAATTGGCTCCATTTTTGGAGAAACTATGATGCCGTCCTGAACAATTCAATGCGGGAGAGCGGCGTTCCCTGCCTGCCTCTCGCCGTTGTGCACATCGCTCGAAATGTTTCAGGACCCTCTTGTGTATCCAAAAATGTTATCATAAATTGGCGCCAATGCTGGTTACTATTGTTGCGGAAGTCAAGAAACGATGAAAAATGCCGATGCCGTCTGGGACCTCCTCGAAGCCAAGCGCGAGCGGTTCTTCGTGCTCAGCGACCGGGTCTGGGATACGCCGGAAACCAACTACGAGGAGTTTTCCTCGTCGGCCGAACACGCCGCACTGCTGGAGGCCGAGGGCTTTCGCGTATCGCGCGGCATCGCCGGCATGCCGACGGCGGTGATGGGCGAGGCGGGCGAGGGCGGACCGGTTATCGCCATTCTCGGCGAGTTCGATGCGCTGCCGGGCCTCAGCCAGGAGGCCGGCATTGCCGAGGAGCGGCCTCTGGTCGACGGCGGCAATGGCCATGGCTGCGGCCACAATCTGCTCGGCGCCGGCGCGATGATGGCGGCGACCGCCGTCAAGGATTACCTCACGGCCAGCGGCATCAAGGGGCGGGTGCGCTATTACGGGTGCCCGGCGGAAGAGGGCGGCTCGTCCAAGGGCTTCATGGTGCGCGCTGGCGTGTTCGACGATGTCGATATCGCGATTTCCTGGCACCCCGCACCCTTTGCCGGCGTCAACAACCCCATTTCGCTTGCCTGCAACGAGCTCGACTTCCGCTTCAGCGGCCGGGCGTCGCATGCATCGGCTGCTCCCCATCTCGGCCGCAGCGCGCTCGATGCGCTCGAACTGATGAATGTCGGCGTCAACTATCTTCGCGAACACATGCCATCGTCGGCGCGCATCCACTATGCGGTGACGGACACCGGCGGCAACGCGCCGAACGTGGTGCAGGCCCGCGCCAAGGCGCGCTATCTCGTGCGCGCCCGCAGCCTGCCGGAACTGCTCGATCTCGTGGAACGTGTCCGCAGCGTTGCCAAGGGCGCGGCGCTGATGACGGGCACCACGGTCACGGACGAGATCGTCAGCGGCGACGCCAACCTCGTCGGAAACACCCCGCTCGAAGCGCTGATGCACCGCCAGCTTGAGCATCTGGGACCGCCGCAGTTCGACGAGGATGATCGGCGGACGGCGGCAACGTTCCAGGAGACCTTTACCGGCGAGGAAATCGCCTCTGCCTTCGAGCGTTTCGGGCTCAAGCTGCGACGGGGCGTTTCGCTCTGCGACACGATCTTTCCGCCGGAAAACGGCGCCGGCACGCTTGTCGGCTCCACCGATGTCGGAACGGTGAGCTGGGTGGTGCCGACCGTGCAGATGCGCGGCGCGACCTACGCGATCGGCACGCCCGGCCATTCCTGGCAGCTGGTGGCGCAAGGCAAGCTGCCGGCTGCCCACAAGGGCATGGAGCACGCGGCCAAGGTGATGGCGAGCACGGCGGTGGAGCTCATCCTCGATCCCGCGCTCATTGCCGCCGCCAAGGCCGACCATGCCTCGCGGCTCGAGGGCACGCCCTTCGTCAATCCCATTCCTGACGATGTCGACCCGCCGATCCCCGGGGTGAGCCATGGTTAAGTCATCGATCGACAAGCGAAGGGAGGCGCTGCGATGACTGAGCCCGGTTTCCTCGACATCATCAGCTTCGGGCCGGACGGCTGGGGGCCGGCGCTTGCCGCCGGCGCCTGGATGACGATCCTGATCGCGATTGCCGGTTTTGCGATCGGCGGCCTCATCGGCACCTTCGGCGCCTGGGCGAAGATCTCCGGCGGCCCGGTCGTCCGTGGATGCGCCGAGGCCTACACGACTGTCCTTCGCGGCATTCCCGACCTCCTGGTCATCTATCTCTTCTATTTCGGCGGCAGCGCCGTGGTGACGGCCGTCGGCCAATTGTTCGGTGCGGAGGGTTTCGTCAGCTTCCCCGGTTTCATCGCCGGCGCGCTTGCGGTCGGCATCACCTCAGGCGCCCAGCAGACCGAGGTCTATCGCGGCGCCTTCCGCGCCGTGCATCCGGGCGAGTTGGAGGCGGCAACCGCCTGCGGCATGGGCCGGCTCCTCAAGTTTCGCCGCATCATTGCACCCTTGACGCTGCGTTATGCGCTGCCCGGTCTCGGCAATGTCTGGCAGGTGGTGTTGAAGGAGTCAGCACTGGTCTCGGTCACGGGTGTCGTCGAACTCTTGCGTCAGGCGCAGATCGGCGCCGGATCGACCAGCCGTCCCTTCGACTTCTTCTTCATCGCAGCCATGATCTATCTCGCGATTTCGACCGTGTCGGGCCTCGTTCTTCAGGTTACCGAGCGCCGGTTCTCGCGCGGCGTCAGGAGGGGCTGATGGATATCAAATTTGCCCTCGAAACCTTCTGGAGCTTGGCGGCGGCGCTGCCGCTGACGCTGGAGCTTGCCGCGACATCGATCGCGCTCGGCTCGGTGCTGGCTCTTGGGCTGGCGCTCTCCCGTCTGTCGGGCATTCTTGCGCTCGATCTCTTTGCCCGCACTTACGTGTTCCTGTTTCGCGGAACGCCGCTGCTCGTGCAGATCTTCCTGATCTATTACGGCCTCAGCCAGTTTCCCGCCGTCCGCCACAGCATCTTCTGGCCGCTTCTGCGCGAACCCTACTGGTGCGCCGTGCTGGCGCTGATGCTGAACACGGCCGCCTATGCGAGCGAAATCATCCGCGGCGGCCTCCTTTCGGTTCCGCACGGCCAGGTCGAGGCAGCGCGGGCCTGCGGCATGGGACGCTTCATGATCTTTCGCCGCATCGTCATGCCGCAGGCGCTGCGCCAGGCACTGCCCGGTTACGGCAACGAGATGATCTCCATGGTCAAGGCGACCTCGCTCGCCTCGATCATCACGCTGATGGAAATCACCGGCGTCGCCGCCAAGCTGATCTCGGAGAGCTACCGGGTGATCGAGGTCTTCGTCGTCGCCGGTCTCATCTATCTCGCCATCAACTTCGCGCTGACCCGGCTCGTTGCGTTTGCCGAACACCGGTTTAACCCGCAGCTGCGCGCGCCATTGCCGATCTCCGCCGAACTCAAGGGAGAAGCCCATTGAACATGTCCGCCGCCGTCACCGCACCGGTCGCGATCCGCGTGCACGACCTTCACAAGAGTTTCGGCCCGGTCGAGGTGCTGAAAGGCGTGTCGCTCGACGCGCGCGAGGGCGAGGTGATTTCCATCCTCGGATCCTCCGGCTCCGGCAAGTCGACGCTGCTTCGCTGCATCAACATGCTGGAGGTTCCGAATTCGGGCACGATCGAGGTCGCCGGCGAGGCGATCCGGCTGAAGACATCGAACGATGGGCGCAGCCGCCCGGCCGACCAGAAACAGGTGGACCGCATCCGCTCCGAACTCGGCATGGTGTTTCAGAGCTTCAATCTCTGGTCCCACAAGACCGTGCTTGAAAACGTCATCGAGGCGCCGGTGCATGTGCTGAAGCGCCCGCGCGTCGAGGCGATCGAGGAGGCCGAAGCCCTGCTTGCCAAGGTCGGCATCGCCGACAAGCGCAACCGTTATCCCTCGCATCTCTCCGGCGGCCAGCAGCAGCGCGCCGCGATCGCCCGTGCGCTTGCCATGCGCCCGAAGGCGATGCTCTTCGACGAACCGACCTCGGCGCTCGACCCGGAACTGGTCGGCGAGGTGCTGCGCGTCATGCGCGGTCTGGCGGAGGAGGGGCGCACCATGCTGGTCGTCACCCACGAGATGGGCTTTGCCCGCGACGTCTCGAGCCGCGTCGTCTTCGTACACAAGGGCACGATCGAGGAGGAGGGGCCGCCGCACGAGGTCTTCACCCATTCGAAGTCCGAACGCTTCCGCCAGTTCATCAAGAGTTGAAGCCTGTCGTGATCGGCGGGCCGAAAAACAAAGCAATCAACATCCACAAAAGGGGAATGCTGCAATGAAAAAGACCACCGCAATCATGGCATCGGCACTTGCCGTTGCCGCGGGGCTGATGTCCATGCCGGCGCAGGCCGAAGACAAGAAATGGACGAAGGTGACGATCGCCACCGAAGGTGCCTTTCCGCCCTATAACCTGACCAAGGCGGACGGCACGCTCGACGGCTACGAGATCGAGCTCAGCAAGATCCTCTGCGACCACATGAAGGTCGAATGCACCGTCATCGCGCAGTCCTTCGATGGCATAATCCCAGCGCTCAACGCCGGCAAGTTCGACGCGATCATGGCCGGCATGTCGGCCACCGAGAAGCGCAAGGAAGTCATCGACTTCTCGATGTCCTACGGCAGCACCGGCCAGGCCTTCGCGACGCTGAAGGGCGGTGATCTCGAAACGCTGCCGATGAAGGGCGAGCTCTTCTCGCTTGCCTCCAACGAGGCCGGCGCGCGCAAGGCGGTCGACGAGCTGAAGCCGCTGATCGAAGGCAAGACCATCGGCGTCCAGACCGCCTCGATCGCGGCGCGCTTCATCGACGAATATCTGAAGGACGTCGTCGAGGTGCGCGAATACAAGACGACCGAGCAGCACGATCTCGATCTCGTCGCCGGCCGCGTCGATTTCGTCATGGCGTCCATGGGCTACCTGAAGACGACCGTCGAAAAGCCCGCCAACAGCGACATGGTCATCACCGGCCCCCGCTTCCAGGGCGGCTTTCTCGGCGCCGGCAGCTCCGTTGGCCTGCGCAAGAGCGACCCCGAATTGAAGGCGCTGTTCGACGACGCAATTGCCGCTGCCAAGGCCGATGGTACCATCAAGCGCCTGTCGGAGAAGTGGTTCGGCTTCGACCTGACGCCGCAGTAATGCGGGTCGGTTCGCCCTCTCAACCAAAGCACCGCGCGTTCCGTCGAACGCGCGGTGCTTTCTGTGTTTGGAATGCCCGGCGCTTCCTCGCGCGCTTGCGAGGCGGTTGGCAGGGCTGTTTATTTAATAGCGACGCGCAGCGCGTGTGGACATCTTTCGAACACAATCGCTTCGTATAAGCCCATCTGTCGACATTTGCTTATGAGCGCTGAATGTGTTCGCCGCTCGCAACTGTCGCGTCGCTTTAGACTTTTGACCACGGATGTACTGGCACTGGTGTAAGAGCGATGGTGAGGAAGGTCGGTGCGGTTTCGCCCCGGCCTTTTTTATTGCCGGATGATCACTTCAGCGTTTTCGACGCGAGCACAAAGTCGATCAGGTCGCCGACCGTGACGAGCTTTTCGACAGAGTCGTCGGTCAGATAGATCTCGAACTCTTCCTCCACCAACATCGCCAATTGAGACACTTCGAGCGAGTCGGCGCCCAGATCCTCTTCGATCTCGGCATCGTCTTTCACTTCGGAAGCCTTCACGCCGAGCAGCTCGACGAGGATCGCCTTTACGCGTTCGGAAACATCGGATCGTGTGGGTGCCATGGATCTACTCCCTCCCTTAAAGCATAACACAAAGGGCGGTGAACGGCCGTCTAGGCCTATAGGATCATTCGCTGATTTCGTCATGATCCAAATGGGTTAGGCCATTTCGGTGAGGGAGAGCCCCTGGGTGTTTGCCAGTGCCAGACCTCGGCACCTCGGCGAACTCCTGCGATATGTCAGCGAACGCGTCGATCAGGGTGCCTGAAGGGCGGGCTCCTTGCCCGGCGCGGCCTCGGCGACGGCAGGAAGACCGGCCTGCGGCTGACGAAAAAGGGCGTCGCGCTCCTGACAACTCTGGAGCCGCACCGGCAGATGACATTCCTGGCGATCCGGAGCCTCGAGCTGGAAATCGGATATCCGGTTCTTGCGGTGCTACAGGCGCTCGGGGCGGCGCTGGAGCGGGAAGGGTTCGCGAGCCGCCTGAAGGGCCGCCCCCATCGTCAGGAGAAGGAGGCTTCCGGTGGCCGCTGAAGTCGGGACCAGAAACTGGTTCGATGCCGCAGCCACCGCCTATGCCCTGTTCCGGCCGGACTATGGTCGGTTCATGGAAGGGCTTAAGAAAACCTTCCTCGATCCAGCCTTGAGGGAGGCGCGGCAGCCACCGCGCCAAGCCCAATCCGGCGCGGCAAAGCCGCCCCGGTCACCTTCCAACGATGCCCTATTTCGTCGGAGCAGGCGTCGGCCGCACCAGCGAGACGACGCGCGGCTTCGAGGGGGCGTCCAGCCACTCGATCCACTTGTCCCGTTCCTCGGTCGTGTCGAAGAACCGCCAGAGCTTGTAGTCTTCTTCGGTGGTCTGCAGCATTTCGCCGATCGAAACGAGCTCCATCGGCAATTCCACCTCGTTGCCGTCGTAGCGAATGAAGTAGATCCCCTCGGCGGCAAGCCGGATGATCTGACCGGTGCCATAGGTGCCATCGGGATCGTCGACTGTGAAGTACATGCCGGTCAGGGTATCGAGAATTTTGTCGTTCATGGGTTCTGGATGCCAGTTTAAGGAATAGGTTTCATCAGACCGTCGCCCGCCGCCGGAATTAAGGCAAGCTGAAATCTCCAGTGTCCACATTCACCAAACAGCATAATAGCCCGATGCGCGACCAAACGAGGACTTTCGCTTGTGCGGTCGGCCGCCACGTTCATGGCGAGAGGGCGGCTGGTGCCGCCCTTCGTTTGCGTCAACCAAAGTACGATGTTTTGCCGCGCGTGAGGTTGGACCTGCCCGTGCCCGGCGTCGTGTTGGGTTTCCCGCTACCGCCCGCCAACTCTATTGCTTCAATGGCTTTGGCGGTCGGCTGATTTTCAGCGGCCCCCAGCGAACTCGCTGCGAAGGCGGAGCCGGCAAATGCGAGCGATGCCGCGACTGCGATGATGATTTTCATTGGTCTCTCCTTGGTTCAAAGCACGCGCAAAAGCGCGCCAACCTCGGCGTAGACCTGCTGTGAGAACGAAGACATACGGCGGTTGTCGTATTTCGACACGTCAGAGACTTGTGAGAGCTCGGAATGGTTACCGGACTACTCCCGGCTCCTCCTCCGCCGCCGTCCGCCGCCTTCACCGTCATCGCTACTCACCTTGCGCTCCGGCAAGGTGACCACGGTCGAAAGCTTCGGGAAGCTGTCGACCTTGTTCGGCATCGCCATGGCGTTGACGAAATGCTCCTGAAATTTTGATTCAAGCGCCGTCTCTATCTTCTCGATTTTGCTGACAGTTTGCTCGATCTCGCGGCGGTGGCCGCGGTTCAAGAGCGCCATCAGTGCGCCGGTACCGGCGGCGTTGCCGACGGCCTTTACGTCGTCGAGATCGCAGTCCGGGATGAGGCCCAGCACCATCGCATATTTGGGATCGATGAAGGAGCCGAAGGCGCCGGCAAAGCGGATGGTGTCGACGTGGTCGACGCCCTGCTTTTCCATGAGCAGCTTGATGCCGGCATAGAGCGCTGCCTTGGCGAGCTGGATGGCGCGGATGTCGTTCTGCGTCACGGTGATGCGCTGCTCACCCTCGTGCAGGAGGTAGGAGAAGGTGCGGCCGTTCGGGATGATGCGCGGGCTTTTTGCCGCCATGGCTCCATCGACGACACCGTCCTCGGAGATGATGCCGGAAAGATACATCTCGGCGACGATCTCGATGATCGCCGAGCCGCAGATGCCGGTGACGCCGACTGATGCGGCCGCCTCGGCAAAGCCTTCCTCGTCAGACCATTTTTCGACGCCGATGACGCGGAAGCGCGGCTCCAGCGTTACGGGATCGATGCGCACGCGCTCGATCGCGCCGGGGGCGGCGCGCTGGCCCGACGAAATTTCCGCACCTTCGAAGGCCGGGCCCGTGGGCGAGGAAGCGGCGACGACGCGGTCCTTGTTGCCGAGCACGATTTCGGCATTGGTGCCGACATCGACGAGCAGCATCATCTTGTCCTGGCGATAGGGCCCCTCGGCGAGGGTTGCTCCCGCCGCATCAGCGCCCACATGGCCGGCGATGCAGGGCAGCATGTAGAGGCGCGCGCCGCGGTTGACGTCGATATCGATCTCATGCGCCCAATATTGCAGCGCGCCTGACACGGCGAGCGCGAACGGCGCCTGGCCGAGTTCCGTCGGGTCGATGCCGAGGAAGAGGTGGTGCATGATCGGGTTCGCGACGAAGACCATGTCGAGAATGTCGTGGCGGTCGACTTCACCCTCGGCGCAGACCTTGCCGATGAGACCATTGACCGCCTCGCGCACGGCCTTGGTCATCGCCTCGCGGCCATCAGGATTCATCATCACATAGGAGACGCGGCTCATCAGGTCCTCGCCGAACCGGATCTGCGGGTTGGAGGCGCCGGACGAGGCGGCGATGCGACCCGAGAGCAGCGACACCAGATGCATGGCGATCGTCGTCGAGCCGATGTCACAGGCAACGCCGTAGGCCTCGTTCTTGAGGCCCGGCCACAGGCCGACGATGAAGGGGCGCGAACTATCCATGTCGCGGTGGATGGCAGCGGTGACGGCCCAGTTGCCCTTGCGCAGGATGCCTTGCACTTGCGGGATCAGGTGCGGCGCAATCAGCAGATCCTTCCAGCCCCAGTCCTTCTCCAGCATCACCTTCAGCCGGTCGAGATCGCCGAGCGGCTTGTGCATGTCGGGCTCGTCCACCTCGACATAGCAGAGCTGAACGGCGGCGTTGCGCTCGATCACCCGGTCGGTTGCGGCCTTGCGCACGACCTGGGCGTTGATGACGGTATCCTGCGGCACGTCGATGACGAGATCGCCGAGGATCTGGGCGGAACAGGAGAGGCGGCGGCCGTCGGGCAGGCCGCGGATCTTCTCGTAGCGATCTTCCTTGGCGCCCTTTTCAGAAATGTGGTCGTTGGACGAGACGATCTTGTGCTTGGCGAAGTTGCCTTCCTGCACCACGATCTGACAGCGTCCGCAGGTGGCGCGCCCGCCGCACACGCTTTCGACATAGACGCCGAGCTTGCGCGCCGCATCGAGAACCGGCGTGCCGACCGGGAAGCGGCCGCGCTTGCCCGAAGGCATGAACAGCACGAGAGGGTCCTTTTGCGCGGCTTCGGTCATGTTGGTCTCGATCTCGGAGGTACCTTCAATGCGCATGCTCTGTGGTCTTTCGTCAGGTCCGCTTCAATGGGTCAAGCGAAGCACGGGTAAACGGCTTCAGACTGCACCGGAACAATGCCCGACAGTTGTCCAATCCCGACATGGAAGCTTCTGTTTCAAACAGTTAGGCGTGGGGCACGGCGGCGCGTCAGGCTTACTTGCGCGACAGCCGCCGGGCGTTGCTGCGCACGCGCTTGCCATAGGGCCTGAGGGCTGCGGACGCAATCGCCGTTCCGTGGCCAGACGCCGTGCCGCCGGTCATCAGGCGCAAGGTGTTGTCGAAGGCGGCCTTCCAAAGGGCCATGTTCACGGCCATGACGCTTTCGGCCGTGGCGGCGATCTTCTCGGAGACCATGCGATGAAGCTCGGTCACGTCCTGGGTCTTGCCGGTGAGCGCCGCCATCTGCATCTCCTGCAGTCGGACGGCGATGACGAAGGGGGCCTCGAACCAGAGGGTGGCGGCATCCAGGCGTAGGCTGCGTGTCATGGTGATCTCCACTTTGCGTTGGCGGATGGATGAACCGACGTGCGTTGCTACGGCGCCCCGGCAAGTTTTACGACTGCGAATGTATAGGCAAGAGTCGCGGCCAGCACGGCCGAACTGCCCCAGAGGCAAGCCTTGATCACCTGCTCCTGCGGACCGAGATAGACCTTCCTGGTGACGGTGGCGATCATTATTGTTCCAAGTACGGCAGCCGTCACGATGATCACGGGCGCACCATAGGTGCGGAGCGCGGCGTAGAACCGCTGAAACTCGGCCGCATCGTCAAACAGTGTGTACCTGGCGATAACGACCAGAGGGAGAACGACGGCAAGGAGGCGCAACTGGCTTCTCATCGTCCTTCTCCCTCGAGCGTATCAGCGCCGATCCAGGAACTACTCGCTGGCAGCCGCACCACCCGTGCGGGCCGCGCGGCCACCGCGACGTCCGCCACCGGCGGCTGCCACTGGTGCTGCCGCAACCACGTGGCCACCTTCGGCCGGCTTGTGGTCGCGGTAGGTCTTGATCCAGTGGGTGCAGTTCGGGTCGGTGCCGTTCAGCACGTTTGCCGCACGCACGGCTTCCATTTCCTGCGGGCGGCAGGGGTTCATGATCGCCGACGTCATGCCGGCGCCGATGACCATCGGAATGAAGCCGGCATTGATGCCGTGGCGGTGCGGCAGGCCGAAGGAGATGTTGGACAGGCCGCAGGTGGTGTTGACCTTCAACTCTTCGCGCAGACGCCGCAGAAGTGCGAAGACCTGCTGGCCGGCGGTGCCCATGGCGCCGATCGGCATGACCAGCGGGTCGACGACGATGTCGTGCGGCTTGATGCCGAAGTCGGCGGCGCGCTCGACGATCTTCTTGGCGACGGCAAAACGCACGTCCGGATCTTCGGAAATGCCGGTTTCGTCGTTGGAGATGGCAACGACCGGAACGTCATACTTCTTGCAGAGCGGCAGGATCGCTTCGAGCTTTTCCTCTTCGCCGGTCACGGAGTTGACCAGCGGGCGGCCCTTGGCGACGCGCAGTGCCGCCTCGATCGCGGCCGTCACCGAACTGTCGATCGACAACGGCACGTCGACGAGGCCCTGGACGATTTCGAGTGTCTTGACCAAGAGCGGCGGCTCGGTCTCGTTCGGGTTGACGGCGGTCACGCCGGCGTTGACGTCGAGCATCGTCGCACCGGCGGCGACCTGTTCCAGCGCGTCCTTGATGACGGTGTCGAAGTTGCCCTCGATCATTTCGGCGGCCAGCTTCTTGCGGCCGGTCGGGTTGATGCGTTCGCCGATGACGCAGAACGGCTGGTCGAAGCCGATGATGATCTCGCGGGTGGCGGAAGCGACGATGGTCCGGGTCATGCAGGGTCCTTTGTCATTTGGCGTCTATGTAATCACGCCCGTGAAGTCGATGATAGGCGCCTTGTGGCCGGCGCCAGTTTGTCTGCGGTCAGTGCGGGTGATGGGCCGCGGCTTCGGCCATCTGTTGCTGGTTTTCTTCCTTGCCCTCGCGAATGTGCTCCAGGCGCTCGGCAACCATCGCATCCTCCGGCAGCGTCTCGTGCTTCCAGGGGCGGCGGCCCTTCAGGACGCCCGATTCATGCACGATTTCTGCGACATATTCTTCCTGGCGGTAGGCCATGACGTGAATGCCGGAGACGCCTTCGATCTCCTTCACCTCGTTGATGATGTCGATGCAGAGCTGCTTGCCTTCCTTCTTCTGGTCCTGCGCGCCCTCAAGGCGGGTAATCACGCTGTCCGGAATATGGATGCCCGGCACGTTGGAGCGGATCCAGCGGGCGGTCTTGGCCGATGCCATCGGCCCGACGCCGACGAGGATATAGCACTTCTCGTGCAGACCGAGGTCGCGCACCTTCTTCATGTATTCGCGGAACATCGGCACGTCGAAGCAGTACTGGCTCTGGACGAACTGCGCGCCGGCCTCGATCTTCTTGGCGAGACGATAGGGGCGGAAATCGTAAGGCGGGGCAAAGGGGTTGATCGCAGCGCCGAGGAATACCTGCGGCGGTGTCGTCAGCTTGCGGCCGGAAAGGAACTTCGAGTTGTCGCGCATGATGCGGACGGTTTCGAGCAGCGACATGCAGTCGAGGTCGAAGACGGGCTTGGCGCCTGGCTGGTCGCCGGCCTGCACGCCGTCGCCGGTCAGGCACATGATGTTCTGCACGCCCATGGCGGAGGCGCCGAGCACGTCGCCCTGGATGGCGATGCGGTTCTTGTCGCGGCAGGCGATCTGCATAATCGGGGCGTAGCCCATGCGGGTCAAAAGGGCGCAGATGCCGACCGAGGACATGTGGCAGTTGGCGCCGGAGGCATCGACCGCGTTGATGCCGTCGACCCAGCCGTCGAAGATCGCGGCGCGCTCGTAGACGTCCTGCGGGTTTGCACTGTCAGGCGGGTTGAGTTCGGCGGTGACGGCGAACTCGCCGCGGCGCAAAACCCGCTCAAGACGGCCGCGGGAGGAATGGCCGGGCAGGGGCTCGAGCGGCGCGCCGGGATCGAAGGGATTGATGTCGGGGCTCATGCCTGGCCTTCCTTGGATGCCGCTTCACGGCGCGCTGCGGCTTCCGCCGTCACGCGCAGCCAGGACGAGGTTTCGCGCAGCGACTGGTTGACCGGCTTCTGCACGTTCATGATGGCGTTGCCCTTCTCCATGTTCTGCGAGCCCTTCCAGGCCTGCACCCAGACGCAGGGCATGTCCGGCTCGACCTCGCAATTGCCGTTGGCGCGCACGCCGCCGCAGGGGCCGTTGCGCAGCTGCTTCGGACAGTTCATCGGGCAGGACATGCCGGTCGAGGACAGCGCGCACTGGCCGCACATGCGACAGTCGAAGAGGAAGCCTTTCACGTGGCGCTCGACGAAGGTCACCGGACGCTCGACCCGGCCATAACCGATGGCGTTCCACAGCGGGTGAAGCAGCAGGAACAGATCGGCGAAGCGGTGGTAGAACCATTCGAGGAAGCGGGAGTTGCGGACCGCCCAGAGGCGGACCGTATATTTGTGGCGCGAGCGGCGGCTCGGCGAAACGCCAGACGGCGTAAACGCGCCGGTTGCGGCCTTGGCGGCCGGGGCGGCGTTGCCCTTCATGACCTTCGGCTCGCTCGGCGGTTTGGCGTCAGCCATTGTCGCGGCCTCCGGCTTTGACGAGGGCGACGAGGCGTTCGCGGTCATAGGCGGCTTCGAGCTCGGCGGCGGCCTGGTCGGCTTCCGTTTCCAGATCGTCGGAGACCGGCACCGGATCGGCCTTGCGCCATTCGGCGAGGTAGTCGTCGGTTTCAGCCGCACCGGTGCGCATGGCGCACATGTCGATCGCTTCGGTGAAGCGCAGAGACAGCTCGCGCTTCGCCGTCGTGCGGCCCTTCTTAATGATGACCTGAGCCGGAATGTCGCGCCAGTAGACGATAATGCGATCTGCCATGGGGTGTTGTTCTCCTCGTTCTGCGACAATGCGCATGTACCGGCGTCCGGGCTCATCTCGCCACGACGTCGGATATGTCCAAAAACGACGCTGGCGCGGATGCCATATCAGACGTCTTGGCGGTGATGCGCAAGTCGCAGTTGAGGCGCTTGTTGCAGCCAGGAACCATCGGCACGGATTACCCGCAGTTTCAGGCTTTTAGCCGATGTCGGAAGGAGGTAAGGGGCGGCTTGTCAGCCTACCAGATGCCGCGCTTCAGGCCGTTCCATATCCAGGTCCAGATCGGCGGATGATACCATTGCCGTGACGGGCCTGCGACATCGATGACCTGCAGCTTTCCGGCGAGCGCATCGCCGACGGCGGCAATCGCAATATCCGTGGAAGCCGCCGTCTGCAGCAGCGGATAGGTGTGCATCGTATCGTGAGGGGCAGGCTTCTGGCGCGACTGGTAGAGCACGCCGCCGGTATCGACGCCCGCATCGACCAGATGCACGGTCGCTCCGAAGTTTTCGAGGTCGTTGTTGGCCCGCGCCCAGTAACCGCCCATCAGGCCGCGATAGGCCGGGTTGATGCCGGCGTGGAAGTTGAGGACCGGGCAGGGGATGGCGGTCAGTGTTTCGGCCTTCAGCATGCGGCAGCTGATGAGGAAGACGACATCGGGTTTGAGCGCGCGCACTTGGGCGATGGCGTCCGTGTCGTTGATGGAGGCGATGGATTTGACCGGGATCGACGGATCGGGTTTTCCCGAGACCCTGTAAGTCGCGAAGATCTCGTCCGCGCGCTTGCGGGTAAAACGCTTGCCGAAGCGCGAGGCGATCATGGTCGCAAGCTGCCCCAGCGCCGTCAGCCAGCCGAGCTTGTGTGCGCGGCGGCGCAGGAACAGGCCCTTCGATTCCGGCTGCTCCTCGACGACTGCAACGTCGGCGAAATGCGCGGAGAACGCGTTGATCATGATCCAGGGGTTCTCGCCGCCCGCGGTCACCACGACGACGCGGCCGGGGCGTCCGCCTGCGGCTTGATTTTGGCTGGCGATGTCGGTCATGGCGGCCCCGCGGATGAACAGGGCCGAGTTATGAAGGCTTGCCCGTTACCGCCGGCTTAACTGGTTCCAGTACCATTCGGCGACACCGCCACCGAGCACGACGAGGGCGACGGATTCGACCATCTTCACGTCATCCGAGAGGCTGCAGACCGCGCCGACGACCAGCGACAGCAGCAGCCCGGCGGCGCAGCCGATGGCGTAGGGCAGATAGTCGAGGATTTTCACTGGCGCCTCCCGTCCCAAGACGCAGCCGTCGCGCACTGAGATGTAACGCAGGGTAGCGCAGATATAGGGATTAGGAAGAGCTTATTTTTCGTTGCAGGGGCGAGCGCTCACGTAAGCCGCTGCGCTTCGGTCAGCATCGGTGGACGAGGCTAGCCGGAGTCCTTGCAAACCGGATTGCCCCTCACCCTAATCCTCTCCACGCAGGCGGGGAGAGGGGACGTGCCCCGATCTTAGTTTCGCCGAGCGGAGCCGCAGCGAGGCGGAAATCGTGGTGTTTATTGTTGGCGGAGTGGGTGCCGCGAATTTCCTCCGCCCCGCTTGCGGGGAGAAAGGTGGCCGGCAGGCCGGATGAGGGGCTTTTCCGTTGCGCCAGTGGCTCACGACGCTGCGGTAATCCGCCGGTGGATGCCGCCGAGACTTTCCCTGAATTTTTCGAAGGTGCCGTGCTCCGTCAACTCCCGCAGCACCTGCTCATTGATGCCGCCGCGTGTCGCGTAGTCCTGCGCCAGATGCGCGAAGCTCGCGTCCGGGGTCGTTTCCGGCGCCTGGCCGAGCGCGCCAAACAGGCTGGCGATATACGCGCGGCCCTTCGCTTCGTCGACGCCGTTGTCCTTTAGCCAGCTATGGATCGTTTCCAGGTACTTGAAGTAGCTGGCATAGGTGGCGGTCGCCACACTTAGCGCATCGAATTCGCTCTCGCTTGTTACTTCGATCGCCGTGCCGAGCCGGCCGAAAAACGCCGCCATATCCGGATCCGGCGGGAAGATGATCGTCGGGCCCTGGCGGATCGCGATCATCGGCATTGGCAAGGCCTTGGTCACCCGCTTCACTTGGCCGACCATGGCGGCGATCTCGGCGCAGGAGAAGGTCGCGATCAGGCTGACGACATGGTGATCCGGGCGAAAGCGCAAGGTCGGCAGCACGTCGCGGGCGATTTGCGGCCGGACGCCGAGCATGACCGTGTCTGAGGCGTCGAGCACCGCCTGATTGTCGGCAGCGACAGTCACGTCAGGAAAGCGGGCGGCAAGGCCCGCAGCGATCTCTTCGTTGCGCGGCGAAAGGACGACGGTGGTGATCTCGCCGGGAAGCGTCTTGAGGCCGGTGACGATCGCCGAGGAGAGTGCGCCGGTGCCGATGAATCCAAGTTTCATGAAAGTTCTGTCGCCTGGTGATTTCAGAAGGTCCGTGAAACTGCCGGGTGTGGCATGCACGGGTACGGGTTTGGAATTGGCGGAATAATAATAGCAAAGGCGCCGGCGACAAGCGCTCGCCATGGCGTCGCCCACAGGAGAGCAGGACGCATTTCAACAGTGCGGTTGAGATTGCCACGCCCTTTCGGCCGCTGCGGGGCGTTGCGCATAAGGCGGAGACCCCTGCTAGGCCAAGGGGTGTTGGTCGAACGGGTGCTGCGTTTTGGCCCGGGACCTAGCGAAAGTCATCGGCGGTGAGGACATAGATCGTCCGGCGCCCCTTGGCATAGGCTGCCGTCGCGGCCTCGTGGATTGCGTTGCGCGCGGCATCGAAGGCCAGCAAGCAGGCTGCTTCGGTCGTCCGGGTGGGCGCGCCACGGGAGAGGGCGGCCGCCTCAACATAGAAGGGCACTTCGAACATGCCATCGTGGCCAAGGAAACGTACGGCCTTGCGCGCTTCATCGAAGCTTCGGCATGGGTTCGGAAAGGTCAGCGGCATGGTCGTAATCCTTTTGGCGGTAAGCCAGGCCGGCCAGAGACGGGCCGTCACAAGATCCGCCCGAAAAGGATCGTGGTCACGACGACGGCGACCGCCAGCGAAAGGGCGATCCAGGCAAGCAGGCCGCGGTAGTCGAATAGATAGATCTGAGCCGGTATGTGGTACTTCATGATCGCCTCCTGCAGCTGATCTGTTAGGAAGATGGTTTGGATCTAAAGGGCGTGTCTGGACTTGAAGGCCCGTTCGGCCAGGGCCATTCGCTCATCGGCGGGACGAATCAGTTCGAGATTGCCTTCATCGGTCACGCGCTCATGGCATTCGTCGCTGCTGCGTATGCGGTACTGGGGCGCATTGTCGCGGATGGGGAGCGTGGCGGTTATGCGGTAGGTGTCCCCGATGATCGACTCTCTGGTCAGCGCTCCCTTCGACCGAACAAGCTGGCCGACCTGGAAGCGGTGAACCGGCGACTGGTCGCGGGGGCCGCGGATGATGCGTTTCGTAAAAGATAAAGCGTTCATAGTGGTCTCAGTCCTTTTAGGTGTGGGCAGGCACGGTCGGTCGGCTGCGATGAGCCGGTTATCGACCGATCAACCAAGGTTCGGGGAACGAACAGACGTTACAATGCGCGATGTGCTTCGAGGCGAAGCATGGACCAAGCACTGGATCCGAAGCTTGCGTGTCGTTCGAAAATTTAGGAGAATAGGTGCGGTTAGAAATTCTGATACCGCGAAAGCCACATCGGCCAAATTTACTTGGATATACTATTGCGCGTCGATTGAGTTTCAATTGAGGCGCGTGTGTCTGCCGACGCAGATTTAAAGTGTTTTTGGCGCGACGCCGGTGTTTCTCCCGAGTTTCTCGCTGCTCGCGTGATAAAAGCCACGTGCCGATCGAGGATGTGTTAAGCTCGTCGCTTGGAACTGGAGACTGTCATGTCCGAGCCGAACAAACTCTACCAGAGCGAAATCATCACCCTGCACAAGGCGCCGCTGATCGGCACTCTCTGCCTGGAATGCGACGACGGCCAGATCGAGGTCGCGCTGAACCGAGCGGCTGCCGAGACCCTGCAGAAGGTTATTGCGCGCTTTCTTTCCCCAGCCGCGTGACACCCCCCAGCCGCGATGGCCTCATTCGATGAAGGAGAGGCGCGATGTCCTCCCGTTTGGTCTTCTCACTGTTTCTGGTCGCCCTGTCGGTTTTTCTTGTCTGGGCCTTCAGGCCACCTCAGGGCAATGCGAGCGATCGCCCCGCCATGCCGCATGTGGCTGAGCAAGGGCAGGCGGTAAACCCCGATTACGGACTGGGCTGATGACAACACTAAGGTACGGTCTCAAGGTCGAAGCCAACAATGTTTGGGCGGTTGTCGATGTCTTCACCGGGCAACCGGTTGTTGTTGACGGTTATCTGATGTCCAACTTGCCGCGCGACGAAGCGGATGATCTTCTCGATATTCTCAATCTCAAAGACCGCATACGCAGGGGCACGATCCAGCTTCCGCCCCGGCCGCCGGAAGATAGGGGTTAGATGGGTGGGCTGGAAACCCACGATGGTGGCTCAGCGGGGCACGCTGCCGGTCTTTCGATCAACTGCAGCCTGTCTGAATTGCTCATAAGGCGCCGGACGGGAAGGGGCCCTCGGAAACTCCGCGGCAGTGCCCGGCTCGGCCAGCGCCGCCTCCGGAGTGGCGTGGCTGTCGACGCCGCTTTCGAGTGCCGCAATCAGGAAGCGCGTGGCGGCAAGCCGTCCGCCCGGGTCTGCCGTCGTGGTCGTTCCGTAGTAGCCGGCAGCGGCGAGTACCTCGACCAGAAGGCTGAGGTCGTCGGAGTGAAGATAATGTTCTGGATTGCTGGAAGACATTGCGTCCTCCTTTGGTTGGGGCCCAGGCACGAAGGCCCGTAGGCGACGGCGCCCGCTTCAATCGCCGTCGATGAAGCACCCTGCACGCGTTGTCGCGCCAGCGCAACGAACTTCACTCAAGCACCGGGAGGTATGTTTTGGCGGAGCGCGCGTTTCGCTTCGTCGCCCGTCGCTGTGCTGCGCGCATCCATCGCATTCGCCAGATCGAGCCTGCGCGGGCCGACTTTTGCGAAGATGTCGCGCGCTGCCAGCGGTGCCAAGTGATAGGCCAGAATGAACTCTTCGAGATCGTAGACCGCATCCCAGCCGTGAAGCAGTCTCTTTTTGTCGTTCGTGAAATTCTTGGTCATGGGACGCTCCCGCGTTCTGGCTCCGTGCTTGGCGCAAAGACGGCCAATTGTCAGGCGGCTGAGGAAGCGACAGGGATGAGTTACGCCAGCTAAACGGGCTGGCGCGAACATGGTTTCAAATTAAGAGTTCAGACGGCGAAGGAGGGGACCTCGCAAGGGGCCCGGCAATGAGGGGGCCCGGGCGGAAGCCGGATCGTCGGCCCCTGACGGAACGCGATCACCGGCGATCAGGCGGACGACGTGCTGTTGCGGCCGGAAGCGTGCGACCGGCAGGACTTCGCGGTCAGTCTGTGAGCTGGCAGAAAGCATGACCGGTCGCCATCGCCGAGCACAGCATGGTTCTCGGCGGCAACGGTGTGACCTTAAACAAAGTGCGCGGCAGCGACGCTATTTCAGGTAGGCGCGCACCACATCCACCAGTTCGGCCGCCGCTTCCTGCCGGTCCTTCTGCGACAGCTCGGCTGCGGCGACATGCATGTGGATATGGTCTTCGACCACTTCCGCCATCAGCCCGTTGACCGCGCCGCGGATGCCGGCGATCACCTGCATGACCTCGGCGCAGCCCTTCTCCTCCTCCAGCATCCGCTCGACCGCCTCCATCTGGCCGCGCAGGCGCCGGACCCTGTTGATGAGCTTCTGCTTCTCGCGGATGGTATGGGTCATCGCAAACTCCGGTTTCGGGCGCCGCCGCTATGCGGCCCGTGGTTCCACCTCCACGGTCACATGCGACAAATCGTGAATGGCGGCAAGCTTTTCGCGATAATAGGACGGTGCCCGCGGGTTGTCGGCGACGAGCGAGACGATTGCACCGTGGTGGCCGGGCCCGAGTTGCCAGACGTGCAGATCGACGATCTCGGCGTCTTCCCTGGCGACGATCTCGCCGATCTCGTCCGGCAGGTCTTCGCCATCGGGGATATAGTCGAGCAATGTCGCGCCGGTATCGCGAAGGAGGCCGAACGACCAGCGCGCAATGACAAGTGCGCCGACGACGCCCATGGCGGGATCGAGCCACAGCCAGCCATAGATTGCGCCGAGACCAAGGGCGACGATGGCGAGCACCGAGGTCAGCGCGTCGGCAAGGACGTGCAGATAGGCGGCGCGCAGGTTGCGATCCTGCCCACCATGGTGCCCATGGTGGTGGCCGTGATGATCGTGGTGATGATGGTCGTGATCGTCCTTCAAGAGCCAGGCGCAGACGAGATTGACGATGAGGCCGGCAACAGCGACGAGGATCGCCTCGCTGAAATCGATCGTCACCGGAGCGTTGAGGCGGCGCAGGCTCTCCCAGCCGATCAGAAGCGCGATCAGGGCCAGCACGATGGCGCTCGAAAAGCCGGCGAGGTCCCCGAGCTTTCCCGTGCCGAAGGTAAAGCGGCGATTGTTCGAATGCTTGCGTGCATAGAGATAGGCAAGCGCTGCGATCAGCATCGCGGCCGCATGGGTCGACATGTGCCAGCCATCGGCAACCAGCGCCATCGAGCCGAAGATCTGACCTGCTGCGATCTCGATCACCATCATCGTTGCGGTCACCGCGATGACAATCCAGGTCCGCCGCTCGTTACGCTCGTGATTGCCGCCGAGGAAGACGTGATCATGGCTGGCCGCGAGCACGCGCGCGTCGTCATGCGAATGCCCGTGGTGTCCGTGGTGGTGATGATGGTCGCGGTCGTGATTGCCCATGTCGATGCCTCCAATATTATATAGGGGGGTACCCTATATTGGATTCGACGTAAAGTCTCTGTTTCGGGTCTGCGATTTCAGCTTGATGATGTCGCTAATTCACGCCGTCAGCAGCGACGTCGTCAGATCGCCGTAACCGGTAAACCGATATTCGTATTCGAGCCCGAGCCGCTCGGCGGCCTTCCTCGCCTTCTCCTGCAAGCCTTCATCCTCCTGCTGCGAGAGATAGACGAGCTTGCGGTAGTGGCCGAAATACATGTCCCGGAGCTCCGGGTGCCGGTTGAGGCCGAGCGGTTCGATGACGAAGGCCTCGAACTGGCGGGCGAGAAAGTCGGTGAGGAAGAAGGCGGTGAGGTCGTCGTCCCAACGGCGGGCGAAATCATCGTTGCCGGCAAAGAAGGAGTAACAGTGCGGACCGGGGATACGCTCGACCTTTTCCTCCTCCAGAAGTCGGTCGAGCTGGCCGCCGGTGCCGCAGTCGGCATAGGCGACGAAGATGCGCTCGAAGCCTTCGGCGCGGGCCTTGGCAATGGCGTCGCGAATGCCCGGGGTGATCTTGTCGGGCGTGTTGTGCCAGATGGCGGGCAGACAGTTGAGGTCGATATGGCCAAGCCCGTTCGCCTCGCAGATCGCCAGGATTTCGCGGGCGATGGCGCCGCAACCGATCACGTGAACTTTTTCCGGTTGTGCACGTTCTATTGCGGGCGATACTTTTTCCATCTTGATTCCATGTGGCTATCAGCGGGAAGGACCCTGACCATGACAGTAAAGACCCTTGCAACCGTCGGCGCCGTTCTCGTCGCCCTTTCGACGCTTACCGCCTGCGGCAACACCATCCGCGGCATCGGACAGGATACCGCAAACACGGTCAACGCGACACAGTCGGCCGGCAAGAAGGTGGCAAACTCCGTCAACTAACCCGGCAAACCTGCCAGGCACGCTCGCCAGACATAGGAAAGCCGGCCGCGGATTTCACCCACGCGGCCGGCTTTGTCATTTCGGATTGTCCGAAGCTCAGCCGGCCAGGCGGTTGTGCTTGCGCTTCATGAAGTCCTTGGCGGTTTCGACCGCAATCGCCGCATCGCGGCAATAGGCATCGGCACCGACGGCCTTGCCGAATTCCTCGTTGAGCGGCGCACCGCCGACGAGAACGACGTAGTCGTCGCGCAGGCCCTTTTCCTTGAGCGTGTCGATGACGACCTTCATGTAGGGCATGGTGGTGGTCAGAAGCGCGGACATGCCGAGAATATCCGGCTGCTCGCGCTCGATCGCTTCGAGATAGTTTTCGACCGGGTTGTTGATGCCGAGGTCGACGACGTCGAAGCCCGCACCTTCCATCATCATGCCGACGAGGTTCTTGCCGATGTCGTGAATGTCGCCCTTGACGGTGCCGATCACCATCTTGCCGAGCTTCGGCGCGCCGGTTTCGGCGAGAAGCGGGCGCAGGATGGTCATGCCGGCCTTCATGGCGTTGGCCGAGAGCAGCACTTCCGGCACGAACAGGATGCCATCGCGGAAGTCGATGCCGACGATGCGCATGCCTTCGACCAGCGCCTGGGTCAGGACGTCGTAAGGCGTCCAGCCGCGCTTGAGCAGGATGTTGGTCCCGTCCTCGATTTCCTCCTTCAGGCCGTCATAGAGGTCGTCGTGCATCTGCTGCACGAGTTCTTCGTCGGAAAGGTCCTCGAGAATGATTTCATCGTCTGCCATATTGGGGTTCCTCGGTTCCTGGCACGGTCGCGCGAAATTTTCGGACGCGTCCATCAATCCATAGCGGTCGATGTCTAAAAATCTGTTTTCGAAAGCGACGTCGCATATGACAAAAAGCGACGGGAGGGCGGCTTCTTTTGCCGCCTGTATATTCTTAACAAAAACAATATATTCGCGCCACGCGGTTTTTACGCCCCCTTGTCGCCGCTCGGCAGTGTTCGAGTTGCGCCACGCCTTGGCGCATTGAGACCCGCAAGGCCCCTGATGCTTGGTAGCATTAAGGTCAAATGATGCTTGAAGGCGCAAAAAGTGATGCGCGGGAGAGGAAAAGCGAATGAGCGACGTGACAGATCAGGGCGCGGTTGAAGGCGGCGGTCGCCGCGCACGCGGCGAGGGACGGGGAGCAGCAGCAAGGCGCGCATCGCGCACCGGCGGCGGCCCGGGGCCGTCTTTGCCCTATATCCAGCGCAAGATTCGCGAATACGAGGTGCTCGACGAGGAAGGCCTGCAGCTGATCGAGCGCAATGCCGATACGATCCTCGAGGAAATCGGCATCGAGTTCCGTGACGACGCCGAGGCGCTCGAACTCTGGAAACAGGCCGGCGCCGACGTGCGCGGCCAGCGCGTGCATTTCCCCAAGGGTCTCTGCCGCGAGCTTCTGAAAACGGCACCGTCCGAATTCACCTGGCATGCCCGCAATCCGGAGCGCAGCGCCCAGGTCGGCGGCAAGGCGACGATCTTCGCGCCGGTCTACGGCCCGCCCTTCGTGCGCGATCTGGAAGGCAATCGCCGCTATGCGACGATCGAGGATTTCCGCAACTTCGTGAAGCTCGCCTATATGGCGCCGTCGATGCACTCGTCCGGCGGCACGGTCTGCGAGCCGGTCGACATCCCCGTCAACAAGCGCCACCTCGATATGGTCTACAGCCATATCAAATATTCCGACAAACCCTTCATGGGCTCGGTGACGGCGCCGGAGCGGGCGGAAGACACGATTGCCATGGCGAAGATCGTCTTCGGCGACGACTTCGTCGAAAACAACTGCGTTACGCTGAACCTCATCAACGCCAACTCGCCGATGGTCTTCGACGAGACCATGGTGGGCGCGCTCAAGGTTTACGCCCGCCATAACCAGGCCTGCGTGCTGTCGCCGTTCATCCTGTCGGGCGCCATGAGCCCGGTGACGGTCGCCGGCACGCTGACGCAGATCCTTGCAGAAGTTCTCGCTGGTGCCTCCTTCACCCAGCTCATCCGCAAGGGCGCGCCGGTGCTCTTCGGCACGTTTGCCGCCTCGATCTCGATGCAGTCGGGCGCGCCGACCTTCGGCACGCCGGAGCCGTCGCTCGTCTCCTATGGCGCAGCCCAGCTCGCGCGTCGCCTGAAGCTTCCGTTCCGTACCGGTGGTTCGCTCTGCGGCTCCAAGGTTCCGGACGCGCAGGCAGCGCACGAATCGGCCAACACGCTGAACATGACGCTTCTTGCCGGCACCAACTTCGTGCTGCACGCTGCCGGCTGGCTCGAAGGCGGTCTGATCTCGTCCTACGAGAAGTTCATGATCGACCAGGACCAGCTCGGCATGATGCAGAAGATGGCCGAAGGCGTGGACCTCTCGGAAAACGCCCAGGCGCTGGACGCGATCCGCGAAGTCGGTCCGGGCAGCCACTATCTCGGCTGCGCGCATACCCAGGCCAACTTCCAGACGGCGTTCTACCGTTCGCCGCTTGCCGACAACAACTCCTTCGAACAGTGGGAAGTGGAAGGCGAAAAGCGCATCGAACAGCGCGCCAATGCGCTGTGCCGCAGCTGGCTGGAACATTACGAGGCGCCTTACCTCGATCCTGAGATCGACGAAAAGCTCAAGGCCTTCATCGCCAGCCGCAAGGACTCGATGCCCGACGCGTTCACCTGAAAGGGTCCCGAGCGAGCCAGGGAGCAAGGCGGCGCGGCGCAGGTGGCCGACATGATCCAGAAGGAGGTCTGGCGCCCGCATTACGAACACCAGGGGCCGAAACCGAAATGACGGCGCCTTCCGCGACAGCGGACAAGACAATCGAAACGATCCGTGCGGCGCTGGCGCCGCACGGTCTTTTTTTGCGCGGAACCGTGAATTTCGCCTCCGGTGAGGCCGCACCGCTGCTCGTCGATGGCCGCCTTGCGGCAAGCGTGGTGCTGATTGGCAATATCGGCGGTTCGCTGTGGCAGCCGTTCAGCGCGTGGCGGCAAGCCCGGTCGGATGGCGGCGGCGCCGATCCGCTCGACAATTGGTCGAAGGCCGTCATCAATCCGGTCGCCGGCGAGCAGGGGGCGACCGCCTTCTTTCCGTCGGATCCCCCGTGGCAGCCGTTCCAGCAGTGGGCGATGAGGGCCGAAGGCCTGAAACCGTCACCGCTGGGCATTCTCATCCATTCGCGTTTCGGCCTGTGGCACGGTTACCGCGGCGCACTTGCTTTCGGTATCCCGCTTGGCGAGACAGGTGAAGCGAGCGCCAGCCACCCTTGCGACCACTGTCTCGAAAAGCCGTGCATCTCGGGCTGTCCGGCGTCGGCGCTTGCAGGGGAACGCTTCGATGTCGGGCGTTGTCGCGGCCATCTGCGCACGGACGCGGGCAGGGCGGGCTGCCTTGCGAATGGCTGTCTATCGCGCGCTGCCTGTCCCATCGGGAGCCAATATCGCTACCCGCCCGAGCAGTTGCGCTTCCATATGTCTGCGCTTGAAGTGTGAGCGCCGGTCTCCACTCTGGCGCGCAAAGATGGTGCAAATCTCCAAAATGACTAAAATTGGAGGTGTCGTGGAAAGGTAATATTATCGAATTTATAACGATCTGGACGGCGTGGCGTTGGAGTCCATCGTATGAGAGGTAGCCCAGTCGTATCCGTGAGCAACTATCCTCCGCACCTGTCGCGCGAGGACGTGCAAGCGCAGATATCTCGGCTTGACAGTATTCACGCGGCCAACAGCCAGGTTTTGGGGGACGCTTTCAAGCGCCTGCTGGCGATCGGCGCCGGCCATGCGGCCGTCATCACCGCCTGCATTGCCGGCTTCGATGCGCTGGTGGACCGATCGGTTCTCACCGGCGATCTTCTGCCCGATGCCATCGACATCCTCAGGAAATTTGCGCTGACCGTCAGCGCGCTCGGCCTGTTCCTCACGTTCTGGGCGATCGGCAACAATTACGGCGAGGTCCAGAAAGAAGCGAGGCGCCATGCGGTGAAGGTGGCAACGACGCTCAGAGAGAAGCGGCTGCTTTTGTCGCTGTCGCAGGATGTGCTGAACCGCGATCCCAAATCCTATCTGCTTGCAGGCGTCGGCGGCTTTGCCTGCCTTTGCGCGATCTTCGGCCTTGCAAGTCTCGCCGGCATCGCCGGTCTCGTCACCACCATGGCGGCGATCGTCGGCGGCTAGTCGCCAAGCGTATGATTTCGCCTGTGCCCGCGCCAGAATAAGCCGCAATCTCAGGCATGCTTGGCGGCTGATTCGATTGGACCTTTCGCCATGCCGCTTTTTCCAAAACCCTTTCTCGTCGGTGCCGTTCTTTCGGCCGGTCTTGCCGGGCCTGCGCTCGGCGCCTGCCGCGATGTCAGCCACCTTGGCCAGGACTATGTCGCCTGCAGCTTCGATCCGGCGACAACCGATATCCGCCTCTACAACAAGGATCAGGCGGGCGTGCCCTTCCGCTCCTTCCGGGCGCTGTCGCTCGAACTGCGCCATCGCGAAGAATATATGCGCTTCGCCATGAACGGCGGCATGTATCACGACGATCTGTCGCCGGTCGGCCTGCATATCGAGGAGGGGCGCGAGCAGGCGCCGCTCAACACCAATTCCGGCTGGGGCAATTTCCACCTTTTGCCGAACGGGGTGTTTTATGTCGACGACGGCAAAGCGGGGGTAATGGCGGCGGACGCCTATCGCGACGCCAGGCTCACGCCGCGATTTGCCACGCAATCCGGGCCGATGCTGGTCATCGACGGCACGCTGCATCCTCGCTTCCTGCCCGACAGCACCAGTTACAAGACCCGCAACGGCGTCGGCGTGACGGCCGAGGGCGAGGTGGTTTTCGTCGTCTCGAAGCGCCCGGTGCGGTTCCACGATTTCGCGACGCTGTTTCGCGATACATTGGATTGCCCCAATGCGCTCTTCCTCGACGGCACGATTTCGAGCGTCTATGCGCCTGATATCAACCGCCACGATCGGCTGTTTCCGATGGGGCCGATCATCGCCGTCGTCGGAAAATTTCCACGCTGACTTTCCTTGGGCGCGGATTCGGGCGGAAAACCGCACACTTTTCCTCCTCCCCCGAAAAAAAATGTGCCGCCCACCCAAGGAACGGGCAGCCTGCAACGTCTAAGGTTCAAATGAGGTGAGGGCGGGCACGGATTTGGACGCTGAACTCGTCGAGAAGGCGGTAGGTGGAGACCGACAGGCTTTCGGCCAGCTGGTCGAGCGACACTATGATTTTGTCCATGCGGTCGCCTGGCGATGGTCCGGAAACGTCTCTGACGCAGAGGACATCGCCCAGGATGTCTGCCTGCGGCTGGGTGCCGCCATTCGCGGCTTTCGCGGCACCAGCCGGTTTCGCACCTGGCTCTATACGCTGACGCTGAACGCCGCGCGCGACCATAGGCGGCGGCAGGTGCGCGACAACAGCCGCATGCGGGCCTATGCCAGCGAGCAGGCGACGGCAGCGCCCCCTCAGGATCCCGACGAAGAGCAGCGCGAGGCGCTCTGGGCCGCGGTCCGGGAACTGCCGGAAAAGCAGTGCGATGCGGTGCTGCTCGTTTATGCCGAAGGCTTGAGCCATGCGGCGGCCGCCGACGTGCTTGGCTGTTCGGAGGCAACCATATCCTGGCATGTGCATGAAGCGCGCAAGCGTCTGAAGACATTGCTCGGCAAGGAGGCAGTGTGACCATGAGCGACGATTTCGAAAAGCTTGGCCGGATGAACCCGCCGAAGGCTTCTGCGGAAGCGCGCGCCCGTGCGCTCGCCTTGGCCATGCAGGCCTTCGACGAGCCGCAAGAAAATTCGAATGCCACCCAAGGATCGGTTCGGCCGGTTCGTCAAAGCTCCATCTTCAACCGGATATGGAGCCCCATCATGAACCGGAAACTGCTTGCAGGATCGGCACTGGCAACCCTTCTCGTCGTGCCCGCCGCCGCTTTCCTGACGTTTGAACTCACGCGCGACGGTGCGCCCTTCGGCGAGCCTGCGCAGGAGATCGCGCTGAAGGGTGAACTCACCAAGGAAGAGGCGCGGCAAAAGCCGGAGCCCCAGGTCGCCGCCAGGAAGGCGGCCGCCGACGAACGCGCGCGCCAGCAGGAAGCGAAAACCGTGGAGGTGCCCGCGACCGTAGAGGCCGAGAGCGAGGCTGCGGCTCCTGCCGCGCAGGCCGATGCGATGGCCAACAGTGTTGCGCGCGACAGCGTCGCTCCGCTCTCGGCAGTCGGCGGTGCGCAGCCGCAGATGACATACCTGCCGGCGCCCACGATTCAGGATGAGATGCAGCCGGCACCCGTGGAAAACCGCGAGCGCTTCGGCAAGGCCGACGCCAATCCGGTGAAGAGCGTTGCGACCGATCCGGTCTCGACCTTCTCGGTCGACGTCGACACGGCATCCTATGCTTTCGTGCGCCGTTCGTTGATGGAAGGGCAGATGCCCGAGCGCGACGCCGTGCGGGTCGAGGAGATGGTCAACTACTTTCCCTATGACTGGCCGCGGCCGGCAAGCGCTGCCGAACCCTTCAAGGCGACGGTGACGCTGACGCCGACGCCGTGGAATGGTGGCACGCGGCTGCTGCATGTGGCGATCAAGGGTTACGACGTCGTGCCGGCGGAAGCGCCGAAGGCGAACCTCGTCTTCCTGATCGACGTATCGGGCTCGATGGACGAGCCCGACAAGCTGCCGCTCTTGAAAGGCGCTTTCCGGCTGCTGGTCGAGAAGCTGAAGCCCGAGGATACGGTCTCGATCGTCACCTACGCAGGCAACGCCGGAACCGTGCTGGAGCCGACGGCGGTCAAGGACAAGGCAAAGATCCTCGCTGCGATCGATACCTTGCAGCCCGGCGGCTCGACCGCCGGTGCGGAAGGCATCGACGCGGCCTACGGGCTTGCCGAGAAGGCCTTCGTCAAGGGCGGGGTCAACCGCATCATGCTGGCGACGGATGGTGACTTCAATGTCGGCCCGTCGAGCGACGAGGACCTGAAGCGGCTGATCGAGGAGAAGCGCAAAAGCGGCATCTTCCTCTCCGTGCTCGGCTTCGGCCGCGGCAATTATAACGACGCGCTGATGCAGACGATCGCCCAGAACGGCAACGGCACGGCCGCCTATATCGATACTCTGGCCGAGGCGCAGAAGACGCTAGTGGAGGAGGCGGGGTCCTCGCTCTTCCCGATCGCCAAGGACGTCAAGCTGCAGGTGGAGTTCAATCCGGCCGCGATCGCCGAATACCGGCTGATCGGCTACGAGACACGCGCCTTGAAGCGCGAGGACTTCAACAACGACAAGGTGGACGCCGGCGACATCGGTTCCGGTCACAGCGTGACGGCGATCTACGAGGTGACGCCGAAGGGCAGCCCGGCGGTGCTCAACGACGACCTGCGCTATGCAGAGGCGGAAAAGCCGGCGGCAGAGGTGAGCGCAAGCAGCGGCGAACTCGCCTTCCTGAAGATCCGCTACAAGAAGCCGGATGGAGACAAGAGCGAGCTGATCACCACGCCGGTGACCGAGGCGAATGCGGTGCCGTCGCTCGCCGAGGCGTCCAATGACGTGCGCTTCTCGGTGGCAGTGGCGGCCTTCGGGCAGAAGCTTGCAGGCGTGACGGCGCTCGCTGACTATTCCTATGACGCAGTCATCGATCTCGCCGCAGCCGCCAAGGGCGCCGATCCGTTCGGCTATCGCAGCGAATTCGTCAATCTGGTGCGGCTCTCCAAGGGGCTCGGCGGTTCCGGCAAGTGATGTCGGGTGGGGGCAGCCCTCAACCGCGTGGTCAGGGTTTGCCCCTCATCCGCCTGCCGGCACCTTCTCTCCGTTATGACGGGGAGAGGGGAACAAGTGGCAACCGTTTCGCTCACCGTGAAGGCTGAGATTGTCGCTGACGTTGAGGCCTGGCACCGGAGGGTGCGCCTAGCGGCTCTCTCCCTGCCTGCGGGGAGAGATGTCCGGCAGGACAGTGAGGGGGCACCCGTCACGCGCGAGCGTCGATCCCCTGTCGCCTCACGCCTTCGGAAAGGCGCGTTCCAGCCCACCGGCCTTCGACAGGCCCGCCTTGAACGCCTGGTAGGCTGCATGCTGGCTGGAGCGGCCGG
This sequence comes from Ensifer sp. ENS08, assembly GCF_014852195.1. NCBI lineage: Bacteria > Pseudomonadati > Pseudomonadota > Alphaproteobacteria > Hyphomicrobiales > Rhizobiaceae > Ensifer > Ensifer sp. ENS08. The sequence continues at coordinate 581,601 of NZ_JACVBF010000002.1, forward strand.
CTTCCATCAGGCGCATCTGCAGCCGCGCCGGTGCATGGCTGCCGAGCCACTGGCCGAGCTTTTCGAGTTTCAGCGAATTCAGGAACTTCGCCTCCGAGGCGATGTCGAGGTGGCGGTAGAGGCCGTCCATCAGGCGCTCGTCCTGCTCGGGGTTTTCCATCAGCAGGCGCAGGAAGGACTGGTCGGCTTCGCTGAAACTCCCGAATTTTTCGGCGACTGTGTCCCGGTCGGGAAAGGAGGCTGGGCCGGCGTTCATGTCACTGTCTCCCGTCTGCGGCCGCGCGGTGCGTTCTGCGGGACGCAAGGCGCGGTGTGGCACGTTGAACCGCTGCAAAGCAGCGAATCTCTCTTTCATCGGGGATAGGCCAGCGGTCACGGGTGCGCAAGCGGTGGCGAATATGCAGGTCTTGAACATATAGTCTAATATTGACAAATAGTCCAGGTATGGGCATATGCGAGCCATGACCATAGCACCCGCCTTCACCTCGATCCTTGCAACGCACGCGCCGACGGCGGCTGCGATCAGCGCGCTTCTTTATCCGCATGGGGAGGTTGTGCTGCACGATCTCCGAACCGGTACGATCGCGGGGATCTGGAACTGTTTCTCCGGTCGCGCGGTCGGCGAAGACTCGCTGATCGAAGAGGAATTTTCAGCCCTCGGCAGCACTGACGCAGTGCTTGGTCCCTATGAGAAGACCGGCGGGGATGGCCGGCGCTTCAAGTCGATCTCAGCCGTTCTGCGCGACGGGACGGGCGACGCGGTCGGCCTGCTTTGCATCAATCTCGACATGTCGATGATCGATCAGGCGGTGAAGCTGCTCTCGGCTTTCGCCGGCGCCGAGCAGCCGAAGCCGCAGGCGCTGTTTTCGCGCGACTGGCGCGAGGAGATCAACGCGACTCTGCATGGCTGGCTGAAGGAGCGGGGGCTGGCGCTCTCGGCGCTCAAGCGCGTCGATCGCGTGGCGCTGGTGGCAGCGCTCGACGAACGCGGCCTCTTCCAGACGCGCAACGCGGTCGATCACCTTGCCAGCCTCATCGGCGCCTCGCGCGCGTCGATCTACAACTATCTCGCTGCGGCCCGCGGCGAGGCGCCCTGATTGCTGCGCGCAATATTTCGGACAGAGACCGCTTCGCGGCTCTTCGGACTTGCCTGACCCATAACCGTTCGCGTGCGCCTCAGCCGCGAGAGGAGGAAATATCCATGACGACGTTGCCCGATTTCCGGCTCGAAACCCATTTCTCCCGCTGGGAGTTCAGCGCCCGCCACCATATGACCGCGAGCGACAGCCAGACGACCAGCATGAGCGATCTTCTGGCGCTTGCCGACGCGGAGGACCGCGCCGCCTGGGACAACATCACGCTCGGCTATACCGAGACCTATGGCGCACCGGCGCTGAGGGCAGCGATCGCTGCGACCTATGAAGGGCTGACGGCTGCCGATATCCTCTGCTTTGCCGGCGCGGAGGAGGGGCTTTATTGCGCCATGCTGGCGCTGCTCGGGCCGGCCGACCACGCGATCGTGACGGTGCCGAACTACCAGTCGATGGAGACCCTTCCGGTGACGATCGCCGGCGCGGTGACCGGCGTGCCGCTTCGCCCCGAGAACAATTGGCGGCTCGATATCGCCGACGTGCGTGCGGCGTTGAAACCCAACACGAAGCTGATCTGTGTGAATTTCCCCAACAATCCGACCGGCGCCATTGCCGACCAGGAAACCTTCGCGGCGCTCGCCAAGCTCTGCGCGGAGCGCGGCATTCATCTCTTCAGCGACGAGGTCTATCGCGGGCTCGAGCGTGACGCCTCGCTGCGCCTGCCGCAGGCGGCCGAACTTTTTGACCGTGGAATCTCGCTGAATGTCATGTCCAAGGCCTATGGCCTGCCGGGCCTGAGAATCGGCTGGATCGCCTGCCGCGACCATGCGCTTCTCGAACGCATGGAGAAGATGAAGCACTATCTGTCGATCTGCAATTCGCGGCCGTCGGAAGTGCTGGCGACAATCGCGCTCAAGGGGCGTGCCGTTATCCTCGATCGCAACCGGGCGCTCGTTGCCGCCAATCTCGAGAGGCTCGGCGCCTTCTTTGCGGAATTCCCGGATCTCTATGAGTGGCGGGCACCTGACGGGGGCTGCGTCGGCTTTGCCCGCTATCTCGGTGCCGATGGCGTCGAGAGCCATTGCCGGGGGCTGGTGGAGGAGGCTGGCGTTCTGCTCTTGCCGTCGAGCCTCTTTGTATCCGATCTGCTGCCGGTCGCCACCGATCGCTTCCGCGTCGGTTTCGGCCGCAAGGATATCGAGGTCGGGCTCGATGCCTGGCGCCGACATATTCGGCGATAGCCCCAGTGTCGCCATCTTCGACCTGCTAGTTACCCGCAGGTCCCGCTCCCGGGCGTATGCCCCGGGAACCTTGGAACGCACGCATGTGGATACGGACCGCGCGACAATGGTTCCATTGTCAAGATTGTGTTAACGAGCGGCCCCCGCCACCGAGTGTTTCCTCTGCTGATGCAATACAGACCCGAAATCGATGGACTGCGCGCGCTTGCCGTCGTCCCGGTCCTCCTGTTCCATGCCGGTTTCGGCCTTGTCTCTGGCGGCTTTTCCGGCGTCGATGTCTTCTTCGTCATCAGCGGCTATCTCATCACCGCGATCATCCACCGCGAGATCAGCGACGGGAACTTCAGCATCGCCCGTTTCTACGAGCGGCGTGCCCGTCGCCTTGCACCGGCGCTGCTCCTGGTCTGCGCCGTCTGCATTCCATTCGCGCTGATGTGGATGCTGCCGGAGGAACTCAACAGCTTCGGCAAGAGCCTCTATGCGGTGAACCTGTTCGCCTCGAATTTCTTCTTCTGGGACCAGACCGGCTATTTCGCGCCGAGCACGGCGCTGCTGCCGCTGCTGCACACCTGGTCGCTGGCGGTCGAAGAACAGTTCTATCTGGTCTTCCCGCTGCTGCTTTTGCTGCTTCACCGCTTCTCGCGGGCAACGCTGTTGAAGGTGGTGGCGGCGCTCGTGCTCCTGAGTTTTGCGGCGACCCAGGTCTTTGCGAACCTGGACCGGGCTGCGAATTTCTACCTGCTGCCAAGCCGGTTCTGGGAACTCGGCGTCGGTGCGCTGCTTGCGCTCGTCGGCGTCGAAAAGCTCGATCTTTCGAAAGGCAGCCGCGAGCTTCTGTCAGCCCTCGGTCTGCTGGCGATCGTCGCGAGTTATTTGTTCGTGGTGGAATCGGCCTTCTATCCCGGCTCGACGACCGTGCCGGTGGTGCTGGGCACGGCGCTGGTTCTCGCCTTCGGTCGCAGCGATACCGTCGTTGGCCGGCTGCTGTCGCTGAAGCCGCTGGTCGCGATCGGGCTCATCAGTTACAGCCTCTACCTCTGGCATCAGCCGGTCTTTGCCTTCGCGCGCTTGCGGTCGATCGAGGACATTCCGGCCGAAGGCTACGCGCTCCTGATCGCGCTCTGCTTCGTACTTGCCTATCTCAGCTGGCGTCTCGTCGAGCAGCCCTTCCGCAAGCCGGGCCGCTTCAGCCGTCGCGCGGTGTTTGGCGCCACGCTTGCTGCCGGATCGGCGGCGATCGCCTTCGGCTTCACGCTCGACGGTTCGGACGGTCTCGCCGCCCGGAACCGCGAACTTGCGCAGCTTTCGGAGCCGAGCGTCGGCCTCGGCAAGAAATGCGATGCCGTCGCCGACCTGCGCTGCGCCTCTAACCCGAAACCCGAGGTCGCCGTCTGGGGCGATTCCTTCGCCCGGCACCTCGTCGACGGCATTATCGCGTCGAAGCCGGACGTGCGGCTGGTGCAGCTTGCCAAGAATAATTGCGGGCCGTTTTTGAACCTGTCGCCGATCATGCCGCGGCTCAGTCGCGACTGGTCCGACGATTGCGCCCGCTACAACGAAGAGGTCCGCCGTTTCCTGCTTGCCAACCGGTCGATCCGCTACGTCGTTCTGTCCTCGCAGCTCAGCCAGTACCTGAAGGAGGAGAAGGTGCTGGTCGATGGCCGCAGCGAGGTGACGACCGAGACGAAGCTTCTCATCGACGGCCTGCGGGGAACCTTTGCCTGGCTGCGCTCGAACGGCTTCGAACCCGTCTTCGTCGCGCCGACGCCGCATGACGGCCGCGATACCGGGCTCTGCGTTGCGAGAGCCCGTCTGCTCGGCCTGTCGGACCGGCACTGCGAGCCGGTGCTAAAAACCGTTCGCGAATATGACCGCGATGTCCTGAACGTGGTTGCGGATATCGCCGACGAATATCCCGTCGTCAGCTTCATGGACTATCTCTGCGACGACGACACCTGCAAGATCGAGGACAAGGGCGTCGCGCTCTTCGAGGACTTCGGGCACTTCTCCAAGGAAGGGTCCCGCCAGATGGGACGCGCCTTCGATTTCTACCGAGCTTTCATCGAGGCGGCGAAGGGCAGGCCCGTGGCTGAGCGGGCAACGGACGCCAAGGCCTTCGACAACGCCGCGCTTTAAGACAGCCGCCACATCGACGCATAAACGAAAACGCCCCGGATCTTTCGATGCCGGGGCGTTTGCTTGTCGATTTGCCTTGCCTGGCTTGATCAGGCGCGGCGGCTGCGGCGCTCGCGGGCAGGCGCGGCCGCCGTTTCGTTGGCGGTCTTGTTGCGCAGCGGGCCGATCTTTTCGATGATCAGGTCGAGCGTCGGGCGTTCGCGGCGCACATGTTCGTCGAGTGCGACGCGCATGGCGGCGAGATGGCCGCAGGTGGTGCCGCAGCAGCCGCCGATGATCTTGGCGCCGGCATCGGCCGCAAGGCGCACATATTCGGCCATCAGCGGCGGCGTGCCGGAATAGTGGATCTCGGAGCCGCGGAATTCCGGAATGCCGCAATTGCCCTTGACGATCACGGTCGCCTCGGGTGCTGCCTCCGTCATGTCGAGCAGCGAGGAGAGAATGTCGGAAGCACCGACGCCGCAATTGGCGCCAACGGCGACCGGGCCGTCGCCGAACTCGGTGGCAACGCCATGGATATCTTTCGGGTGCAGCCCCATCATCGTCTTGCCGGCGGTATCGAACGAGCCGGTATAGACGTAGGGAAGGCCGACCTTGGCGGCCGCTTCGGCGGCCGCACGGATCTCATCCGGCGAAGACATGGTCTCGATCCAGGCGACTTCGGCGCCGCCCGCCTTCAGGCCTTCGATCTGCTCGACGAAGGCGGCAACCGCATCTTCATAGGAAAGTGCGCCAAGCGGGATCAGCAGTTCGCCGGTCGGGCCGACGGAGCCGGCGGTGATGACCTTGCGCGATGCCTTGTCGGCAACCGCACGGGCGATCTCGGCGGCGCGCTTGTTCAGCGCATGCACGCGGTCGTCGGCCTGGTGCAGTTTCAGCCGGTGACGGGTGCCGCCGAAGGTGTTGGTGAGGATGATGTCGGCGCCGGCGTCGACGAAATCCTGGTGCAGCTTGGTGATGTTCTCCGGCTTCGTTTCGTTCCAGAGTTCCGGCGCTTCGCCTGCTTCGAGGCCCATGGCAAAGAGCGATGTGCCGGTGGCGCCGTCGGCGAGAAGAACGCCTTTTTCGGCGATGAGAGCGGAGAGGGCATTGGAGGCTGCGGTCATCGGTTTTTCCCGGCTAGAATAGATTGCAACAAGATATAAAGATATCTTTATGTCTTGGCAAGCGTTCAGCGACGGGAGGCTTCCGGTTCGGCGCGCATGCTCATGCGGCCGGCGAGCCCAAGGCCGAAGACGGCAAGTGCTGTCAGCAGCCACATCGGATCGGCGCGATTGAGGAAGAAGCTTTCGAGCATGGCGTTGTAGGTCATGAAGATCACCACCATGACGCAGAAATCGGCGAAGATGCGTCCCTGCGGTCGGCGATAGGCCCGTGCGTAGTCGAAGAGCGGTTTGACGAAAAGCAGGGTGGTCATGAGGATGCCGCCGGGCAGGCCGAACATCAGCACCGCGTCGAGATAGCTGTTGTGGCCGGTGACGATGCCGCGCACGTCCCAGCTCGCCTCGAAATTCGCCTCCATGCCCATGATCACGGGCGACAGCCAGAAACTCGCATAGCCCTGGCCGAGCCAGGGGCGCTCGGCGATGCTGGCGCTCGCGAATTTCCAGATGTCGTCGCGGCCGGTGAAGGTCGCATCGTCGATCAGCCCCTTGGTGATCGAAAGCAGCATGTCGGAATAGATGGTACCGAGCGTCAGGCCGAAGACCAGCACTGACATGGCGAGATGGGCAAGGATCATCAGCCCGGGGCTGCGCACCGCGCGGCCGGCAAAGACGAGGCCGATCGCGATCGGCAGGAATCCGATCGTCGTCTTCGATCCCGTGTGCAGCACGAAATTGGCCGCCAGCAGCGTGATCGCCCAGCCGCGAAGCGGCGCGCCGGCGCGCAGGCAATAAATGCCGAACATGCAGAGGATGGAAAAGACCGGCGCCGAGACGTTCTTGTGCAGGAGGTGGCCGCGCCAGAAACCGGCATGCCAGGGCTCGTCGCCGAAGGCCGAATGGATGGCGCGGTCGGGTGCCACGAAGAGAGCGGCGTAGTCGATCAGGATCAGAAGCAGGATCGCATTGGCGCCGGCGTTGACGAAATCGCGCTCGCTCTTCGGCAGCACCAGCACGCCCGCCACCATGATCATGGCGACGAGGCTCAGCGTCAGGCCGCGGGCGGAGGCGGCCGGGTCATAGGACTGCAGGCAGGAGAGGTAGGCGATGGCGAAGATCGCGATCCAGGCCGGAGAGACGAGGCGGGCGAGCACCCGCCGGTCGACGGTGAGCAGCATGGAGAAGAGATAGACCGCGCCGAGCACCAGGTAGCCGACCTGGTTGATGATGTTGCCTTCGTTCGCCGCGTTCGGATCCGTCGTCACCGCGCCCTGAAACGGGATCAGCGTGAAGACGATGAGGAACAGACCAAGGCCCGAAAGCAGCGCGGCAAGGCCGTTGACGAGTTCCGCCAGCCCGGCATCGAACGCCTCCGGCACGCGCTGGCGCGCGGTGGAGGTGTCTGCCGTGGCTGTGTTCGGGTGCATGGCGGCTTAAAAAACGAATGACTGGGACGCGGTTCGGCATCGGTGATCATGACCCCGGGCGGTCCTGTCGTTCGGACAGGGCCGGCCTTGGGAGATCCGCACCTTGGCGCAATCAGGTTAAACCTCGGTGAAACGGTGGACGGGCCGCCCGGGCGGGATCGGCAGTCGCGGCATCGCCGGTCCCGATATTTGCGCGCCGATTGCCGCAGGTGCTTGCCGCCCGGTCGCCATGCCCTTAAAAGGCTAGGGTATATTGGCCGTGTGGAAAACGCGGCCCTTGCCGTATTTCGCGGTCCGTCTTCCATAATTCGATCTCGATTTTCGTTCCGAGGTCGTTCGATAGCGTCGAAACGAGAAAACACGATATGCAGTCCCTTATCCGTATGGTCGCGTCCGCGGCGGTCTCCGTAAGCCTGCTGCTTGGCAGCGCATCCTTTGCCGCCGCCGGGCAGGCCCATTTTGTCGTCAACGCCGACACTGGCTCGATCCTTGAGGCCGACAATGCCGACGAGTTGAACTTCCCGGCGTCGCTGACGAAGATGATGACGATCTATCTCGCCTTCGAAGCGCTGCGCAGCGGCACCCTGCAATGGGACCAGAAGCTGACGGTTTCCGAGCACGCAAACAGCCTGGAGCCGTTCAAGCTTGCCGTCGGCGCCGGTCGCCAGATCACCGTGCGCGAAGCGGTCATGGGCATGGTCGTGCTTTCGGCCAATGACGCAGCCGTCGTTATCGGTGAGACGCTCGCCGGCAACGAGACCGCCTTTGGCCAGATGATGACCCGCAAGGCGAGGACACTCGGCATGACCAGCACTGTCTTCAAGAACGCCAACGGCCTGCCGGACCCGGCCCAGGTGACGACGGCGCGCGACATGGCGACGCTCGGCCTCGCGCTGATGCGCGACTTTCCGCAGGAATTCCAGCTCTTTGCCAACAAGACGATCGAGTTTCGTGGCATGAAGCTGCGCGGCCACAACGGCGTGATGAAGCGCTACGAAGGCGTCGACGGCATCAAGACCGGCTACACCGACGCCTCCGGCTACAATCTCGTGACCTCGGCCAAGCGCGGCGACACCCGCCTCGTCGCCGTCGTCATGGGCGGCAAGACGGCGCAGTCGCGCGACGACGACATGATCGCGCTGCTCGACAAGTTCCTGCCACCGAAGGAAGACGCAAGCGCTGCCAGCGTTACCGAACCGGCTGCTTCAGCGGCGACGACCACCACGAACTGATCTCTCAGACCACTGGGATTTGCCCTTCACTCTAACCCTCTCCCCGCGGGCGGGGCGAGGGGACGAGGGCTACGGCCGCGTTTCACATCGGGCCACCATCCGCGACGACGTCCAGTCGGACGGGATACGACGGCGTTCGTGTCCAGGCGAGCGGGCGCTACGAGTCCCTTCTTCCCGTCATGACGGGGAGAAGGTTCCGACTGGCGGATGAGGGGCCGCGTCGGTCGCTGCCCCAATCATCGCTTGTCTCAAGCCGCAGCGCGATCCTCGTGGCTGACCGGCGTGACCATCGCGGCGATGACCGTCGAAAGGTCGAGGGCGCCGATCGGGCGGCCGTTTTCATCGACCACGTGGGCGGTTCCCACACGGGCAGCGGTCATCGTGCGCGCCGCCGATTCCAGTACAGTGCCGGTTGCAAGCGGCACGCCTTCGGCATTGCCGGAGATCGGCCGCATGATGGTCTCGACATTGATCACCCGGCCGCGGTTCACTTCCTTGACGAAGGCGGTGATGTAGTCGTCGGCCGGCGACAGCACGATTTCCTGGCCGGTGCCCTGCTGCACCACGCGGCCATCGCGCAGGATCGCGATCTTGTCGCCGAGGCGCAGCGCCTCGTCGAGGTCGTGAGTGATGAAGACGACGGTCTTCTTCAGTTCCTTCTGCAGGTCGAGAAGCACCGTCTGCATGTCGACGCGGATCAGCGGGTCGAGCGCCGAATAGGCTTCGTCCATCAAGAGAATGTCGGCATCGTTGGTCAGCGCGCGGGCAAGACCGACGCGCTGCTGCATGCCGCCCGACAGCTGGTTCGGGTAATGGTTCTCGAAGCCCTTGAGACCGACGCGCTCGATCCAGCCGCGGGCGCGCTTCTCGCTCTCCTTGCGTTCCACACCCTGAATTTCGAGACCGTAGACCGTGTTGTCGAGCACGGTGCGGTGCGGCAGCAGCGCGAACTTCTGGAACACCATCGCCGTCTTGTGGCGGCGGAATTCGCGCAGATCGTTGTCGTTCATCTTGCAGACGTCGACGCCGTCATAGAGCACTTCGCCGGCGGTCGGGTCGATCAGCCGGTTGATGTGGCGGATCAGCGTCGACTTGCCGGAGCCCGAGAGACCCATGACCACCATGACGCTGCCGGCGGGCATGGAAATGTTGATGTCCTGCAGGCCGAGCACGTGGCCGTGCTGCTCGTTGAGCTCGGCCTTGCCCATGCCTTTCTTGACGGCATCGACGAAGTCGACGCCGCGGGGGCCGAAGATCTTGTAGAGGTTCTTCACCTCGATCGCGTGACTAGCCATGGATAACCTCCGAGTGCTTTTGCAGCCGCTTGCCGAAGGCCTGGCTGGTACGGTCGAAAATGATGGCGATACCGACAAGGGCAAAGCCGTTGAGGAAGCCGACGGTGAAGAACTGGTTGGCGATCGCCTGCAGCACGTTCTTGCCGAGGCCGCCGACGCCGATCATCGATGCGACGACGACCATCGCCAGCGACATCATGATCGTCTGGTTGATGCCGGCCATGATGGTCGGCAACGCCAGCGGCATCTGCACGTTCTTCAGCTTCTGCCAGGTCGAGGAGCCGAAGGCGTCGGCCGCTTCCAGCACTTCCTTGTCGACGAGGCGGATGCCGAGATTGGTGAGCCTGATCATCGGCGGCACCGCGTAGATGACGACGGCGATCAGCCCCGGCACCTTGCCGATGCCGAAGATCATGACGACCGGGATCAGGTAGACGAAGCTCGGCATCGTCTGCATGACGTCGAGGATCGGATTGACGAAGGACTGCACCCGGTCCGAGCGCGCCATCAGGATACCGATCGGAATGCCGATGAGGATGGAGATCAGTGTGCAGACGGTGACCATGGCGAGCGTGACCATGGTGTCATTCCAAAGCCCGACAAGACCGATGGCGATCATCGACAGCGCGGTGCCGATGGTGACGTTGATGTTGCGGCTGCCGAAATAGACGATCGCGGTCATCGCCGCCAGGATCACAATCCAGGGGGAGCCGACGAACAGGCTTTCGAGGTAGTTCAGGAACCATTGAAGCGGCTGGACCACCGTGTCGATGGCGTTACCATAGGATCGCACGAAGCCCTTGAAGCTATCATCGACAGCCTTGCGGGCGAGCCGGATCGTGCTCTCGTCAATGGCAGGGAACTTGCAGAGCAACGCTGGCAAGACACTGCAGATGGAGGCCATTTGTTTCCCCTTCTTGGCCGGAAGTTTTTTTTAAGCCGGCCGCGTCTCGGCATCGAACGGGTCGGTGACGGCGCACACTTGGGTGACCTCTTTGGGTCCCGGCACTTAAACTGTGGCAGCGAAATGTGTCGCCCGCTTACCTGATAGCGACGCGAAGGCTCCCGGTTCGCCGCCTCTGAGACGATGAACGTTCAAACGAAACCCGCAAGGACGCCCCATCGTTCCCTGTCCCGGCATCAAAACCGGAACGGGCAGGCGGCCGATTCCACGGTCCGCCTGCCGTCATTTTCGGTCAGAGCGCTGCCTTGACCTTTTCGGCCACTTCCGGGCTCACCCACTGTGTCCACATATCCGGGAACTCGGCGAGGAAGTGCTTGGCGCCGTCCTCGTTGGTGCCCTGGTTCTGGTCCATCCAGGCGAGAACCTTGTTGACGGTGCCATTGTCCCACTTGCGCGCCTTGACGTAGTCCATGGCGACGCTCGCCTTGTCGGCGAAGGACTTGGTCACGACGGTGTAAACGTCGGAAACCGGGTAGGAATTGACTTTCGGGCTCGGGCAATCCGGCACGGCGGTGCAGGCGTCCCAATCGGCCTTGTCGTGATCGACGCCGAAGGAGAGGCGGGTCATCTCGTATTTGCCGAGGATGGCGGTCGGTGCCCAGTAGTAGCCGAGCCAGCCGGTCTTCTTTTCGAACGCGTTGGCGATCGAGCCGTCGAGGCCGGCAGCCGAGCCAGTATCAACCAGCAGGAAGCCGTCCTTCTCCGCGTTCAGCGCGCGATAGAGATTGGCGGTCGAGACCTGGCAGTTCCAGCCGGACGGGCAATTGTGAACGGCGGCCTTCGACGAGTCTTCCGGTGCCGGGAAGAGCTCCGGGTGCTTCAGCGCGTCCTGCACCGTCTTGATGTCCGGGTGCGCGTCGGCGAGGAATTTCGGGATCCACCATCCTTCGACGCCGCCTTCGCTCAGGATCTTGGCGGCTTCGATGAGACGGCCTTCCTTGATCGCAGCGTCGAGCGGCGTGCGCACGGCGTTGACCCAGAGTTCCGGCGCCATGTCGGGCTGCGCCTTTTCGTTCATGGAAGCGAAGGTCGGCATGGTGTCGCCGGTGACCAGCGTCACCGTGCAGCCGTAGCCGTTCTCCAGAATGAACTTGTCCACCTGGGCGGCGACGCCGGCAGAAGCCCAGTTCATTTCGGCAATGCTGACTTCACCGCATTCCGCGGCCTGCGCGGAACCCGCCATGGCATAGAGGCCAGCGGCGAGAATGGTGGAAGCGAGGAGTTTCTTCATGTTGCAAGACCTCCCAGTCTTATTTTGCAGCCAAGATCCAAACGGGAATCCACGGCGGACGCGACATCCTCCGTCACCCGAAACAACGATGCAGCCGGGGGTTCGGCATCAAACAAGCCAGGGTTCACCCTTGCTGCGGACGGTGCGGGAGTTCGTATTCAGCCCTGGCCGCGGAACCCTGTCGCCAGCCAATCTCCTCTTATACCGCAAACCAAGCCTAAGGTTTCTCGCTGAGAAATCAACCTCTTCAATCGGTTGACCGGGAAGGACGGGGTCTCGTGCGTTCTGTCTGCGACATCGCCGAAGCGCGTATTTTGTGCGTGAGAGACCCCGAATTTAAGCAATAGCGACAATTCTTGCCGCAAAAAATGGCGCTGGGCGCCACGGACCTCAGAACCCTGTCGAGATCCTGACGTTTCCTGTCGTGATTGCGTCACGCCAAATGGCGCGCATGTCGCGAAAAATTTACAAAAAAGTCCGGAATTCATCTTTGGTTAAATCCTCACTAACCATCCGGTAACGATGTCCAGCTAATTGTTCTTCTCGCGGCGGGGGACTGCCGCCGGTCCGGATCAGGTTTGTGCGTCCCGGACTTTGAGCGAACCTTCGGTGTGTTTTTCCGAAGTGACCAGGCGTTTTTTGGCGGCCGCATCCCTCCTGAAGAGGTTGATGCGGCCTTCGCATTTCAGGGCCAATGCCGGACATAAAAAAACCGCCCCGGAGGGGCGGTGGAGGAGGCTCTGGGAGGAGAGCTCGAAGGGGCTTCCGCCCCGATCGCTGGCCTTAGCCGACGTTCGACGTGCGGATGACGCCGAGCGGGCCGAAGGGCGCGTCGACGACGAGGTTGCGCACGCGCGACTGGCTGGACGGAACCTTCGAGTTCCAGGCGATCTGGACGAAATTGGGCTTGCTGAAAATATACAGCATGGACATGAACCTTGAGAGGCCGGAGGCCTATCCTCCGGGGCGTGTTGCTATGCCGCTGATATAGGTGTGCGCTGCAAAAAATTGAATGCCAAACTCGCCACGCCATGTCGCATTCTGGCTATCGGCCGCGACATTTTCGACAAGCCTTGCGAAAGCGCGAAACAATGCGTGAAAAGGCTTTGTCAATTGCGGCGAAATCGTGTCGAAACAGACCTTTGCCGCTGCCCGTTTCAGTGTTACCGATGGCCGCATGACACGCAGGATCATGTTGCAGGGAACCGGCTCGGATGTCGGAAAATCGGTATTGGTGGCGGGGCTCTGCCGGCTTGCCGCCAATCAGGGCCTGAAGGTCCGGCCGTTCAAGCCGCAGAACATGTCGAACAACGCCGCCGTTTCCGACGACGGTGGCGAGATCGGCCGCGCGCAATGGCTGCAGGCGCTGGCCGCGCGCGTGCCGTCGTCGGTGCACATGAACCCGGTGCTCCTGAAGCCGCAGTCGGACGTGGGCAGCCAGATCGTCGTTCAGGGCAAGGTCGCCGGGCAGGCTAGGGGGCGGGAATATCAGGCGCTCAAGCCCAAGCTGCTGGGCGCCGTCATGGAGAGTTTCGAACAAATATCGGCCGGTGCCGATCTCGTGGTGGTCGAAGGCGCCGGCTCGCCGGCCGAAATCAACCTCAGGCCCGGCGACATCGCCAATATGGGCTTTGCGACACGGGCCGACGTGCCGGTCGTGCTGGTCGGCGACATCGACCGCGGCGGGGTGATCGCCTCGCTGGTCGGCACGCATGCGATCCTGCCCGAGGAAGACCGGCGCATGGTGACCGGCTATCTCATCAACAAGTTCCGCGGCGACGTCACGCTGTTCGACGACGGCATTGCTGCCGTCAACCGCTACACCGGCTGGCCCTGCTTCGGCGTCGTGCCGTGGTTGAAGGCGGCGGCACGCCTGCCGGCGGAAGATTCCGTCGTGCTGGAGAAGCTGACGCGCGGCGAGGGGCGGGCGCTGAAGGTTGCCGTCCCGGTACTGTCGCGCATCGCCAATTTCGACGACCTCGATCCGCTCGCCGCCGAACCGGAGATTGATCTCGTCTTCGTGCGGCCTGGCAGTCCCATTCCGGTCGACGCTGGCCTCGTCGTCATTCCCGGGTCGAAATCGACCATCGGCGACCTCATCGATTTCCGCGCGCAAGGGTGGGACCGTGACCTCGAACGTCATGTGCGCCGGGGCGGCCGGGTCATCGGCATCTGCGGCGGCTACCAGATGCTCGGCCGGCGCGTCACCGATCCGCTCGGCATCGAGGGCGGCGAACGTGCGGTCGAGGGTCTCGGGCTGCTCGAGGTCGAGACCGAGATGGCGCCGGAAAAGACGGTGCGCAACAGCCGCGCCTGGTCGCTGGAGCATGATGTGGCGCTCGAAGGCTACGAAATCCATCTTGGCAAGACGCAAGGTGCAGACTGTGGCCGGCCATCGGTGCGCATCGACAATCGCGCCGACGGCGCGCTTTCGGCCGATGGCCGCGTGATGGGCACCTACCTGCATGGGCTCTTCACCAGCGACGCCTATCGTGGCGCGCTGCTCAAGAGTTTCGGCATCGAAGGCGGCGCCAACAACTACCGCCAATCGGTCGATGCGGCGCTCGACGATGTCGCGAACGAACTGGAGGCTGTGCTCGATCGTCGCTGGCTGGACGAGTTGCTCAGGCACTAGGGACGCGGCAACGGTCAGCCAGCAGGTCCGGTACGTCGGGCCCAACAGGAGCAACGAGCTTATCCGACGGAACTACGCTGCGACATCGTGCTCCTCGCTTGCGGCTTCCCAGACTTCCCGCGCGGCATCCAGGTTCATCAGGGCAATCCCCAAGCCGACGATCAGGTCCGGCCAGGCCGACTGCCACAGATAGGCTGTCGCCAGACCCGCGGCGATGATGGCCACATTGGCGAAGGCATCGTTGCGGGCCGAGAGAAATGCTGCCCGCGTGAGGCTGCCGCTCGTGTGACGGTAGGCGACGAGCAGATAGGCGCAGAAGAGGTTGACCACCAGCGCCCCAAGTCCGGTCAGGGAAAGGGCAAAGGGCTCTGGCGGGACCGGATCCATGAACTTCGCCCAGGCCGTCCAAAGGAAGGCCAGCGCCGGTACCAGTAGAATGAACGCCATCGCCATGCCGACCCGCGCGCGGGTTCGCGCCGTCCAGGCCAGAGCAAAGAAAATCAGCATGTTGACGGAGGCGTCTTCGAGGAAGTCGACGCTGTCGGCCATCAGGGACACCGAGCCGATCGAAAGCGCGACAAGGAGTTCCACCCCGAAATAGCCGAGGTTCAACAGGGAGACGATGAGGACGACGCGGCGCAGCTCGGTATCCACTCGAAAGGTTCCCTTTCTGGCGAGATTCGCCCTCGGCATCTTGACACAGGTGTTAGCAGCAGTTTGCTATCCATAGCACTAGGTTTCGACATCGGTTCCCTTCACACCGCCGTCGTGCCTGACGCCCGACAAATCGTCGCGTGGCGCAACTCGGCCGGGGAGGCGTCGCATGCGTCGATTGACTTTGGGCTGCCCGCTTCCTAATCATCAGGCGTTGGATGGTTCCCCCTTGTCGTGGCGATCTGGGGGAATAATTGGGAATGTGACGGATGGACCCAAATCGGGCATCCTTATCGCAGCCGACCCCGCGACTGTAGAACGGTCAGGGTTCGCCATCGGGTTTGGTGCCGGGCTGTCGGCCGGTTGCACGGGCAATCGGGGCAGGTCGGGGATCAAGCCGGAAAAGCCACTGGCGTGGCATCGTGATCAGCCGGGTTTGGACGCCTCTTCTTCTACGAATCGTCCGCCTTTCACGATGTCCCTCACAGCACCCATGCGTCGGAGACGACGCGCAAAGGTTCGCTGTGGCACCGGAAAGACGCCGGGAAGGTGAGGCGGGCCGCTCGGGCCCTGACATCGGAACCTTGCCCTTTAAGGGCGAGGCGATGTTCGGCCCGTGACGCCGTGAGCCAGGAGACCTGCCATCCGGCATGGGCATTCCGCCCGAGGGGACTTTTGTCTCCAACGCCATCACGGAGGTTGTTTTGGCTCGCAGATGCTTTCAAGAACGCGCCCGTGGCGCGTCCGATGGCTTTTGCCACCGACGGCTGATTTGGGAATGTTGAGGCAGCCACGATGAGCAGTCTCAGCGCCGGGCCCGTGCTGGTCCTTGGCGGCGCCCGTTCCGGCAAGTCCAGCTTTTCCGAGAGGCTCGTCGAAGCGTCCGGCCTCACCATGCATTATGTCGCCACGGGCCGCGCCTGGGACGACGAAATGCGCGAGCGCATCGACCATCACCGGACGCGCCGCGGCGAGGGCTGGACGACGCATGAGGAGCCGCTCGATCTCGTCGGCATCCTCAGACGCATCGATGATCCCAGCCATGTGGTCCTGATCGACTGCCTGACGCTATGGGTCACCAATCTCATGCTGGAAGAGCGCGACATGACGGCGGAGTTCGCCGCCCTTGTTGCGTATCTGCCTGAGGCGCGGGCGCGCCTCGTCTTTGTTTCCAACGAGGTCGGCCTCGGCATCGTGCCCGAGAACCGCATGGCCCGCGAGTTTCGCGACCATGCCGGCCGGCTTCACCAGATCGTTGCGGAGAAATCCGCTGAAGTTTACTTTGTCGCGGCCGGTTTGCCGCTGAAAATGAAGGGTTGATCCATGACCACTGCGAGAGCCAACCAGGGCAAGATCCCGGCGACCGTCATCACCGGCTTCCTCGGCGCCGGCAAGACGACGATGATCCGCAACCTGCTGCAGAACGCCGACGGCAAGCGCATCGCGCTGATCATCAACGAGTTCGGCGATCTCGGCGTCGACGGCGATGTCTTGAAGGGCTGCGGTGCCGAGGCCTGCACCGAGGACGACATCATCGAGCTTACCAATGGCTGCATCTGCTGCACCGTGGCTGACGATTTCATCCCGACCATGACGAAGCTGCTCGAGCGTGAAAACCGCCCTGACCACATCATCATCGAAACCTCGGGCCTTGCCCTGCCGCAGCCGCTGATCGCCGCTTTCAACTGGCCGGATATCCGCAGCGAAGTGACCGTCGATGGCGTCGTCACCGTGGTCGACAGCGCCGCCGTTGCCGCTGGCCGCTTTGCCGACGACCACGACAAGGTCGATGCGCTGCGCGTCGAGGACGACAATCTCGATCACGAAAGCCCGATCGAGGAGCTGTTCGAGGACCAACTGACGGCTGCCGATCTCATCGTTCTCAACAAGACCGATCTGATCGATGCCTCCGGCCTCAAGGCCGTACGCGACGAGGTGTCTTCGCGCACCAGCCGCAAGCCGACGATGATCGAGGCGAAGAACGGCGAAGTCGCCGCTGCCATCCTGCTTGGCCTCGGTGTCGGCACGGAAAGCGATATCGCCAACCGCAAGTCGCATCACGAGATGGACGAGGCAGGTGAGGAGCACGATCACGACGAGTTCGACAGCTTCGTCGTCGAGCTCGGTTCGATCGCCGATCCCTCGGCGTTCATCGATCGCCTGAAGGGCGTGATCGCGGAGCACGACGTTCTGCGCCTCAAGGGCTTTGCCGACGTGCCCGGCAAGCCGATGCGCCTCCTGATCCAGGCGGTCGGCGCCCGCATCGACCAATATTACGACCGCGCCTGGGGCGCCGGCGAAAAGCGCGGTACGCGCCTCGTCGTCATCGGCCTGCACGACATGGACGAGGCGGCGGTGCGCGCTGCGATTACCGCGCTCGTCTAGATCGTTCTTTGAGTGAAATGATCTAACGCATTGAAATGATGCAGTTCCGGATGGAAAACGCTTTTAGCGTTTTCGTTCGGAATTGCCCCACCGGACAAGACGAATGCATCTGCTTCTCGCCCAGAAAGGAACGATCGCCGACGGCAACGAGGCGATCGACCTTGGGCAAACGCCGGCCGATATCCTTTTCCTCTCGGCCGCCGACACCGAGCTCTCCTCGATCGCCGCGGCTCACGGCCGACGCGACGGAGGCTTGAGCCTGCGCATCGCCAGCCTGATGAGCCTGATGCACCCGATGTCGGTCGACACATACGTCGAGCGCACGGCGCGTCACGCCAAGCTGATCGTCGTCCGGCCGCTCGGTGGCGCCAGCTATTTCCGTTATCTGCTGGAAGCCCTGCATGCGGCTGCCGTCACCCATCGTTTCGAGATCGCGGTTCTGCCGGGTGACGACAAGCCGGATCCGGGGCTGGAGCCTTTCTCCACCGTCGCAGCCGACGACCGCCAGCGCCTTTGGGCTTACTTCACCGAAGGCGGCTCGGACAATGCCGGGCTGTTTCTCGACTATGCGGCCGCACTGGTCACAGGTGCGGAGAAGCCGCAGCCGGCAAAGCCCCTGTTGAAGGCCGGCATCTGGTGGCCGGGTGCTGGCGTGATCGGCGTCAGCGAATGGCAGTCCCTTGTTCAGGGACGGATGGTAGCGAGGGAGGGATTCGAACCCCCGACGGTTGGGATCTGCTTTTACCGCGCGCTCGTGCAGAGTGGCGAGACACGGCCGGTGGAGGCGCTGATCGATGCGCTGGAGGCTGAAGGTGTGCGGGCACTGCCGGTGTTCGTGTCAAGCCTCAAGGATGCCGTTTCCGTCGGCACGCTGCAGGCGATTTTTTCCGAGGCCGCACCCGACGTGGTGATGAACGCCACTGGCTTTGCGGTCTCGTCGCCCGGTGCCGACCGTCAGCCGACGGTGCTGGAATCGACCGGTGCGCCGGTGCTGCAGGTGATTTTCTCCGGCTCGTCGCGGGCGCAATGGGAAACGTCGCCGCAGGGGCTGATGGCGCGCGACCTCGCCATGAACGTGGCACTACCCGAAGTCGATGGCCGCATCCTTGCGCGCGCCGTCTCCTTCAAGGCGGCGTCGATCTATGACGCCAAGGTGGAGGCCAATATCGTCGGCCATGAGCCGCTCGAAGACCGGGTGCGCTTTGCCGCTGATCTTGCCGTCAACTGGGCGAAGCTGCGCCGGGCAGAGCCCCCCGAGCGCCGCATTGCCATCGTCATGGCCAACTATCCGAACCGCGACGGTCGCCTCGGCAACGGTGTCGGGCTCGACACGCCGGCCGGTACCGTCGAGGTGCTTAGCGCCATGGCGCGGGAAGGCTATGCGGTCGGTGAGGTTCCCGCCGATGGCGACGCGCTGATCCGCTATCTGATGGCCGGGCCGACCAATGCGGCGAGCCATGACCGCGAAATCCGCGAGCGTATTTCGCTGAACGATTACAAAACGTTCTTCGATTCGCTTCCGAAACAGATAAAGGATGAAGTTACCGGTCGCTGGGGCGTGCCGGAGGCCGATCCCTTCTTCCTCGATGGCGCCTTCGCGCTGCCGCTCGCCCGCTTCGGCGAGGTGATCGTCGGCATCCAACCGGCGCGCGGCTACAACATCGATCCGAAGGAAAGCTACCATTCGCCGGACCTCGTGCCGCCGCATGGCTATCTCGCCTTCTACGCCTTCCTGCGCCAGCAGTTCGGAGCGCAGGCGATCGTCCACATGGGCAAGCATGGCAACCTCGAATGGCTGCCGGGCAAGGCCCTGGCGCTGGCGGAAACCTGCTATCCCGAAGCGATCTTCGGGCCGCTGCCGCACATCTATCCCTTCATCGTCAACGATCCAGGCGAAGGTACACAGGCCAAGCGCCGCACCAGCGCCGTCATCATCGACCACCTGACCCCGCCCTTGACGCGCGCCGAATCCTACGGCCCGCTCAAGGATCTGGAAGCGCTCGTCGACGAATATTACGACGCCGCCGGCGGTGATCCGCGCCGCCTCAGGCTGCTCAGCCGCCAGATCCTCGACCTCGTGCGCGACATCGGCCTCGACAGCGACGCCGGCATCGACAGGGGCGACAGCGACGACAAGGCGCTGGAAAAGCTCGACGCCTATCTCTGCGACCTCAAGGAAATGCAGATCCGCGACGGCCTGCACATCTTCGGCGTCGCGCCGGAAGGGCGGTTGTTGACGGACCTCACCGTAGCGCTGGCGCGCGTGCCCCGCGGTCTCGGCGAGGGCGGCGACCAGAGCCTGCAGCGGGCGATCGCAGCGGATGCGGGGCTGCGTGGGTTTGCTATTCCCACCTCGGCGGGGGGCAACCCCGCACGCGACGCCCAACCCTTCGACCCGCTCGACTGCGTAATGTCCGACACCTGGTCAGGCCCGAAACCGTCCATCCTCGCTGACCTCTTGAACACCCCCTGGCGCACCGCCGGCGATACGGTTGAGCGCATCGAGTTGCTTGCCGCAAATCTCGTGTCGGGTGAACTGGCTTGCCCGGACCACTGGGCCAACACCCGCGCCGTGCTCGGCGAAATCGAAACGCGCCTGAAGCCGTCGATTTCAAACTCGGGTGCCGCCGAGATGACCGGCTTCCTCACCGGTCTCAGCGGCCGCTTCGTCGCCCCCGGTCCATCGGGCGCGCCGACGCGTGGCCGGCCAGATGTGTTGCCGACGGGGCGCAATTTCTACTCTGTGGATAGCCGCGCGGTGCCGACGCCGGCTGCCTATGAGCTCGGCAAGAAATCGGCCGAGCTTCTGATCCGCCGCTACCTGCAGGACCATGGCGAATGGCCGTCCTCCTTTGGCCTGACCGCCTGGGGTACGGCGAACATGCGCACCGGCGGCGACGACATCGCCCAGGCCCTGGCGCTGATCGGCGCCAAGCCCACCTGGGACATGGTCTCTCGCCGGGTGATGGGCTACGAGATCGTGCCGCTCGCAGTCCTCGGCCGCCCACGCGTCGACGTGACCTTGCGCATTTCCGGCTTCTTCCGCGATGCCTTCCCGGACCAGATCGCGCTCTTCGACAAGGCGATCCGCGCCGTCGGCGCGCTCGAGGAAGACGATGCCGACAACATGATCGCCGCACGCATGCGGGCGGAAAGCCGACGGTTGGAAGCGGAAGGTGTCGAGGCTGCCGAGGCCGCGCGTCGAGCCTCCTACCGCGTCTTCGGCGCAAAGCCCGGTGCCTATGGCGCCGGCCTGCAGGCGCTGATCGACGAGAAGGGCTGGGAAACCAAAGCCGATCTCGCCGAGGCCTATCTTACCTGGGGCGCCTATGCCTATGGCGCCGGCGAGGAGGGCAAGGCCGAGCGCGATCTTTTCGAGGAGCGCCTGCGCACGATAGAGGCGGTGGTGCAGAACCAGGACAACCGCGAGCACGATCTGCTCGACAGCGACGACTACTACCAGTTCGAAGGCGGCATGAGCGCTGCCGCCGAACAGCTCGGCGGTCACCGTCCGGCGATCTACCACAACGACCATTCCCGTCCGGAAAAGCCTGTGATCCGGTCGCTCGAAGAAGAGATCGGCCGCGTGGTCCGGGCCCGCGTCGTCAATCCCAAGTGGATCGATGGCGTCATGCGCCACGGATACAAGGGCGCCTTCGAGATCGCTGCCACGGTCGACTACATGTTCGCCTTTGCCGCGACCACGGGTGCGGTGCGCGAACATCATTTCGAGGCCGCCTATCAGGCGTTCATTGTCGACGAGCGCGTGGCTGACTTCATGCGCGACAAGAACCCGGCCGCCTTTGCCGAGCTTGCCGAACGCCTGCTTGAAGCAATCGACCGCAATCTCTGGACGCCGCGCTCGAATTCGGCGCGGTTTGAACTTGCCGGCATCGGCACGGCAGCAACCCGGCTTCGTGCCGGCAATGAATAGAGCGGTTCCGGGCTGGCGGTAATCCGTCCGGAATTGCTTGCAAACAAGGACCTGGTTCCGTTTCGCTGCTCAGTGAAGTGCGAAAAGGAACCGAAGCGGGACGAGGGCGTCTGCCCATCCCGAACTTGAGAACTGAGGGAGTGATCATGAGCGACGAGACGACAGTAGGCGGCGAAGCCCCGGCCGAGAAGGACGATGCCCGCCACGCCATGAAGATGGCGAAGAAGAAGGCAGCGCGCGAAAAGATCATGGCGACGAAGACCGACGAGAAGGGTCTGATCATCGTCAACACCGGCAAGGGCAAGGGCAAGTCGACCGCCGGCTTCGGCATGATCTTCCGCCATATCGCCCACGGCATGCCCTGCGCCGTCGTGCAGTTCATCAAGGGTGCGATGGCAACCGGCGAGCGCGAGTTGATCGAGAAGCATTTCGGCGATGTCTGCCAGTTCTATACGCTCGGCGAGGGCTTCACCTGGGAAACGCAGGATCGCGCCCGCGATGTTGCGATGGCTGAAAAGGCCTGGGAGAAGGCGAAGGAACTGATCCGTGACGAGCGCAACTCGATGGTGCTGCTCGACGAGATCAACATTGCTCTGCGCTACGACTACATCGACGTCGCCGAAGTGGTTCGCTTCCTGAAGGAAGAAAAGCCGCACATGACGCATGTGGTGCTCACCGGCCGCAACGCGAAAGAAGACCTGATCGAAATCGCCGATCTCGTCACTGAGATGGAGCTGATCAAGCATCCGTTCCGTTCCGGCATCAAGGCGCAGCAGGGCGTGGAGTTTTGATGAGCCAGAGCTGGCAGTTCTGGGCGCTGCTTTCGGCCGCCTTCGCTGCGCTCACGGCGGTGTTTGCCAAGGTCGGGGTTGCGCAGATCAACTCCGACTTCGCAACGCTGATCCGCACCGTCGTCATCCTCTGCGTGATCGCCGCCATCGTGGCGGCGACAGGGCAGTGGCAAAAGCCATCGGAAATCTCCGGACGCACCTGGCTGTTTCTCGCGCTGTCCGGTCTTGCCACCGGCGCCTCCTGGCTTGCCTATTTCCGCGCGCTCAAGCTCGGCGACGCCGCCCGCGTGGCGCCGATCGACAAGCTCTCGATCGTCATGGTCGCAATCTTCGGCGTGCTCTTCCTCGGTGAAAAGCTCAACCTGATGAACTGGCTCGGCGTCGCCTTCATTGCCGCCGGGGCGCTGTTGCTGGCGGTGTTTTGAGCGCGCCTGCTCTGGTGCCTGTTCACTGAATGCTCGCCTCAATCAATCCGTAATCCCGACACATGCAGTGGTTGTGACGAGCGGGAGGACGGGATGGAGGTTGACGGCAATTGGAGCGAGCGCCTTCCTGATCCGTCGGGCCAAGTCGCGCAGTTCGGCAGACGCTGGAAGCGTCGCAGCCTGAGGGTGAACCCTGCTTCAGACCCACCGGCGGACACGCCTGCAATAGGCACCGTAGGCGTCGCCGAAGACCTTGGCGAGGTGAGTTTCCTCCATGCGGATCTGGTAGGAAATCGAGATCCAGGCGGAGAGCGCCAGCGCCACCGAGATGACGTTGGGCACCGCCAGCACCGTGCCGATCAGCGCGGTCACCATGCCGACATAGATCGGGTTGCGCGAGAAGGCATAGAGGCCTGAGGTCACAAGCGGCGCGTCCTGCTTTTCAGGGATGCCGATCTTCCAGGAATGACGCATCGCCCATTGCGACAGCATCGTCAGCCCGCCGCCGAGCGTCATCAGCGCCAGGCCGACGGCGTGAAGGATGGGGGTGTCGAGCGCCGGGATCCGGCCGAGGGCAGCATCGACGGAGGCCGGGAGCATGGCGACCGCCAGCAGGTGGATCACCAGCGCTGCGACGATCAGGCGGAAAAGCCTGCCCGCAAACCCTTCCGCATCGTCGCCATAGGTCAGCACGACCGGCGAGCGGCCGGATTGCACACGGCGGAGGATCGCCAGCGCGAGCGTGGACAATCCCACGACGAGCATCAGGATGGCGGGAAGGGTGGTGGACATGGAAACCTCTGGAGCGAGCTGACAAGACAGGAGCGCACGACGGGTAGGCGGCCCATTTGAGCGTCTACCCGGCGAAGCATTCTGATCACCTTGCAATCTCTAGTAACTAGAGGTTCAAGCGCCGGAGCTGTCCGACTTTCGTCGTGGTTACCGGATCTTATTGCCAAGCGTTGGAGGCTGTCATCGTCGCCCCCGCCGTGTCGGAAGGTCGGCAAAATTCGAGTCTTGACGGCTGCTCCTTCCGCCGAGCGATTGCATAGGCAGGAGGCCGCACCCATGTTAGACCGTCGACAGGCTAAATACGGGTGAACCTTGAAGAATACTCTCAGAGCTGCGGTTGGTGTCGCATCGGTCTTGCTGTTCTTGTCATCAGGTGTGGCGGGGCAGGCGCAAACCGTGAAGAGCGGGGCGTCACGAGCTCAAGAAACGACGACCAGCCAGAAGGCGAAACCGAAAACTAAAACGACGCGCAAGCAAAGGGCTGCGGATGAAGCCAAGGCCAAGGCGCTCGCCGAAGCGCGCCGTCCACGGATTTGCAAGACGCGGGAGAACGAATGCAGCTATGGCGCAGGTCCGGTCGGAGAGCAGTGCTCGTGCTGGTCGAAATCCGGTGCGCCTGATCTTGGCATAACTGTCAGGCGTTGACCGCCCGCGACCTTCGCGCGGGCAGGCAAGCGTGCGTCGCTCGAAGCGACGCCTGACGGCGATAGAAATCACGGGTCGCCTGGTTCGTTCTGAAAGCTTGGGATTGGGTTTAGGTGATGGAAGCCGGCGTTGAACGCAAAATAATGACCGATCTCGAGAACAGCGCGCTCCAGTTTGCAACCCGAGCACACGGCGAACAGAAGCGTAAGTATGACGGTCGGCCCTATATCGTTCATCCGATTGCGGTGGCGGAGATTGTTCGAAGCGTGCCCCATACGCCCGAAATGATCGCCGCAGCGCTGCTTCACGATACGGTCGAAGATACCGACGCGACGCTGCTGGAGATCAAGGAAGCGTTCGGCCCCAAGGTCGCAACACTGGTTGCGTGGCTCACCGACATATCCACTCCGTTCCACGGCAACCGACAGGTGCGCAAGGAACTGGATCGCCAGCACCTCGCATCGGCGCCCGCCGCGGCGAAAACCGTCAAGCTCGCCGACCTGATCGACAATGCGATAGCGATCAAAGCCGGCGATCCGAATTTCTGGAAAGTGTTCGGCGCCGAGATGA
Organism: Ensifer sp. ENS08; assembly: GCF_014852195.1. Lineage (NCBI taxonomy): Bacteria > Pseudomonadati > Pseudomonadota > Alphaproteobacteria > Hyphomicrobiales > Rhizobiaceae > Ensifer > Ensifer sp. ENS08. Next base: position 606,152 of record NZ_JACVBF010000002.1, read on the forward strand.
AGCGCTTGCTGGAGGTCTTGGGCGACGGCGACGAGACCCTTCTCGCAAAGGCCCGTGCATTGGCGCCGGAATGAGAGTGCTGCCGTCTATCGGCAAGCATGTCTGCGCCATGTCGACCCGGTCAACCGGTCATCCACGATCGCAGAACGGACATGCATGTGCGGTTTTGCCCGCCGGTGTGGCCCAGCCACGCCTCACAGGCTGCGCGGTTGCGGCCGTTAGGACAGCGCAGAATTTGCCGAGCGCGCCGCGCCTCAATGCCCCAGCCAGATCCTCAAGGGATGCGTCGGATCTGCGAGCAGCCGGATCGCGAGCGCGATCGAGACGATGACGAGCAGCGGCTTGATGATCTTGGCGCCTTTGGCCATGGCATAGCGCGAGCCGACCTGGGCGCCGAGGAACTGGCCGAGGCCCATCAACAGGCCGACCTTCCAGAGGATGGCGCCGAAGAAGAGGAAGACGCCGAAGGCGCCGACGTTGGAGCCGAAGTTGAGGAACTTCGTGTGCGCCGTCGCCTTCAACACGCCGAAGCCGGCGAGGGTAACGAAGCCGAGCATGAAGAACGAGCCGGTGCCGGGGCCGAAGACGCCGTCATAAAAGCCGATTAGCGGCACCAGCGTCAGCGTGAAGACGAAGGGGGTGACGCGGCTGTGCTGGTCGACGTCGCCCATGTTCGGCTTCAGGCCGAAATAAAGCGCAATGGCGATCAGCAGAAAGGGCAGGATCGCCTTCAGCACGTCGCCGGGAACGATGGTTGCGAGCAGGGCGCCGAGCACGGCGCCGGCGGCCGACATCAGCGCCATCGGCAGCTGCTCTTTCAGGTTCACGTGGCCGCGCCGGGCATAGGACAGCGTGGCCGAGCCGGAGCCGAACAATCCCTGCAGCTTGTTGGTGCCGAGCGTCTGCAAGGGCGGGATCCCCGCAATGAGCATGGCCGGAATGGTGATCATGCCACCGCCGCCGGCGATCGAATCGATGAAGCCTGCGATGAAGGCGGCGACGAACAGGAAGGCGAGCAGGTGGAAGGCGAGATCTTGCACGGCGGGGACTCGAGAGGAGAGCTGTCAGGCGGGATTTTCCGCCTTGTGTCAGAGCCCGGCGCGATTTGCAAAGCCTTCCGTCGCGGTGTTGCTGTCCATGCAGGTGTCGAAATTGAAAAACCGACAAAGATTCAAAGCCTTGTTCCGGCTCGCTGTCTTTCTGGATGGAGGCGCTCTCGCCCGCATGGTGCCGAAGAAGGGCTGTCCTTGCGATACGGCAGGCGGATGACGATCTTCCTCAAACGCGACATGGCGATGGCGCAATCCGGTTTGACCGGCCTTCCGCGCTCCGGTAAAAATGAAGGATATGCGACGGCGTCCGCTTTGGCGGACTGAAAGAGCGTCCGGTGCGGCCGACCCAGTCAGGGGGCCATCAGCCGGTGCTGTCCAGATCGGCCGGGACGGATCGTCCCAGCCGGCGCTTCGTTAAGGAGAACAACGAAGGGAGCCGGCCGCCGATGCCATCGGGCCAACACTCTGCACAGACGACGAAAGCAGGAGCCAGGCTGGTGCTCGGGCTCGGCTGCGAGCGTCGCACGCCGGCTGAAGAGGTGATCGCCCTTGCCGAGCGTGCGCTTGCCGATGCCGGTGCTGCGCCCGGCGATCTGCGGCTGGTCGCCTCGCTCGATGCTCGCGCCGAGGAGCCGGCGATCCTGGCGGCCGCTCAGCATTTCGCGGTTCCGGCCGCGTTCTACGATGCCGCCACGCTCGAAGCCGAAGCTTCCCGGCTCGCCAACCCCTCCGAGATCGTCTTTGCCTACACGGGTTGTCATGGCGTTGCCGAGGGCGCAGCGCTGGTCGGCGCCGGTCGCGAAGCCGTGCTGATTGTGCAGAAGATCGTCTCCGCCCATGCGACGGCCGCACTTGCCGGGCCGGCGACCTTGCGCGCCGAAAAGCGCATCCAGGCGGCGGAGGCTGTCTGATGCGTTCTTATGTTGTTGAATTGAATCAATCTTTTGCCCGGGGTTTCTCTCAAGTGGAATCCGGTTCTTTAGATAGCGCGTCAGGCGTGCCTTTGGGTGGCGCCGAAATACAGGTGGGACAGCACGCATGATCGACGACCTCTTTGCCGGATTGCCGGCGCTCGAAAAAGGTTCGGTCTGGCTGGTCGGCGCCGGCCCCGGCGATCCCGGCCTGTTGACGCTGCATGCGGCCAATGCGCTGCGCCAGGCGGATGTGATCGTGCATGATGCGCTGGTCAACGAGGATTGCCTGAAGCTCGCGCGGCCGGGCGCCGTGCTGGAGTTTGCGGGCAAGCGTGGCGGCAAGCCGTCGCCAAAGCAGCGCGACATCTCGCTTCGCCTCGTCGAACTCGCGCGCGCCGGCAACCGGGTGCTGCGCCTCAAAGGCGGCGATCCCTTCGTCTTCGGTCGCGGTGGCGAGGAGGCGCTGACGCTGGTCGAGCACCAGGTGCCGTTCCGAATCGTGCCCGGCATCACCGCCGGTATCGGCGGGCTTGCCTATGCCGGCATTCCCGTGACCCATCGCGAGGTCAACCACGCGGTCACTTTCCTGACTGGCCATGATTCCTCCGGCCTGGTGCCGGATCGCATCAACTGGCAGGGCATCGCCAGCGGCTCGCCTGTCATCGTCATGTACATGGCGATGAAGCATATCGGCGCGATCACCGCCAACCTCATTGCCGGCGGCCGCTCGCCGGACGAACCGGTCGCCTTCGTCTGCAACGCCGCGACACCGCAGCAGGCGGTGCTGGAAACGACGCTTGCGCGTGCAGAGGCCGATGTTGCGGCGGCAGGGCTGGAGCCGCCGGCGATCGTCGTCGTCGGCGAGGTGGTGCGGCTGCGCGCAGCACTCGACTGGATCGGCGCGCTCGACGGGCGCAAGCTTGCCGCCGACCCGTTCGCCAATCGCATTCTCAGGAACCCGGCATGAGCGGATTGCTGATTGCCGCGCCCGCGTCCGGCTCCGGCAAGACGACGGTGACGCTCGGGCTGATGCGCGCCCTGAAGAGGCGCGGCGTGGCGATCGCGCCCGGCAAGGCGGGGCCGGACTATATCGATCCCGCTTTCCACGCGGCAGCGACCGGCGAGCCCTGCTTCAACTACGACCCCTGGGCGATGCGCCCGGAACTGCTGCTTGCCAATGCGTCGCATGCCGCCTCCGGCGGGTGCACATTGATCGTCGAGGCGATGATGGGACTGCATGACGGTGCTGCCGACGGCTCGGGAACGCCAGCGGACCTCGCCGCGACGCTGAACCTTGCGGTCATTCTGGTGGTCGATTGCGCCCGCATGTCCCAGTCGGTTGCCGCCCTCGTGCGCGGCTATGCGGATCATCGCGACGATATCCGGGTGGTCGGCGTCATCCTCAACAAGGTCGGCAGCGACCGGCATGAAATGATGTTGCGCGATGCGCTCGGCAAGGTGCGCATGCCTGTCTTCGGCGTGCTCCGGCAGGACAGCGCATTGCAACTGCCGGAGCGCCATCTCGGGCTCGTGCAGGCGGGCGAACACTCAGCGCTTGAGGGCTTCATCGAGGCGGCGGCCGCGCGGGTCGAGGCTGCCTGCGATCTCGACGCCATCCGCCTGATCGCGACGATTTTCCCGCAGGTGCCCGCGGCGGCCGATGCCGAGCGTTTGCAGCCGCTGGGTCAGCGCATCGCGGTCGCGCGCGATATCGCCTTTGCCTTCTGCTACGAGCACCTGCTTTACGGCTGGCGGCAAGGCGGCGCGGAGATTTCCTTCTTCTCGCCGCTCGCCGACGAGGCGCCGGATGCGGCAGCGGATGCCGTCTATCTTCCGGGGGGCTATCCGGAGCTGCATGCGGGGCAGCTGAGCGCCGCCGCCCGATTCCGTTCCGGCATGCATTCCGCGGCGGAACGCAGCGCCCGCATCTTCGGCGAGTGCGGCGGCTATATGGTGCTCGGTGAAGGGCTTGTCGCTGCCGATGGCACACGCTACGACATGCTCGGCCTGCTGCCGCTCGTAACCAGTTTTGCCGAGCGCAGGCGGCACCTCGGCTATCGCCGCGTCGTGCCTGTCGACAACGCCTTCTTCGATGGACCCATGACGGCGCACGAATTCCACTATGCGACCATCGTCGCCGAAGGGGCGGCCGATCGGCTGTTTGCGGTCAGCGACGCCGCCGGCGAGGATCTCGGCCAGGCGGGCCTCCGGCGCGGCCCTGTCGCCGGTTCCTTCATGCATCTGATCGACGTCGCAGGTGCTGCATGAGCGCACCGATCGTTCATGGTGGCGGCATCACCGAGGCCTCTACGCGCTATGGCGGCCGGCCCGAAGATTGGCTCGATCTGTCGACCGGCATCAATCCATGCCCCGTGGCCTTGCCAGCGGTCCCTGAGCGCGCCTGGCACCGGCTGCCGGATCGGCAGACGGTGGATGATGCACGGAGCGCCGCCGCCGACTACTACCGCACCAACGGCGTGCTGCCTTTGCCGGTGCCGGGCACCCAGTCGGTCATCCAGCTCCTGCCACGTCTTGCTCCGGCCAACAGGCAAGTCGCGATCTTCGGGCCGACCTATGGCGAGTATGCCCGCGTGCTTGAAGCGGCCGGCTTTGCTGTCGATCGCGTCGCGGATGCCGACGCGCTCACGGCCGAACATGGGCTTGTCATCGTCGTCAACCCCAACAACCCGACCGGCCGCGCCTTGGCGCCGGCGGAGCTTCTGGCGATCGCCGCAAGGCAGAAGGCGAGCGGCGGACTGCTGCTGGTCGATGAGGCCTTCGGCGATCTTGAGCCGCAACTGAGTGTCGCTGGTCACGCGTCAGGGCAAGGCAACCTCATCGTCTTCCGCTCCTTCGGCAAGTTCTTCGGCCTTGCGGGCCTGCGCCTCGGCTTCGTCGTTGCGACCGAGCCAGTGCTTGCGTCCTTTGCCGATTGGCTCGGCCCCTGGGCTGTCTCCGGCCCGGCGTTGACGATCTCGAAAGCGCTGATGCAGGGCGATACGAAAGCGATCGCGGCGGGCATCCTCGAGCGTCGCGCCGGCCTCGATGCAGCTCTCGATGGGGCAGGGCTCAACCGTATCGGCGGCACGGGGCTATTCGTGCTGGTCGAGCATCCCAGGGCGGCTCTGCTGCAGGAGCGGCTCTGCGAGGCCCATATTCTCGCGCGCAAGTTCGACTATGCCCCGACCTGGCTCAGGATCGGTCTTGCGCCTGACGCGGCCGGTGACCGACGGCTGGCGGACGCGCTTGCCCGTATGGAGCTCTGAGGTGTCGGAGACGATCCTGCTCATTCTCGCGCTGGCGCTGGTGATCGACCGCGTTGTCGGCGATCCGGACTGGCTCTGGGCGCGCGTGCCGCATCCGGTCGTGTTTTTCGGCAAGGCCATCGGCTTTTTCGACGCGCGGCTGAACCGGGAGGACCTCGAGGATAGCGCGCGCAAATTTCGTGGCGTCGTCGCGATCCTTTTGTTGCTTGGCATCAGCGCCTGGTTCGGCCATCTGCTGCATCGCCTGTTCGCCGTCCTCGGACCGCTCGGCTTTCTGCTCGAGGCGGTTGTGGTCGCGATCTTCCTGGCACAGAAGAGCCTCGCCGATCACGTGCGTCGCGTGGCCGGGGGCTTGCGACAGGGCGGGCTGGAAGGCGGGCGTGCCGCCGTGTCGATGATCGTTGGTCGCGATCCAAAGACGCTCGACGAGCCGGCGGTCTGCCGTGCCGCGATCGAAAGCCTTGCCGAGAATTTCTCCGACGGCGTCGTGGCGCCGGCCTTCTGGTACGCGGTTGCCGGCCTGCCGGGGCTTCTTGCCTACAAGATGCTGAACACCGCCGATTCGATGATCGGCCACAAGTCGCCAAAATATCTGCACTTCGGCTGGGCCTCGGCCCGACTCGACGATCTCGCCAACCTGCCGGCAGCGAGGCTCTCGATCCTTTTGATCTCAGCCGGTGCGCTGATCCATCGTGGCGTAAGCGCCGCCAAGGATGCGCTGACCGTGGCCCTTCGCGACCATGGTCTGCACCGCTCGCCGAACTCCGGCTGGCCGGAAGCGGCCATGGCCGGCGCGCTCGATCTGCAGCTTGCCGGTCCGCGGATCTATGGCGGCGTCAAGGTCAGCGAACCGATGATCAACGGTCCGGGCCGAGCGGTTGCAACAAGCGAGGACATCGACGCCGGTATTGCTGTATTTTATGGCGCCTGCACGGTCATGGCCGGGTTTGTTCTTGCAATCGCAATGATTTGATCGCGGAAGTTGACCTTCGCATTAAGACTCTGCTTTCCATATGTATTAAGATCGTATCATATTCGATCAGTTATTCTCCTGGAACGTTTGGTTCCACCGGTACGTGTTCGTCTTCCCGGAGAGAGAAGCATGCGCAAAAGCTTTCTGACTGCGCTGATTGCCGCTCTGCTGCAGTTTGCCGTTCAACCCGCGAACGCCGCCAATCTCATTGCCGATATCAGCCTGTCGTCGCAGACGATGACCGTGCGGCAATACGGCGTCGTCATGTATCGCTGGAAGGTGTCGACGGCGCGCAAGGGCTATGTGACGCCACGCGGCAGCTGGAGCGCCAAATGGCTCTCTCGCAATCACCGTTCACGCAAATACGACGACGCGCCGATGCCATATGCCGTGTTCTTCAACGGCGGCTACGCCATCCACGCCACCTACGACATCAAGCGGCTCGGCCGCCCGGCATCGCACGGCTGCGTGCGGCTGCATCCAAACAACGCGGCGGAGTTTTTTGCGCTGACGCGGGAACATGGGCTGAAGAACACGCGGATCGTAATTACGCGGTGACGCCTGCCTAGCCAGCCCCTCATCCCCCTGCCGGGACCTTCTCTCTGTTTTGAAGGGGAGAAGGGATCCGAGGCACCGTTTCCGCTTCATCGTCGAGCGTTTCGTAAGAAGTGAACGGTAGAACACGCGTCCCCATCTTCAACGTGATCGCTTGGCTTTCCTCGGGTTAAACCCGAGGAGAGGGCAATTCTGTCGGGCACTTGATGAGGCAGCCAAGAGCCGCTGGCGACCGTCAGTCGATGCCTGCCACATGCATCAGCCGGTCGAGGCTCGGCACGGTGACGTGGCGGCTGTTTTCGATGCGGATGACGTTCTCCTTGCGGAGCTTGGTGATCTGGCGGCTGACGGTCTCGATGGTGAGGCCGAGATAGTCGGCGATGTCGGCGCGCGACAGCGGCAGGTCGAACACGTTCGAGGTGCCGTTTTCTGGGTCGACGTGAGTCGCGATGATGTAGAGGAAGCTTGCGACCTTCTCCTGCGCGGTCTTGCGGCCAAGGGTGAGCATCCAGTCGCGCGCTTCGTCCAGTTCCTTCAGCGCCTGCTCGTGCAGCCGGTGTTCCAGCCCGGGAGCCTCGGAGACCAGCCGCTCGATGACGTTGCGCGGGAAGCAACAGATGTCGGTGTCGACAGCCGCTTCCGCCGTCAGCGCGCTTTCGCGGGTGAAGGGCCGGCCCATGAAATCAGGGGCGAACTGCAGGCCGACGATCTGCTGGCGGCCGTCGGCCAGCACCTTGCTGAGCTTGACGACGCCGGAGATGATATTTGCGTAGCTGTCGGTGGTTTCTCCCTGGCCGATGACCTCGCGGCCGGGCTCGATGCTGCGGCGGGTGGAGTGACGGCTGAGGTCGAGAAGCTGATCCGGAGAGAGCGTACCGCAAACGCCGCCATGGCGCGCCTCGCAGGCGGAGCAGACGGCTGGAACGTCCGAATTATGGATATCCTTGCGGCGATGTTCGTTCACGATCTGCAATTCTTTCTACCTGCATTCCATTGCTCCCTGGATGACCAAAGAGGATGCGGGTCGTTAAATCAAGAGTTGACAGGTGCTAATTCCGAAAGCGCGAAACAATGTCTCATGCTGGCTTGAGCATTGTCAATTTTAACGTGTTAATTCGCCGGCTTGATCAAAATCAAAGGCCTCATTGCCGATCCGTCCTAAGCCGTTTTCATGACAGCGGAGAGACTGATGGACGACGCGCTAATCCTCAAGCATGCGAACCCCGTGCCACGCTACACCAGCTACCCGACCGCGCCGCATTTTTCCGAAGCGGTGAGGCCGGTTGACTATCAAAGCTGGCTCGGGGCGATCGGTCCGGATGAGGCGATCTCGCTCTATGCTCACGTGCCCTATTGCGACCGGCTCTGTTGGTTCTGTGCTTGCCATACCAAGCAGACGCTGCGGTATGATCCGGTGGCAACCTACCTCACGGGCCTGCATCGGGAGATTGCAGAGATTGGCGGGCGGGTGAGCCGCGAAGCCAAGGTAACGGCCCTGCATTTCGGCGGCGGCTCGCCGACGCTCGTCAGGCCCGACGACCTGATCGCGCTGAAACGCGCCTTTACCGATCACTTCACCTTCGCGGCTGATTGCGAGATCAGCGTCGAGATGGATCCGAACGATCTCGACGAAGCGCGCCATGATGCGTTGGCCGAGATCGGTATGACGCGGGCGAGCTTCGGCATCCAGGATTTCGACCCCGTCGTGCAGAAGGCGATCAACCGCATCCAGACCTTCGAGCAGACGCGTGACGCGATCGAGGCGTCACGGTTAAGGGGCGTGCATTCGGTCAATTGCGACGTGCTCTATGGTTTGCCCTATCAAAGCCTGCAGTCGCTTGAGCGCACCATGGAGGCAGTGCTTTCGCTCGACCCCGATCGCGTCGCACTATTCGGCTACGCCCATGTGCCGTGGATGAAGACGCATCAGAAGATGATCCCGGACGAAAGCCTGCCCGGCATCGTCGAGCGCTTCGCGCAGATGAGCCGCGCGGCCGAAATGCTGGATGCCGCCGGCTACGAGGCCATCGGTATCGATCATTTTGCGAAGCCCGACGACAGCCTGGCGCGGGCCAGCCGGGAAGGGCGTCTCCGTCGCAATTTCCAGGGCTATACCGACGATGCCGCCGAAACGCTCGTTGGGCTTGGCGCCTCCGCGATCGGCCAGTTTCGTCAAGGTTATGTCCAGAACATGCCGGCGACCGGTGAGTATCTGCGCCATGTTGAAAACACGGGGCTCGCTGCGGTCCGCGGTTATCGCTTCACACCGGACGACACTTTGAGAGCAAAAGTGATTGCCGACGTCATGTGCCGTTTTGCCTTCTCCTTTGCTGAGGTTGAGGAAGCGTTTCCCGGGCTGGCAGGGGCTGTGATCGAGGAGGCACGGCTGTTTCGGGCGCGCGACGTGGATGGGCTGACGACGATCGAAAACGGGGTTTTCCGCCTGACTGAACGCGGCAGGCCCTTTGCCCGCTCGGTTGCAGCCACCTTCGACGCCTATCTCGGCAACGGCCGGGGCCGGCATTCGGTGGCCGTCTGACCCCATGCTCTGTCGCAACACCGTTTTCCAATTCGAAAGCCTTTGCCATCAAGGCCATTGGCTTTTGCGGCGCATTTACCTATAGGATCGCCGAGACTCGACTTAAAATATTAGAGGTATGCGCGTGACAGCTACATTCGACAAGGTTGCCGACATTATCGCGGAAACGAGCGAGATCGATCGCGAGACGATTACGCCGGAAAGCCACACGATCGACGATCTCGGCATCGACAGCCTGGACTTCCTCGACATCGTGTTTGCGATCGACAAGGAATTCGGCATCAAGATTCCGCTCGAGCAGTGGACGCAGGAAGTCAACGAAGGCAAGGTTTCGACCGAAGAATACTTCGTTCTGAAGAACCTCTGCGCCAAGATCGACGAACTGCGGGCTGCCAAGGGCTGATCGGGCTTTCGCCCGAGCCTTGCCACTCGATTTCCAATGCCGCCCGTCGCGCCCCGCGCTTGACAGGCGGCATTGGCGTTTTTACTTGAGCCCGAAACCAACAGGGTGAGCCTCAATGCTCCTTGAATACTTCCAGATGATCGACCGTGTCGAAACGGTCGATCTTTCGGCTGGCCGGCTGACGGCGCGGTCCGTCGTGCCGGAGAAGAGCCCGGTGTTCGAAGGCCATTTCCCAGGCTACCCGCTGGTGCCCGGCGTGCTTCTGATCGAGACCATGGCGCAGGCCTCCGGTTTCCTGGTGCTCGCCGCCACCAATTTCGCCGCCATGCCCTTCCTGATGTCGGTCGACGGCGCCAAGATGCGGACCTTCGTCGAGCCCTCGGCCGAACTCGAGATCGAGGCTTTCCTCGAGCATGAAGGTTCGGGCTTCGCCGTCACCAAGGCGAAGATCACCTCTGGCGGCAAGAAGGTCTGCGATGCCCAGCTGAAACTGAGAACGATGCCGTTCGATCAGGTTCCGCTCGGCGATATCGTGCGCAAGCGGGCTGGAGAAGTGGGTCTGATGGCGGCGCTTTCGGCGGCAGCCGGTTCGGAGAAGTAAGATGAGCAAATCTGCAAACGACGTTGTCATTACCGGCGTCGGTATCGTCACCAGTCAGGGCGTCGGCGTCGAGCCGCATCTGGCGCTGCTTACCGCCGGCACGTCGCCGGCCGTGCGCGTCGAGACCGAAAAGTTCAGCCCCTATCCGGTGCACCCGCTGCCGGAGATCGACTGGTCGCAGCAGATCGCCAAGCGTGGCGACCAGCGGCAGATGGAAAACTGGCAGCGTCTCGGCGTTTTTTCCGCGGGCCTGGCTCTCGATGACGCCGGTCTCAAGGACAATCTCGAAGCCTGCGGCAGCATGGACATGATCGTCGCTGCCGGCGGCGGCGAGCGTGACATCAACGTCGATTCGCTGATCGTCGACGAGGCGCTGAAGCGCAACGACCGCGAACAGCTCCTCAATGAAAAGCTGACGACCGAACTGCGCCCCACGCTGTTCCTGGCCCAGCTTTCGAACCTGCTCGCCGGCAACATCTCGATCGTGCACAAGGTCACCGGTTCGTCGCGCACCTTCATGGGCGAGGAAGCGGCCGGCATCTCGGCGATCGAAACCGCCTTTGCCCGGATCAAGGCCGGCCAGTCGACCCATACGCTCGTCGGCGGCGCGTTTTCGGCCGAGCGCCTCGACATCATGCTGATGATCGAGGCGATCCAGGGCCAGGCGACCGGTGACTGGCACCCGATCTGGTCGCGCAGCCGCGACAACGGCGGCGGCATGATCCCCGGGTCGGTCGGAGCCTTCCTGGTGCTGGAATCACGCGAGTACGCCGAAGCCCGTGGTGCCCGCATCTATGCGACGATCGACGCGATCGGCAGCGACCGCGGCAGCCGCGCTGACGGCAAGCTCGAAGCACGCCTTGCGGACCTTGCGAAACCGGCCGAAAAGCTCGACCCGGCAGGCACCGTGGTCTTTTCCGGCACGTCAGGCTTTCATGATCTCGTCGCCAGCGAAAAGGCGTTCCTGCAGGCCAAGCTGGCCGGCGCGCCGGTGCGTGCCTATGGCGGCGTCGTCGGGCACAGCATCGAGGCGCAGTTTCCGGCGGGCCTCGCGCTTGCTGCACTCACGCTTGGCCACGGCGCCAAGGTACCGGCCTTCGACGGCAGCTTCGAAAAGCCGATGACGGCTGCTGCCCGGTCGGCGGTCGTGACCACCGTCGGTCATTCACGCGGCGAAGGCGTCGCGGTCCTTTCGGCCGAATAAGAGGAACGATTGATGAGCAACGCTTACAAGGATCATCTCGGTCGTCCGATCGTCGCCGTCACTGGCATGGGCGTCATCACCTCGCTCGGGCAGGGCCTGGAAGACAACTGGTCAGCGCTGACCGGCGGCGTCTCCGGCATCCGCAAGATCACCCGTTTCCCGACGGAGGGTCTCAACACCCGCATCTCCGGCATGGTCGATTTCATCGAGGTGCCGGCGGCCAACTCCGTCGAGCGCTCCTACGCCATGGCGCGCGAGACGACGCTGGAAGCGCTGGCGCAGGCCGGGCTTTCCGGCGACTTCAACGGTCCGCTGTTTCTGGCCGCCCCGCCGATCGAGCCGGAATGGAGCGCGCGCTTCGAGCTTGCCGACCGCTCGCCGCCTTCCGAACAGCCGGGCGATGCGTACAACCGTTTCCTCGCCGCGATGCGCCAGAAGGCCGATCCGGTGTTCCATGAGGCCGTGCTCTTCGGCTCGATCTCCGAGCGCCTTGCCGATCGCTTCGGCACGCGCGGCCTGCCGGTGACGCTCTCGACGGCCTGTGCCTCGGGCGCGACCGCGATCCAGCTCGGCGTCGAGGCGATCCGCCAGGGCCGCACCGATCGTGCGCTGACGGTAGCGACCGATGGTTCGGTCAGCGCCGAAGCACTCATCCGCTTTGCGCTGCTTTCCGCGCTCTCCACCCAGAACGATCCGCCGGAGAAGGCCTCCAAGCCCTTCACAAAGGATCGGGACGGCTTCGTCATCGCCGAAGGCGCTGCGACCCTGGTGCTCGAATCGCTGGAAGCTGCCGTTGCCCGCGGCGCCCGCGTCTACGGCATCCTGAAGGGCTGCGGCGAGAAGGCCGATCTCTTCCATCGCACGCGCTCGTCGCCCGACGGCGGCCCGGCGATTGCGACGATCCGCGCGGCCCTTGCCGACGCCGGCATCGACGAAGGCGGCATCGGCTACATCAACGCGCACGGCACCTCGACGCCTGAAAACGACAAGATGGAATATCTGTCGATGTCTGCCGTCTTCGGTGAGCATCTGCCGTCGATCCCGGTCTCGTCGAACAAGTCGATGATCGGCCACACCCTGACGGCCGCCGGCGCGGTCGAGGCGGTGTTCTCGATTCAGACGATGCTGACGGGCACGCTGCCGCCGACGATCAACTACCAGAACCCCGATCCGGCGATCGTGCTCGACGTGGTGCCGAACGTGAAACGCAGCCAGCAGGTGTCTGCGGTGTTGTCGAACTCCTTCGGTTTCGGCGGCCAGAACGCCAGCCTGGTGATGACGGCCGAGCCCGCTTGAGCCGACCTGGTGAAACGAAATACCCCCTCTGGCCTGCCGGCCATCTCCCCCAACAAGGGGGAGATCGACGCGCGGCCGGCCGATCGCTCCAATAACAAGGCCCGATTTCGGTGCTTTTCGTGAAGGGCAAAGGGGTGCCACATCCAATCTCCTCCTTGTGGAGGAGATGCCCGGCAGGGCAGAGGGGGCTAACGCGCCGCTCTCTGTAGAATGGCGACATGCCCACAAGACGTGTATATGCCGCCTGTCGATCTGAACATTTAAAGGAAGAACCATGCGCGCCCTGCAACTGCTCGATGACCGCAAGCTCGAAATCACCGACATTCCGGAACCGGAAGCACCCGGCCCGGGCGAGGTGACGTTGCGCGTCAAGGCGGTTGCGCTCAACCATATCGACGTCTGGGGCTGGCGCGGCATGGCATTCGCCAAGCGCAAGATGCCGCTCGTCATCGGCGCCGAGGCAGCAGGCGTCGTCGACAGCATCGGTCCCGGTGTTTCAAGCGTGCTTCCGGGCCAGCTCGTCTCGATCTACGGCGCGCGCACCTGCGGCCTCTGCCGTCCGTGCAAGGAAGGCCGCGACAACCTCTGCGAACATGTCGGCGGCGTTCACGGCTTCCACCTCGACGGCTTCGCGCAGGAAAAGATCAACCTGCCGGCGCGCCTGCTGGTACCGGCACCTCCGGGCGTCGACGCGGTCGCTGCAGCCCTTGCTCCGGTCACCTTCGGTACCGTCGAGCACATGCTGTTCGACAACGCCAAGCTTGAGCCCGGCGAAACCATCCTCGTGCATGCTGGCGGTTCCGGCATCGGCTCGGCGGCGATCCAGCTTGCCAAGAAGATCGGCTGCACCGTGATCACCACCGTCGGCTCCGACGACAAGATCGAGAAGGCCAAGGCGCTCGGCGCCGATCACGTCATCAACTACCGCACCGACCGCTTCGAGGGCGTGGTGCGCAAGCTTACCAAGAAGAAGGGCGTCGACGTCGTGTTCGAACACGTCGGCAAGGACACCTGGGCGGGCTCGATGCTCTGCATGAAGCGCGGCGGCCGCTTGGTCACCTGCGGCTCGACCTCGGGCGTGTCCACCGACATGAACCTGATGATGCTGTTCCAGCAGCAGCTGAAGCTGCTCGGCTCCTTCGGCTGCCGCATGGAAAACATGGCGAACGCCATGCAGAAGATGGCGCGCGGCCTCGTACATCCGGTCATCGACACCGAAATCGGCCTCGACGAGATCGACCGCGCGCTGGAGCGCATGGAATCGCGCCAGATCTTCGGCAAGATCATCCTGAAGATGGATTGATCGACGTGCGCATGCTGATCACACGGCTGGTGCTGGCGGCGGATCGTTTCCGCCAGTGGCTGATTGCGCAGTTCGTGTTTCTGCTTCTGACGATCCTGAAGATGTTTCCCGCTGACGGCGCGATCAACTTCATGGATCGCGCCCTGCGGTTCATCGGCCCGAAGACCAGCCGTCAGAAGCTGACGCTGACGAACCTGCGCAATGCATTCCCGGAAAAGAGCGAAGCGGAGATCGAGCAGATCGCGCTCGAAAGTTGGGGCAACATGGGCCGCATGGCGGCCGAATACGTGTTCCTCGACCGTCTCTTCGATTTCGACCCGGAGCGCACGACGCCCGGGCGCATCGAAGTCTCGGGCATTCCCTTGTTCCTCGAGCTTCGCGACAATCCGCGCCCCTTCATCGTCTTTACCGCGCATAGCGGCAATTTCGAAATGCTGCCGGTCGCCGGCTCAGCCTTCGGGCTCGACGTGACGGTGCTGTTCCGGCCGCCGAACAACCCATACGTGGCCGAGAAGGTCTTCAACTTCCGCGCAGAACGCATGGGCAAGCTCGTGCCGTCGCATGCGGGCTCGTCCTTTGCGCTCGCCCGCCAGCTGGAGCGCGGCCAGGGCGTCGGGGTTCTCGTCGACCAGAAATTCCGCAAGGGTCTAAAGACCAAGTTCTTCGGCCAGGATGTGCAGACCAACCCGCTGCTCGCCAAGCTCGTCCGCCAGTTCAACTGCGAGGTCTATCCGGCCCGCTGCATCCGCTTGCCGGGTGGCCGTTTCCGCCTGGAGATCGAACCGGCGATCGCCATCCCACGCAAGGCCGACGGCAGCGTCGACGTGACCGCTACGGCGCAGGTTCTGAACGACAAGGTGGAAAGCTGGGTGAGGGAGTATCCCGGCCAATGGCTCTGGTATCACGACCGCTGGCACATCAAGCGCTACCTGAAAGACTGATTCTCCTTCGCCCGCGACCCCAGCCAGATTGCGTCTTGCGCAAGCAGGCTTGATCTTCCTGCAAGCCCGGCACCCCGTGTGCCGGGCTTTGCGTTTTGCCAAGTACGCGGGGGCATCGGCGCCGATCTTCCCTCGAAAACGTGCGTAAACGTTAAGTTTTTCTTTCTGCTGTTGAACGCTATCGCAATGAGTGTAAACTTATGCCTGTCGCGTGAGAAAATGCCTGCAAGCGCTTTGGATGACCCGAGCAGTGCGGTTTTACGCGGAAGTGGTGGGGGAAACGTCAAGAACCAGATCAGTGTCCTGAGCATCTACGCCTGTTTTGTAAGTGCATCGAAGCGGTTTTGCCGTGGGGGAATTGGGGTTTCGAATTGAACGCACTGATTGAGCTGTTCTGGTTCAAATATTCGCAGCTGCAGTATGCCGTTCGTACGGCAGACGAGCATTTGATCAGCATTCTGGATCGCGAATTGGATCCGATCTTGAGATCCGTCTACGACGAGAAGGCGGTGAGCGTCGAAGATGCCCGGCTTCAGTTCCAGTTCCTGATCGACATTCTGCGCGTCGAAGCCGACGACATTTCCTGCGTGCTGCGCCATTCGCAGTTGCTGCAATCGCTGATCAATCGCTACTTCGCGGCGACCGGTGCGGAGAACCTCGCCGACCTGCAACTGGAGCGCCTGCCGGCGCAGCCGAACAAGGGCAGGGCGGACGAAGGATTGCTCAACGAGGCGATCCTCGACAGCTTCCCGGACCGGCTTGCGGTGATCACGCCCGACTACCGCTATCTTTACACCAATCCGCGCAATGCCGAGCATCTGGAAAGCCGCCCGATGGACCTGATCGGCCGGCATATTGTCGAGTTCATCGGCATCCAGCGGTTCGAGCTTCGGGTGAAATCCTATCTCGACCGGTGTTTCGCCGGCGAGGTGGTGGACTACACCTTCGCCAAGACGGTCGACGCGCGCACGGTCGTCGTGCGCTGCCGGCTGACGCCGTGCATGTCGAGCACCGGCAAGCTCATCGGCGCTATTCTAGTGATCCAGGAACATGCCGACCGCCGCCGCGCGATCGCGGCCTGAGGCGCCGGTTCCGGCGGTATCAATCGAAAATGCATGAGGGATGCGCGGCCGGATAACGGCCGCCTGACGTGTCCGTTTTGCGGCGCGCTGCCCCCAAAGGCCGGTTTATCCGACCGGCGCGGTGATGCTGCGCAGACATTCCTGCTCGAAGCCGACGTGCCGCCTGAGGCTCGTGAAGAAGCCGCGCAGCATGTAGCCGGCGGTCTCGGCATTGACCGTTTGGTCGGCAGCGCCGAGGCGCTCCAGCATTTCGGTCAACTCCTCGGCGAAGCACTCGTCCTCGCAGTGTTCGTATTTCAGCCGCTCCAGCGTCGCGCCGAGGGTCGGATCGCCGCGGTAGGTGCGCTCGATCCAGGAGAAGACGAGGTTTTCTTCGCCCGAATGCATCTCGCGGATCAGCGGCTCCAGCACCTTTGCGGCATAGAGGCATTTCTGCCGGTCGATTTCCGCAGGCAGGCTGTCGGCGATTTCCTCCAGGCAATTGCAGAGCGCAAGCTGCTCCTCGTGGGCGCGGGCAAGCCAGGCAAACGGCTCGGCCACGGACTCTCGCCGGGGGGCCGGGTCCAGCCGGCTGCGGATTCGTCCGTCTTCAAAAGTCTTTTTCATCGGCTTCAGACGCCAGCTCCCACGGCGCTCCCTATTGTTTGCCGAGGATGATCCAAACGAGGTGACAAAGCCTTGATCTGAATCAAGGCCGGGCTGCCCCGATTCTGACACTTTCGGGCAAGCTGCGGTGACACCCCTCGTTTCGGGGTGTTGTCGCGTGCGTTCGGATAAAGTTGGGGACCCAACCATGAAATACACATTCGAGATGATCCTGCTCGGGGTCGGTGCATTCCTGGCGCTTGTCGGCGCCGGGTTTGCCCAGGACCGGCACTTCGAAGCCCATATGTGGGTGCTGTTCTTCACGCTTCTTGCCGGCACCATCCTCCTGATGCGCCGCATCGAGTTCAGCCCGGCTTCCGCGGGCAGGGCGTCACCGCCGCCACCCCAGTCGGAGTATTTTGACGAGGTGGTCAAGTACGGCGTGATCGCCACCGTCTTTTGGGGCGTCGTCGGCTTTCTCGTCGGTGTTGTGGTTGCACTCCAGCTTGCCTTCCCGGACCTCAACATCGAGCCCTGGTTCAACTTCGGCCGCATGCGGCCGTTGCACACCTCGGCGGTGATCTTCGCCTTCGGCGGCAACGCGCTGATCGCAACGTCCTTCTACATCGTCCAGCGCACCAGCCGTGCCCGCCTTTTCGGCGGCAATCTCGGCTGGTTCGTGTTCTGGGGCTACCAGCTCTTCATCATCATGGCCGCCACCGGCTATCTGCTGGGCATCACCCAGTCGAAGGAATACGCGGAGCCGGAATGGTATGTGGACCTGTGGCTGACGATCGTCTGGGTCGCCTATCTCGCCGTCTTTCTCGGCACGCTGCTGACGCGCAAGGAGCCGCATATCTATGTGGCCAACTGGTTCTACCTCGCCTTCATCGTCACGATCGCGATGCTGCACATCGTCAACAACCTGGCGGTTCCGGTCTCCTTCCTCGGCTCCAAGAGCTACTCGGCCTTTGCCGGGGTGCAGGATGCGCTGACGCAATGGTGGTACGGGCATAATGCCGTCGGCTTCTTCCTGACGGCCGGCTTCCTGGGCATGATGTATTACTTCATTCCGAAGCAGGCCAATCGC
The DNA here is from genome assembly GCF_014852195.1 of Ensifer sp. ENS08. Classification (NCBI taxonomy): domain Bacteria; kingdom Pseudomonadati; phylum Pseudomonadota; class Alphaproteobacteria; order Hyphomicrobiales; family Rhizobiaceae; genus Ensifer; species Ensifer sp. ENS08. Next base: position 623,956 of record NZ_JACVBF010000002.1, read on the forward strand.
CCTGTTTACTCCTACCGCCTGTCGATCATCCACTTCTGGTCGCTGATCTTCATGTACATCTGGGCGGGTCCGCACCACCTCCACTACACCGCGCTGCCCGACTGGGCGCAGACGCTCGGCATGGTGTTCTCGGTCATGCTCTGGATGCCCTCCTGGGGCGGCATGATCAACGGCCTGATGACGCTCTCGGGCGCCTGGGACAAGATCCGTACCGACCCGATCATCCGCATGATGGTCATGGCCGTTGCCTTCTACGGCATGGCGACCTTCGAAGGTCCGATGATGTCGATCAAGACGGTCAACTCGCTCAGCCACTACACCGACTGGACCATCGGCCACGTGCATTCCGGCGCGCTCGGCTGGAACGGCCTCATCACCTTCGGCGCGATCTACTATCTCGTTCCGAAGCTGTGGAACCGCGATCGCCTCTACAGCGTGCGCATGGTCAACTGGCACTTCTGGCTCGCCACCCTCGGCATCGTCGTCTACGCGGCGGTCATGTGGGTTGCCGGCATCCAGCAGGGGTTGATGTGGCGCGAGTACGACGACCAGGGCTTCCTCGTCTATTCCTTCGCGGAATCGGTCGCGGCCATGGTTCCCTACTACGTGCTGCGTGCCCTTGGCGGCGCACTCTTCCTCGCCGGAGCTCTGCTCATGGCCTTCAACGTAACCATGACCATCCTCGGCCGCGTGCGCGATGAAGCCCCGATCTTCGGTGCGACGCCCGCGCTCAAGGCTGCGGAATAGGAGGGCATAGAGAATGTCCATTCTCGACAAACACGCGACGCTCGAACGCAACGCGACCCTGCTGCTCGTCGGCTCGCTGCTCGTCGTCTCCGTCGGCGGCATCGTGGAAATCGCGCCGCTCTTCTACCTCGAAAACACCATCGAGAAGGTGGAGGGCATGCGTCCCTATTCGCCGCTGGAGCTTGCCGGCCGCGACATCTATGTGCGTGAAGGCTGCTATGTCTGTCACAGCCAGATGATCCGCCCGTTCCGCGACGAAGTGGAGCGCTACGGTCACTACTCGCTGGCGGCGGAATCCATGTACGACCATCCGTTCCAGTGGGGCTCGAAGCGCACTGGGCCGGACCTGGCGCGCGTCGGCGACCGCTACTCCAACGAGTGGCACGTGCAGCACATGATCGAGCCGCGCTCGGTGGTGCCGGAATCGGTGATGCCGAGCTACGCCTTCCTCAAGGCGACGCCGCTCGATGTGAACAACATCGCCGCGAACCTCAAGGCCAACAAGGCGGTCGGTGTGCCCTACACGGACGAGATGATCGACAACGCGCTTGCCGACATCAAGGCGCAGGCAGATCCGAACGCCGACACGTCCGGCGTCGAGGGCCGCTATCCGAAGGCCAAGCTCGGCGACTTCGACGGCGATCCGCAGAAGCTGACGGAGATGGACGCGCTCATCGCTTATCTGCAGATGCTCGGCACGCTGGTCGACTTCTCCACCTACGACGACACCACCGGCTATCGCTAAGGAGACCGCACCATGGAAACCTACACGGCCATGCGCCAGTTCGCCGATAGCTGGGCGCTCCTTGCCATGACGCTCTTTTTCCTGGGCGTCGTCGCCTTTATCTTCCGGCCCGGCGCCAAGAAGGCCGCCGATGATGCCGCAGCCATCCCCCTGAAGGAGGATTAATAGAATGGCGGACAAACACGTCGACGAAATCAGCGGCGTCGAGACCACCGGCCACGAATGGGACGGTATCCGCGAGCTTAACAACCCGATGCCGCGCTGGTGGGTCTATACCTTCTACGCGACCATCGTCTGGGCGGTCGGCTACATGATCGTCTATCCGGCCGTGCCGCTTCTGACCGACGCCACCAAGGGCGTGCTCGGCTATTCGAGCCGCGCCGAGGTGAGTGCGGAGCTTGCCAGCGCCAAGGCGGCGCAGGCCGGCAACATCGAGAAGATCGCGTCGAGCTCGCTCGCCGACATCATGGCCGATCCGCAGCTGCAGCACTTCGCCGTTTCCGGCGGTGCCTCGGCCTTCAAGGTCAACTGCGCCCAGTGCCACGGCTCGGGTGCGGCCGGTTCTGCCGGCTTCCCGAACCTGAACGACGACGACTGGCTCTGGGGTGGCAAGCCCGAAGAGATCTACCAGACGATCGCCCACGGCATCCGCTATAACGGCGACGACGACACCCGCGTCTCGGAAATGCCGTCCTTCGCGGAAATCCTGCAGCCGGAAGAGATCAAGCAGGCGGCGGCCTATGTCGTCAGCCTCACCGGCACGCCGTCGAATGCCTCCATGGTAGAGCCGGGCAAGGCGCTGTTTGAGGCAAACTGCGCCTCCTGCCACGGTGCCGACGCCAAGGGCAACCGTGAGTTCGGCGCGCCCAACCTTGCCGATGCGCTGTGGCTCAACGGCTCGAGCGAACAGGCGATCGTCGCCCAGATGAAGGCGCCCAAGCACGGCGTCATGCCCGCCTGGCTGCCGCGCCTCGGCGACACCACCGTCAAGCAGCTCGCCATCTTCGTGCATTCGCTGGGTGGCGGCGAGTAAGAGGAACGAGGGGCTTGCGGACCTGCCACGCATCCGTAGGTGATGGTGGCGCCCCTCATTCGCCTGCCGGCACCTTCTCCCCGCCAGGCGGGGAGAAGGGCGCAAGCCGCGCTAGCCTCGCCAGGTTAAAAGCAAGGTTGGCGATGGAGCCGCCCATCACGTTCTTGAGTGGGCTACCGCTCAGACTTTTCAGGCTTGATGCCGGGCGGGTGCCCCCAGCGTTTCTCTCCCCGCCAGGCGGGGAGAGATGTCCGGCAGGACAGTGAGGGGCAGCTCTCATCCATCCAGTCGAAAAGGCCGCGCCAAAGGGCGCGGCCTTTTTCATCTGGAGACGTTTCGCCATTGAGGGGAGATGTCAATGAAATGGCCGACGTGTCCTCTCAAGATCTCGCCTTTTCGCCGACACGCCTTCGCAACGAAACCACGGCCAGCGTCGCCATGATCGCGATGGCGACGGCGCAAACGGCGGCGGCTGCGTTGAAGCCGGTCATGAAGGCGGCCTGCGCTTGCTCCAGCATGCCCGCCGGTAGCTCGGTCGCGACGGATACGGCGCCGGCGAGGCTGTCCGACAGCCTGTTGCCGATCTCGCCGGGGATCAGCGTCTGCCCGGCCATTTCGGCGCGATAGACGGCCGTCGTCAGGCTGCCGAGCGTGGCGATACCGACTGCAAGGCCCAGTTCCTGCACCACCTCGGAGAGAGCCGAGGCCGAGCCCGCCTTTTCGGCCGGCGCGGCGCTGACGACGAGATCGGTGCCAAGCGCGGCAATGGTTCCAAGGCCGAGATAGACGAGCGCAAATGCGGCGGTTACCAGCCCGACCCCGTATGGCGTATGGCCGAGCTGGGCGAGCAGGAGGTAGCCGACCACGGATAGCGCCAGCGCCGCTGCGATCACGGGGCCGGGGCCGAAGCGCCTGGCGATGAGCGGTGCGGTGATGCCGGCCAAAAGCATGGCGAGCGCCGAGGGGCCCATTCTCAGGCCCGCCGACAGCGGAGAAAGCCCGACGACAAGCTGCAGATACTGGGTGACGAGCAGCATCGTGCCGCCGACAGCCGTCAGGCCGATCAGGAGGATCAACAGCGCGGTGCGGAAGGCGCGGTCGGAGAAGAGCTCGAGGTCGATCAGCGGGCTTCGAAGCCGGCGTTGTCGCCGGATGAAGAGGAGCGTGGCGACGAGGCCGATGGTCAGGCCGAGCGTGGCGCCGAGCCCAAGGCCATTCTTGGCGATCTGCTTGATGCCGTAGACGATGGGCAGCAGCCCCGCCAGCGACAGCGCCGCACTGGCCATGTCCAGGCGGTCCGATTGCGGGGCACGATATTCCGGCAGCAGAAACGGCGCGACGATGAGCAGCAGCCCGACGATCGGCAGTGCGACGAGGAAGGCAGCCCCCCACCAGTACCGTTCGAGCAGGATGCCGCCGACGATCGGCCCCGCGGCCATGCCGAGCGCGAACATGGTCGCCCAGACGCCGATCGCAAGCGCGCGCTGGTGCGGGTTCAGGAACATGTTGCTGATCAGCGCCAGGGTCGGCGGCATCAGCGTTGCGCCGGCAACGCCGAGTGCCGCGCGTGCAGTGATCAGCATGGTGGCGCTGGTGGAATAGGCCGAAAGCACCGAGGCGACTGCGAAGGCGGCCGCGCCCAGCATCAGGAGCTTGCGGCGACCGATGCGGTCGCCGAGCGTTCCCATCGTGATCAGAAAGCCGGCGATCATGAAGCCGTAGGCATCGACGATCCAGAGCGCCTGGGTGCTGGTGGGCTTCAGATCCGCCGCGAGCGCCGGAAAAGCGAGATGCAGCAGCGTCAGGTCGAGCCCGAGCAGGATGGTGGGGAGCGCGAGCAGGGCGAGCCCGGCCCATTCTCGCAGGCCCGCACGCGTTTCACCGGGATCGGCATGGTCGGTGAGGTGGGATGGTCGGTCGCTGAGAATTGTCAAAAGTGGCCTCCGTCTTCGCTTGGGCTGGTTGCGGAGACCACATCTTCAGGGCACAATCATCCTGTTACAATTTAAGTAGTTATCCTATTACTGAGAGCAATAGCGTGAACGAACGAAGTCTTGAGCGAAGCAAGAACGAGCTGTCGGAGTTTTTGACGAGACACAGGGCGAAGCTGACGCCGGCCGATGCCGGCCTTGCCTTCACCGGGCGGCGGCGCACCCCGGGCCTCAGGCGGGAGGAGGTGGCAGCGCTCGCCGGTGTCGGGCTCACCTGGTACACGTGGTTCGAGCAAGGGCGCGACATCAAAGTGTCGGAGGCGTTCCTGCTGAATGTGGCGCGAGCGCTGAAGCTCGACGACGCCGAATGCAGCCATCTGTTCCTGCTTGCCCACAAGCGGCCGCCACCGCCGGAGGCACATCATCGCGTCACCGTTTCGCCGCTGATCCAGACGTTGCTGGACGAGCTCACGGTCCGGCCGGCCCATGTGATCAACCTGCGCTGGGATGTCGTTGCCTGGAACGCTGCGGCAGACGCTCTGTTCGGCTTTAGCGCCCGGCAGCCGGAGCTTGGCAATATCCTGCAAATGGTGTTTGCCGATCCCGAGATACGGAGGCGCATGCCTGCCTGGCGCGAGGACGCGCCGAAGCTGCTTGCCCAGTTCCGATACGATTTTGCCGTGGCGCCGGATGATCCGTCGATGCTGGCCCTGGTCGAAAGCCTGAAGGACCTGTCGGCCGATTTCAGGCGCTGGTGGGCAGCGCCTGGCGTTGACGAGGTCCGTCGCGGGATCGGGTCTCTGATCGATGCCGGGAGCGAGCGCCTGCGTTTTCGCCACGAGACGTTGGTTGTGGACGAGCACCGGCATCTGCGGATGGTGGTTTACTTCGCCGAGCCGGCGCTTGCCTGATGGCGACGCCCGAAGCGGCAGGCGCCGGGCCTTCTTATTCGAGGGCTGCGGCGATGGTAGCGCCGACCACGACGCTCGATAGCGCCGTGCCGAGCAGCAGCGAGGTGTTGACCGGCTTTCTCACGACCGTGCCGAAGTTGAAAAGGTTCATCGGCAGGAGGTGAAAACCGCCGCTTTCCGGCTTGCTCGACGGCGCTTCCATGAAGCACTCGTCGTCGAACCAGATCCAGTCGTCGCGCCAGGTCCAGCAGCCGTGCTGGCGATAGATGTTTGCCACCTGCTCGGCGAAGCCCTTGTCGGCGGGCAGACGGATATAGTCTTGCGGCCTGCGGCTGAAATACTGCATGGCGAGCGGCATGGAGCGCTCGGTGCAATAGTTCGACATCCAGAGCTTGAAGCCGATCTCGTCGCGCAGCCGGTCCAGCACCCGGAAGACCTGGACGTGATCCTCATGGCCGTATTCGCCCCAGGGATTGTGGGTGAAGACGTTCATGTCGGGCTTCAGGAGCGGCAGCAGCGTGCGATAGAGCGTTTCGTAATTGTCCCGGTAAGCCTGAGCGATCGGCCGGGTGGAGTGGCGGAAGCTGCCGGGCATGATCTGCGACAGCGATTTCTTGACGATGCGCTTGGCTTCGCGGCGTGTGCCTTCGGTGCCGAACTCCATGCCGAAGGGACCGGGCTTCGGGTTCGTCCAGTCGGCGCAATCGAAGGAGCCGGTTTCTTCCATTTCCAGAAAGCGCACGTTGCCGCGGGGGTAGGCCTTGATCGCAGCGGCGCGTGCGTCGCCCATCTGCGGCTCCGACCAGATATCGCGGTAAAGGATGATCACCTCGTCGACTTTTCGGAGGATCGAGGTGAACCACAGCAACTCGTCATCGGGATGCGCGCCGATGATGACGGAGTTCTTCAGAAAACCATGCGTGTCTGCCATGCTCTTGCGCACCCTCGTGTTCGTCTCGCGCAATTCTGACGTGTAGAGATTAAACCGGCGTAAAGCGGGAGGGCGTGTCCACAGGGAATCGGTGCGGTTGCAATGGACCGACTAGCTGCTGGTCAGCCAATGTGACGGCCTCACCAACATCTCCCTCATTTCTGTGCTCGTCACAGAAATCCGGTCGCGCCGCGTCGGCGGCGCGAGAAGGGCGGGTGCCGGCATTTTTATTTGGCATCTCTGCCCTGCAGACGCACGGCCGCTGATCTCTGTGACGAGCACAGAGATGAGGGACGAGAGGGGAGCGGCCGTTCGCCAGTGTCTAAGGGTCGTTTCAGTGCCGCGCCTTCATGGGCCTGCTTACTGCGCAGACCAGACCGCCAGTTTGTAACCATCCGGGTCGGCGAAATGAAAGCGCCTTCCGCCAGGGAAGGTGAAGATCGGCTTGACGATCCTGCCGCCGGCCTTTTCGACGCGGGCGAGCATATCCTCGAGCTTGTCGGCATAGAGGATGATCAGCGGTCCGCCGCTGCCGACGGGGCCGGTGGTGGTAAAGCCGCCGGTCAGTCGGCCGTCCTGGAATTCGCAATATTCCGGGCCGTAGTCGGTGAAGGTCCAGCCGAAGGCGCTGCCGTAGAAGGCCTTGGTGGCGGCGATGTCGGAGACATTGAACTCGACATAGTCGATGCGGCTGTCGTTGCCCTTGTTACCCATTTTTCTACCTGTCTTCTCCGGATTCCATGATCGATTTCAAGGTGGCGAGATCCTTCGCCACCCAGCCGGCATCGCCGGCAAATTGTTCGGCGCTCATGCCCGGCTGCCGCAGCAGCGTGAACATCACCTCCGCGCCGTCGCCGTTCGACACGACGCGCAGCGCATTGTGGACCTCTGTGCCGTCTTCCAGCGTGACGAGATGGTCGGTGACGCCGAAGGCGTTGTCAGGCGCAAAGCGCACGCGGGCATTACCGAGCGGACCCGGCGCCAGCCAGTGATCACCCTCGCGGGTCAAGCCCGACGACAGGCCGGACGCCCAGCGCGGCATGTTCTCGGGCTTTGCCATGAAGGCATAGACGTCGCGCCAGTCGCGGTCGATGGTGATGTGAACGATCTTTGCTTCAAGTGTTGCCATGCTTTGTTCTCCTGCATGACGGAGTAGCACGGGTCGCCCGACCGGTCTTGAACGAAACGGCCAGTCAGGCCGCCCGCCGGTCACCGACGAGCTGGCGGCGGATTCCGGCGGGTGAGAGCGAGGTCAGCTGCCTGGCCTCGCGCGACAGATGCGCCTGGTCGGCATAGCCGGCATCGAGCGCAAGCAGGCCGAGCGTGGCAAATGGTTCCCTTTGGCATGCCCCGAGGAAGCGCTGTAGGCGCAGGATGCGGTCGAGCGTCTTGGCGCCGTAGCCGAAATGCTCGTGGCAGCGGCGCCTCAGCGTCCTTTCACTGGTGCCGGTGACGGCAGCGAGGGCGCGGATGGGGTTGTTGTCGGACGAGCCATGGCTCTGCCGCAGATGGGCGAGGGTGGCGGCGATATCGCCTGATGGCGGCGAGACGGCCGGCAGGCGCTCAAGCACCGCTTCCGTGAGCATCTCGGCGCGGCGGACCGCATCGGGCGCGTCCTCAATCCTGGTTTCGAGTTTGCGCGCGGCTGGACCCCAGAAGGCGTCGAGCGGAACGACCGCGCCGATGATCTGCGAAAGCGATGTGTGCAGGAAGGACGCCGCGATGCCCGGGCGGAAGCGCAGGCCGATGATGTCGGTGCCCGGCGCGAAGACGGGGAAGGCGGCCACCCGGTCGGGCCCGGCAACCGCCAGGCCGTGCCTGGACCAGAGGATATCGACACAGCCGTCGGGTACGACCGCGATGGGGCCGGCCGTCCCCTCCGGCAATTGGTGGCGCCAGAGGCATTCGACATGGCCGCCGAGTGCGCCGGGCGCGGCATACTCTCGATAGATACCGCGCCGCTTGGCCAGTGTCGGCTCTGCCGGAGCCGGCTCCGTCTGTCTCAGCGGCCCGTGGGCGCCGTCCATGCCTTGTCCTCCACGCTTCGGACCGTGCCGGCCGCCTCTTGGCGCGACCAGATCTCGCCGTCGATCTGGCCCTGCAGCTCCGGATAGTCGGCCGCATGGAACACCGGGTCGAGACCCTGCCGGCGCTGGGCGAAATAGTCCTTCGTCAGTTTGGCAATGGTACCGGAGAGGAGCACGATGGCAATGAGGTTGATCGTCGCCATCAGCCCCATCGAGGCGTCTGCCGCGTCGAACACGGTGGTAATGCTTTCGGACGCACCCCAGACGACCATGACGAGCACGGCGCAGCGCATGACCAGAACGCCGACGCGATTGGCGCCGCCGAGATAGGTGAGCGCATTCTCCGCATAGGAATAGTTGCCGATGATCGAGGTGAAGGCGAAGAAGAAGATCGCGATGGCAATGAAGTAGCTGCCAGCCCAGCCGATATGCACGTTCATGGCCGCTTGCGTCAGCTGCGTTCCGGTGACGCCGGAACCGGGTTCCAAGGTGCCCGACAGCAGGATCATGACCGAGGTCGCGGTGCAGATCAGGATCGTATCGATGAAGACGCCGAGCGACTGCACGAAGCCCTGCGACGCCGGGTGGTGCGGCACGGGCGTGGCGACGGCCGCGATGTTCGGGGCCGAGCCCATCCCGGCTTCGTTGGAAAACAAGCCACGCTTGACGCCGTTCATCATCGCAGCCGTGACGCCGCCGGCGACACCGCCTGCCGCTTCCTGCAGGCCAAAGGCGCTGGAGATGATCGTCCACAGCACGCTCGGCACAATCGACGCGTTGACGACGAGCACGTAGATCGCGGTCAGGAGATAGGCGATCGCCATGAAGGGCACGACGATTTCGGCGACGCGGGCGATCTGGCGGATGCCGCCGAAGATGACGATGCCGGAGATGGTCGCAACCGCGATACCGACGGCGATCTTAGGCACACCGAACGCACCCTGGACGGCGTCCGCGATGGAATTGGCCTGCACGGCGTTGAAGACGAGGCCGAAGGAAAGGATCAGGCAGACGGAGAAGATCGTCGCCGCCCAGGGCGCGTTGAGGCCGCGGGCGATGTAGAAGGCGGGACCGCCGCGATATTGACCGTTTTCGTTGCGCACCTTGTAGAGCTGCGCCAGCGCGCTTTCCGCATAGGCCGTCGCCATGCCGACGAGCGCCACCATCCACATCCAGAAGGTGGCACCGGGACCACCGAGATAGAGCGCAACGGCAACGCCGGCGAGGTTGCCGGTGCCGACGCGCGAGGCGAGGCTGACGGTCAGCGCCTGGAACGGGCTGATACCGGCCGCATCCTTCGAGCCGCCGCTGCTTAAGACCCGGAACATCTCGCCGAAATGCACGATCTGCGGAAAGCCGAGGCGCAGGGTGAAGTAGATGCCGACGGCGAGCAGGCCGTAGATCAGCACGTAGCCCCAAAAGATCGTGTTCAGAAAGCCGATGATCGTGTCCATGCGGTTCCTCATTGGTATTGCAAGGTGTGGTGATGTGGCGAACCGCGGTGCGGATCGGATGGGAAAGGCCGTTTACTACTTTTGAGCCTGGCATCTCTTTCGAGCGCCTGGACCTTTCGCCGCATGCTGGCGCTTTAGCCCGCAAACTTGACACAGATCAACGTTTTCGGCCGCCAAATCAGGCAAAACGTGGTGCAATACATGACATATCCGGGGATTTCCCACAAATGAGCCCACAATCCGCCGCAAATCCAGCCTCCGTCGAACGTCACGAGGCCGAACCGGTCAATGCGGCGCATGTGCGCAAGCCGCTCTACGAAAAGCGCAAGAAGATCTTCCCGAAGCGTGCCGAAGGCAGCTTCCGCCGCTTCAAGTGGCTGGTGATGCTGGTGACCCTCGGCATCTACTATCTGACGCCCTGGATCCGTTGGGATCGTGGCGAGCACGCGCCGGACCAGGCGGTGCTCGTCGATATCGCCGCCCGGCGCTTCTATTTCTTCTTCATCGAGATCTGGCCGCAGGAGTTCTTCTTCGTCGCAGGCCTGCTCGTCATGGCCGGCTTCGGCCTGTTCCTGGTGACGTCTGCCGTCGGCCGCGCCTGGTGCGGCTATACCTGTCCGCAGACGGTATGGGTCGATCTCTTCCTGGTGGTCGAACGCTATATCGAAGGCGACCGCAATGCCCGCATGAAGCTCGATGCCGGTCCCTGGACGTTCGACAAGATCGTCAAGCGCGTGTCGAAGCACTCGATCTGGATCATGATCGGCATTGCCACGGGCGGCGCCTGGATCTTTTATTTCGCCGATGCGCCGACGCTTTTGAAAAGCTTCGTTTCGCTGGAAGCGCCCATGGTCGCCTACATGACCGTCGCGATTCTCACGGCGACGACCTATGTCTTCGGTGGACTGATGCGCGAGCAGGTCTGCACCTATATGTGCCCGTGGCCGCGCATCCAGGCGGCAATGCTCGACGAAAACTCGCTGGTCGTGACCTATAACGACTGGCGCGGCGAGCCGCGCTCGCGCCACCAGAAAAAGGCCGTCGCTGCCGGGGAGGCCGTCGGCGATTGCGTCGATTGCAACGCCTGCGTCGTCGTCTGTCCCATGGGCATCGACATTCGCGACGGCCAGCAACTCGAATGCATCACCTGCGCGCTCTGCATCGATGCCTGCGACGGTGTCATGGACAAGCTCGGCCGTGAACGCGGGCTGATTTCCTACGCGACGCTCAACGATTATGCCGCCAATATGGCGCTTGCTACCAATGGCGGTACGGCGGCGATCGATCCGGGTCGGGTGCGCAACGCCGACGGCGCATTTTCGGACAAGGTTCGCCACTTCAACTGGAAGATCGTCTTCCGGCCCCGTGTGCTCGTCTATCTCGGCGTCTGGACGCTGGTCGGTATCGGTCTGCTCTATGCGCTCCTGTCGCGCGACCGGCTGGAACTCAACGTGCTGCACGACCGCAACCCGCAATTCGTCGTCGAATCCGATGGTTCGGTGCGCAACGGCTACATGGTCAAGCTCTTGAACATGATCCCGGAACAACGCACGATCACGCTCGCAATCGACGGGATGCCCTCTGCTACGATGCGCATCGCCGGCCAGGCAGCGGGCGACGGCCGCACCTTCGCCCTCGGTGTCGATCCGGACAAGGTGACGGCAGTCAAGGTGTTCGTGACGCTGCCAAAGGACAAGCTTGGCGAGGCGGACGACGGTTTCAGCCTGATCGTCGAGGATCCGTCGAGCCATGAGCGCGACGTCTACAAGGCCAACTTCAACAGCCCGGGAGCCGCAAAATGACGATAAACCAGGCAGGGGCAAAACAGGCAAAGGCACCGCGGCCCTTCACCGGCTGGCACATGCTCGGCGTCATGGTGCTGTTCTTCGGCACGATCATCACCGTCAATCTGATCATGGCCTGGAACGCCAGCCATAGCTGGAGCGGATTGGTGGTGCAAAACACCTATGTCGCGAGCCAACAGTTCAACGGCAAGGTGAAGGAAGCGAAGGCCTTTGTCGCCGATGGCCTCGACGGCAAGCTCAGCGTCGAAAACGAGGCGCTGCGCTACACGCTGACGCGCCGGGGCAACCCGGAGATGACTGCCGACAAGGTGGTGGCTGTGCTGAAACGCCCGGTCGAGGAGCATGAGGACGTCACGGTCGAGATGGCGCATCAGGGCGAGGGCGTCTTCGTTGCCGAAACCGCGCTGAAGCGCGGCCAGTGGATCGCCGATATCACCGCGACATCAGGCGAGACCGTCGTCTACCGCCAGGCCATCCGCTTCATGGTGCCGGGAGCTGCGAAATGAGCTGCTGTGCTCCCGGAACCGAAATGGCTCTGGAGATCGACAGGGCCGGGCAGGGACTGCCGACAACGGAAGAGCTGTGGTTGATGAGCCGGTCGCTCGGCGGCGGCCTGCGCCAGACGGATTTGAGCGTGCCCGGCGTGCATTGCGGCGCCTGCATTACTACGCTCGAGGGCGCCTTGAAGACACGGCCGGAGGTTGACCGGGCGCGCGTGAACCTTTCGTCCCGGCGCGTGTCGATCATCTGGAAGGAACAGGTAAATGGCGCCCGTACCGATCCGCGGGAACTGGCGCGGGCCATCCGTTCGCGCGGCTACGAGACCCATCTTTTCGCGCCGGGCGAGGAAGACGGCGATCAGACGCTGAAGAAGCTCGTGCGCGCCGTTGCCGTCTCGGGTTTTGCCTCGGCCAACATCATGCTGCTTTCGGTCTCGGTGTGGTCGGGGGCGGAGGCGGCGACCCGCGATCTCTTTCACTGGATCTCGGCGCTGATTGCCGCCCCGACGCTGATCTATGCCGGACGCTTCTTCTATGCGTCCGCCTGGAACGCGGTGAAGCACGGCCGTACCAACATGGACGTGCCGATTGCGCTGGCGATAACGCTCTCCTATTCGATCTCGCTCTACGAGACGATCACTCACGGCACCCATGCCTGGTTCGACGGCACGGTGATGCTGCTCTTCTTCCTGCTGATCGGCCGCACGCTCGACCATATGATGCGCGGGCGCGCCCGCTCGGCGATCAGCAGCCTGGCGAGGCTCTCGCCGCGCGGCGCCATGGTGGTGGATGCCGAGGGCGGACGCGAGTATCGCCCTGTCGACGAGATCAAGCCCGGCGAGAAACTGGCGATCGCTGCCGGCGAGCGCATACCCGTTGACGGCCGCATCCTCATGGGCGCCAGCGATCTCGATCGCTCGATCGTCAATGGCGAGAGCGCGCCGGCGCCGGTCAAGGTCGGCGACGCCGTCGAGGCGGGTACGCTGAACCTCACAGGACCGCTGACGATCGAGGCGACGGCGGCGGCACGCGACTCGCTGCTTGCCGAGATCATGGGGCTGATGGAAGCCGCCGAAGGGGGCAGGGCGCGCTACCGCCGCATCGCCGACCGCGCGGCACAATACTATTCGCCGGCGGTGCATCTGCTGGCTCTGCTCAGCTTCATCGGCTGGATGTTCGTCAACGGCGATTTCCATCATGCGATGCTGGTCGCCGTCGCGGTCCTGATCATCACCTGCCCCTGCGCGCTCGGGCTTGCGGTACCTGTCGTGCAGGTGATTGCCGCCGGACGGCTCTTCCAGAACGGCGTCATGGTCAAGGACGGCTCGGCGATGGAGCGGCTTGCCGAGATCGATACGGTGCTGCTCGACAAGACCGGAACACTCACGGTTGGCGAGCCGCGGCTCGTCAATGGCGGGGACATTCAGCCATCGATCCTCGCGACGGCGGCGGGGCTCGCCGTGCATTCGCGCCATCCGCTGGCGATGGCCATTCATGATGCGGCGGCGATCGCGCCCGTCGTCAATGGCGACATCCGCGAAATCCCCGGTGCCGGCATTGAAGCGCAGACGCAAACCGGTCTCTACCGGCTTGGCAGCCGCGCCTTTGCCTGCGGCGATGCCGGCGAGGCGACCGGCCAGTCGGAAGTGATCCTGTCGCTCGATGGCCGCGAACTCGCCTGCTTCCGCTTCGAGGACCGGCTCAGGCCGTTCGCCCGCGAGAGCATCGAGGAACTTGGACGGCTCGGCCTTTCGACGGGCATTCTTTCGGGCGACCGTGCGCCGGTCGTCGCCGCCCTTGCCAAGCGGGCCGGCATCGAGCGCTTCAAGGCGGAACTGACGCCACGCGGCAAGGTCGATGAATGTGCGGCCGCCGCTGAGGGTGGTCACCGCGTGCTGATGGTCGGTGACGGCATCAACGACGCGCCGGCGCTGCGCGCCGCGCACGTCTCGATGGCGCCGGCAACGGCCGCCGATGTTGGCCGCCAGGCGGCAGACTTCGTCTTCCTGCACCAGGGGCTGAACGCCGTGCCGATGGCGATCGATACGTCGCGCCGGGCCGGGCGGCTGATCCGCCAGAACTTTGCCCTGGCGATTGGCTACAACGTCATCGCCGTCCCGATCGCGATCCTCGGCTATGCCACACCGCTGATCGCGGCCGTCGCCATGTCAACCTCGTCGGTGATCGTCGTTGCCAACGCCTTGCGCCTGCGCGCGGCGACCGGCAATGTCACGGAGGTCGCCGAACAGAAGGCACCTGTCACGCTGCGGCCGGTAGGGAGCGCCTCATGAACACGCTGATCTATCTCATTCCCATCGCGCTGTTTCTCGGTGGGATTGGCCTCGTCGCCTTCCTTTGGGCACTGAAGAGCGGCCAATACGAAGACCTCGAAGGCGCCTCCTGGCGGGTGCTCGACGATGGCGATGGCAAGCCTGAAAAGAAGTGATTTCGTCAGTAATCACTTGTCCTTAATCGATTTGAATGCCAAAACAACCTCCGCCGTCGCTTCTCGCGCCTGGGCCTTCGACAGAGCCCCGCGCGAGGGGGCGAAGTTCAATTCGAAGGGCCGGCACAGACGCGTTTATCCCGATCGCGCCCGGCACTTCTGTCCAATGGAGGCAATCACGTGTCACAGGCGGAAATCGGCCTAATCGGTCTCGGTGTCATGGGCTCGAACCTGGCGCTCAACATCGCTGAAAAAGGCAACAAGATCGCGGTGTTCAACCGCACCGTCGAAGCGACGCACAAATTCTACGCGGAGGCCGGCGACCTCCAGGGCCAGATCGTGCCCTGCGAAACCATTGAAGAGTTTGTCGCCGCCATCCGCCCGCCGCGTCCGATCATCATCATGATCAAGGCCGGCGAGCCGGTCGACCAGCAGATGGAAATCCTGAAGCCGTATCTCGCCAAGGGCGACATCATGATCGATGCCGGCAACGCCAACTTCCGCGACACGATGCGCCGCTTCGAGGCGCTGAAGGATTCGGGTCTTACCTTCATCGGCATGGGTGTTTCCGGCGGTGAGGAAGGTGCGCGCCACGGCCCGTCGATCATGGTCGGCGGCAAGGAAGAGTCCTGGAAGCGCGTCGAGACCGTGCTGACCTCGATCGCCGCCAAGTATGACAACGTGCCTTGCGTCGCCTGGCTCGGCGAAAACGGCGCCGGCCACTTCGTCAAGACCATCCACAACGGCATCGAATATGCCGACATGCAGATGATCGCCGAAATCTACGGCATCCTGCGCGACGGCCTGAAGATGTCGGCGAGCGAGATTGGCGAAGTCTTCGGCACCTGGAACAAGGGCCGCCTCAATTCCTACCTGATCGAGATCACCGAGAAGGTGCTGAAGGCTGCCGATCCTTTGACCGGCAAGCCGATCGTCGACCTGATCCTCGACAAGGCCGGCCAGAAGGGCACCGGCAAGTGGTCGGTGATCGAGGCGCAGAACATGGGCGTGCCGGCAACCGGCATCGAGGCGGCGGTTGCAGCCCGCAGCATCTCCTCGATGAAGGACGAGCGCGAAGCCGCCGAAAAGATCCTCGGCCTTCCCCAAGTCGGCGAGTTCAAGGTTGCCGACAAGGCAGCCTTCATCAAGGATCTCGAAAGCGCGCTGCTTGCCGCCAAGATCGGCGCCTATGCGCAAGGCTTTGCCGTGATGTCGGCCGCGTCCAAGGAGTTCAACTGGAACCTGCCGATGCCGACGATCGCCAAGATCTGGCGCGCCGGCTGCATCATCCGCTCGCAGTTCCTGGACGAGATCACCACCGCCTTCACCAAGGCGCCTGACGCCGCCAACCTGATCGTGACGCCGGCCTTTGCCGCCATGGTGAAGGACACCGACGGGGCACTGCGCCGCGTCGTCTCGGCCGCCGTTCTCGGCGGCCTGCCGGTTCCGGCACTCGCTTCCGCACTCGGCTACTTCGACAGCTACCGCCGCGGCCGCGGCACGGCCAATGTCATCCAGGCGCAGCGCGACTTCTTCGGCGCCCATGGCTTTGACCGCGTCGACGGTGCCGACAGCCATCATGGCCCGTGGGGCAGCGGCCTCAACGCCTGACCGTTCGGGTAAACAGATCAATGCGGGGCGGCCTTCGGGTCGCCCCGTTTTCGTTTGGGTCTCGTTTTGCCTGGACGGGGTGCTAGCCTGTCATCGAGACGGGTACAGATCGTTCTGTGGTTCCCCCGCCGCCTGACGCGGTGGGATTGGAACAGGACTTGATCGGCAGGACGGCGAAAAGCGAGGCAATCATCAGCACAACGATGATCAGCACCAGCCTGTCGGTGAAGGCGGCGCGAAAGATTTGCAGCACGTAGTGTTTCGTCTTCATCGTGCCCACGCGCTTTCATCGCCATCTCATGCTGGATGGCTTGGCTGCACCGTGGACGTCATGCGTCCGTTCATGGGAATGTACGTCAGACGGAAAACGGCCGAAAGGGCCGATTGTTGCGGGCTGAGGCTTGTGCACCGCGTGACGCCAGTTGTCCCAAAGACCCCTGGCGGGCGCGGCTAGCGCCGAGAAGCGTGGCGGTCGTCGCGGGTTCGGCTGCGTTCGCCAGGGCGCTGCGAACCCCGCATCGTTTCGCGCTCATCCGTGCGACGCGGGAATGGCGTAACCGTGTTTGCCGGTGACGAGCGGCGGCGCCGTTGCCGCAGCCTACCCAGCCTCTTTGGCGGATCGACAAAGATCACCAGCAGAAAGCCGATGGCCATAAGCAGATAGGCCGGGACACCGGTCGTTGCGCTGCCGACGAAGGCGCAAAGCATGGCGAACGCAAGATAGATGCCGATGGTCAAGGGATTGGACAGGAAGGCCCACGCGCGGTCAGTCAGCCTGTCTTTCCATGCAATTCTCGATGTCATGCCGAACATCACCTGTCTGAAGTGATTGGCAGCTTTTTTGTTTGCTGCGATGGCGCCCCAGCCCGTGCAATATGTGACCGGTGCATGGCGCGGCAATGACACTCAGACCTTTGGCAGCAAGAGTCGGACCAAAGTCCCATCGATTTCACGGCGCGATAAGTTAGGATCGGTGGGCGTTGCCACGGCAGCGCCACAAGAACCTAGTTTTTTCAGTACCGATTTAGAGCAGGGTCGCGTTATGCGTTTGGGTTCTGCTTGCAGGTCCTCGGTCCCGCCGAGGAAGGCGGTGACTGCGAAATGCTGGGCGCCGGCGCGCGACGCCCAGCTTGCTTTGCTTCAGCTGCGAAGACCCGGCGCTTCTTGGCCGGTCCGCTCGACATATTCCGTGTAACCGCCGCCATACTGATGGATGCCCTCGGGCGTCAGCTCCAGCACACGGTTGGAAAGGGCTGCGAGGAAGTGGCGGTCGTGCGAAACGAACAGCATCGTGCCTTCGTAGTCCGCGAGCGCCTTGATCAGCATTTCCTTGGTGTCGAGGTCGAGGTGGTTGGTCGGTTCGTCGAGAACAAGCAGATTCGGCGGGTCGAAGAGCATGATCGCCATCACCAGGCGCGCCTTCTCGCCGCCGGAAAGCACCCGGCACTTCTTCTCGACATCGTCACCCGAAAAGCCGAAGCAGCCGGCAAGCGCGCGCAGCGGCGCCTGGCCGGCCTGCGGGAAGGTGTCTTCGAGCTGCTGCAGCACCGTGCGGTCGCCATCGAGCACGTCCATCGCATGCTGGGCGAAGTAGCCCATCTTGACGCTGGCGCCGAGCGCGACGTTGCCCTCGTCCGGCTCGGTGGAACCGGCGACGAGCTTCAACAGCGTCGACTTGCCGGCACCATTGATGCCCATGATGCACCAGCGCTCCCGGCGGCGCACCATGAAGTCGAGCCCTTCATAGATGCTGCGGCTGCCATATTTCTTGTGCACGCCCTTGATGTTGATGACGTCTTCGCCGGAGCGCGGCGCCGGGCGGAATTCGAAGTTGACCGTCTGGCGGCGCTTCGGCGGCTCGACCCGGTCGATCTTCTCGAGCTTCTTTACGCGGCTCTGGACCTGCGAGGCGTGCGAGGCGCGCGCCTTGAAGCGCTCGATGAACTTGATCTCCTTTGCGAGCATCGCCTGCTGGCGCTCGAACTGCGCCTGCTGCTGCTTCTCGTTCTGGGCGCGCTGCTGCTCGTAGAAGCCGTAGTCGCCCGAATACGCGTTGAGCTGGCCTGCGTCGATCTCGATGATCTTGGTGATGATGCGGTTCATGAACTCGCGGTCGTGCGAGGTCATCATCAGTGCGCCGTCGTAGTTCTTGAGGAAGTCTTCGAGCCAGATCAGGCTTTCGAGATCGAGATGGTTGCTCGGTTCGTCGAGCAGCATCACGTCGGGCCGCATCAGCAGGATACGGGCAAGCGCCACGCGCATCTTCCAGCCGCCCGAGAGCTTGCCGACGTCGCCGTCCATCATCTCCTGGGAAAAGCTCAGGCCCGCCAGCACTTCGCGGGCGCGGCCCTCGAGCGCGTAGCCGTCGAGTTCTTCGTAGCGCGCCTGCACCTCGCCGTAGCGCTCGATAATCGCGTCCATTTCATCGAGGCGATCCGGATCGACCATGGCGGCTTCGAGCTCGCGCAGCTCGGCGGCGACTTCGCTCACCGGTCCGGCGCCGTTCATCACTTCGGAAACAGCGCTGTTGCCGGACATCTCGCCGACGTCCTGGTTGAAGTAGCCGATGGTGACGCCCTTATCGACGGCGACCTGGCCTTCGTCCGGTATTTCCTCGCCGGTGATCATGCGAAAGAGCGAGGACTTGCCGGCGCCGTTCGGGCCGACGAGGCCGACCTTTTCACCGCGGTTAAGCGCGGCGGAGGCTTCGATGAAAAGGATGCGGTGGCTGAGCTGCTTGCTGATGTTTTCGATACGGATCATGTCTGCGGTAGCCTGAAGGGAGGAGCGGGGCGCAGTCGCGCCCAATTGTTGCCCCGGCCTGTCGCAGGTTTCTGCGTCACAAGCAAGACTTGAGGGCTGTTTTCAGCCGTTCCTAGGCGCGCAAGCCACGCGTGATCGGCGGCTGGAACTCGGGCTGGCTGAGGCTCTGCAGCGTTTCTGGCGGCTGGCCGTCGATGTGGCCGATGACTGCCTTGGCCAGTTCCCGACCGGCCACGCGGATGTCCTCGTACATGGTCATGACTTCCGGGCGCAGCCAGCGCAGGAAGTCGCTCGGTGACTTCGAGACCATGTCGCAGTCTTCGCCGAGCTTCTTCTTGGCCATTTCCAGGCCGGCAATCAAAGCGATCGCACCGGAGCCGCTGCCCGAAACGATGCCGTCGGGCGCGTCCGCCGAGCGCATCAGGGGCTCGAAGGCGTCGCGGATCTCGACCAGCGAATGGTCAATGTTGGTCTGGTGGAAGCCGACTGCATCCGCCTGGAAATCGCGAAGCCCACGCTCGAAACCGGCGCGCATGTGTGAATAGAAGGTGAGGTGCGGCGGCGGCTCGAGCAGCACCAGCTTCCGCCGGCCGCGCGCCACCAGTTTGCGTACCGCCTCGTAGGCGAAACGCTCGTTGTCGAAGTCGTGATAGGGGTGAACGATCCCCATTTCGGTGCGGCCGTGCGTGACGAAGGGCAGCCCGCGTTCGGTGAGCAGCGCCACGCGCGGATCGTGCGGCTCGGTGCGCGAAATGATCACGCCGTCTGCGGCACCCGTGTCGAGGATATAGCGGATCGGCGCCAGCGCGTCCTTGACGGCGCTATAGGGGGTGACGACCAGGTGGTAGGGCGTGCCGGCAAGGATCTCGGTGATGCCGACGACCATCGGGCTGGTGATGCCCATGATCTCTTCTTCCAGCGTCAATACGAGACTGATGACATTGGTCTTGCCGGTTCTCAGGCGCACGCCGGCGCGGTTCGGCTGGTAGCCGATCTGTTTGGCGA
This sequence comes from Ensifer sp. ENS08, assembly GCF_014852195.1. Taxonomy (NCBI): domain Bacteria; kingdom Pseudomonadati; phylum Pseudomonadota; class Alphaproteobacteria; order Hyphomicrobiales; family Rhizobiaceae; genus Ensifer; species Ensifer sp. ENS08. Next base: position 643,865 of record NZ_JACVBF010000002.1, read on the forward strand.
CGAGCCGCACACGCTCCTTGGTTTCCGCACCGATATCGGGCGCATCCTTCAACGCCCGCGAAACCGTAGTGATGCCGAGCCCGGTCATGAAGGCGATCGTCTTCAGTGTCGGACGGGCTCCATCCGGCAGTGTCTGCGGCCTGTTTTTCGTCTTGTTGTCCATTGCCGTCACCCGCCCACTCTCTTGCCGCCCGCCGCCAGATTGCCCGTCCGGCAGCGAAACGCGTCGGTTCAGTTCCATCCGCCGCGCCGTCGCCCTGTCACGTCATCGCGTTATATACGAAAAGTCGGTGGCGGCTATGCTGCTTTGGATGGCTCAATTTGCTTCAAATCTGTAACGATACAGTTGCGATGTCGAGCGTTTTCGTTGCTGCGCTGCGAAAGATGGAGCGGACTGGTTGAATCGGAAGTTTTGGCGCATGCTTTTTGCACTTGCGAGATGGCGCCTCCGATGCCGGTGCGCCATTGTTGCGGAAAATATATGTATTTCAGCGCGATGTAAGGGATTCCTGCTGGCCGCGTGGGTGCCGCCATTGCGCGCAAAGCGCTTTGGAACGCGGCTGCCGTATGCACGCAATGGGTGTTTTTTAAAATTCTGTTTAAATCGATTGTGGTGGGTGTTGCGTCCTGTAATCGATTGCACTAAGTTTTTTACGGTAACGTTACAGTGAGGGAGGAGACTCATGAATTTACGTTCTTTCGCCGCCGTGCTTTCAGCCGCCGTGGCCCTGCCGCTCAGCGCAGCCAACGCTGTCGATCTTGAAGTGACCCATTGGTGGACCTCGGGCGGCGAAGCTGCCGCGGTCGCGGAACTCGCCAAGGCCTTCGATGCGACAGGCAATCGCTGGGTCGACGGCGCGATCGCCGGTTCTGGCGGTACCGCCCGTCCGATCATGATCAGCCGCATCACCGGTGGCGACCCGATGGGCGCCACGCAGTTCAACCATGGTCGCCAGGCCGAGGAACTGGTTCAGGCCGGGCTGATGCGTGATCTCACCGATGTCGCAACCCGCGAGAAGTGGAAGGACATCATCAAGCCGGCGAGCCTGCTCGATTCCTGCACGATCGACGGCAAGATCTATTGCGCCCCGGTCAACATCCACTCCTGGCAGTGGCTGTGGCTGTCGAATGCGGCCTTCAAGACGGCCGGCGTCGAGGTTCCGAAGAACTGGGATGAATTCGTGGCCGCGGCGCCCGCGCTCGAAAAGGCAGGCATCGTGCCGCTCGCCGTCGGCGGTCAGCCGTGGCAGGCAGCCGGCGCCTTCGACGTGCTGATGGTGGCGATCGCCGGCAAGGACACCTTCCAGAAGGTGTTCGGCGACAAGGACGAGGAAGTGGCAGCGGGTCCTGAGATCGCCAAGGTCTTCAAGGCTGCCGACGATGCCCGCCGCATGTCGAAGGGCTCCAACGTCCAGGACTGGAACCAGGCGACCAACATGGTCATCACCGGCAAGGCCGGCGGCCAGATCATGGGCGACTGGGCGCAAGGTGAATTCGCGCTTGCCGGTCAGAAGGCCGGAACCGACTACACCTGCCTGCCGGGCCTCGGCGTCAACGAGATCATCTCGACCGGTGGCGACGCCTTCTACTTCCCGCTTCTGAAGGACGAGGAAAAGTCGAAGGCGCAGGAAGCGCTGGCCTCGACGCTGCTCGATCCGAAGACGCAGGTCGCCTTCAACCTCAAGAAGGGTTCGCTGCCGGTGCGCGGCGACGTCGATCTGGCGGCTGCCAACGACTGCATGAAGAAGGGGCTGGACATTCTTGCCAAGGGCAACGTGATCCAGGGTACTGACCAGCTGCTTTCGGCCGACAGCCAGAAGCAGAAGGAAGACCTGTTCTCCGAATTCTTCGCCAACCCGTCGATCACGCCGGAAGACGCGCAGAAGCGCTTCGCCGACATCATCGCGAACGCGGAGTAACCGCAACTGCCTTGGCCGGCCTCTTTGAAAACGAGGCCGGTCAAAGCCTCCCATTCGGCAGGATGTGCCGGTCGTCCGCGCGTGATGCGTTTGCGGGCCCCATGGGAGTGGTTGTCGCCCTGATGTGGCAGAGCGCTACGCGCTGAGTGCGCGGGGCTGCCCATCGTCCGAAACCCAATGCAGTTCCGGAGGAACGAAACATGGCGGGTTACACACAAGGTTCGGGCCGACCGAACCAGTGGCTGCGGAACCTGAACGCGAAGATTGCCTCCGTCCCGATGATCTTGACGGCCGTGGTGATCTTCCTCGGCGGCACGATCTGGACGGTCGTCTATTCCTTCACCAATTCCAAGCTGTTGCCGCGGCTCTCATTCGTCGGCCTCGATCAGTACGAGCGCCTCTGGGCGGCGCCGCGTTGGCTGATTTCGGTGCAGAATCTGGCAATCTACGGCATCTTCTCGCTGATCTTCAGCCTGCTGATCGGCTTCGTGCTGGCCGCATTGATGGACCAGAAGATCCGCTTCGAAAATACCTTCCGCACCATCATGCTCTATCCCTTCGCCCTGTCCTTCATCGTGACGGGCCTGGTCTGGCAATGGCTGCTCAATCCGGAATTCGGCATCCAGTCGGTGGTGCGCTCGCTCGGCTGGGAAAGCTTCACCTTCGACCCGCTCTATAATGCCGACATCGTCATCTACGGCATCCTGATCGCAGCCCTCTGGCAGGGCACCGGGCTCGTCATGTGCCTGATGCTCGCAGGTCTTCGCGGCATCGACGAGGACATCTGGAAGGCCGCGCGCGTCGACGGCATACCCATGTGGAAGACCTACATCTTCGTCGTCATTCCGATGATGCGCGGCGTCTTCATCACCACGCTGGTGATCATCGCCAGCGGCATCGTCAAGGTTTACGACCTGGTGGTGGCGCAGACGAGCGGCGGTCCCGGCATCGCGTCGGAAGTGCCTGCAAAGTATGTCTACGACTACATGTTCCAGGCGCAGAACCTCGGTCAGGGCTTTGCCGCCTCGACGATGATGCTCATCACCGTCGCCATCATCATCGTGCCTTGGGCCTATCTGGAATTCGGGGGAGGGCGCAAGCGTGTCTGATATCGTTGCTTTCAATTCGGTGACTGAAGAGGCCGCACTGCAGGCGCAGACAAACCGGGTCGTCGCCGGCCCCCGCGGCGCCAAGCCCCGCCGGGCGTTGTCTGGCCGCAACATCATGATCTACGGCACGCTGATCGTCGTGGCGCTGTACTACCTGCTGCCGCTCTACGTGATGGTCATGACTTCGCTCAAGGGCATGCCGGAAATCCGGCTCGGCAACATCTTTGCCCCGCCGGTTGAAATCACCTTCGAGCCTTGGGCAAAGGCCTGGGCGAGCGCCTGCACGGGGCTCAACTGCGACGGCCTTTCGCGCGGCTTCTGGAACTCGGTGCGCATCACCGTTCCTTCGACGATCGTCTCGATCGCGATCGCCTCGGTCAACGGTTATGCGCTCGCCAACTGGCGCTTCAAGGGGGCGGAGCTGTTCTTCACCATCCTGATTGTCGGCGCCTTCATTCCCTATCAGGTGATGATCTATCCGATCGTCATCGTACTGCGGGAAATGGGCATCTACGGCACGCTCACCGGCCTCATCCTCGTGCACACCATCTTCGGCATGCCGATCCTGACGCTGCTCTTCCGCAACTATTTCGCCGGCCTGCCGGAGGAACTGTTCAAGGCCGCGCGCGTCGATGGCGCCGGCTTCTGGACGATCTATTTCAAGATCATGCTGCCGATGTCACTGCCGATCTTCGTCGTGGCGATGATCCTGCAGGTCACCGGCATCTGGAACGACTTCCTGTTCGGCGTCGTGTTCACCCGGCCGGAATACTACCCGATGACGGTTCAGCTCAACAACATCGTCAACTCGGTCCAGGGCGTGAAGGAATACAACGTCAACATGGCGGCGACGATCCTGACCGGGGCGGTTCCGCTCTTCGTCTACTTCGTCTCCGGACGGCTTTTTGTCCGCGGCATCGCCGCCGGCGCAGTGAAAGGGTAACAACATGCAAAACGTCAGCGTATCGGTCAAAGACCTGTCGTTGAGCTTCGGTGCCGTCACTGTGCTCGACACGCTCAACCTCGACATCAAGGACGGCGAGTTCCTGGTGCTGCTCGGCTCGTCCGGCTGCGGCAAGTCGACCCTGCTCAACTGCATCGCCGGTCTGCTCGATGTCAGCGACGGGCAGATCTTCATCAAGAACAAGAACGTCACCTGGGAGGAGCCCAAGGACCGCGGCATCGGCATGGTGTTCCAGTCCTACGCGCTCTATCCGCAGATGTCGGTGGAGAAGAACCTCTCCTTCGGCCTGCAGGTCGCCAAGGTGCCGAAGGAAGAGATCGACAAGCGCGTCAGCCGCGCCGCCGAGATCCTGCAGATCCAGCCGCTCTTGAAGCGCAAGCCTTCGGAACTCTCGGGCGGCCAGCGCCAGCGTGTGGCGATCGGCCGGGCGCTGGTGCGCGATGTCGACGTGTTCCTGTTCGACGAGCCGCTCTCCAACCTCGACGCCAAGCTGCGCTCGGAACTGCGCGTCGAGATCAAGCGGCTGCACCAGTCGCTGAAGAACACGATGATCTACGTCACCCATGACCAGATCGAGGCCTTGACGCTTGCCGACCGCATCGCGGTCATGAAGAGCGGCGTGATCCAGCAGCTTGCCGATCCGATGACGATCTACAACGCGCCGGAAAACCTGTTCGTCGCCGGCTTCATCGGTTCGCCGTCGATGAACTTCTTTCGCGGCGAACTGCAGCTGCGCGACCAGCGCGCCTACGTCCACGCCAACGGCGTCGATTTCGACGTGTCGGCCTATCCGTCGCGCGCGCCCTTCGTGCATGGCCAGAAGGTGGTGCTGGGCTTGAGGCCCGAGCATGTGCGCGTCGACGAAGCGGCAAGTGGCGCGCCGGCCTCGCACCGGGCGGTCGTCGATATCGAGGAGCCGATGGGCGCCGACAATCTGCTGTGGCTGAAGCTTGCCGGACAGTCGATGTCGGTTCGTATCGCCGGCCAGCGGCGCTATGCGCCGGGCACGGCGGTCACGCTCTCCTTCGACATGGGCGTCGCCTCGATCTTCGATGCGACAAGCGAGAACCGACTCTGAAATAAGGAGATGCCGGGCGGCCACTTCTGCCCGGCACCTCCCAGCAATGACTGTGCCGGCGTGGCCGGTCGATCTATGGAACCATGCGCATGCTCTCTGAGGATTTCACCCGCACCGCCATTCGTCTCGATCTCGCAGGGGATTGGCAACTTTCTTCCGTCGACAATAGCCATGCGCTGGCAATGGAGTTGCCGGGCGATGTGCATTCGGCGCTGCTGAAGGCCGGCGTGATCGACGACCCGTATGTGGGGCGCAACGAGAACGACGTGCAGTGGGTGGCGCACAAGGACTGGGTGATCGAGCGCACGGTCACGGTCGGTGCCGACGACATTGCCGGCTACTGGTATCTCGACCTTGAATACCTCGACACGGTTGCCTCGGTGTTCGTCAATGACAAGCTGGTGCTTGAAGCGGAGAATTGCTTCCGCCGCTATCGCCCGGATGTCTCGAAGATGCTGGTTGCAGGCGAGAACCGCATCCGCATCGTGTTGCATTCCTCGATTGCCGAAGGCGCGCGGCGGCAGGCGGAGCAGCCCTTCTACGTGCCCTATCACCCTGGCAATTCACCGATCGCCAACGGCAATATGCTGCGCAAACCCCAGTGCCATTTCGGCTGGGACTGGAACCTCGCGATCGCGCCGCTCGGCGTCTACGGAAAGATCGCCCTTTGCCGGCTGGAGATCGCCCGCATCGAGCATGTGACGAGCAAGCAGGTCTGGCTGGAGGATGGCAGCGTCGATCTGGTGGTGACGCTGACGCTCTTTGCCTATGGGCCGGGCATTGTGCCGGTGCACTTCTCGCTCGACGAGGACCGCGAACGGCTCGATTGCGCCGTCGGCAAGGGCGAGACCCGCATCACCCATGTCTTCACCGTAAGCGAGCCCAAGCGCTGGTGGCCGGCTGGAAGCGGCGAGCAGGACCTGTCGCGGCTGACCGTCGAGGTGCCGCAGGAGCAGGTGACGTGTCAGATCGGTTTCCGCACCGTCGAGCTTCTGACCGACAAGGACGAGGCCGGCAGCCGCTTCGCCTTCCGCGTCAACGGCCGCGAGATCTTCTGCAAGGGCGCCAACTGGATCCCGGCCGATGCGCTGGCGTCGCGGGTGACGCGCGAAGGCGTCGAGGACCTTTTGACCTCGGCTGTCGATGCCAACATGAACATGATCCGCGTCTGGGGCGGCGGCTTCTACGAGCCGGACTGGTTCTACGATCTGTGCGACCGGCTGGGCCTCATGGTCTGGCAGGACTTCATGTTCGCCTGCAACCTCTATCCCTCGACGCCGGATTTCCTGGAGAATGTCGCAGCCGAGGTGGACTACCAGGCCAAGCGCCTGTCGTCGCATCCGTCGATCGCGGTCTGGTGTGGCGACAACGAGCTCGTCGGCGCGCTCACCTGGTTCGAAGAGCCGCGCAAGGATCGCGACCGTTATCTCGTCTCCTATGACCGGCTGAACCGCACCATCGAGGTGGCGCTGAAGGCGGCGCTGCCCGAAGCGATCTGGTGGCCGTCGAGCCCGGCGTCGGGATATCTCGACTTCGGCGACGCCTGGCATGCCGATGGTTCCGGCGACATGCACTATTGGTCGGTCTGGCACGAAAACAAGTCCTTCGACAATTACCGCACCGTGCGGCCGCGCTTCTGCTCGGAGTTCGGCTTCCAGTCCTATACGTCGATGCCGGTCATCCGGCAGTTTGCGGCCGAGAAGGACCTCAATATCGCGTCGCCCGTGATCGAGAGCCACCAGAAGAATGTCGGCGGCAACGAGCGCATCGCCGGCACGATGTTCCGCTACTTCCGCTTCCCCAAGGATTTTCCGGCCTTCGTCTATCTCAGCCAGGTGCAGCAGGGGCTGGCGATCCGCACGGCCGTCGACTACTGGCGCTCGCTGAAGCCCCATTGCATGGGCACGCTCTACTGGCAGCTCAACGACACCTGGCCGGTCGCCTCCTGGTCGAGCCTCGACTATGGCGGCAGCTGGAAGGCGATGCACTACATGGTCCGTCGCTTCTTCCAGCCGGTCTCGGTCGCAGCGATCCCATCGGCAGATGGAAAGGAAATCGCCTTCTCGATGGTCAACGATACGGCAGAGCCGGTGACCGTCGAGCTGCAGACCTTCCTGGTTTCGCTCGATGGCCAGCGCACGCCGCTCGCGGCGGTCGCCGGTACCTGCAGCCCGGACCGGGCAGCAACGCTGGCGACGATCGCGGCTTTCGACATTCCGGAAGGCGACCTGCTGTTCTGGTCGTTCGAGGCATCGAACGGCATGCGCGGTGAGGGGCACCACGTCAACGGCACCTATAAGGCGCTCGACCTCAAGCCGTCCGGCCTGACACTCGATGTCGCGCCCGCAGGCGAAGGCGCCTTCGACGTCACGGTCAAGGCGAGCGGTTTGGCGCTGCATGTGATGATCGAGGCGGATGTCGCCGGGCGCTATTCCGACAACGCCTTCGACCTCTTGGCCGGCGAGACGAAGGTCATCCGTTTTACCCCGAAGGTGCCGTTTGACGCAGGTGCGCTGCCGCGCTTTTCCGCCTTCGATCTCGAATCCTGCCAGGGAAAGGGTTGACCGCCATGAAACGCAGCCACGTCAACGACATCATCGCCGAGAGCGATGCCTTCATGAAGAGCTTCGGCTTCACCCTGCCACCCTTTGCCTACTGGTCGCCGGAGCAACTGAAGGCGCGCGTCGCTTCCGACAGTCCGACGATCTTTGATGCCCGGCTCGGCTGGGACATTACCGACTATGGCAAGGGCCGCTTCGAGGAGTTCGGGCTGGTGCTCTTCACGCTGCGCAACGGCAATGCCGCCAATCTGAAGACCGGGCAGGGCATGGTTTACGCCGAGAAACTGATGATCACCGCCAAGGACCAGGTCAACCCGCTGCACCGTCACGCGGTCAAGACCGAGGACATCATCAACCGTGGCGGCGGTTCGCTGGTGCTGCAGATGTACAATTCCAAACCGGACGGCTCGGTTGACGAGGAGAGCGACGTCGTTGTGGCGACCGATGCACGGCTGCGCACGCTGAAAGCTGGCGACCTGCTGAAGCTCAAGGCCGGTGAAAGCATCACGCTTCTCCCTGGCAACTGGCACGCCTTCTGGGCCGAGGGCGCCGACGTGCTGATGGGCGAAGTATCGACCGTCAACGACGATCTCACCGACAACTATTTCCGCGAGCCGGTCGGTCGCTTCTCGGCGATCGAGGAGGACGCAGGCCCCGCCCACCTCTTGGTGTCGGACTACGATACCTGGCTCAGGTGATACCGAGACCCCAACAACCCCAAGATCCCACTATCCCAAGACCCCCAGGACGAAATCGAGGAGGATTTCATGAAGGACGTCAGTTTCCAGCTTTATAGCGCTCGCAATTTCCCGCCTTTCGCCAATGTGCTGAAAGCACTCGGCGACGCCGGCTACAGCCAGGTCGAAGGTTACGGCGCGCTTTACGCAGCGCTCAGCGACGCCGAGATCGCCAGCTTCAAGGAAGGTCTCGACGACAATGGTCTCGCCATGCCGACCGCGCACTTTGGCCTGGACATGCTCGAAAGCGATCCGGCCCGCGTGCTCGAAATCGCCAAGGCGCTCGGCATCAAGGCGATCTATTGCCCCTACCTGATGCCCGACCAGCGCCCGACCGATGCCGCCGGCTGGCGCGCCTTCGGCGAGCGGCTGCAGAAGGCCGGCAAGCCCTATCGTGATGCCGGGCTGATCTTCGGCTGGCACAACCACGACTTCGAGTTCGCGGCCCTTCCGGATGGCAATATTCCGCAGGACCTGATCTTTGCGGGCGGACCGGACCTCTCCTGGGAGGCCGATATCGCCTGGATCATCCGCGGCGGCGCCGATCCGATCGCCTGGATCAAGAAGTATGGCGACCGCATCACCGCCGTGCATGTGAAGGACATCGCGCCGACAGGCGAGAAGAAGGACGAGGACGGCTGGGCCGATGTCGGCGAGGGCACGGTCGACTGGAAAGGCCTGTTTGCGGCACTTTCCGGCACGAAGGCCCGCTACTTCATCGCCGAGCACGACAACCCGAGTGATTTCAAGCGCTTCGCCAAGCGTTCGCTCGCCTCCATCCAATCCTATTGAGAAGCAGGTTTATCCATGACCAAGGAACTTGGCGTCGGCATCATCGGATGCGGCAACATCTCCACCACCTACTTCAAGCTTGCCCCGCTTTTCCGGGGCATCAAGGTTGTCGCCTGCGCCGACATCAATCCGGCGGCAGCCGAGGCGCGGGCGGCCGAATACGGCGTTAAAGCTGAGAGCATCGAGGCGCTGCTCGCCAATCCCGATGTCGACATCGTCGTCAACCTGACCATTCCGGACGCGCACTATCCGGTCTCCAAGGCAATCCTCGAAGCCGGCAAACACGTCTATTCGGAAAAGCCGCTGGTGCTCTCCCTGGAGCAGGGCGAGGAGTTGAGGGCGATCGCCAAGGCGAAGGGCCTTTCCGTCGGCTGCGCGCCGGACACCTTCCTCGGCGGCGCGCATCAGCTTGCCCGTAGCTATGTTGACGCGGGCAAGATCGGCCGGGTGACCTCGGGCACCTGCCACGTCATGAGCCCGGGCATGGAGATGTGGCATCCGAACCCGGACTTCTTCTTCCTGCCCGGCGGCGGCCCGATCCTCGATCTCGGTCCCTACTACATCGCCAACCTGATCAACCTGATCGGCCCGGTGAAGCGCGTGGCGGCGCTCGCCACCATGGCCAACCCGACCCGCACGATCACCAGCGAACCGCGCAAGGGCGAGGTGATCCCGGTCAAGACGCCGACCAACATCCACGCGCTGCTCGAATTTGAGAACGGCGCGACGATCACGCTGTCGGCCAGCTGGGATGTCTGGTCGCACCGCCATGCCAACATGGAGCTTTACGGCACCGAAGGCTCGCTCTACGTGCCCGACCCGAACTTCTTCGGCGGCACGGTGGAAGCAAGCGGCCGCGACAAGAAAATCGAGCCGCTGGAGCCCTGGGATCATCCTTTCGGTGTTGCCAACCAGGAGCATCCGCAGGGGCCGATGGCGAATTACCGCACCGCCGGCCTTGCCGACATGGCGCTCGCCATCCTCGAAGGCCGCGATGCCCGCTGCTCGCTCGACCGCGCGCTGCACGGCGTCGACGTCATGGTGTCGATCCTGAAATCTGGCGAGGAGGGACGTTTCATCGAACTCTCCACCACCTGCACCCAGCCGGCCGCCCTCGGCATCGAGGAAGCTCGGGCGCTCTTGCGCGAGACCGAAGAAGAAATGTCGGGAAATCGCGTCGCTGCCGCTTCATAGCGACACCGGAGAGGTTTAGACCTTTGTGAACTGAGGTTTCCGTGGCGGCCAACCGCTACGGAAACCGTTTCATTTTTGCGGGTGGCGGACGGGTTCGCCATCCGGAGATCGATCGCGGAGGATTGTGCGATGACCTGGCTACCGGCGGAAAACCGCTACGACACCATGAAATATAACCGTCTCGGCCGTTCCGGCCTGAAGTTGCCGGCGATCTCGCTGGGGCTCTGGCACAATTTCGGTGGCGACACACCGCATGACCGCAAGGTCGACATGTGCCGCACGGCGTTCGATCTGGGCATCACCCATTTCGACCTCGCCAACAATTACGGCCCGCCTCCGGGCTCGGCCGAGACTGCCTTCGGCGAAATCATGCGCACGGACTTCGCGCACTTGCGCGACGAACTGATCATCTCGTCCAAGGCCGGCTACGACATGTGGGCCGGCCCCTACGGCGAATGGGGCAGCCGCAAGTACATGATCGCATCCTGCGACCAGAGCCTGAAGCGCATGGGCCTCGACTATGTTGACATCTTCTATTCGCACCGTTTCGACCCGGAGACGCCGCTCGAAGAAACCTGCGGTGCGCTCGACCATATCGTGCGTTCGGGCCGGGCGCTCTATGTGGGGATTTCCTCCTACAACTCGCAGCGCACCCGCGAAGCCGCCGCGATCCTTAAGGATCTCGGCACGCCTTGCCTCATCCACCAGCCGAGCTACTCCATGCTCAACCGCTGGATCGAGGACGATGGGCTGATCCATACGCTCGAAGATCTCGGCATCGGCTCGATCGTTTTCTCGCCGCTCGCCCAGGGCATGCTGACGACGAAGTATCTTGGCGGCATCCCGTCTGATAGCCGCGCGGCGCAGAACCACTTCCTGAAGAAGGACTTCATCCGCCCCGAGATCATCGACAACATCCGCAAGCTGAACGGTATCGCCGAAAAGCGCGGCCAGACGCTGGCGCAGATGGCGCTTGCCTGGGTGCTGCGCAACGGCCGGATCACCTCGGCATTGATCGGCGCCAGCCGTTCCGAGCAGATCGTCGATTGCGTCAAGGCGCTCGAAAACGACACGTTCACGGCCAACGAACTGGCCGAGATCGATCTCTATGCGCGCGAGGCGGACATCAACCTCTGGGCCAAGTCGGCCGAGCTCTGATTTCGACCGAAAATATTGATTTGCCTGCATTTTAGGCAAAGCACATCGCTTTCCGGCATATTAGACAAAAGTCGAATAAACGCCGGAAAGCGGCTTCTGGACATGGTCCGGTGTTTCTGTAAGGTGCGACAATGCCTGCCGGTTGCGGTGCTGATCTCAGTCGCTTTCGGCGGGTAACGAGGAGGAGAGCCACCGTTTGTCCGGGAAGGGGCAGGGTGGATTGATGGGTAGAGGCGCGCTGCGCCCGCCCTTTGGCGAGAACTAGGGGAGGAACCATGGATCGCCGTTCATTCATTAAAAACGCAAGCCTCGGCGGCTTGGCGGCCGCAGGTGCAGCCGCGCTTGCGACGCCGGCCATCGCGCAGGCAAACCCGAAGGTGAACTGGCGCCTGGCGTCGTCGTTCCCGAAGTCGCTCGACACGATCTATGGCGGCGGCGAAGTGCTGTCGAAATACGTCTCGGAGGCAACCGACGGTGCTTTCCAGATCCAGGTCTTCGCTGCCGGCGAAATCGTTCCAGGCCTGCAGGCCGCTGACGCGGCTGCTGCCGGTACGGTCGAAGCCTGCCACACGGTCGCATACTATTACTGGGGCAAGGACCCGACCTGGGCGCTCGGTGCAGCCGTTCCCTTCGCGCTCAACGCGCGCGGGATGAACGCCTGGCACTACCATGGCGGCGGTATCGACCTCTTCAACGAGTTCCTCGGCACGCAAGGCCTCGTCGGCTTCCCGGGCGGCAACACCGGTGTGCAGATGGGCGGCTGGTTCCGCAAGGAAATCAAGACGGTTGCCGACATGCAGGGCCTGAAGATGCGCATCGGTGGTTTCGCCGGCAAGGTCGTCGAGAAGCTCGGCGTCGTGCCGCAGCAGATCGCCGGCGGCGACATCTACCCGGCGCTCGAAAAGGGCACCATCGACGCTGCCGAATGGGTCGGCCCCTATGACGACGAGAAGCTCGGCTTCTACAAGGTTGCGCCCTACTACTACTATCCCGGCTGGTGGGAAGGTGGTCCGACGGTCCACGCCATGTTCAACAAGGCGGCGTTCGAAGGACTGCCGAAGAACTACCAGTCGCTGCTGCGCACCGCCTGCCACGCCACTGACGCGAACATGCTGCAGAAGTACGATTACCTGAACCCCTCGGCGATCAAGCGCCTGGTGGCTTCGGGTGCCAAGCTCAGCCCGTTCAGCGCCGAAATCCTGTCAGCCTGCTTCGACAAGGCCAACGAGGTCTATGCCGAGATGGAAGCCTCGAACCCGACCTTCAAGAAGATCTGGGACTCGATCAAGGCCTTCCGCGGCGAGTACTACCTCAACGCCCAGATCGCCGAATACAATTACGACACCTTCATGATGATCCAGCAGCGCGGCGGCAAGCTCTAAGCTTTCGCCTGTTGCAGACGATCCCGGCCGCTCGCGACATCCGTCGCGGGCGGCCTTTGCGTTTCGGCTGCCACTCCTGCAAGCAATCGCGCATGGCCTGCGCCGGGCGAGCCCGAAAAGCGGCAGCCGGAGCCCATGCACTTTCGTGGTATGGTTGCGCCCTCGAGCAAAGGGGAGAAGGTGCAATGCCAATCGAAGGCCAATCGATCGTGCTCGGCCCTAACGAGGGCCGCCGCTACGACATGGGCGCCATCCAGGCCGTCTTCAAAGCCGACGGCGCTGAAACCGCTGGTCGATTTTCGGTCTCGGAATGGTGGCTCGATGCCAGGCACGAGGGACCGGGCGCCCACAAGCACGACGACAACGACGAGATCTTCTACGTGATCGAGGGCACGGCGAGCGTGCTCGTCGGCGACATCTGGCACCAGAAGCCGAAGGGCTCGCTGTTCGTCATCCCGCGCGGGACGATGCATGACTTCAAGAACGAGAGCGAAGCGCGCATGGGGCTGCTCAACGTTTATGTCTGCGGTCCATTCGAGGAGGCGATGCCGATGATCGTCGACTGGTACCGCGACAATCCGGCCAAGCGGCTGGATTGAACGAGTTCGGTCGTCGTCTCAGCGATTGTAGAAATGGAAAGGGCGGCTTATCGGCCGCCCTTTGCTTTTCTGTCTGCCAGCGGTCCTACTTGAACGACGGCGGCTGGCTGAGGTCGTTTGAGGGGGCCGGTTGTGGCTGGGCACCCGGGCTGCCAAACGACGGAGGCTGGCTGAGGTCGTTCGACGGAGCGGTCTGCGGCTGGGCGCCACCCTGATCGGCCGGCTTTTGGTCGAGCGGGCTGCCGCCTGGAAGCTGCAGGCCGCCGGGCAGGCCGAGACCGCCACCGCCGGCGCCGAAGCCGGGCACCTCGATCTTGATGGTGTTCGGATCGACGCCCGTTCCGGTTCCCTTGTAGTGCATTACCATCTGCGGGAACATGATCGTCAGGCCCACCATCACGATCTGGATACCGACGAAGGGTACGGCACCCCAGTAGATCTGGCCGGTCGTAACGGGCTGGATCGACTTGCCGGTGATCTTGTCGAGATAGGGCACCTTGGCGGCGACCGAGCGCAGGTAGAACAGCGCAAAGCCGAAGGGCGGATGCATGAAGCTCGTCTGCATGTTGATGCCGAGGAGCACGCCGAACCAGATGAGGTCGATGCCAAGCTTGTCGGCAGCGGGCGCAAGCAGCGGCACGATGATGAAGGCGAGCTCGAAGAAATCGAGGAAGAACGCCAGGAAGAAGACGAGCAGGTTGACGGCAATCAGGAAGCCGGTCTCGCCGCCCGGCATCGCCGTCAGCAGGTGCTCGACCCAGATATGGCCGTTGACGCCATAGAAGGTGAGCGAGAAGACGCGCGCACCGATCAGGATGAACAGCACAAAGGCGGAAAGCCTTGTCGTTGCCGTCAGTGCGCCGCGCACGACGTCCAGATTGAGACGACCCTTGGCGGCCGCCATGATCAGCGCGCCGACTGCACCCATGGCGCCGCCTTCGGTCGGCGTTGCGATGCCGAGGAAGATGGTGCCGAGGACGAGGAAGATCAGCGCCAGCGGCGGGATCAGCACGATGATGACCTGCTGGGCAAGCCTCGACATCGCATTGATCTTCAGGCCGCGGTCGAGCAGGGCGACGATATAGATGAAGGCAACGCCCACTGTGCCGCCGAGAATATCGGCGTTCTCGCCCTGGGTCGGGTAGAGATAGACGTGGGCGGCATAGGCAATGCCGGCTGCGACCGCGAGCGCGATGAACAGCGAGGTAACGCCGGAGCCCAGCGTGCGGGCTTCCAGCGGCAGGGCCGGCATGGAATCACGCTTCAGGATCGTCATGATCAGGATGTAGACCATGTACAGTCCGGTCAGCACCAGGCCCGGGATCAGCGCGCCGGCATACATGTCGCCGACCGAACGGCCGAGCTGGTCGGCAAGAACGATGAGCACGAGTGACGGCGGGATGATCTGGGCGAGCGTGCCGGAAGCCGCGATAACGCCCGAGGCGACCTTCCGGTCATAGCCGTAGCGCAGCATGATCGGCAGCGAGATCAGGCCCATGGCGATGACCGAGGCGGCAACGACGCCTGTCGTGGCTGCAAGCAGCGCGCCGACGAAGATGACCGCATAGGCAAGACCGCCGCGGATCGGGCCGAAGAGCTGGCCGATCGTGTCGAGCAGGTCTTCCGCCATGCCCGATTTCTCGAGCACGATCCCCATGAAGGTAAAGAAGGGGATGGCGAGCAATGTGTCGTTCGACATCACCCCCCAGAACCGGTCAGGCAGTGCGTTGAGCAACGGCCAGGAGAGATTGATCGAATCCGACAGCGGCGCAAGTTCGACGCCGATGATGAAGAAAAGCAGGCCGTTGGCGGCGAGCGAGAAGGCGACCGGGTATCCCAAAAGCAGGAACACGATCAGTGACGCGAACATGATCGGCGCCAGGTTTTCAGCAATGAATTCGATCATGGACGGGTCTCCGGAGACAGGACATCGTCAAGCGGCGCATGGGTCGGCACATAGGGTGTCGGGTCTTCCATGTTTCCGGTCATGATCGCGATTTTCTTGATGATCTCCGACACGCCCTGGAAGGCCAGCAGCAGGAAGCCGAAGAGCAGGATGGCCTTGGCCGGCCAGATGATCAGGCCGCCGGCGGATGATGAGACCTCGCCCGAGACGTAGGACATCTTCACATAGGGGAAGAGGTAATAGAGCACGAGCAGCACGAAGGGCATCAGGAAGAGGAGGTGCCCAAGAAGGTCGATCCAATGCTGCACGCGGCGCGAGAACTGACCGTAGACCACGTCGATGCGGATGTGCTCGTTCTGGCTCAGGGTATAGGCGGCCGCAAACATGAAGGCGGCGCCGAACAGATACCATTGCGCCTCGAGCCAGGCATTCGACGACATGTTGAAGATCTTGCGGATCACTGCGTTGCCGGCGCTGACGAGAACAGCGGCCAGGATCAGCCATGAAACGCTCTTTCCGATAAATTCCGTGATCGTGTCTATAAGTCGGCTAAAGCCGAGCAAAGCTCTCATCGATTTCCTCCCCGCGATGGCTTTTATGGTTCTTGTGCCAAGCATAGCCAGAGTGCCGATTTCAAGCGCACGTTCAAGTCTGAGGTGCGATTTTCCCGTGTAGTTCGGCCGCCTCCGACTAAAGTAGAATAGGGTGATCCAGCGCTTTGCCCATTGTTTGTGCAATCCGGTTGCAGACGGCGAGGCACGGCGATCGTCAGCCGCCTTAAGGTGCACATCGCCAAGCGAATCGATGTGGAAAGCCGGGCACAGGCGATACGACGCGCGAATTACTGCAACGTTGCAGGCTTGAATTTGTATGATTTTTGAGGTCGGATGGCGCCGCCAAGGGAGGACGCCTGAACCATGACTGCCATGATCCGAAACCCCATTCTGCCGGGCTTCAACCCGGACCCTTCGATCTGCCGTGTCGGAGACGACTACTACATCGCGACCTCCACCTTCGAATGGTACCCGGGTGTGCAGATCCACCATTCGCGGGATCTGGTGAACTGGCGACTCGTCCGCCGGCCGCTGGAGCGGGCAAGCCAGCTCGACATGCGCGGCAACCCGGATAGCTGCGGCGTCTGGGCGCCGTGTCTTTCCTATGACGATGGCCTGTTCTGGCTGGTCTACACCGACGTCAAGCGCTTCGACGGCAACTTCAAGGACGCGCACAACTACATCGTCACGGCTGAGGCGATCGAGGCGACCTGGTCGGATCCGGTCTACGTCAATTCCTCCGGCTTCGACCCGTCGCTCTTCCATGATGACGACGGCCGCAAGTGGTTCCTCAACATGCAGTGGAACCACCGCACCGAAAGCTTCGGCGGCTCGCCGAAACATCCGGCCTTTGACGGCATCCTGCTGCAGGAGTGGGACGAACGGACACGCAGGCTCGTCGGCCCAGTGAAGAACATCTTTGCCGGCTCACCGCTCGGCCTCGTCGAGGGGCCGCATCTGTTCAAGCGAAACGGCTGGTATTATCTGACGACGGCGGAAGGCGGAACCGGCTACGACCACGCCGTCACCATGGCCCGCTCACGCGCGATCGACGGCCCCTATGAGATGCATCCGGATATCTATCTGATCACGTCGAAGGACCACCCCGAAGCGCCGTTGCAGCGCGCGGGCCACGGCCAATATGTCGAGACGCCAGATGGGCAGGCCTATCATACGCATCTGACCGGCCGACCGCTGCCTCCCGGACGCCGCTGTACGCTCGGTCGCGAGACGGCCCTGCAAAAATGTGTCTGGCGCGATGATGGCTGGCTCTATCTCGAAAACGGCGGCCCGGTGCCGGAGGTGCTCGTGCCGGCGCCGGGACCGGCGGGGCAGGTGGCGACACCGGTGGTTACGGAAACGCATTTCGACGGCCAGGCATTGCCCGTCGAGTTCCAATGGCTGCGTACGCCGGAACCGGAGCGGATCTTCTCGCTCGAATGGCGGCCGGGCCACCTCAGGCTGTTCGGCAGAGAGAGCATCGGCAGCTGGTTCGAGCAGGCGCTGGTCGCGCGGCGGCAAGAGCATCATTCCTTCCGCGCCGAGACGACGGTCGATTTCACGGCCGTAACCTACCAACAGGTTGCAGGTGTGACGCATTACTACAATCGCCACAAGTTCCATGCGCTCGGCATCACCTGGCACGAAACGTTGGGCCGGGCGCTGACGATCCTCTCATGCCCCGGCGATTTTCCGCACGGCCGGCTGCAGTTCCCCGTCGGCAGCGGCATCGCCATTCCCGATGGTCCGATCGACCTTGCCATGGACGTTCGCGACAATGACCTGCAGTTCTTCTGGCGGGCGACCGCAGCGGTGGATTGGCAGCCGATCGGCCCGGTTCTCGATGCGGGCGTGGTCTCCGACGAGGGCGGCCGCGGCGAGCATGGATCCTTCACCGGGGCCTTCGCCGGCATGTTCGCCTTCGACACCTCAGGCGCGGGCAAGGCTGCCGATTTCGACCGCTTCCGCTACGTCAGCCTTGCGGCAAGTTGATCCGTAAACATTAGAATTATGGAATAAGTGATGGATATCATTACGCATTTGTAATGTAGAGTTTCATATTCGGTTCAGGAAGCGGGGTCTAATTTTCGGGTGCAGACAATGAAAGGACACCCGAATGAAACGTCTCCTGATCGCGCTCGTCGCCAGCTCCGTTCTGATTACGCCGGTCGCAGCCCTTGCCCAGCCGGCAGGATCCTTCGAGGTGGCGCAGAACTATGATCGTTCGCGTCGACCCGTCGATCGCGATTACGATCGTCACATGGACCGCCGCGTGGATCGTCACGTCGACAAGCACGTCACGATCGAAAAGCGGGTGATCGTCAAGAAGAAGGAGCGCTGGGCGCGCGGCCATCGCCTGTCGCCGGCCGAGCGCCGCCACATGGCGCAGGTGCGCGACTACCGTTACTACAAGCTTCGCCAGCCGCCGCGCGGCCAGCAATGGGTACGGTCCGGCAACGACTTCCTGCTGATCAGCCTTGCCACCGGCGTCATTGTCGGCCTGGCGGCAGCACGCTGATAAGGCACTCTGGGTTCAGCGAAGGGGCGGCGTTTTCACGCCGCCCCTTCGCCTTTTCGGTAACCGGCGCGTGGGTTTTGCCGGTCGCCAAAAAGCAGGAGTTCGATAGCGCCTGCCGCTTCCGGCGCGTCCCCATCTGCGGGTTCATCTCCCAGAAACGGATCGAACATCGGCACCGGCCGCCCGGCGGCGTTGAGCGCCATGCAGGTGAAGCGTGGTCGGCGCGGTACGCGCGCGGGGTCTGCCATCAGGCGGCCCGTGGCGACCAGCTGGCGAAGGGGTCGGCAAGATCGCGCCAACGTTCCGGACGAAAGCGCTCGTCGGCGATCAGGCAGGCATCGAGTTCGGCACGAAGCTCCGCCTCGTCCATCGGGTCGGCGCCGATGAAGACGATCTCCTGGCGACGATCACCCCAGACCGGGTCCAGGTAGGGACCGACCGCCTTCAGGAAACCTGGTTCGCGCGGCCATTGCTCCTGAGGCACGGCCGACCACCAGAGCCCCATCTTGCCGGTCCGCACAAGCGGGCCGGCCTGGCTGATCTCGCCGACATAATGCGGTCGGGTGGCGAGCCAGAAGAAGCCCTTGGCGCGAAGCACGCCCGGCCAGGAACGGTTGAGGAAGGCCTGGAAGCGCATGGGATCGAGCGGGCGGCGGGCGCGGTAGACGAAGGAGCGGATGCCGTATTCCTCGGTCTCCGGGATATGGTCCTTGAAGCCGTGAAGTTCCTTGTACCAGAGCGGATGTTCTTCGGCCTTGGCGAGATCGAAGCGGCCGGTTCCAAGCACCTCGCGCAGGTTCACCTTGCCAAAATCGGTTTCGATCAGCCGCGCATCGGGATTGAGCCCGACGATGATCTTGCGCGCGGCATCCACCTGCTCGGGCGTCGCAGTGCCGACCTTGTTCAAGACCACCACATCGGCGAACTCGATCTGCTCGACCAGGAGGTCGACGAGGGTGCGTGTATCGCCTTCGCCCGCCGTTTCGCCACGGTCGGCGAGGAAATCGAGCGAGGAATAGTCGGCCAGCAGGTTCGCGGCATCGACCACCGTCACCATCGTGTCGAGCCGCGCGACATCGGCCAGGCTTTCACCGTCCTCGTCGCGAAAATCGAAGGTGGTGGCGACGGGCAGGGGCTCGGAAATGCCACTCGATTCGATCAGCAGATAGTCGAAGCGGTTCTGTTCGGCGAGGTTGCGGACTTCCTTCAGGAGATCGTCGCGCAGCGTGCAACAGATGCAGCCATTGGTCATTTCCACCAGTTGCTCTTCCGTGCGCGACAGACTGGCACCACCATCACGCACCAGCGCCGCATCGATGTTGACCTCACTCATGTCGTTGACGATGACGGCGACGCGCAGCCCGTCGCGGTTGGAAAGCACGTGGTTGAGCAGTGTCGTCTTGCCGGCGCCAAGAAAGCCGGAGAGAACGGTGACAGGGAGCTTTTCCATCGATTGGTTCCTGTATGTTATATCGTTACGAATAATGCCGGTAAAAAAGGCGAGCGCGATTGCTCGCCTGATACGAGTGC
Organism: Ensifer sp. ENS08; assembly: GCF_014852195.1. Classification (NCBI taxonomy): domain Bacteria; kingdom Pseudomonadati; phylum Pseudomonadota; class Alphaproteobacteria; order Hyphomicrobiales; family Rhizobiaceae; genus Ensifer; species Ensifer sp. ENS08. The sequence goes on from NZ_JACVBF010000002.1 coordinate 663,866, forward strand.
GAAGTTTGGCACCGGACCTCTGGGCTGAACCCAACTTGCCGGCAGGTCGTCGTTCCAATCTCTCGGTCGCCTGTGGCTAGTCTTTCCGTCAATCCTCCTTGACCCGAGGTTCCAGCAGGCGGCCCGGTTCTGCACCCATCTCGCCGAGGATGGCCAATCCCGAGAATGATAGAGAGAGGGGCGGGCGCCCGTATAGCCGAGCCAAGCGAACGCCCACCGATACCGCCTTGGGAGGACGGGTCAGCTTGCCGAGGCGAGGCAGGTCTTCAGCGAGGTGCCGATCCCTTCCATCATCTGGAAATAGAGATCCGGGCCGGCCTCCAGCGTGCCGGCTTCCGGGTCGAGCGTACCGGATTTCGCCGGCGTTCCCTCGATCACCACATTGATCAGCTTCGGCTCGAACTGCGGCTCGGCAAAGACGCAGGTGGCACCGAGTTCCTTGATCTTGGCATGGATCTGCGACACCCGATCCGCACCGGGCAGGACCTCAGGGCTGACGGTGATCGAGCCGGCGACGCGAACCTTATAGCGGTGCTCGAAATACTGGTAGGCGTCGTGGAAGACGACGAAGGGCTTGTCCTTCACTGGTGCCACGGTTTCCGTGAGCTTGGCGTCGAGCGCATCCAGGCGCTTGTTCAGAGCGTCCAGATTGGCCTTGTAGGCGCTGGCATTGGCAGGATCGGCCTCAGTGAGCGTCTTTTCGATCTCGGCGGCCATCGCCTTGGCATTCATAGGATCGAGCCACATGTGCAGATCGGCATCGCCGTGGCCGTGATCGTGGTCATGGTCATGGCCGTGATCGTGCCCCGCTTCGCCCTCGGCATGCTTGTGGCCTTCCTCACTATGGCCTTCTTCACTGTGGCCTTCGTCGCCGTGGTCATGCGCCTCGAATGCACCGCCTTCGCGGAATTTCAGCTTCTCGATGCCTGGCGCTTCGCTGAGCTCCACCACTTTTGCGCCGCTGCTCAAGGCGTCGAGCGGCTTGTCGAGGAAGGCTTCGAGGCCGGGACCGACCCAGAAGACCACCTTTGCCGCCTGCAGGGCCGAGGCGTTCGAAGGCTTCATGTTGTAGGTGTGCGGCGAGGCGGCGCCCTCGACGATTAGCGACGGCTCGCCCACACCCTGCATGATCGAGGCGACAAGGGAGTGGATCGGCTTGATCGAAACCACCACATTGGGGCTGTCCGCTGCGGCGGGTGCCGCAAGAAGCATGGTAGAGGCAAAAAGCAGGGCGGATGTCGATTTCATCGGGTTCTCCGGGCTTGATTGGCGTGCCTGCCACATCGGCCAGGCGCGCTTCGGGCATGCAAAACTGTTACTCCAACGGGCCGTTGCCGGCCTTGAAGTTGTCATGTAATGTTATTACATCAATTGCGTTATGCTATAACGTGTGCGATAGCCAGTGGCAACCATGCAATCCGGAATTTTTTCATGCTGAATTTCCGTTCCCCAGAAGCGCTGCCGCTGGTCAATCTCAGCAATGCCGGCGTGCGCCGCAACGGTCGCTGGCTGGTGCGTGGCGTCGAATTCTCGATCAGCCCGGGCGAGATCGTCACGCTGATCGGCCCGAACGGCTCGGGCAAATCGACGACCGCGAAGGCGGCGATCGGAGTGCTGAAACCGGACGAGGGCTATGTCGAGCGCAAGCCGGGCCTGAAAGTAGGCTACGTGCCGCAGAAGCTTGCCGTCGACTGGACGCTGCCTTTGACGGTCGAGCGACTGATGACGCTGACCGGCCCCTTGAAGGGGCGGGAGATCGAAGAGGCGCTGTCGGCGACGGGCGTGCTGCATCTGGCGAAATCCGAGGTGCAGCATCTCTCCGGCGGCGAGTTCCAGCGCGCGCTGCTCGCCCGCGCGATTGCCCGCAAGCCGGACCTGCTGGTGCTCGACGAGCCGGTGCAGGGCGTCGATTTCAGCGGCGAGATTGCGCTCTACGAACTGATCAAGCAGATCCGCAACCGCACAGGCTGCGGCATTCTCCTGATCTCGCACGACCTGCATATCGTCATGGCCGAGACCGATACGGTCGTTTGTCTCAACGGCCATGTCTGCTGCCGCGGCACGCCGCAGGCGGTCAGCCAGAGCCCGGAATACCAGAAGCTTTTCGGCAGGCGGGCCGCCAATACGCTTGCGGTCTACAGCCACCACCACGACCACACCCATTTGCCCGACGGCCGGGTGCTGCATGCGGACGGTTCGATCACCGAACATTGCTATCCCGGTGACGGCCATCACCACGACGACGAGGAAAACGTGCACGACCACGGCGAGGATTGCGGCTGCGGCCACCATTCGCGGCTGCACGGCTATGACGTGAAGGAGAAGCGCGATGCTTGACGATTTCTTCGTGCGCGCGCTGATCGCCGGCATCGGCATTGCCGTCATGGCCGGGCCGCTCGGCTGCTTCGTCATCTGGCGGCGCATGGCCTATTTCGGCGACACCATGGCCCATTCGGCGCTGCTCGGCGTGGCGCTGTCGCTGCTGCTCGAGCTCAACCTGATGCTCAGCGTCTTCATCGTTGCTGCCGTCGTCTCGGTGCTGCTTCTCTTCCTGCAGCGGCGCGGGGCGCTGTCGACCGATGCGCTGCTCGGCATCCTCTCCCATTCAGCACTTTCCTTCGGCCTCGTCATCGTTGCCTTCATGACCTGGGTGCGCATCGATCTCGTCGGCTTCCTCTTCGGCGACATTCTGGCGGTCTCCGAGTCCGACATCGACATCATCTGGGGTGGCGGCATCCTCGTCATATTCGCGATTGTCTATCTCTGGCGGCCGCTCCTCGCCTCCACCGTCAATCCGGAACTGGCGGAAGCCGAGGGGCTGAAGCCCGAACGCACGCGGCTCTTTTTCATGCTCTTGATGGCGCTGGTGATTGCGATCGCCATGAAGATCGTCGGCATTCTGCTCATCACCTCGCTGCTGATCATCCCGGCGGCAACGGCACGGCGCTTCTCGACCTCGCCGGAAGTGATGGCGGTACTCGCATCGGTCATCGGCGCGCTCGCCGTCACCGGCGGACTTTTCGGCTCGCTTCACTGGGATACCCCGTCGGGACCGTCTATCGTTGTTGCCGCGGTTGGGCTTTTCGTTCTGAGTCTGCTACCGATCGGCCGCCGCCCGCTCGAGGCGGCGCATCATTCCACGCCTGGAGGGCACCACTAATGGCTACGCCGCAACTGACCAAGAACCAGACGTTGGTGATGGATGCGCTCAGCCACTCCGAAGGGCCGATGAGCGCCTACACCATTCTCGACAAGCTGCGCGATCACGGCTTCCGCGCCCCGCTGCAGGTTTACCGCGCACTCGACAAACTGCTCGAATATGGCCTCGTGCATCGGCTGGAAAGCCTGAATGCCTTCGTCGCCTGTTCTTGCCCGCATGACCACGAACACGATCACGGCGTCACCGCCTTCACCATCTGCGAAGGCTGTGGCCAGGTGACCGAGTTTCATGACGAGGCGATCGAGCAGCGGCTTTCGACGCTGACGCGGGCGCAGAACTTCAAGACCGAGAAGACGACGATCGAGATCCGCGGCCATTGCCAGAGCTGCGCATAAGGGCAACTCCTTCAGGGCCCGTGGAAAGCTTACCTTGAGGTGTTTGGCGCTCAGTCCAGCCGGGTGAGGTCGGCGGCGTAACGCCGCCAGTTCTTGACGTAATGCGCTGCCGAGCGTTTCAAGCCTTCGACCGCCGCATCATCCAGCGTGCGGATCGCCTTGGCCGGCGCGCCGACGATCAACGAATTATCCGGAAATTCCTTGCCTTCGGTGACGAGCGCATTGGCGCCGACCAGGCAGTTGCGGCCGATCTTGGCGCCGTTAAGCACGGTCGCGCCCATGCCGATCAGCGAGTTTTCGCCGATGGTGCAGCCATGGATGATGGCGCCGTGCCCGATGGTGCAGCCTTCGCCGATCGTCACCGGGAAACCGGGATCGACATGGATGACGACGTTTTCCTGGATGTTGGTGCGCGCCCCGAGCCGGATGGGCTCGTTGTCGCCGCGCAGGGTTACGCCGAACCAGATGCCGACCTCTTCGCCGATCTCGATCTGGCCGATGACATTGGCGTCCGGGGCCACCCAATAGCTGCCCTTCGGCGGCGTCTGTGGGCGAAGTGATCCAAGGGCGTAAAGCGGCATCCATTCTGTCCTTTCGCAACATGCCCGATCGGGGCCGGCCGGCAGGCGGCGGGCCGCCTGCCGGAAGTGAGCCGGTTAGACGACGCTGACGGCGAGCGCCGCAACCCCATCGACGCCGCAGGTGACCTCGTCACCGCGCGCGACCGGTCCGACGCCCGAGGGCGTGCCGGTCATGATGACGTCGCCGGGGGCCAGCGTGAAGAGTTTGGAGAGTTCGGCGATGATTTCCGGCACTTTCCAGATCATCTGGTCGAGATCGCCCTGCTGGCGGAGTTCACCGTTGACCTTCAGCCAGATATTGCCGTTGAGCGGATGGCCGATCGTTTCGGCCGATGCGATCGCCGAGAGCGGGGCGGAATGCTCGAACGCCTTGGCTGCAGCCCAGGGCTTGCCAGCCTTCTTCGCCTCCGCCTGCAGGTCGCGGCGGGTGAAATCGATGCCGACGGCATAGCCGTAGACGCAATCGAGCGCGTCCTCGACGGCGATGTTGCTGCCGCCACGTTTCAGGGCGACGACCAGTTCGACCTCGTGATGAACGTCGGTGGTCAAGGGCGGGTAGGGGAAGGCGCTACCGGCTGCAAGCAGGTTGTCCGGGTTCTTCTGGAAGAAGAACGGCGGCTCGCGGTCCGGGTCGTGGCCCATTTCGATCGCGTGGGCGGCATAGTTGCGGCCGACGCAATAGACCCGGCGAACCGGAAAGCCGACGAGGCTGCCGGAAATCGGCAGCAGCACGGGAAGCGGTGGGGGGATGATTGTTTCCATGATCGTCCGGTCTTGGGCGTCCGCCTGTCGCAACCGACAGGAAGAGCACCGCGCGTTTGTTGGGCGTTCGCCGTTGGCCGATTTCGGTTGAGGCGAGGCAAGAGAGAATCCGGACGTTACTGCATAAATCCGCGAATCGGAATCGATCCGCAGAAAAATTAAGAACAAGGATTGGGGACGAAGATTGTGATTAAGGCGCGCCCACCTGGGCGCGCGCGATCACGGCATCCGAAAGGTTGCCATCATCGGCAAAGTCAGGCGCAATGAGCGTAGGCCTGAAGCTGGTCTCGGGTCAGGAACCGACCGTCCGAACGCGAGTTGAGTTCAGGATGGCTGTATTCGAGGCTGGGGACCTGGGGAAGCTCAAGGGCCTGGCGCACGGTCATGATGCCGAGATCACGACGGCCACCTTCACGCTTCACGGTGACTTCAACGATGCGATAGAGATTGCTCTCGCTCATATGTTCTCTCCCGTATATCGTTTTTCTTGAATTCCCTTAATGGGACTAAGGCGCTCCGAAATTGGTTTTTGTGAGGCACCTCAGAATATAGTAGAAAGAAATGAATGCTTCACGACAGAAATCGGGCCATTTCTGGAAAAATCACCCGAGATTGGGCAGTAATGTGCTGAAATGATGCGTTTGCTGGGCGAATGCCCGGAGCCTGAATAATCGTACGCGGCCGTCAATGGCCGAAGCTTTCAATCAAAAAAGTCATCGTGTCGCTTGCTCGATGGCAAACGCTCGCCGCCTTCCAGCGGCACCTTTCGTTCAGCGCCGGTAGGCGCGTTAGTGCGTAGGCAACTCGGCTTCTTCGGCGGCCGAGATGAACAGCGATCGGGCCTCTTCTGCGGTGCGACGGCCGTCGATGGCGGCGCGGCAGGCACTGCGGGCGGCGACATAGAATGGTCCGCGGCGAGGCCAGTGGTCTGCAAGGCAGGCGAGGGCGTCTGAGGGGCCTTTGACGGTGCGGCAATCGCCGCTAACGAAGTCGAGTTCGATCGGCTGTTTCCAGACTAATTGCATGCGTCTCCTCCTCGAGATCATCTCAATGAACATCGGCATTTGCGACCGCCGGCCTCTGGCTCCTCTCGAGAAGGTCGGCAGTCGATCTTGCTAATGTAGCGCAGGAGTTCGCTTTTGTAAGCAGCTTTTCGGTTATGGCAGGACAGGCTGCCGCCGGCGGCCGCTCCGCCTGGCGCGAGTGCCACGATTGGCGTTATCTGGCGATGCCACGCTGCAAGCTTTCGGCGAAGGCGCGACCGGCAATAAGCAGGCGTCCTTCGCTGGTATTGCCTGCGAGATAGTCGTCGATCAGCATCCTGGCATGCCGCCGCGCAGGCTCCCCGTCTCGCGCCCAGCCCTGTTCGATGCAAAGCGCGTCAAAGACGCGCTGCAACCGCTCCATGTCGGCCTTCGACAGCGCCAGGCATTGTGTCGCTCGCAATGGGGCCACCCGTCCCTCCCACAAGGCCGCATTCCCGCGCGCACTATGGCAGAAGGCCGGCGAATTGAACCCCTCGGGAATGAGGGGTTATACGGGCACGCCCGTTGCCGTCGGGATTGTCAGGCCGCCGGGACGACGCGGTCCACCTTGGTTCGGCGACCGCCTTCCTCGATCCGGTAATAGTCGGAGCCGATCTGCGCATACTGGTCGCAGCGCCGGCCGCCATCCTCGAAGGTGATGCAGACCTCGTCGCCGGTGATCGTGTAGCTGCCGCCATCGCGCACCTCGTAGTCACGATAACCGTAGCGGCCGTCGGGGAAGAAGGTGGAGTTGACGCCGTTGAGATTGTACCGCAGCGTCTTGCCGACGAGGAAGGCCTGGAGCGCATCGCCCGAAAGCGTCGGAACGGATGGGGCGGTCGGCCGGGGTTTTGCGACCTCAGGCGCCTCCAACTCCATCGATTGGCACCCGGCCAAGAGAAGCGTGAGAAGTGCCGCGATCGCGCGTTTCATGCCGTCTGTCCTTATTCCTGTGACCGGTAACGATACAGGAACGCTGCCCTAGTCCTGTCCGCGGTCGCCGTCAACCCCGTGCTGTGCGTAGCGGCGGGGCTGAAGCGAGCTGATCATCTGCCTTCTTTCCGTTGGCAATCGCGAGTTTCGTCTTTTGTGAAACGAAGGCGCAAAAAGCGCCTGTCGCTCAAAAAAGGCTCGTGCCAACCGCGGCAGCGACCGTGGCCGCCAGCGCCAGCAGCAGAAATGCGGCGCCGATGACGGTCGCTATTGTCCGTCGGCGCCGTGCGCCGCTCCAATCGTAGCTCATGTTTCGCTCCGATGACGATCCAGTCGAGGCGGCAAGATGTGCGATTCTTCTTAACAAAGTGGAAACCATGCCCGGCGCGGAGCCGCCGTCGGCAGGACGCTATTCACGCCGGCCGTGTTGCCGGCACCTTGCTGGAGGCCTCGTCCGTGCCGTATCGCGAGGAGCTCAGGGGAGTTGTCGCAACGCAGGCGCTTGTCGCTGCAGCGCTGATCGTTGTGACGCGGTGCAATCCGTGGTAGCTCGTCGCGCAGTTGTACGAATCCCGATGATGCGTTCGGTTACCCTGCCGTTGATTTCGGAGCGTTTTTTCGCAGTTCCTTGGATCGGGCGCGATAGGCTGACCAAGCGGCGTGCGCCTTCGGCCGACACACGTCAAGATGGAAGGAAGCAAGGGTATCCATGCGCTGCCTGGTGATCAATCTCGACCGTTCCCCTGAGCGACTGATCCACATCGGAAGCCAGTTTTCCACCTTCGGCCTGAATTTTGAGCGCGTGGCTGCCGTTGACGGGCGAGAGCTCGATGACGCCGTGTTCGCGATGCAGCCGGTGTCGAAGCAGTGGAAGAGGATGAACAAGGCTGAAATCGCCTGCTTCATGAGCCATCGGAAGTGCTGGGCCATCATCGCGGAAGGGAGCGATGCCTATGGCGCGGTGATCGAGGACGATGTCTTCTTTTCGCCGAGCGCAACCCAGGCGCTGTCGTCATCGGATTGGATCCCGGCCGAGGTGGGCCTGCTGAAGATCGAAACTTTCCGGCAGAAGGTGTTTCTCAGCCGTGCCCGTGTGCTCGCCGATGCCGGGCGCACGATCCATGCATTGCGGGGATGCCATGTCGGCACGGGCGGCTATGTCATCTCTCGGGACTATGCAAAAAGACTGCTTGAGCTTTCGGAAGGGGCGTTTCCATGCCCTGTCGATCATTTCATGTTCGACGATGAGGTGCCGCGGCCGGACGACTGCCGCATTCATCAGCTCTATCCGGCCGTCTGCATCCAGGGCATGCTTCTCGACAGCGCCGACCCGGCGCATGGAAGCACGATCCGCAAGCCGGCCGGAGCAGCGGCTCGCGTGAAGTTGAAGCTCAAGATACATCAGAAATTCTGGCGCGAGTGCAAGCGACTGTCACTGCAGGTGGCGGCGTTGCCGCCGTTCCTCTTGCGCAGCATTCGCTACCGCTGGACGATCGTTCCCTTTGGGTGACGGGTCGCGTTGCTGAAGCCTCCTCGTTGCCTCTCATTGCCGTAGGTGTCTAAAGCTCGCTTTCTTCGGCGTCGCGTTATATAAGCCCGGCAACACTAGATAATGCTTGCTGGCGGCATGCGCGAATTTTCGGCGCTGCCCTTGCCGCGGCCATTGAACAAGAGACGCACGAAAGATGACTGAGACCGCAGGAAAAGCTGCGCGCACAAAGGCGTATTTCAACGCACCGGTCTTCGCCGTTGCGCCCATGATCGACTGGACAGACAGGCACTATCGGTTTTTCGCGCGGCAGCTATCGAAGCATGCGCTGCTCTATACGGAAATGATCGTCGCCGAGGCGATCCTGCGGGGGGACAGGCAGAGGCTGCTCGGCTTTGACGTATCCGAGCATCCGGTGGTGCTGCAGCTCGGCGGTAACGATCCGGCGAAGATGGCGGAGGCGGCACGGATCGCCGAAGGCTTCGGCTATGACGAGATCAACATGAATGTCGGCTGCCCGTCGGACCGGGTGCAATCCGGCACGTTTGGCGCCTGTCTGATGCAGGAGCCGCAAACGGTTGCCGCCTGCGTTGCGGCGATGAAGGCGGCGGTAAAAATCCCGGTTACGGTCAAGTGCCGTATCGGGGTGGACGACCAGGATCCGGAAGTGGCGTTGCGCACGCTCGTCGCGCAGGTGATCGATGCCGGCACGGACGCCGTCTGGGTGCATGCCCGCAAAGCCTGGCTACAGGGCCTGAGCCCCAAGGAGAACCGCGAGGTCCCGCCGCTCGACTATGGCCTCGTGTATCGGCTGAAGCAGGAAAATCCCAATCTTTTCATCGGTATCAACGGCGGTCTTCAGACCCTGAATCAGGCGCGTGAGCAGCTTCCGCATCTGGACGGCGTCATGCTCGGCCGCGCTGCCTATCACGACAGCGCCATGCTGACAGCGGCCGATCGCCATTTCTCGCATCCGCTGACTGGCGCCAAGCCAATCGTCGAAGACGGCGCCACCTTCTCAGAGCGCGGCCATCGTCTCGATCTTGATTTCTGGGCGGAGGTCCGTGACGCCATGGCCGATTACGCCGCCGCGCATATCGCCAATGGCGGCCGGCTGATCCACGTGACCCGCCACATGGTCGGCCTGTTCCAGGGCTGGGCGGGTGCGCGACGCTATCGCCAGATCCTGTCCTCCGATGCGACCCGCCAGGGCGCGGGGCCGGACGTAATCCACGCGGCCTTCGACGCGGTCTTCGAGGCGACGGCGGCCAAGCAGGCGGCGGAGTAGGCGGTCGTCGAGTGTGCGGGCGCCCGCGGGGCGTTCGAGGGTAAGTGCCGCAGACCTCTCGGTTTGTCGTCCTCGAGTTTGCCCGAGCGCTCATTGGGCCGCGCGTCCGGCGCAGGCTTTGCTGCGTCGAGAGAAGATGGCGCCTCTGGTTCTGGATGCTCGGGTCGAGCGCAAGCATGACGGAGGGGCTGGAGCTGCGTCTGGAGACGCGCTGCCTATAAGGCCGGGTTTAGGAACGGATCCGTGGGGGTTGAGGCGCGCCCCAAACGAAAACGGCGCCCCTTGCGGAGCGCCGTTTCCAAATGAGTGTCCGACTGGACGATCCGGCTTAGGCAGCCTGGATGTTGACGGCCTTCGGGCCCTTGCCCATGCGATCCGGCTCGGTGTCGAAGGTGACCTGCTGGCCGTCCTTGAGCGTAGCGAGGCCAGCGGCCTGAACGGCGGAGATGTGTACGAACACGTCCTTCGCGCCGCCATCCGGCGTGATGAAGCCGAAGCCCTTGTCCTGGTTGAAGAATTTTACGATGCCCTTGGTGGCCATGGAAGAAGTCCTTTTCCTTCAGTCAATTTGCGTTGCCCGCGCCCCCTGGGGGATGTGGGCATCTCGTCTTCCGCTTGCAAGCGGAAAGGCGTCGAGTGGTCACGATATCGGGGAAAAGACGTCTACGGTGCCGCTGCCGGCGGTCCCGACACAAGGCCGGGCGCAGTTGAAAGTCCAGTCTCCGGGATAGAAATCGCCCGAACGGGGCAAGAAGTGACAGGATTTGCAGAAAAAGGCAAGCGCCTTGTGCGCCGCGGGAAGCCGTCCAGCCTCTGTCTTTGCAGGGCTTTGGCCGGTTCTCGACCGTCGCTTTCCGGGCAGGGAGAAAAATCGGGGACGGACGGTTTCCGGACACAATTTCGTCCCGACCTCGACGGAACGTGCGCGCCGCCAACGGGCGTTTGCGTTTTGGGGGCGGACTGCCGGGGGGAAGGCTTGCGCCTCTCCATAACACTTGCGCATCCCCGGGATAACGCGCAGGTTTTACCGAAGGTTGGTTCCGTCTTGACCGCCGATGGCGTAGCCAGTGGCGCAGACGGGCGGCCGCGAGGACGGACGAAGTATCGCCGTGCGGACGAGGTGTCGCCGTGCGGACGAAGTATCGCCGGGGCTGAATTGGTGAGAGTGCGCCGGCCAGGTCTTGCTGGTGGCGAGAGTGACATACGGAGAGGGACAGCGTGATCGACCCTTACGAACTGCTTGGACTGGAACGCGACGCCGACAATCAGGCGATCCGCAACGCCTATCGCAAGGCGGCGAAATCCGCGCATCCGGATTCCGGCGGCGATCCCGAACAGTTCGCGCGACTGCAGGTGGCCTATGAGCTGCTCAAGGATCCGGTGCGCCGCAAGGTCTATGACGACACCGGTTACGATCCGCAGCTGGCCGACGCGCGCGATCTCAAGGGCCTGATGATGCTCGAAACGCTGGTCAACGAGTTCATCCTCGACGAGCGCGAGCCCGGCAGCTTCGATCCTGTCGCCGCGATGCGGCGCAAGCTTTCGGACGATATCGTCAAGAGCCGCTTCCATATCCTCGAACTCGAGCGCCACCGGGCCCGCGTGCGCAAGCACCTCGACCGCCTCGGCCGCCGGCCGGAGACCGACGTGCTCGGCTCGATGCTGCGCGCCCGCTCGCGCTCGATCGCCGAGGCGATCAAGAGCACCGACGAGCAGATCAAGACGATCGAGCAGGCCTATGAAATGCTGGAGGGGTATTCCTACGAGCTTGAGGCGCTGGAGGTGAAGGCGCACGCGGCGGAGTAGGCGGCGCCGTCTCGACTTTGCCTGTGGTAAGTACGCCGGGACGACGACGACACCCGTGATCCGAACACCTGGCTGTCGGCCGGCGCGTTCGGCGGCGTTGATATCACCGGCCTTCGCCTTTGTGGCACCGCTGTGCAGTCGCCTCCATCGGTGCCATAGTCTTCGTCTGTGTCCGATAGCCGGGACCTCTGCCATCGTCTGGAGCGAAGGAGAGTGGCATGAGCCGCTCACACATGCGTGCAGCCGTTTTCCTGCTGGCGACCATGCTCGCCGCCTATCTCGCGGTCAGCTATTTTCTCGTCCCAGAACTCTGGGTCTTCCATGATTCCAGGCGCAGGGCTCCGCTCAATCCCATGGTAACTTCCACGGAGCAGGGCATTCCCGGCGACCCGATCAATGTCGGGCTGGTCGGCTCCAAGGAGCAGATCATCCGCGCCTTCGCCGCGGCCGGATGGGACGCCGCCGACAAGGTGACGCTCAGTTCCTCGGTCGATATCGGCCTCAGCGTCGTGCTCGACCGGCCGGATCTCGACGCGCCCGTCAGCCCGCTGTTCTATGAGGGGCGCAAGCAGGACCTGGCCTTCGAGAAGCCGGTCGGCCACAGCGCCGACCAGCGCAACCATGTGCGCTTTTGGCAGACGACCAAGCCTGTGGAGGGCAGCGGCCCGCTCTGGCTCGGTTCGGCCAGCTTCGACCGCGGCGTCGGCCTCAGCCACGATACCGGCCAGATCACCCACCACATCGGCCCCGATCTCGATGCCGAACGCAATCTGGTCATCGACGACCTCGACAAGGCCGGGCAGGTGGCATCGACCTATGAGATCCCCGGCATCGGCGCCACCACATCGGGTCGCAACGGCGGCGGCGATCCTTACTTCACCGACGGCAAGACCTTGGTCGGAGTACTCAAGCCGGCAGGCGAAGGGGGCGGTGCGGAGGCCGCGAAGTGAGTGCGCACCGCCGCACGCGGAGCAAGGACGCGGCAGGCGCAGAACGCGGCGATGGATCAAAGGCTTAAAGCGCAAATCTGAAAGATTGTGGCGCGGGGCGGCACAGCGGACGGCGCGCGCCCCGTCACCTACGCGTTACGGACGCCCCATGAACAGCGACAACGATGCAAAATCGTCGTGCAGGTGGCCGGCGGCGATGGCACGGCGGAAGATCGCCTCGTAGCCGTCGGTGATCGTCCGGTCGATGCCGCGGGCGGCCATCAGCTCGACCAGATGGTGGAAGGCGCCATAGTGCGGCGAGACCGAGGAAAGCGTGTCGTCGTCGGCCGTATAGCGCCCGGCGGCGCTACGCTCGATCAGGTCGGCGACGAGGCCATCGATGACAGGCGCCGTCGCCGACCATTGCTTGCCAAGCGTTTCGAGATCGATCGCCTCGGCGCGGCAGACGGCGATCGATTGCAGCGCGCCGAACAGCGCGCCCCACATCAGGGCGAGCACCGCGCTGTCGAGCGCGTTGGCAAGGCCCGGATCAGCGCCGATATGCTGCACATTGCCGCCGAGCGCGCCGAGCACTGCGCGGCTTTCCTCAAACGCTGCGGCCGGGCCGGAGATGAGCAGCGTGCCCGCTTCGGTGCCGATGAAATCGGGCGTCGCCAGGATCGCACCGTCGAGGTAGCGGATGCCATGTCGCCCGGCCCAATCCTGCACCTCGCGGGCGCCGTCGGGCGTGCCGGAGGTCAGCTCGATGATCAGCTTGCCCTTGAGGGTGCCAGTGACGTCAGGGTCGCGCAGCAGGCTCTGCGTCGCCAGGTAGTCGCTGACATTGACGATGACGATGTCGGAGGCTGCGACGGCGTTGCGTACGCTGGCCGCCACTTCGGCTCCGGCTGCGGCGAGCGGCGCGGTCTTTGCCGGCGTACGGTTCCACACCGTCGTCGGGTGCCCGGCCTTGAGCAGCGCATGCGCCAATGCCGACCCCATCCGCCCCATTCCCAAAACGCTGATTGCAGGTTGCATATCCAGTCTCCATATCCTTGGTGCGGGATCGGCGCTCCCTACGCGCATCCCGCTTCGCTTGTTCGAGGCGACGCATTTGTCGTCGCGGCTGAGACGTAAGGTGGGACCATCGGGTCGCAATACGCACGCGCGGGTAAGTGGTTACCCCGGCGTAAGGGAGGATGACGTGACGGATGCCATGGAAAACTGCGGTTTCATGACCGCGCTGCGGGCGATCGAGGGCAAGTGGAAGGTCGATATCCTCTGCGAACTCGGCAAGGCCGCGCGCCGCTTCGGCCGCCTGCGTCAGGCGATGCCCGCCATCAGCGAGAAGATGCTGGCGCAGCAACTGCGCGAACTGGAAGCCGATGGCCTCGTCAGCCGCACCACCTATCCGGAAACGCCGCCAAAGGTGGTCTATTCGCTGACCAAACGCGGTGCCGCGCTGAACGTGGCGGCGGATGCGCTCTGCAAGTGGGGCGAGGAGTTTGGCGACGACGCAGGGCAGGTCGAGGCGAGGGCGGTTGCGGTGGGCTGATCGCCGCGACGTCGGCGTGGCCGTGGGCGGGCTCACTTTCGAGCGGCGTTGGCGCCATGATGCCGCCCGCCACAGCCCCGATGTGTTGTCCGGGCCGTTGGAGCCGCGATCTTGGCGGCTGCAGCCCCGTCCATCTCTGCTCGTCACAGGGATCCCGTACCAATGCGGCCGCACGGCGGAAAACTGCGGTGGCTCGTTCCGGCAAACTTTTTGGCAGTAGGCCCTTCGCGCCGCAGACGCGGCGCTGCTGGACTCCTGTGACAGGCACAGCAATGAGGGCGGTCGGGTAATCCCGGCACGTCTTCGGCCAAGGTGGTTCGCTGCGAGCCGATTTCATAAGAGCGCCGCCGGTTACCGTCGTCACGCCCAAGCCACGATTTCTGCGGCTGCATCATCTCCACCCGCATCTCTGTGCGTGTCACAGAGATCCAGCTGCCGCGCGTCGGCGCGGCAGGAGATGCCGAGCCAGCGCACACAGGCGCTTTGGTTTGCCGACGCATCCCCTCGCGCCGCAGATGTGGCGCGAGGAGGGTCCAAAACAAGCGCCGGGTCGAGGGCGGTGAGGCTGTGGTCGTAGCGGAGAACCGCTACTTCACCACCACATGGCGCTTCTTGCCGAGCGAGAGCCGCAGCGGGCGCCCGTCGACGGTCAGCAGTCCGTCGCCATCCTCGATGACCTCGCCGTCGATGCGGACACCGCGGCCTGAGATCGCCCGCCGCGCTTCGCTCTTCGATGCCGCCAGCCCGGCCCGGACGAGCAGGTCGATCAGCATCACGCCGGCAGTGCGCTCGGCGTCGTCGAGTTCGACGGTCGGCAAGCCCGCGGCGGCTTCGCCTTGCCCGAAAGCCTGCCGCGCCGTCTGCTGTGCATGATCGGCCGCTTGCCGCCCATGCACCAGTGCCGTCGCCTCGTTGGCAAGCCGCTCCTTCACCGCATTCAGTTCCGCCCCCTCGGCGCGACCGAGCCTTTCGATCTCGTCGAGCGGCAGTTCGGTGAACAGCTTGAGGAAGCGCACCACGTCGGCATCCTCGGCGTTGCGCCAGAACTGCCAGTAGTCGTAGTGCGACAGGCGGTCTTCGTTGACCCAGACCGCGCCTGCCGCCGTCTTGCCCATCTTGACGCCCGAGGCGGTGGTCAGAAGCGGCGTCGTCATGCCGAAGACCTCCGCGCCCTCGATCCGGCGCAACAGATCGACGCCGCCGACGATATTGCCCCACTGATCGCCGCCGCCAAGCTGCAGCCGGCAACCGGTGCGGCGAAACAGCTCGAGGAAATCGACCGCCTGCAGGATCATGTAGTTGAACTCGAGAAAGCTCAGGTTCTCCTGGTGCTCCAGCCGCGACTTGACGCTGTCGAAGGAGAGCATGCGGTTGACGGAGAAATGTTTGCCGACATCCCGCAGCATGTCGATCCAGGCCATCCGGTCGAGCCAGTCGGCATTGTTGACCATGACAGCATCGGTCGGGCCGTCGCCGAAGGTCAGCAGCCGCTCGAACACTTTCCTTATGCCGGCGACATTGGCCGCGATTTCCTCCTCCGACAGCATCGGCCGCGCCGCCGAGCGAAAACTCGGATCACCGATGCGCGTGGTGCCGCCGCCGATCAGCACGATCGGCTTGTGACCGGCCTGCTGCATCCGCCGCAGCGCCATGATCGGCATGAGATGGCCGACATGCAGACTGTCCGCCGTCGCATCGAAACCGGCATAGACCGGCACGACGCCGGCCGCAAAGGCGCCGTCGACGCCCGCAAGATCGGTCACCTGGTTGATATAACCGCGCTCGACCAGCGTCCGGGCGATCGCCGAACGCGGCTCAAAGGCATCGGTGGGGCTGTCGGAATGGGTCATCGGTACTCTCCATGGCTATGCCGCCAGGGAGCACTGAACAAAACAAAGCCGCCTGACGGCGGCTTGTTTCAAGGCATGATCGAAACGCGCCGCTCCCTATGGAGACGTCGCATAATAGGTGGCAGCGATGAGCGCGGTCTTGATCATGCGGTGGTTGTAGCGGGGATTGGGGGAGGCGGCAAGGCCAAGGTTCCCTGCGCCACCGTGAGTACGTCGGAGTTGGCCGGGGCGCTCTCCGAGAGTCTTGACGATCGCAGAGTATTGTGCCCGGCCGACCGTCATCTCAATCAACTTTTTCTAAAGCTTCCACCGGCCGCCGAAGTGAGCGACAACGAACAACAGGCTGAGCTGCATCGTCTTGAAGGCGCCATAACCTAGCGCCGAGATTATCAAATAAAACAGGATTTGGTGTTCGGCGACGGTAAGCGTGTGGTGGCCGGGCAGTTCACCTGCGATGAAACGCGATATCACAAAGCCGGCGAAGACTGGCCCGATTAACAACATGCCGACAACGGCAGCGGCGCTTCCCCATCGATCAGTTCGCGGAGATTGTTCTCAGCGTTCGTCATGCAAACCACTCCATCGAAGTTCTACCTCACCGCCCCGGGCGCCCGGTCTTCCCCTTCGTCCGACCCTTCTGCCGCTTTTGGTCTGCCGGGTCCTCATACGACCCGACACCCGGTTTCGCCCGCGTCAGGATCGGTTTTTCCGGGACGTGGCCGATGACAGGCTTTTCGGTGCGGCCGACGGTCATTTCGTCGAGGGTGTTCCGGCGGAACAGCGATTTGTCCGCGCCGGCGGGTGTCGCGACGTCGCGGCCCATTTCGTCGAGGTCGGGCTTGCGGAACAGTGGGGTCTCCGTGTCCGTGCCTGGGCCCATGTCGTCGAGGGACGGCTTCTGAAATAGGGATTTGTCGTCGGTGGATTTGGATCCTCGGGTCGAGCCCGAAGATGACGTCGAGGAGCCGGACCGCTTGCCACCCTCCTGCGACCGTGCCTCTTCCCGTGCCATCGGGTCGTCCATCGCGGCCAGCTCGGCGGCCTTGAGGCGTTTGATCTCGTCGCGCAGGCGCGCGGCCTTTTCGAAGTCGAGGTCGGCGGCGGCGTCGCGCATCTGTTTTTCCAGCGCGTTGAGGTGCGCCTGCAGGTTGTTGCCGACGAGGTGGCCGCCGTCGGCGAAACCCTTGCCGGCGACGCCGGAAATGTCGGCGCGGACGTGGTCCTTCTCGTAGACGCTATCGAGGATGTCGGAGATCTTCGCCTTCACCGATTCCGGGGTGATGCCGTTGGCCTCGTTATAGGCCATCTGCTTTTCGCGGCGGCGGCTGGTTTCGTCCATGGCGCGCTGCATCGAACCGGTGATCTGGTCGGCGTAGAGGATGACCTTGCCGTCGACGTTACGGGCGGCACGGCCGATGGTCTGGACCAACGAGGTCTCGGAGCGCAGGAAACCTTCCTTGTCGGCATCGAGAATGGCGACGAAGCCGCATTCGGGGATGTCGAGGCCTTCACGCAGCAGGTTGATGCCGACGAGCACGTCGAAAGCGCCGAGGCGCAGGTCTCGGATGATCTCGATGCGCTCCAGCGTGTCGATGTCGGAGTGCATGTAGCGCACGCGAATGCCCTGTTCGTGCAGGTATTCGGTGAGGTCTTCGGCCATGCGCTTGGTGAGCACGGTGACGAGCGTGCGGTAGCCGGCGGCGGCCGTCTCGCGGATTTCGCCAAGCACGTCGTCGACCTGGGTTTTCGCCGAGCGCACTTCGACCGGCGGGTCGATCAGGCCGGTCGGGCGGATGACCTGTTCGGCAAAGACGCCGCCGGATTGCTCCAACTCCCAGCTGCCGGGCGTCGCCGAAACGGCGATCGTGTCGGGGCGCATTGCGTCCCATTCCTCGAAGCGCAAGGGGCGGTTGTCCATGCAGGAGGGCAGGCGGAAGCCGTATTCGGCCAGCGTCGCCTTGCGGCGGAAGTCGCCGCGATACATGCCGCCGATCTGGCTGACGGAGACGTGGCTCTCGTCGATGAACAGCAGCGCGTTGTCGGGGATATATTCGAACAGCGTCGGCGGCGGCTCGCCGGGATTGCGGCCGGTCAAGTAGCGCGAATAGTTCTCGATGCCGGCACAGGAGCCGGTCGCCTCCAGCATCTCGATGTCGTAGCGGGTGCGCTGCTCCAGCCGCTGCGCTTCGAGCAAGCGTCCGCCCTTTTCCAGCTCGGCGAGGCGATGCACCAGCTCTTCCTTGATCGCCTTGATGGCGCCGTTCAGCGTCGGGCGCGGGGTGACATAGTGCGAGTTGGCGTAGATTTTTACCGATTTCAGGTCGCCGGTCTTCTGGCCGGTCAGCGGATCGAACTCGGTGATCGCGTCGATCTCGTCGCCGAACATGGAGATGCGCCAGGCGGCATCCTCCAGGTGGGCCGGGAAGATCTCGATGGTATCCCCGCGCACGCGAAAAGAGCCGCGCTGGAAGTCCATGTCGCGGCGCTTGTACTGCTGCGCCACCAGGTCGGCGAGCAATTGCCGCTGGTCGAGCCGGTCGCCGACGCTCATCTGGAATGTCATGGCGGTATAGGTCTCGACCGAGCCGATACCGTAGATGCAGGAGACCGAGGCGACGATGATGCAGTCGTCGCGCTCGAGCAGCGAGCGGGTGGCCGAGTGGCGCATGCGGTCGATCTGCTCGTTGATCGAGGATTCCTTCTCGATGAAGGTATCCGAGCGCGGCACGTAGGCTTCCGGCTGGTAATAGTCGTAGTAGGAGACGAAGTACTCGACCGCGTTATCCGGGAAGAAGTTCTTGAACTCGGAATAGAGCTGGGCGGCGAGCGTCTTGTTCGGCGCGAGGATGACGGCGGGGCGCTGCGTCGCCTCGATCACCTTGGCCATGGTGAAGGTCTTGCCCGAGCCGGTGACGCCGAGCAGCACCTGGCTGCGCTCGCCGGAGTTCAGGCCCTCGACCAGATCGGCGATCGCCGTTGGCTGGTCGCCGGCCGGCTGGTAGTCCGACGCCATGCGGATTTCGACGCCGCCCTCGGATTTCGGCGGCCGGGCAGGGCGATGTGGCGTCCAGAGCTTGCCGTCCTTGAACAGCGGGTTGCCGCTTTCGATCAGCGCCGAAAGCGCCTCGACGGTGGCGGTGACGCCCGAGGTGGAGGTCAGTTTGGCGGCGTCTTCCAGCGAGACGTCGAGGCCGGCCACCGGATTGAGGCCGGCGGCGGCGCGGGTCTTCGGGTCGGTCGAACCGCCCATGGAGGTGCCGCGCGCCGACTTGCTGCCAACGATCTCGACCTTGCCTTTCTTGCCCGCCTTCTTCGGCACCGCCTCGTCATCGGCGCCTGCTGCCTTGCGCGCCGCCTTGGAGGCGGCGATCTCCACCGTCTTGCGGTGCTTGCCGGCCTTGGAGGCGATCTGGCGTTGGGTTTCGAAGGCCGAGGCTTCCGCGTCCGCCTCAAGCTGCTTCACCCAGTCGGAAACATTGCCGGAAAGCGGCGTGCCTGACAAAGGCGCCTGCGGCGCTTCTTCGAAACCGGACGGGGTGGAGGGCTTCGGCGGGGCATTCTTCGGAGCTTTGGTCATGGCGGGGAATATGGAGAGAGTCCGGCCGAAAGTGAAGAGGCGAGGGAGTACAAAAGGGCAACATTTCGCCCCGGTTGCCGAAGTCGATTCCGGCGCCGTTTGCGCCTTGAATCGCGGGCTTCAACCGAGGCGGGTCGGATTCCTGTCGCATTGTAACCCTTACGGTTGCGCGCCTGACGCAGCGTTACCCCGATTGGGCGAGAAGACAGCCAAGCCTGCCGCGTGATAACAATAGTTCTTTGGAGGGTGCCATGTTCTGCTTGCGTGGTGCCGCACTTGGGCTTTGTGCCGTGGTCCTTGGTCCGATGTCCCTGTTTGCCGCCGAACCGGTCGGCAAGGCAGTGGAGATCCGGACAGCGGTCAACGGTGCGCGGGGTGCGATTGCGGTCAGAGACCCTGTCTACAAGAACGAACGGATATCGACATCGAAGTCCGGGCTCGGGCAGTTCGTCTTCGAGGACGGCACCAAGCTTGCCGTCGGCTGGGGGTCTTCCGTCGTCATCGACAAGTTCGTCTATGACGACAAGAAGTCGGTGAAGAAGCTGACCATCATGGCCGCCAAGGGCACGTTCCGCTGGATCAGCGGCAAATCCGGCCATTCCGCCTATGAAATCGTCACGCCGGCCGGCACCATCGGGGTGCGCGGCACCGCCTTCGACTTCTTTGTCGGCCCGGATGGCACCACCGCGGTGGTGCTGCTCAGCGGCGCGGCGGATTTCTGCGGTCCAGGCGGCTGCCGGCAGCTGACGCAGCGCTGCGATTGCGTTGTCGCCAAGCCTGGCCGGAGGGCCACCGAACCGAAACGGGTCAGCCGCACGACGTTGAAATCCCTGGGCAATGCCCAGGCGCTGCCGTTCCTCTCCGGAGGTCAACGCCTGTCCGGAGCGATCGGCTGGGTGGGCGGCGGTTGCGGGCTGCGCGCGGCGCAGTTCGAGGGCACCACCCGTACCATCCCAGAGCAACCGGCTCGCGTTGAAGAAAAGCCGCGTGAAGAGAAGCCGCCGCCGGAAGAAAAGCCCCGGGATCCGGGCCCGCAGCCGGAGAACCCCGGCGATCCCGGACCGCAGCCCCAGAACCCGGGCGATCCCGGCCCGCAGCCGCAAAACCCGGGTGATCCCGGGCCGCAGCCGAACAACCCCGGCGACCCAGGACCGCAAGATGGCGGTGGCGGCGATCAACCGAGCCAGGATCAGGGGACGCAGGATCAGGCCCCAAGCCACGATTGAAGGGGCGGCGAAGGCTTTGCTGGCGCGCGCCTGATCTCAAAGCCGAGCCGGTGCGCCTCGCCGCCTTCCTCTGGTGAGCCGTGTTTCTTGAAAACTGCTCTGAATCAGAAGGCTGCGGTCGTTTCCGCATGTGCTCCGTGAGGTGGCTTTCGGCTGCCGTTGGCAAGCTCATTCGGCAGGACGCTTGGTATTCTCGTCGGTCGTCTGGGCGAAATGGTCGGCGCGGCGGCCGATCCGGGCGTAGAAACCGGCGAGTGCCGGCGTCAGCGCCGCTGCCTTCAGCTTGGCGGCGTTGATGATGCTGCGGCTGGTCTGCGTCCGAGCGCCGAGTGCGGCGACCAGCCGATCGTGCAGGCCGCGCAGATCCGCGAAGGCGGGCGAGGCAGCGAGGTTTTCGTCGCCGGCGACGGCATAGACCCGCGTTCGCGTCGTCTTGCCCTTGAGCCCGAGGGAGCCGGCGTCGAGCATGGCATGGTCCGGCAGAGCCTGGGCGGTCGCCTCGGACACCAGAATGTCGATGTTGACGTCCTTGCAGGCCGCTTCGATGCGCGCGGCGATGTTCACGGTGTCGCCGACGGCGGAATAGTTGAACCGCGTCTCGGCGCCCATGTTGCCGACGCAGGCAAGCCCGGTGTGGATGCCGATGCCGATGCGCACTTCCTGATCGGCGCCGAAGCCGAAGGCATTGTCGGCATTCAGCCGCGCCAGCGTCTCGCGCATGCCAAGCGCTGCACGCACTGCCTTTTGCGGATGGTTGGCGACGTCGACCGGCGCATTCCAGAAGGCCATGATCGAATCGCCGATGAACTTGTCGAGCGTGCCCTCGTTGGCCAGCACATGCCGGCTCAGCGCATCGAGCAGCGTGTTGAGAAAGGCGACGACCTCGGTCGGCGTCATGCGCTCGCTCATTTCGGTGAAGCTGCGCACGTCGACGAACATCACGGTGAGTTCGCGATCGTCGCCGCCGAGGCTGAGGGCATTGCGCGTATGCTCGATGCGGTAGAGCAGCGACGGCGAGAGATAGCGGCCGAAGGCCTGCCGCACCTCGCGGCGTTCGCGATCGGTCACCAGGAAGCGGTAGGCGGTGGCCGCGAAATGGGTGATCGAGGCGGCGAGGATCGGCGCCAGCGGATCGAAAAGCCGTCCGCCATAGTAGAAGGCGATCCAGGAGGCGACGAGCGCCAGCGCCGTCACCGCCATGCCGCAGACGAGTGCGACCACGGGGCTGACGAAGGTGGTGAGCAGCACCAGCAACGTTCCGGCGAGCGCGATCGAGAGGATTTCGAGCCCGTTCGCCCAATCCGGGCGCGAAAGATAGCGACCCGACAGGATCTGCTCGACGATCTGCGCGTGGATCGAAACACCGGGCACGTTCTGGCCGAGCGCGGTGGTGCGCACATCCTGCAGTCCGGCCGCCGAAGTGCCGATAAAGACGATGCTGCCTTCGATGCCGGCGCGGATATCCGGCGAAGGCTCGCCGTCGGCGAGAATGCGGCGCGCCGAGATATAGCGTTCCGTCGTGTCCGGCGTGACATAGAGCCAGACCTCGCCGGTCGACATCAGCGGTACGACGAAGTCGCCGATCTTGACGGCGGTCAGCGTGTTGGCGACGTCGGGTGCGGCTGCCAGCACATAGGTCGAAGCACCCTGGGCCACCCGCAGGGCCTCCATGGCCAGGCTCGGATAGAACTGCTGGCCGTCGCTCAGGAATAGCGGGGCGGTGCGCACCACCGCCGAGGACGAGCCGGGATTGAGGCTGATGTGGCCGAGGCCGGCGGCATTGGCCTCGAGCTGCGGCCTGAGCGGCGTCGCGGCCCGCAGGCGTGGCGGCGCTTCGTTGGCGCTTTCGCCGGTCAGGGCAAAGCCGGCCTTGACCGGCGGCAGGTAGCTGCCCTCGTTGGTCAGGCCGAAGCCGAGAACCACGGGCTTGTCGCGGATCGCCTCGGCGAAGATCTCGTCATTGTCCGGCAGGGCGGCAAGGAAGGACGGATCGACACCGCCGACATCGCGCACCACGGTGCGCGGCGACAATCTGTCCGGCTCGGCAAAGAGCACGTCGAAGGCGATCGCGGCCGCACCCATCTCGCTCAAGCGGTCGGTCAGCTTCGCCAGCCGATCGCGCGGCCAGGGCCATTGGCCGAGCTCGCGCAGCGACGCCTCGTCGATGTCGATAATCTTGACCGGCATGGGCTCGAAGCGGCGCGGCGCAATGCGCTGGTATTCGTCGAAGGTGACGTCGCGCGCCTGGCGCAGCAACTGCGGATCCTGGGCGCGCAGAATGGTGAAGAACGCCACCACCGTCATGCCGATCAGAACCCCGAACAGTTGCGATCGTGTCATGGCGGCCTACGGAACCATGGGCAGGCCCGCCTTGACGAGCCCGTCATTGAAATGCGCGTGGTCGGCAGGATCGACATAGGCGGTAAAGAAGCGCCAGTAGCGCGGCACGTCGTTCGGTGCGTTGGCGATCGCTTCCGGAAGAAGCTTGCGCGCCTCATCGATGCGGTCGAGCTGGCCGAGACAGGTGATCAGCATCACCAGGTTGAAATAGGTGCGGCGCAAAAGCAGCGCCCGTTCGGCGCAGCGCAGGGCTTCGTCGTAGTTGCCGAGATGGTAGTGGGCGAGCGCCATGCGGTTGAGGAAGAGATAGGTGAGCGGATCGTGCGGGCTCAGCCGCAGCGCCTTGTGCAGCGGGTCCAGCGACTCGGCGAAGCGGCCGATATAGATGCGCGCCCAGCCGAGCGCCATGTGGGCGAGCGCGAAGTTGGAGTTGATGTCGATCGCCTGTTGCGCTTCCTCGACCGCGGCGTGCGGCCGCTGGGCCGCGAAGTTGGCGAGACACATGACATAGTGACAATAGGGGTCGTGATCGTCGATCACCACCGCGCGCGCGGCCTCCGCCTGCAGCTCGGCGCTGTCGCGGTCGATGTCCTTGCTGAAGCCGAAGAAGCAGCGGGCAAAGAGCGAGCGGGCGAGCATCATGTGCGCGCGGCCGAATTCCGGATCGAGGGCGATGGCGCGGCGCTGCCATTCGATCGCCTCGTCGAAATGCGCGGCGGAATCCTGCGCGTTGTGCAGCAGGGTGCCGCGCATGTGGCATTCATAGGCGCCGAGATTGTCGGTGCCCCGCAATTGCGCGCGCCGGTTTTCGCCGATCAGGATCTCCGGCTCGATTGCCGCGACCACATGCTGGGTGATTTCGTCCTGAATGGCGAAGAGGTCGGCGAATTCACGCTCGTAGCGCTGTGCCCAGAGGTGGTTGCCGGTCTCGGCCTCGATCAGCTGGCCGGTAACGCGCACGCGGGAGCCGGACCGGCGCACGCTGCCTTCGACGATGTAGCGCACGCCGAGATCCCGGCCGATCTGTTTGACGTCGACGGCGCGGCCTTTGTAGGCGAAGGAGGAGTTGCGCGCGATGACGAAGAACCATCGGTAAAGCGACAGTGCGGTGATGATGTCCTCAGTCAGTCCGTCGGCGAAGAAATCCTGCTCGGGATCGCCGGACATGTTGACGAAGGGCAGCACCGCAATCGATGGCTTGTCGGGCAGGGAAAGCGGCATGCCGGGCAAGTCGCCGCCCGCCGGGTTCTCGCGCCACTCGACGCGGTGGACCAGGACCGGACGCGGTATGTTCTTCAGCGCGCGCTCGCCGAGGCGCTGCATCGGAAACTCGAGCTTGCCTTCGATCTGGTCGTGGAGCGCGCCGGAAATGCAGATGTCGTTCGGCTGCGCCACCTGCTGGAGCCGGGCGGCGACATTGACCCCGTCGCCGAGCAGATTGCCGCCGTCGACAACCACGTCGCCGAGATTGAGGCCGATGCGGAACTCCATGCGCCTTTCTGGCGGTAGGTCGGCATTGCGGCGCTGAAGGGTTCGCTGGATGGCGACCGCCGCCCGCACGGCCTGCACGGCGCTCTGGAATTCCGCGACCAAGCTGTCGCCGGCCGCGCCGAAGACGCGGCCCCCGTGCTCCGCAGCAAGGCCGGAAATCGTCTCGCAGTAGGTGGCCAGGGTCGCAAGCGTGCCTTCCTCGTCGGTCGCGACAAGGCGACTGTAACTAGCGACATCGGCAGCAAGGATCACGGCGAGCTTCCGTTCCAAGGCGGCGGGCCCCTCCTGCGGCATCTGGTCAGAAGGAAATTAAGCGTAACTTAAATTAGAAAGTCCGAGAAGCGTAAATCGCCCTGATCGGGCCTGAAGACGCTGCTCAATGCGTAAAAATGCTCCACGCGGCTTCTACGCGAGATTGTACTCGCCGGTGCTTCCGCGGAGCGGCCGATTGTGCAAGGTTCGCGGCCTTCATGCCGCCGCGCTTGGTTCAGGCCGGCAACCTCTATCGCGCTCGGGATCAACAGTGATGGCGCCTTTTTCCATTCGCCGGCTCACCTCCAGTGATGCCGAGGCCTATCGGGCAGTTCGGCTAGACGGCCTGCTGAAGCATCCTGAAGCCTTCGGTTCATCTTACGAGGATGAGGCCAGCCGGCCGATCGAGGTCACAGCGGAACGGCTTGATAGCGGCTTCGTCCTCGGCGCCTTCGATAGCGATGAAAAGCTCATGGGTGTTGCTGGCCTCGCGATCCAGACGGCGACAAAGGCAAAGCACAAGGGGACCCTCTGGGGCATGTACGTCTTGCCGGAGGCACGAGGAACCGGGCTATCGCGTTTGCTCGTCGACGGGATTATCGCCGAAGCGCGGGGCAAGGTGGAGCGGCTGTTGCTGACAGTCGTCTCGTCGAACGCCGCTGCCCTCAGCCTCTACCGGAAGGCGGGATTTGTCGAATACGGCCTGGAACAGCGCGCGCTGCGGGTCGACGATGCCTATTTCGACGAGATGTTGATGGCGTTGCCGCTTTAAGCGGCGTGGCGGTCAGCCAGGGAACACGCAGCGGGGTCGACGCGGCGCTGTGCAGCGGTAGGATGGCGCCACCATGCCGCTGATTCGACCCACACGCGAAAGCGACCTTTCTCTTCTGCCCGCCATCGAGCGCTCCTCCGGCGAGGTGTTCCGCACCGTCCCCGAGCTTGCCTGGATTGCCGACGACGACGTGCAATCGGCAGAAGCTCATCGCGAATTCCTGCGCACCGGACTATCGGTGGTAATGGTCGACGCCTCCGATCGGCCGATCGGTTTTCTTTGCGCTACGGTTGCCGACGATGCCATGCACATCTGGCAGCTTGCCGTCGAGGCGGAACGTCAGGGGCAGGGGCTTGGGCGCACGCTGATGCTGGCGGCAATCGCGCATGCGCGCGTGACGTCACGCGCCGCCGTCACGCTGACGACGTTCCGCGATCTTGCCTGGAACGAGCACTTCTATCGCAAGCTCGGCTTTGTGACGCTCGATGCGGGCGAACTCGATCCGCGTCTTGCCGAAATCCTTGCCAACGAGGCGGCGCACGGGCTGCCGGCAGAGCGGCGCTGTGCCATGCGGCTGAAGTTCGTCTGAGGGCGCAAGCCAGCATTCCGGAAAGCCGGCGCTGAAAGAAGCTCGCTCGGGCGCGGTTGTGGCCGCGCTACCGTCTGATGGCGACCACCTGGCCGCGTGCGAACTGCGAGACCCTGACGCCGCCGGACTGGTTGCCGCCGATCAGCTGGGCCGTCGATTTCGACAGCATGGACAGGATGCCGACGTGATAGCCGCGGCCGGTGCGCACGACGACGACGTCGCCGGGACGGGCATAGGAGAGCTTCACGGGCGCGCCAAAACGCAGCCAGGAACGGGCGATGCCGAAACTCTGCGGCGGACTGCGCCCGGCCTTGCGGGCGACCATGCCCATGAAATGGCCGCACCAGGGGGTGCGGGCCGGGTTGATGCCGAGCGCTGCACGAAGGGTCTTGTTGTTCTTGACCTCGTGCAGGCCCTTGTATTGCTGCGCCTGGGCAAGCATGCCCGCATTGGCGAAATCAGGTGTCAGTAGCGCGACATAGGCAGCCGCAAGAAACGCCAGGACCTTCATGGTCAGGTCTCCTTGACAAGTTGCTTGGTGCGAACGGTCGGGGCGGCCTGGCAATCGCCGGCATGGCACCCGGTTGCTCAACGGTTTCCAATGTTGGGCGGGGAGATATCAGCGGACGCGCGCGTGCAGGCGTTGAAAAACGCCGCATCGGGCACGTCGGCGAACCGCGGCAAAACGCGGAGCCAGCTTCACGGCAACTGCCGTTTCGAAGTGTGGTATTCCCCTGTCTGCCCCGTCGGGCAGCAAAGCTTCATTCACCATGCGCCGGTGCAAAATTGTGGCAAAACCCGTAAAATATTAGGGCAGGGATTGCTAATCGCCGAAATAGCTGATGCGAAACGGCGATTCGCCGCATCAGACATCAAAAAAATAGTGGGTCGGTGCCTTCCAAGGCAGGTCTTTACGCCGGAGAAGCGGCGGCACTTGCGCGCCTACGGGGCGGCGGCGCATCGTCACAGCGTGATTCGCACGCCGAGGTTCTTCATGTCGTTCACCCTTTCTCCGGCCTATCTCTGGCCCGTTCTTCTGCTCCTGATCTCCAACGTCTTCATGACCTTTGCCTGGTACGGGCACCTGAAGTACACGTCGTCGCCGCTTTACATGGCGATCGTCGCCAGCTGGGGCATTGCCTTCTTCGAATATTGCCTGGCGGTGCCGGCAAACCGCATCGGCCACCAGGTCTATTCGGCGGCCCAGTTGAAGACGATGCAGGAGGTGATCACGCTGATCGTCTTTGCAGCCTTCTCCGTCTTCTGGCTGAAGGAGTCGATCGGCTGGAACCATCTGGTCGGCTTCGCGCTGATCGCGGCCGGTGCTTCCTTCATCTTCAAGGGCTGACGCACCCCCAACGGACACAAAGAAAAAGGCAGGGCGTAAACCCTGCCTTTTCAGCGAAAAGCGGTTTGTCGTCGGCGTTGCGGTAACTACATCACCGCCGCCACGGCCGGGGCCAGATGCGGCCAGACTTCGACTGCGCCGCGATAGATCATGTCGAGCGCGACATAGAGGATGATCACGAGACCGATATAGGCGATCCAGTGATAGCGGTTGAGCAGCCGGGCGATAAAGCCGGCGGCGATGCCCATCATGGCGATCGAAAGCGCAAGGCCGATTACCAGGATCGTCGGATGTTCGCGGGCAGCGCCGGCAACAGCGAGCACGTTGTCGAGCGACATCGAGACGTCGGCGACGACAATCTGGATGGCCGCCTGCATGAAGGTTTTCCTGGGCGCCTCGGAGCCTTGTCCGCTGTCGCCCGCAGCGTTTGCTGCCTGCTGTTCGCGAATTTCGCGCCACATCTTCCAGCAGACCCAAAGCAGCAGGATGCCGCCGGCGAGCAGCAGGCCGATGATTTCGAGCAGTTGCACCGTGACGCTGGCAAGCGCGATGCGCAGCACCGTGGCGGCGATGATGCCGACGAGAATGACCTTCTTGCGTTGGTCCGTCGGCAGGCCAGCGGCGGCAAGACCGATCACGACGGCGTTGTCGCCGGCGAGAACGAGGTCAATGACGATGACTTGAAGAAGCGCCGCCAGGCCGGCAGCGGTAAAGATTTCCATGATGCAACAGTCCCCCGACCTGCATATGCGAGATATAGATATGACTAACGGATAAAGCACTGCCGTGCCGCTGGATCAAGACCACTGGACGGAAATCCTCAACGACGGCCCTGCCGCGTCTCAATCGAGAAGATCGAAAGCCCGGTACATCCAGACGAGCTGGTAGGCGACGGCTGCGACGACGAAGACCGCGTGAAAGCGGCGGCTCGGGGTCCAGGCGGCGGCAATGCAGAGCAGGATGTAGGCGGCGTTGCGCGCCGGGTACTCAAAGCCGTAGGACGCGAAATAGGCCTTTCCCTTCAACGCGGTGTCGACGAGATCGACCGCAAAGGCAAGCGCCAGGGCACCAAAGAACCAGGCCCGGCGCGACATGAAATAGTGTTCGTAGTCGCTGTAGTCGTCGAGCGTCGTTGGAAACAGCATGACGCAGAGAAAGAAGAAGACGCAGCAATAGAGGACGACGAAGAGGTAGACGCTGACATCGATCACCGCCAGCGAGTGCAGGTGGAACTCCCACCACCAGAAGTGCACGAGGAAGACGAACATGAACAGGACCCAGCCAAGGTGGATCCAGTAGACGCGCGTCTTGCCGGGATGCTGGACGAAGAGTGCAATGCCGCTCAAGAGCCGAGCGAGACTCAGGCTGACGATCATGCCCATGACGACGCGGATATGCGAGAAGATCTCCGGGTCGGTATGGGCAGGCTCCATGCGCCGCGCTCCTATTCTTCCGCCGGCACCGGCTTCGGTTTGCCGTTCTCGTCGAGCGCGACCATCACGAAGATCGCGTCCGTCACCTTTTCCATCAGATGCGAGAGATAACGCTGCGCCCAGGCTTCGACCTTGAGCGTCATCGAGGTGCGGCCAACCTTGACCACGTCCGTATAGATGCAGAGCGTGTCGCCGATCTTGACGGGCAGCGCGAAGGCCATTTCCTTGACCGCCGCCGTCACGACGCGGCCGCGGGCGCGTTCTGCCGCGCGGATGCCGCAGGACAGGTCCATCTGCGCCATCACCCAGCCGCCGAAGATGTCGCCCGCCGCATTGGCATCGCCCGGCATGGCGAGCGTGCGCAAGGTGAGTTCGCCGGTCGGTCTCGTCTGTTCGGTCATGCAGCCTGTCTCCCTGTTGGAGACAAGATGTAACCCGAGCGCACTTGTGGAGGGAAGACCCCGCTGCCGCACAAATGCCGGCAACGTCCTTGAGGTGCCGGCTCGTTATACTTTCGCAGGGGGTGAATGAGGAATGCCAAATTTAGGGGTTCCTCGTTAGGAGCTTTGCAAAGACCTCATCCTAACCTGCAGGTTCTGGGAGTGCCTGCCGGCTATGCCGCGGCGCCAGGATTTGGGGCGGCGCGGGGAGCGCCGAGGGGCAGGGGATTGGCAATGAAGAAATTCAGGATTTCGGCGCGTCTCTACGCGCTGGTGGCATTCGCGCTTTTGACCATGGCGGCGGCGCTGACCTTCGGTCTGTTCCAGGCGCAGGAAAAGCTCGTCGGCGAACGAAAGGCGATGCTTGCGGCGATGGACGAGAACGCGATCGCCGTGTTCGACGCCTATCACAAGCTGGAAGTGGCCGGCACGCTGCCGCGCGAGGAGGCGCAGAAGCGCGCGCTCGAAGCGATCAAGGCGATGCGCTACCAGGGCAGCGGCTATTTCTGGGTCAACGACATGCATCCGACCATGATCATGCATCCGATCAAGCCGGAGCTCGACGGCAAGGACCTCACCGAAAACAAGGATCCCAACGGCAAGCAGCTCTTCGTCGAGTTCGTAAAGACCGTCGAAAAGAGCGGCCAGGGTTTCGTCGACTATTACTGGCCGAAGCCGGGTGCAGACGCGCCGGTGCTGAAGTATTCGCACGTTGCCGGCTTCAAGCCCTGGGGCTGGGTGGTCGGGACCGGCGTCTATGCCGACGACCTGGCGGCGATGTTCCGCGACCGCGCCTGGCAGGTTGCCGGCATTCTTGCCGCCGCCGCTCTTGCCATCCTGATGGCGGCACTGGCGATCGTGCGCAGCGTCGTCAAGCCGGTCGAAAAGCTGAAGGCGTCGATGCGGGCGATCGCCGACGAAGATCTGTCCTCGGAGGTGCCGGAAACCGACCGTGGCGACGAGATCGGCCAGATGGCCAAGGTCCTCGTTGTCCTGCGTGACTCGGTGCGCGAACGGCTGGAGTTGCGCTCGCGTGAGGCAGAACAGCAGGAGCGACTGAGTTCCGAGCGGCGCGGCAACGAGCAGCGCCAGCGGGCGACGGCTGAGGCGCAGGCCGAGACGATGGAAACCGTTGGTGCGGCGCTCGAACTCCTGGCGAGTGGCGACCTCACCGCCGAGATCAGCCATATCGCGCCGGAATACGGCAAGCTGCGGGACGACTTCAACACGGCCGTCGCAGCCCTTCGTGATGTCATCGGCTCGATCTCGCATTCGACCGAGATCGTCACCGCCAGCGCCGGCGATATTTCCGAAGCGGCAAACAATCTTTCCCGCCGGACGGAGCAGCAGGCAGCCGCCCTTGAAGAGACGGCCGCGGCATTGGACGAAATCACCTCGACGGTTCGCCATGCCTCCGAACGGGCAAACGAAGCGCGTGAGATGGTCGACCGGACCAGGACCAGCGCCGCAAAGTCCGGCGGCATCGTGCGCAATGCCATCGACGCCATGGGGCGCATCGAAAGCTCGTCCGGTCGCATCGGCCAGATCATCGGCGTCATCGACGAGATCGCCTTCCAGACGAATCTGCTGGCGCTCAACGCCGGGGTCGAGGCAGCGCGCGCCGGCGAGGCGGGCCGCGGCTTTGCCGTCGTCGCACAGGAAGTGCGCGAGTTGGCGCAGCGTTCGGCCGGAGCCGCCAAGGAGATCAAGGAACTGATCGGCGCCTCGGTGCGCGAGGTCGGCGCCGGCGTCGATCTGGTTCGCTCCACAGGCGAGGCGCTCTCGGAGATCGAGGCGCAGGTCAACCGGGTCAACGAGCAGGTGGCGTCGATCGCCACGGCCGCGCGGGAGCAGGCGACCGGGCTGCAGGAGGTCAATGTCGCCGTCAACAGCATGGACCAGATGACCCAGCAGAACGCGGCGATGGTGGAGGAAACCACGGCGGCGAGCCAGACGCTGGCGGCCGAAAGCCGCGAGCTGAAGTCGCTGCTGACGAAGTTCCGGCTGCAGCCTTCAGGCTCGCACGCGGGTTACGGCCGCGCCGCCTGACGCCACAGGTTTGTCGATTGCGACCCGCGCGCTACGCCGCGCGGGTTTTCCATTCGGGGTCGGCCGCAATGCTGTCGCAAGGATACGCGTTTAGGTGCCGCCGTCGTCACACCGGTTGTCGTGCACGGAGACATTCTCCGTCTTGACCTCAGCACCGCCGGGGATAGATACGCGAGAAGCGGGAGGTGTTCGACGGGGCGTCGCTCCGGTTGCCGGCCGCTGCACCAGAGGGGACACCATGGCACTTCTCAAACTACTTCTGACCCGGCCGATCGCGCTCATGATGCTGGCGCTCGGGTTTCTTTCCGCCTGTACCGTCGTCGTCGACGAGCCGCGGCCGGGGCCGAGGCCCACGCGCCCGCAGGCCTGCACGATGGAATATGCGCCGGTTTGTGGCGAGCGCGGCAATCGTATGCGCAGCTTCCCGAACTCCTGCCAGGCGCGCGCCGACGGCTTCAACGTCATCCACCGCGGCGAGTGCCGTCCGGACTATCGCCCGCCGGATCGCGAGCCGCAGGCCTGCACGATGGAATACAATCCGGTGTGTGGCCAGCGCGGCCGCCGCACGCAGACCTTCTCGAACGCCTGCCAGGCGCGTTCCGAGGGCTTCCAGGTGATCGGCCGCGGCGAATGCCGCAGGGAGGACGACCGTCCATCCGAGGGCCAGTTCTGCACCCGCGAATATGCCCCGGTCTGCGGCCAGCGTGGCAGCCGCATCGAAACCTTCTCCAACGCCTGCGAGGCGGGCGGTGCCGGTTTCCAGATCGTCCATCGCGGCGAGTGCCGCTAAGGCCTAAGCGATCACGCCTTCAGCATGCGAGCCCGCGTCCGACGAGGACTCTTTTTTGTCGGTATGGATGGACCATTCGCAGCGCGGACACCCCATTTCCAGCGGTTGGCGCGCAAGCCTTCGTTTACCGTATTTGAATAAAATGCCAGGCAAATCAGGCTTTTTGTCCGCTGTGCCCGGTTTGCGACACAGGCAAAAGGCAGCAATTGCAGGTGCTGTAGCAACCATTGCGTGCCAATTGAACGCGGTGGCGGCGGCAGGGGCAGCGGGGCGATGACGGTGGTCTTTTTCGGGCCGCCTGGAGGAAGGCGCAGTTCGGTATGGCCTATGTTACTCGTCTCCATCGCCCGCTGACGGCGCTCGTTCTTTCGTTTTCGCTCGTCACCTGCTCGACCGATGACGCGCTTTCGCCGCCCGGCCGCATCGATGGCGGGGCGCGGGTCGGGTCGATCGGGCCGGTTCCTGTCGATGCCGTGCCGGCAGAGGAGGTGGCCGCCTATCCGGCCGCCACGCAGCCCTCGACCTTCCAGACCAATCCGCAGCACGCGGCGCCTCAGCAGACGCGCCGCGCGCTTCCGATGCTCGATAGCGACGAGGCGGTGGCGACGGGCGCGCAGCCGGCAAGCGCCGGCTCGAGCGCTATTCCCCAAGAGGGCGTCAACATGGATGCGATGCTCGGCGTGGAGCAGCCGGTGGTGGGGCTTGCGGAAGAGCAGAGCAACGACATTGCCGAGGGCAATGCCAGCCAGCCGGTGGTCGGCGGCATTGGTGACGAGAATGTGCGCCAACTCGGCGGTGCAAACAGCGCCGCGCCGGCCGAAGCGAACCTTGGCTATGACCCGGATCTGCCGCCGCTGTCGCCGGACAAGATGGCCGCCGAACAGGCGCAGCGCGCCCGCGCCATGGAACAGCAGCGCCTTCAGCGCACGCAGGAGCCGCAGCAGGTCGCCTTCCTGCCGCGCGCCAACAATCCGATGTCGACGCCCGAATATACCGGCGCGATGCCCGGTTCCGAGATTGCTTGCCGCCAGCGCCTGAAAAAGCTCGGCGTCACCTTCCGCGACATTCCGCGCATCAGCAACGGTCCGTCCTGCGGCATCGACTATCCGATCGAACTCAGCGGGCTGTCCGGCGGCATCGGTGTGAAGCCGGCGGTCAAGCTCAATTGCGAGGTGACCGAGGCTTTCGCGAAGTGGGTGAAGTACGAACTCGCCCCGTCGTCACGCTACCGCTACTGGTCCGGCATCAAGACGATCAAACCGCTTGGCGGCTACTCCTGCCGTACGATGAATTCGCGTCGCGGCAATCCGATGTCGGAACATGCGCGCGGCAACGCCATCGATGTCGGCAAGTTCGTGCTGAAGAACGGCAAGGAAATCGACGTGCGCAAGAAGGGCTTCTTCGCCTTCCGCGAGAAGGCGTTGCTGAAGGCCGTGCGTTCCGACAGCTGCAAGTACTTCAACACCGTACTCGGCCCGGGCAGCGACCCGTTCCACAAGGACCATTTCCACTTCGACCTGAGGACGCGCAAGACCGGCTATCGGCACTGCGATTAGGTGTTCAGCCGGTTGGCACCAGTGGTTTCCAGCTGCCGGCTATCGAAGCTCGGAAGCCGGCAAAAAAAGAGGCCGGCGGGGAGGCCGGCCCAACGACCGGAGCAAAAGGGGGAGGCTCCGGCCTGCAAATCACGAGCGCAAATCAAAGGGCGATGTTGCGGCCCGCGCGATGCAAACTGATCGAAGAGCGTCACGGTTTCGTGACAGCTGGGCGTGATTGCTGTGGTCGGCCGAGCAAATCTTGCGCCGGCTTTTCGTTCGAGTGCGTTCCTGGCCGGCTGTCGGCGAAGATCTGCGAATCGACCTGATTCTCTAAATAAGTAGTATTATACTTTAGGTTTTACTCGTCCGGGTCGCGTTCCGATCGGTTGCCCCAAATATGGCGATTCTCGGCATTTTCGGATCCAATTGTAACAGACTGAATTTTCTATATGTTTTTCTGCAGATGAGAAAACCTCGGGTTGGCGAGGCCGTGCCGATCTCTCCGTTTCGTCTGGTTTTGTAATAAGTAATACGATATTATATTATTTCGTATAACAATCTTGGATAGTGTCTGGTTGGCCGCTACAAGCATTGGGGGCCCTACTCACTCCTTGACGCCACAGGAGGACGAAATGGGAACGGTCATGCAATTTCCGGGGATGCGCAGCGATATGGCTGTGCATGCCGCCGAAGTTTCTAAAATCCTCAGGACACTTGCCAACCGCAACAGGTTGCTGATCGTGAGCGCGCTGCTCGAAGGCGAGCATTCTGTCGCGGCGCTCGAGGAAATGCTGGGCATTCGCCAGCCCACGCTTTCACAGCAATTGACGGTGTTGCGGGATGCCGGCATTGTCGCGACCCGTCGGCAGGCCAAGCAGGTTTTCTATCGGCTCAGCCACGACAAGGTGGCGCGCCTCGTCGGCTCGCTCTATCAGATCTTCTGTCGAGATGGTTCAAAAGCATGAATGAATACGGGAATGCGCTGGTAGGCGGGCTGTTGATTGGCCTGTCGGCGGCGATCCTGATGGTGGCCACTGGCCGGGTGGCCGGCATCAGTGGCATCGCAGGGCGCCTGCTGCAGGGCGTACAGGCTTCGTCGGGCGCATTGTTCGTACTGGGGCTGATTGCCGGACCGGTGTTGTACCGCCTCATTTTCGATGCCTGGCCGTCGGTGACTGTGACGGCCTCCTGGCCGCTTCTCGTGGTTGGGGGCCTGCTGGTGGGCTTCGGCTCGCGCATGGGCTCGGGCTGCACCAGCGGTCATGGCGTTGTCGGGCTTGCAAGGCTGTCGCGCCGATCGATCGCCGCGGTCGCCACCTTCATGGGAGCGGCGATCGTCACGGTCTTCGTTGCGGGTTTCTTCGGATGAACAGCGCCTTGCTCCGCCTTGCCGCGACGCTCGTCTCCGGCGTCGTATTCGGGTTCGGTCTTTCGCTGTCGGGAATGCTCGATCCGGCCCGCGTGCGGGCTTTTCTTGACATAACCGGCAACTGGAACCCAAGCCTTGCCTTCGTGCTCGGCGGCGCTGTCTTCGTTTCGGCGCTCGGAGTTCTGGTGACGCGCCGGTTGAAACATCCGCTGTTCGACGGGAGCTTTCATCTGCCCAACAATCAGGTCATCGACCGGCGACTGATCGTCGGCTCGGCGATCTTCGGCGTCGGCTGGGGGCTGGTCGGGCTTTGCCCGGGCCCGGCGCTCGCCTCGCTGTCGCTTGGCTTGCCGGCAACCACCCTCTTCGTGGTGGCAATGCTGGCCGGGATGCTGATCCATGACCGGCTGGTTGACCGCAAGCTCCCGAGGCAGACATCGGCCGGAGCGGGCGCCGATACGGGACTGTCTCAGCCGCGTTGACGCACAGTCATCTTGTTTTTTCATTCCAGCCGGCTGCAAATCGGAATGAATTGTCCCATATAGGGCGGGACCTCAAGACTCTGCCCCTCCTTCCGGATCAGTTTTCATGGCGCCAATCGTTTCCGTTTCCAATCTGTCGAAGACTTATGCCTCCGGCTTCAAGGCGCTGAAGGGCGTCAGCCTCGATATCGAGGAAGGCGAGATCCTGGCGTTGCTCGGGCCGAACGGCGCCGGCAAGACGACGCTGATCTCGATCATCTGCGGTATCGTCAATCCGAGCGGCGGAACGGTGATGGTCGGGGGGCACGACGTGGTGCGCGATTTCCGCGAGACCCGCGCGATGATCGGGCTCGTGCCGCAGGAGCTGACCACCGACGCTTTCGAAACCGTCTGGAACACGGTCACCTTCTCCCGCGGGCTGCACGGCAAGAAGCCGAACCCCGCCCATATCGAAAAGGTGCTGAAGGACCTGTCGCTCTGGGACAAGAAGGACAACATGCTGCGCGAGCTTTCGGGCGGCATGAAGCGGCGCGTGCTGATCGCCAAGGCGCTGTCGCATGAGCCGCGGGTCCTCTTCCTCGACGAGCCGACGGCCGGCGTCGACGTCAACCTGCGCAAGAGCATGTGGGACGTGGTCGAGCGGCTGCGCGCCTCGGGCGTGACGATCATCCTGACGACACACTACATCGAAGAGGCGGAAGAAATCGCCGACCGCATCGGCGTCATCAACGGCGGCGAGATCCTGCTGGTCGAGGACAAGGCGGCGCTGATGTCGAAGCTCGGGCGCAAGCAGTTGCGCGTCGATCTCGCCCATCCGCTGGATGGCGTGCCTGACGTGCTCTCGGGTTACAACCTGACGCTCGAAGGCGACGGCCATTGTCTGATCTACGATTATGACACCAGCGCCGAGCGGACCGGGATCACCACCTTGCTCGCCGCCTTGGCCGAAGCCGGCATCAGGCTCAAGGACATTTCCACGCGACAGAGCTCGCTGGAAGACATTTTCGTCGAAATCGTGGGGGCAGGGCGATGAACATCGAAGCGATCAAATCGATTTATTTCTTCGAGATGGCCCGCACACGCCGCACACTTCTGCAGAGCGTGGTGTCGCCCGTTATCTCCACGTCGCTCTATTTCATCGTCTTCGGCGCGGCGATCGGCGGCCGCATCCAGGAGATCGACGGCGTTTCCTATGGCGCCTTCATCACGCCCGGCCTGATGATGCTGACGCTTCTGACTCAGTGCATCGGCAACGGGTCCTTCGGCATCTATTTCCCGAAATTCACCGGCACGATCTACGAGGTGCTTTCCTCGCCGGTCTCGATGGTGGAGATCGTGCTCGGCTATGTCGGCGCCGCGGCGACCAAGGGGATGATGATCGGCACGATCATTCTCCTGACGGCATCGCTCTTCGTCGATCTGACGATCGCTCATCCCTTCGTCATGGTCTTCTTCTTCGTGCTGACGGCGATTTCCTTCAGCCTGTTCGGCTTCATCATCGGCATCTGGGCCAAGGATTTCGAGCAACTGAACCTGATCCCCATGCTGGTGATCCCGCCGCTCGTCTTCCTCGGCGGCAGCTTCTATTCGGTGAAGATGCTGCCGCCCTTCTGGCAGGCCGTCAGCCATTTCAACCCGGTGCTGTACCTCATCAGCGGTTTCCGCTGGAGCTTCTTCGAGGTGTCGGACGTCAACCCGATCTTCAGCGCGGTGATCATCATTGCCTTCCTGACTGTCTGCATGTCGGTGCTCGCCTGGATCTTCCGCACCGGCTACCGCCTGCGTAACTGACTTCCATCGGTCGTCAGGGTACTAGCGCCGGCACGGCTCCGCTGGCATAGGCGATGATCGTGCTGGCGACGGCCATCGCGAGCAGCGCCTGAAGAATCGTGACCACGACGTGGAGGAGCGACCGCACGGCGGAGAGCCCGAGGTCGGCCATGAACCAGCGCGTTTCGGCAACGATGTACCAGACGATCGAAGCGACCACGAAGGCGGCGCCGACGGTGGTGAAGGCGTTGTGCCCGGCCAAGAGCAATTGGCCACCGAGGCTGATGGCAAAAGCGAAGGGTGCCGTGACGTAGCACTGGCTGAAGAAGGGCGGACGCAGCGTCTCGCGTGTCAGCTTGGCACCCTTGTTGCGCAAGAGCTTCACGGCCATCAGCAGAGGCAGAATACTGAAGGCGACAGCCCGAAACATCAGCAGGTTGGAGTCGGAGGCAAGCAGCGACGTCGGCGCCCAGGGAACTGCGCGGCTGACGAGGCCGAGCTCCAGCCCATGCGCCAAGAGCAGCGTGATCAGCAGAAAAAGCGGCGGGCTCAGCGCATCCGAGTACTGCTCCGGCAGGTCGTCGCCGAGCTCGACGTCGGCATAGCGCATCATCGCCTGCGGGTGGCGCAGCGTGCGCCACAGGGTGAGCGGATAAAACAGCAGCCAGCAGACGAGCTCATAGAGCAGTTCCTCGATCGACTTCAGCAGTCGCATGAAATCCATGCCGTGCTCCCCTTGCTTCTATGCGTGGCACGACCGCGCGCCGGGGCCGATGCCGGTCAGTCGCGCAGACGCAGCTCGTCGGTACGCATCTGCAGCATCTCCAGCGTCGACAGGAAGCTCATGCCGAGCAGGCTCTGATCGAGCTTGCCCTTGGCTGCGACCGTTGCGCCGATGTTGCGGCGGGTGATCGGGCCGATCGAGATCTCCTGAAGCATCACGGGGGCTGCCTGGGCCCGGCCATTGGCTGTCATGACCGTGACGATAAAGTTGAGGTTGGCCGGGTCGAGGCCGATCTTTTCCGCATCTTCATAGGTGAGCGCGATGTTGCTGGCGCCGGTATCGACCAGCATGCTGATGTCCTTGCCGTCGACCGTCGCAGTGGTCTCGAAATGACCGTTCAGCATCTTCTGCAGCACCACTTCCTGCTGTCCCTCGCTGTCGGTGATGATGGTGGCGCGGCCGGGGATGAGGCCGGCGAGCAGGCGGTTGCCGAAGCCCTCCAACTCGAAACGGTAGACATAGGCCGAGACCAGCGCCAGAACGACGAAGAGCCAGATGGCGATCTGACGCAGGCCTTCGCCGAAGCGGTGGCGGCTCTGCAGGATGCCGGCGCCGATCAGCGTGGCGATGGCGCCGAGCGAGACCAGTTGCCCGAACTGGTCATTGGCAAGCCCCATGGTGCGGCCGGTGTCGTGGTTGATGATCAGCAGGATGAGGCCAATGGCCAGGATCGAGAGCAGGATGGCAAGACGGGTCATGCTTCGCCGCGTTCCCTCGCCATGCGCGTGCGTCGGGTTTCGCGCCGCGGCTTGCGTTCGACGGTCTCAAGCCGCGCAGGCAACGCGCTCATGATCGCGCGGCGTTCGGCATCGGTATAGAGCGTCCAGCGTCCGACTTCGTCGCGGGTACGGCCGCAGCCGAAACAGTAGCCGGTCTTGTCATCGATCGAACAGACGAGAATGCAGGGAGATTCCATGGGCGTGCTCAGTTTTCCCTTGATATATCGATGTTTCAAACCGTCAGCGCAAGGGCACCGAGCACGGCGATTTCGGTCAGTTGCTGCGTCGCCCCGATCGTGTCGCCCGTTTGTCCGCCGATCTTGCGCATCGCCAGCCGAGCGAAGCCCTTGACCGTGGCAAGGAATGCGACGAGCGCCGCGATGACGCCGAGCGCCGGGACCTGCGCGAGATAGAAGAGCAGCATTGCGACAAGAAGTCCGAAGGCAATCGCGAAGCGCGTGGCCGCCGGTTCCGGCTCGCCAGCCGAGGCCGCGACGCCGCCGCTGCGCGCCGGCGGAAGCGACGACCAGTGCCAGACCATGGCGGCGCGGCTGAGGCACGCTGCGCCAAGGATCGCCATGGCGGCGCCCAGCGGCGAAAAGAGCGGCAGGATCGAGGCGAGCGCCGAGACGCGCAGGCCGAAGGAGAGGATGAGGGCGACGGCCGCATAGGTGCCGATGCGGCTGTCCTTCATGATCGCAAGCGCCGTTTCGCGGTCGCGACCGCCGCCAAAGCCATCGGCCGTGTCGCAAAGCCCGTCTTCGTGCAACGCGCCGGTGACAAGCGCCTGGATGGCGACGACGACAAAGGCGACAAAGAGCGAGCTCACCTGCAGCGCCATGAGGGCCATGGCGACGGCCGCCGATGGCAGTGCGATCGCCAGGCCGGCGAACGGGAAGGCGCGCACGGCACGGCTCAAGCGCCCGTCATAACCTTCGAAATGGCGCGCAGGCATCGGGATGCGGCTGAGAAAGCCGATCGACCGCGCCACATCGTCACAGAAATCGCCAACGAAGCCCATGGCTCCTCCAAGGTTGCGGCCATTGACCCGGCCGCTGCCAAACTCGCCGACTGCGGCGAGTCTCGCAAGCCGGTCGGGCGCACCCGCGAGGGCCGCGCACACTTTTCCCAGACCTTTCATAGGCCGTCTGCGACCGTTCGCGGATCGAGACGGCGACGCCGATTGGCGCAAATGTCGTTGCCCGAATTTTCGGCGCCCTCTATGAGGGGCGTAGATAGAGCTTCACGATGATGCAAGGATTCCTCCCATGAGTGCTAGCGGCCTGCCGTTTGATGATTTTCGCGAATTGTTGCGCAACCTGCCGGGCCCGGATGCGGCAGCCCTTGTTGCCGCGCGGGAGCGGGACGCCCAGCTGACGAAGCCGCCGGGCGCGCTCGGCCGCCTCGAGGAAATCGCCTTCTGGCTCGCCGCCTGGACGGGCAAGGCGCCGGTGGTCAACCGGCCGCTGGTGGCGATCTTTGCCGGCAACCACGGCGTCACCCGCCAGGGCGTGACCCCGTTCCCGTCATCCGTCACCGCACAGATGGTCGAGAATTTTGCCGCCGGTGGCGCTGCGATCAACCAGATCTGCGTCAGCCACGACCTCGGGCTGAAGGTCTTCGACCTCGCACTCGAATACCCGACCGGTGATATCACCGAGGAAGCCGCGCTGTCCGAGCGCGATTGCGCCGCGACCATGGCCTTTGGCATGGAGGCGATTGCTGGCGGCACGGATCTTCTGTGCATCGGCGAAATGGGCATCGGCAACACCACGATCGCGGCCGCGATCAATCTCGGCCTTTATGGTGGCACGGCCGAAGAATGGGTCGGTCCGGGTACCGGCTCCGAAGGCGAGGTGCTGAAGCGCAAGATCGCCGCGGTCGAAAAGGCCGTGGCGTTGCATCGCGATCACCTGTCCGATCCGCTCGAACTGATGCGTCGCCTCGGCGGTCGTGAGATCGCGGCCATGGCTGGCGCCATCCTGGCCGCCCGCGTCCAGAAGGTACCTGTCATCATTGACGGCTACGTGGCGACCGCTGCGGCTTCGATCCTGAAGGCGGCCAACCCGTCGGCCCTCGACCATTGCCTGATCGGCCATGTTTCGGGCGAACCGGGGCATCTGCGCGCGATCGAGAAGCTCGGCAAGACGCCGCTGCTGGCACTCGGCATGCGGCTTGGCGAAGGCACGGGCGCGGCCCTTGCCGCCGGTATCGTCAAGGCGGCGGCCGCTTGCCACAGCGGCATGGCGACCTTTGCCCAGGCCGGCGTCAGCAACAAGGAATAGTGAAGTTCCGGCCGGGCTTTGCAGGAAGGCCGGCCGGGTTCTGTCCAAGGCCTGTCACGGGCGCGAAGCTGTCGCGTGCCGGGCCTTGATGGATGCGTCCTTCTCGCCTATCCAAAGCGCAAATGCGCGCCCTAGCTATAGTCTTGGGTGCCTGCAACCGAGACCGCCTTGCATTCGCCTCAATCACGATGTCGAAGCAAGCACAGTTTCAAGCCCTGTCGAGACGAAATGGACGCCAAGAACACCACGCACCGCATTGGACAGACGGGTCCTGTCGAGAAGCAGACCGGCATTCGGCATCTCTTTGCCGCTGCGAGCTATTCGCTCGGCGGCGCCAAGCGGCTGATCGGCGAGGCTGCCTTTCGCCACGAGCTGATCGCCTTTGCCGCCGCGATGATCGCTTTCATCATCGTCGGCGCAACCTTCTTCCAATATGTGGCGATGGCGATCCTGTTCCTGCTGATGATGGCCTTCGAGGCGATCAACACGGCAATCGAGGAAATTGTCGATCGCGTTTCTCCCGAAATCTCGGAAATGGGTAAGAACGCCAAGGATCTCGGCTCCTTCGCCTGCCTCTGCCTGATTGTCGCCAACGGTGTCTATGCCGCCTATGTCGTGATCTTCGACGGCTTCATGAACTGACCGGCTAACGGGCCGGCGCCTTCACCCGATAAAGCACATGCGGACGCAGCGGGTTGCCCCCGGGTACCGTGACGTCGTCGAAATCATCGGCCGGATCCGAGCGCATGCCCAATCTTTCCATCAGCGCCCGCGAAGGCTGGTTGATGCGCGAGGTATAGCCGATAACCTCGGCAAGGCCGAGTGTGCGCCATGCATGGTCCAGGCAGGCGCTCGCCGCTTCCAGCGCGTATCCTTGCCGCCAGTAGGGGCGGGCAAGGATCCAGCCGATTTCGACCTGCGGTCCGCCGGGGATTTCGTCTCCAGCCTCAGAAAGGCCGAGACCGCCGATCAGCGCGCCATCGGATTTGCGTTCAACGGCGAGGAAGCCGAAGCCGCGGTCGGCGAGATGGCGGGCGCAGTCGGCAATCATCGTTGCCGTTTCGTCGCGCGTCAGAATGGCCGGATAATAGTAGCGCCGGACTTCAGGATCGGCATTGGCAAGCGCGAAAGGCGCGATATCGCGTTCTTCCCAGGGCCGAAGCCTCAGGCGCTGCGTTTCGATGTGCATGGATCAGGCGAAGCTCTTGCGGCGGCGAACCGGGGCTGCGACATCCTCGATCGCCGGCAGGCTTTCGAGCACGCGGCGCGCCGGCAGGATGGCGATCGCCTCTGTACCTTCGCGCAGCTTCGAGCGCAGGATGAATTCGCCATTGTGCTTGGCGAGGATGGCCTGGACGATCGGCAGGCCGAGACCCGTGCCCTGTTCGGCGCTCTTGATGGCAATCGAGCCCTGGCCGAAGGCCGAGAGCACGATCGGGATTTCTTCCTCGGGAATGCCGGGGCCGTTGTCCTTGATCGAGAGATACTGGCCGCCGCCCGCGGTCCAACCGACCTTGAAGGTGACTTCGCCGCCGGTATTGGTGAACTTCACGGCATTCGACAGCAGATTGAGAATGACCTGGCGCATCGACTTTTCGTCGATCCAGACCGAGGGCATGCCGTGTTCGAACTGCTGGTGGATGGTGATGTTCTTGGCGCGCGCCTTCAGTTGCACCATGCCGATGCAATCCTCGGCGATATCGACCAGGCTGACCGAATCCTCGTTGAGGTCGTAGCGGCCGGCCTCGATGCGCGACAGGTCGAGGATCTCGTTGATGAGGTTCAGCAGGTGCTCGCCAGAGCGGTGGATGTCGTTGGTGTATTCCTTGTAGGTCGGGTTGCTGAGCGGGCCCAGAACCTCTGTCGACATCACCTCGGAGAAGCCGAGAATGGCGTTCAGCGGCGTGCGCAGCTCGTGCGACATGGATGCGAGGAAGCGCGACTTGGCGAGGTTTGCTTCTTCGGCACGCCGGCGGGCTTCGTCGGACATCGACTTTGCAACTTCAAGTTCCGCGATCAGGTCGTCCTTTTCCGATTGAACGGAGAGGATGTGCACGCTTGCGCGGTTCATGCGGTCCGTCATCAGCACCAGAAAGAGCAGCGACAGCGAGATGACGCCGGTGAGCCCCATATAGATCACGTCGCCGGTCGTGAGCGATGCAAAGGCGAGGGCTGCCACGACCGGGGCGAAAGTGTAAAGGAGCGCATTGCGCAGCAGGAACGTGCCCATAGCGGTCGCAGCAAGCGCGACCAGCAGCACCGTGCCCTCGAAGAAGCCGAAGCGCACGTTGCCGCAGCTCGCGCAATCCTGTGCGACGAAGGTCGCCCAGCAGAGGCCCATCAGCACCTGGCCGAGCAGGAAGCGGCGGCGCCAGACCGGAACCTTCTCGGCGCTGATGTCTTCCCGGCGTGCCTTGCGCGCAAAGAAGAGCGTGAC
Organism: Ensifer sp. ENS08; assembly: GCF_014852195.1. Lineage (NCBI taxonomy): Bacteria > Pseudomonadati > Pseudomonadota > Alphaproteobacteria > Hyphomicrobiales > Rhizobiaceae > Ensifer > Ensifer sp. ENS08. The sequence continues at coordinate 707,330 of NZ_JACVBF010000002.1, forward strand.
GGCATGGGCCGAGAGCGTCATGACCGCCCAGAGGACGAAACCGAAATTGCCGGAGAGATAGATGCCGACCGCCGCAATCAGCGTAACAAGCACCGGAATGGCGATCGCGCCATGCAGAGCACTGTCGATGTAGAGATTGAGCATCTCGCGCTCGAAGCCCGAGGGCACCGACGAGCCTGTCTGCAGCCGCTCGCGCGTCGCGCGGACCGTCCTCGAAACGGCCTTGTTTCGATGGCTACGCGATTTGTCGACGATAATCTTATCGGTCGATGTGCTGGCAGCGATACTCATGCTCATATGCGACGGTTGCGATTGCGTTGCAGTCTAGTGAGCAATCCTTAAGAAGTTGCTGCGGTGCGTGAAGGATTCGACAACCATTGTGGCGCAGCCGTGTTCAGGTCGTGATGGATCGCGCTGCATGTGAGGTTCCTTCTCTAATCTTTTGGAATCGACCATGTTTATGACGCGCTGGTCTGCGAGGCAGTCCCGCGGCAATCGAGGTTAGGGCAGGCGTGAAATTCGGACGGACGACATATCGGTTTCCCAAGGGCCGCGGCAGGTCCCGCGGTCATGCGCCGTCCGGCGGACGTGGCGGCATGGCCGGCGGATGGATCATTCTCATCCTCTTGGCGATCGGCGCGTTTGTCGCCGACAGGCTGCCCGTCGGAGAGCGATCTGCGACCGGTTCGGCACGGGGCGCGGCGATCGCGAGCGACGGCGACAGCCTGCGGATCGACGGTAAACGCGTCCGCATCGAGGGCATCGACGCGCCGGAGCTCGACCAGACCTGCAAGCGCGACGGCGTCGCCTGGGACTGCGGCCGCGAGGCGCGCGACAGATTGCGGGCGCTCGTCTCGGCGGGTGATGTGCGCTGTCGGTTTCACGGCCGCGACAAATACGGCCGCGAGCTCGGTGTTTGCGATGCGGCCAACCGCGATGTCGGGCGCGAGATGGTGCTTTCGGGCTATGCGGTGAGCTACGGGCGCTATGAGGCTGAGGAGGCAAGGGCAGAACGGGAGCAGCACGGGCTCTGGGCCGGCGAATTCGTGAAACCGCAGGAGTGGCGCCGGACGAACGGTCATCCCGACGAGGGGCCGCACCTCATCGATGGCTGGCTTGCGGCGATCCGCAGCTGGCTGCTCGAACGCCTGACCGCACTTTTTTCCGGTATCGCCGATGCCTGACGACCGCATTGCTCAACTCGATCGGTTGCGGGCGGAAATTTCGGCCTGTCGCATCTGTCGCGACAGCCCGCTGCGCGGCGAGGCCGACCGGCTGCCGCACGAGCCGCGGCCTGTGGCGGTGATCTCCACTGCGGCGCGCATCCTGATCGCCGGGCAGGCGCCCGGACTGCGCGTGCATGACAGCGGTCTGCCGTTCAACGATGCGTCCGGCGATCGGCTGCGGCAATGGCTGGCTGTCGATCGCGAGAGCTTCTACGATCCGGAGAAATTCGCGATCGTGCCGATGGGTTTTTGCTTTCCGGGCTATGACGCCCATGGCAGCGACTTGCCTCCGCGGCGCGAATGCGCGCCGCTCTGGCGCCACCGGGTGATGGAGCAGATGCCGCAGGTGGAGCTGGTGCTGGCAATCGGCCACTATGCGCAACGCTGGCATATCGGCCCGGACTGTCCGAAATCGATGACCGAGACGGTGAGGAACTGGCGGCGCTACGCGATGCGCAACGCCGTGCCGGCGATCCTGCCGTTGCCGCATCCGAGCTGGCGCAACACCGGCTGGCTGAAGCGAAATCCCTGGTTCGAAACGGACGTGCTGCCCTTCTTGCGTGAACGTGTTTTCGTTCTCACGAACTGAAACAATTTTCTTTATCTTCATCAATTTCGCGCTATAGAGGGAAAAATAATTCGAGAGGGACTTTTATGGATCGCCTAGACCGCAAAATCCTGCGCCTGCTGCAGGAGGATTCCACGCTGGCCGTTGCCGACCTCGCCAAGAAGGTCGGGCTTTCGACCACGCCGTGCTGGCGGCGTATCCAGAAGATGGAAGAGGACGGCGTCATCCGCCGCCGCGTCGCGCTGCTCGATCCGGTGAAGATCAACACCAAGGTCACGGTCTTCGTGTCGATCCGTACGAACTCCCATTCGATGGAGTGGTTGCGCCGCTTCTCCGAGGTCGTGTCCGAATTTCCGGAAGTCGTCGAGTTCTACCGCATGAGTGGCGACGTGGACTATCTGCTGCGTGTCGTCGTGCCTGACATCGCCGCTTATGACGCCTTCTACAAGCGCATGATCGCCAAGATCGAGATCCGCGACGTTTCCTCCGTCTTCGCCATGGAGCAGATCAAGTATACGACCGAGCTGCCGCTCGACTACATGATGATCGACCAGGCGAAGTCCAGCGAGGACTGACCTCAGCTAGCAGACTCAGGGGAGGCCAAGCCTTGCCAGGATCTTGTCGTTCGACAGTTCGCGAACCGCGTCCTTGCCCGTCCAGCGGGCGGCGCGGTTCGAGCTTTCCGCCAGTCGCTTCGCAAGCGCAAGGGCCGGGCCGTGGCAGGCGGCGTTGCGCTTGCCGATCTGCCGGAGCGCCCAGTTGACCGCTTTCTTCACGAAGTTACGCTCGTCGCCGGAATGCTGCTCGATCAACGGCAGCCAGGCGAGAAGCGCTGCGTCCGGTTCTTTCTTCAGGTGAACCGCTGCCATCGCCATCATCGCAAAGGCGATGCGGCGGACGAATTCCCGTTCGTCGGCTGAAAATTCCGGAATCAGTTCGCGCTCGAAGCGCGCGGCAATAAAAAGGTCGGCGACGGTATCGACCACTTCCCAGGAATTGCAATCTTCCGCCCAAAGGCGCGCCTCGTCGAGCGTCAGTACTTTCGGATCGGCGGTGAAGGCGGCCAGGATCCGCGCCTCGCGAATGCCGGATTGCCAGAGCGCCAGCGCCCGGCGGTGATCGGTCTTCACCAGCCGGGTGATCTTGTGCAGCTCGACGTTGGAAAGCCCGATGGCAGTGTCGGTGACGATACCGAAACGCGCCATGCCGGCGAGATTGTCTTCAGAGCCGAGAGACCGCAGGTGAGCGATGATCTCGCCCGCGGTCGAGGACGGGCTAAGGCTCACTTTTCGAGGCGGGCGAGCAGCGAGGACGTATCCCAACGGTTGCCGCCCATTTCCTGCACATCGCCGTAGAACTGGTCGACCAGCGCGGTCACCGGCAGCTTGGCGCCGTTGCGGCGGGCTTCGGCGAGCACGATGTCGAGGTCCTTGCGCATCCAGTCGACGGCGAAGCCGAAGTCGTACTTGCCGGCATTCATCGTCTTGTGACGGTTTTCCATCTGCCAGGATCCGGCTGCCCCCTTGGAGATGACGTCGACGACCTTCTCGATGTCGAGACCCGCCTTCTTGCCGAAGTGGATGCCTTCGGCGAGCCCCTGGACGAGGCCGGCAATGCAGATCTGGTTGATCATCTTGGTGATCTGGCCGGCACCGGCCGGACCCATCAGGCCGACCATGCGGGCAAAGGCTTCGATGATCGGCTTGGCGCGATCGAAGGCGGCTTCGTCGCCGCCGCACATCACCGTCAGAACGCCGTTTTCGGCGCCTGCCTGGCCGCCGGAGACCGGGGCATCGACGAAGTGGGCATTGCGGGCCTTGGCCGCTTCGTAGAGTTCGCGGGCGACCTCAGCGGAGGCTGTGGTGTTGTCGATGAAGACGGCGTTGGCCTTCAGCTTTTCGAAGGCGCCGTCCTTGGCCGTCGTTACAGAGCGCAGGTCGTCGTCGTTGCCGACGCAGCAGAAGACGAAATCGGCGCCATCGGCCGCCTCTGCCGGGGTGCGCGCCGCGCGACCACCGAACTCGGCCGCCCACTTTTCGGCCTTGGCGAAGGTGCGGTTATAGACCGTCAGCTCGTGACCGCCGCGGACCTTGAGGTGACCGGCCATGGGGTAGCCCATGACGCCGAGACCGATGAATGCAACCTTTGCCATTTTCCGAATACTCCCATTGCTTTCGCCTTGGTGTAGCCGATGGCGCGGGTGCGGAAAAGAGAGAAGGGAGCATCGTGCGATGCTCCCTTCTCATGATGCTGTCATGGCCCGATCAGGGCTTGAAGCGCGCGACCACCAGATGTCCGGCGATCGGCTCACCTTCTTCCAGGCGCACCGTGATGTCGCCGACCTCGACGATCTCGAAGCCGGTGGCGGCGAGACGGTCGCGCAGGTAGCTCTCGGCATGGGCAAAGCGCTGGTGCGGGCCGACCATGAAATTGCGGCCGGCGAAGGTCTCTGCGGGCAGGGTTTCGCTGGAGAAGATTAGCAGGCCGCCCGGGACGAGGTTGTCGACCGCGCCGAAAAACAGCGCTTCGAGCGCGCCCATATAGGGAAGCACGTCGGTGGCGACGATCAGGTCGAAGGGCTCGTCGTCGTTGTCGTCGAGAAAGTCGACCGCCTCTGCAACGTAAAGCGTCTCGTAGAGGTCTTTTTCGTGGGCGATCTCGACCATGTTCTCGGAGAGGTCGACGCCGGTGATGTCTTCGGCCATGTCGCGGAGCGCGCCGCCGGTCAGGCCCGTGCCACAGCCGAGATCCAGCACGCGGTCGAAGGGCCCGAGTTCAAGCGCCTGCAGGCGTTGGCGGACGAGGAGCGGCACGCAGTAGCCGAGCTGGTCGACGAGCACGTTGTCGAAGACTTCGGCATGCTGGTCGAAGAGCGTGGCGACATAGGCATCGGGCGCCTTCACCGGCGTTTCGCCGCGTCCCATCGAAGCCAGTCGCACGGCAGCGCCGCCGTGGTCTTCCGGATCGAGCGCCAGCACTTCGGCATAGGCTTGCGCCGCGGCATCGAACTTGCCGGACTTTTCCAGGGAGAGGGCGCGGTTATAGGCCTCGGCCAGCGCTTCCTCGTCGATTTTCGTGCTTTTCTGGGTCATGGGCGCTTCTTACGTCCGCAGCCGGTTTTTGGCAATCGCCGTCGGCGAAAGGTTTGCGGGCGTGGATCTGGCGTTTTGGCGGTCAGTGGCAGGATTTCCTTGGCCTTCCGGACGAAAAACGTCGCCATGCGGCGCCATCGGGATTTATCGGCGACAGGAAAGGAGTCATCATCGCAAGCATAAGAAAAGACGGGAGGAATGCCGATGTCCGCCGAGCTTGGGCCGCTGATCTTGAGCGCCGAAACGAAGGAGCCGAAAGGCCCGCCCTTGCCGCAGACGTCGCAGGAGCAGATCAACGCGGTGGTACACTATTATCGCGGCGAAATGGGGCGCATGGCCGGCTGGCGCGACCGCATCGACCGGACCTCCAACTGGGCAATCACCGTCGTTGCGGCGCTGCTCTCGGTCTCGCTGTCGACACCGTCGTCGCATCATGGCGTGCTGCTCTTCGCCATGCTGCTGATTACGCTCTTGCTCCTGATCGAAGCCCGGCGCTATCGCTTCTTCGACGTCTATCGCGCCCGGGTACGGCAATTGGAGCGCGGCTACTTCGCCCAGATCCTGGCGCCCGATGGCACGCCGAACCTCAATTGGGCGGCGTCGATCGCCAAGAGCCTGCGCAAGCCCGCTTTCCTGATGAGCTACCGCGAGGCGCTTTGCCGCCGGCTGCAGCGCAATTATTGCTGGATGTATCTGATCCTGCTGCTCGCGTGGGCGCTGAAGATTTCCTCGCCGAAGATCTCCACCAATGGCGAGCCCTTCGGCCACGTGCGCTCCTGGATGGACGTCGCCCAGAATGCGGCCCTCGGTCCCTTGCCCGGCTGGCCGGTGATTGTTGGTGTCATCGTGTTTTACGGGCTGGTGCTCTACGGCTCGCTGCACAAGGAGCCGCGCGAAGGCGAACTCGCGCATGGGGAGGTGCATGTCTGAGGGCGCCGGGCGTCACGCCTCGCCGATCCAGGGTCCCTGGTGACAGAGAGCGGTCGCCGTCGGCGGCTCTCAGTGCAGAATGAGCTCGCCCTTCAGTGCGCGCCATTCGGTGGCCGAGATCAGCTTGCGGTGCACGTAGCGCACCGAATGCAGCGGCCCGTCCAGTTTCTCTTCCCAGAATTTCAGGAAGCTGCGCATTTCGGGGAAGTCCGGCGCAATGTCGTAGTGCTGCCAGATATAGGTTTGCAGGAAGGCCGGATGGTCGGGCAGGTGGTAGAGGATCTGCGCCGTCGTCAGTCCGTAGCCCTTGAGCTGAAGTTCCATCTCGTTCGTCATGTGGACCTCACTTCTCGCAAAGGTTGGTCCCTATGATGAAACGCCTGATTTGTTAATCAAGGGCTAATATTTGTCCCGAAGTGAAACTTTCTCGTGAAATAACAAAAGCTTGGCAGCCTCTCTTAGGGAGTGCTGCCAAGCTTTGTTCGAAACCGACGTAGAAAGCCTATCGCTTCAGATGGCGGGTCAGCCGCGCTTCCAGCAGGCTCCAGATGTTGCGCAGGATCTCGACCATGATGAGGTAGAGAATGGCTGCCCAGATATACATCTGGAAGTCGAAGGTACGCGAGAAGGCATAGCGGGTTTCGCCCATGAGATCGAAGACGGTGACGATCGCGATGATCGCCGAGCCCTTGATCATCAGGATGATCTCGTTGCCGTAGGGGCGCAGCGCCACGATCATTGCCTGCGGCAGGATGATCTTCCAGAAGGCGACGCGCTGGGGAAGGCCAAGCGCGTCAGCGCCTTCGCGCTGGCCGCGCGGCACGCTCTCGATCGCGCCGCGCAGGATTTCCGCCTGGTAGGCCGCAGTGTTGAGCGTGAAAGCGAAGATCGCGCAGTTCCACGCGTCGCGGAAGAACCACCACAGGCCGACCGCTTCCAGCTGCGGGCGAAAGCTGCCGAGGCCGTAGTAGATGAGGAAGAGCTGTGCCAGCAGCGGCGTGCCGCGGAAGAAGTAGACGTATCCGTAGGCGAACCACGACAGGACCTTGTTCTTCGACATGCGGGCAAAGGCGATCGGCAGCGACAGGATGGCGCCCATGACGATCGAAAGGCCGACCAGCATCAACGTGACGCCGAGGCCGTTGATGAAGCGCGGGCCGTATTTGGCAAACTTGTCCGGATCCCAGCCGCCGACCACGGTCAGGAAGATACCGACGCCGAGTGCCAGCCAGATGCCGAGCGCAACGCTGCCGACGAAGCGGGTGAGCGTGTAGGGCTTCGGCGGAACCGGCGGCGGCGCCTGCGGCGGGATCATCGTTGCAACGACACTCATCGGCCCATCTCCGCACGTTTGGTTCGCCGTTCAATGTAGGAGAAGACGATCGAGGAAATCATCGCGAGGATCAGGAAGAGCACGCAGGCAACACCGTAGAATTCGAAGGCCTGCTTGGTCACGCGGGCGGCAATGCCGGTCTGGCGCAGGATGTCGGTCAGGCCGACGACCGAGACGAGGGCGGTGTCCTTGAGCAGCGCCATCCAGAGATTGCCGAGACCGGGCAGGGCGATGCGCACGAGCTGCGGCAGGATGATGAGGCGCATGGTGCGGCCGCGATGCAAGCCAAGGGCGTCACCGGCTTCGTATTGTCCATGCGGGATGGCCTTGAAAGCCGACAGCAGCACCTCCGAGCAATAGGCGGAGAAGACGACGCCGAGTGCGATCATGCCGGCGAAGAAGGCATTGATCTCGACCGGACCGTCGTAGCCGAGCGATGCCAGCAGTTGTTGAACGAGGATCTGCAAGCCGTAATAGACGATGAAGAGCGTCAGCAGTTCGGGCAGGCCGCGGAAGATCGTCGTGTAAATGTTCGACGCGAGCCGAACCGTGCGCTCTTCGGACTGCTTGCCCAGCGCGATGAAGAAGCCGATCAACAGGCCGACGGGCAGCGTTGCGATGGCAAGGCTCGCGGTAATGACGAAGCCGTGGGCGATATCGTCGCCCCATCCGGTGTCACCGCAGGCGAGAAGCGTGCCAGGTGCGAGCCAGGTAAAGACCCCGACCGGGCCGCAGAATGGATCGACGATCGATCCGATCCAGGAGAGGATGGAATAGAAGCCGGCAAACAACCCGCTCATGTCAGAGATTTCCCCTTTTGCGCTGTTTTTATGCGTATCGATCGCGCTTTGTTTTAGGCACTTGTCAAACAAAAACGGCGGAAGGGCAAGCCATCCGCCGTTGCAATTTTCGCATCAACCGACGTTTTTCCGGCATGATTCACTAGGAAATCGCACCGGAAACCGTCAATCAGCTGCCATAAACGTCGAATGGGAAGTACTTTTCGTTGATTTCCTTGTACTTGCCGTTGGCGCGGATCGCTTCGATCGCCTTGTTGAACTTCTCGCGCAGCGCATCGTCGCCCTTGCGGACCGCGATACCGGCGCCGTCGCCGTTGATAACGGGGTCGATCGGCAGGGTGCCGAGCAGCTTGCAGCAGGCGCCGTCAGCGGTCTTCAGCCATTCCGAGAGCACGACGACGTCGTCGATGACTGCGTCGATACGGCCGTTGGCGATGTCGAGCTTGTACTCATCAGCCGTCGGATAGAGCTTGATTTCGGCACCCTTCATATGCGCTTCGGCATAGTTGGAATGGGTGGTCGAGCCTTGCGCGCCGAGCGCCTTGCCCTGAAGGGCGGCTGCGGTTGCCTCGGTGATCGGCGAATCCTTCGGCACGACGATTGCCGGCGGGGTGTTGTAGTACTTGTTGGTGAAGTCGACCTTTTCCTTGCGCTCGGCGGTGATCGACATGGACGCGATGATGGCGTCGAACTTCTTGGCGATGAGCGCCGGAATGATGCCGTCCCAGTCCTGCGTCACGAAAGTGCACTCGGCCTTCATTTCCACGCACAGCGCCTTGGCGATGTCGATGTCGAAGCCCGTCAGCGTGCCGTCCGCTTCCAGGTTGTTGAAGGGCGGGTAGGCGCCTTCCGTGCCGATCACGACCTTTTCGCCGTCGGCCATGGCCGAGCCTGCCATGAGCACGAAAACGGCAGCCGATGCGGCGGCTGCCAGCCGCTTGGAAATACGCATGATAGTCCTCTCTGTTGGTCGACATCCGGCATTGTTGTTTTTCGCGGATGCCAATTTCAGCCGGGGCGTCTGCCGCCGGTTGTGGCGATATTCGTACTCTTTTCCACTAAAAATCAACAGGAAAGCGAAGGCGCTCAACGGGAATCAAGTTTCGACCGATGATTGTGGTTTTCCGCGCGGGAGAAACATGAACGGGGCGTTCAGCGGCGGTTAATCTTGCCTCCGCTAGCCCTTGTCAAGGAACCGGTTCGCGGTTTGGGCGTTGCGTTGGACCGCGCGTCTCGTGGCCAACACAAAAAAGCCGAAACCTTGGGTCAAGGCCCCGTAAGTATTCGTGTTCGCATTCTCTTCTTCAGCGTGTCACAGGTTGACGAGAGGATGCGGGCCAGGACCTCCCAGGAAGAGGAAGGAAGACAAAATGTCGATTCGATCCAAGCTGTTCGCGACCGTCGCGCTGCCGGTGCTGTCGGTGTCCGTGGCGGTTCCGCCCGCGGTGGCCGACAGCCTGATGAAGCCATTCGAGGTTGCACAGGAGGGCGGTGGCCAATCCGACGAGGAACTGCTGCTGCAGAAGCAGCGCCAGGCGGAAGAAGAAGCCGCGCGCCAGGCTGCCGAACAGCAGCGCGCCGCTGAAGAAGAAGCCGCACGCCAGGCCGCCGAGCAGCAGCGTGCTGCTGAAGAAGAGGCTGCCCGTCAGGCCGCCGAGCAGCAGCGTGCCGCTGAAGAAGAGGCAGCGCGCCAGGCCGCCGAGCAGCAGAAGGCCGCTGAGGAAGAAGCTGCGCGCCAGGCTGCCGAACAGCAGAAGGCTGCTGAAGAAGAAGCCGCACGTCAGGCTGCCGAGCAGCAGAAGGCTGCTGAGGAAGAGGCTGCCCGCAAGGCTGCTGAAGAGCAGAAGGCGGCCGAAGAGCAGAAGGCTGCAGAGGAACAGAAGGCCGCCGACGAGCAGAAGGCCGCTGACGAACAGAAGGCTGCCGAAGAGCAGAAGGCCGCTGAAGAGCAGAAGGCCGCTGAAGAGCAGAAGGCCGCCGACGAGCAGAAGGCCGCTGAAGAGCAGAAGGCCGCTGACGAACAGAAGGCTGCTGACGAACAGAAGGCCGCTGACGAGCAGAAGGCTGCTGACGAGCAGAAGGCTGCCGAAGAGCAGAAGGCTGCCGAAGAGCAGAAGGCTGCCGAAGAGCCGAAGGCTGGTGGCGAAACCGCTCCCGCCGTCGAGCCGCAGCCGCAGACTGGCGAGGGCCAGCCTGTGCCTGGCGCGGAACAACCGCAGACCGGCGAAGGCCAGCCGGTGCCTGGTGCAGAACAGCCGCAGACGGGCGAGGGACAGCCGGTGCCTGGTGCAGAACAGCCGCAGACGGGCGAGGGACAGCCGGTGCCTGGTGCCGAACAGCCGCAGACGGGCGAGGGACAGCCAGTCCCGGGTACCGAGCAGCCGCAGACCGGCGAAGGTCAGCCCGTGCCCGGCACGGAGCAGCCGGTAACAGCCGAGCAGCCGCAGGTGCAGCAGCCGGCTCCGGAAGTGGTCGACACCCGCACCGAAGAAGAGAAGGTGAAGATCGCCGATGATCCGGCCGCGACCGACGAAACCGTCGTGCTGCCGGTCGAAAACGGTGCTGCCGTGCTCGACAGCGACAAGGACGCCGACAATGCCGGCGGCAACCAGGCGCGCGAAGAGCGCCAGAAGCTGCGTGAAGAACTGCGCGCCAAGGAAGAGGACGCCCCGCCACCCGCCGACGATGCCGCAGCGCAGGCTGCGATCGCTGCCGAGATGCCGGCCGACCTACCGCAGAAGATCGAAGCGAACCTCAACGAAAAGGGGACGCGCGTCGATGAGGCTCCGGTCTTCGTGGTTCCGGAGACGACCAACATCGTCAACAACACTGTTATCAACAACACGGTGATCAACAACAACACGACGGTCAACAACATCACCAACAACATCACCGAGGTAAAGATCGTCGAGCAGGTCGACAACCGGGTGATCCTCGGTGTCGGCGACCAGATCTTCGTGCGTGGCGACGACCGTCCGCGCCTGCGTTACGATGCGGAAGAGACTTACTATGATCAGCTTCCGCGTGGTCGTACCCGCGAAACCATCGTGCGTCCGGGCGGCTACCGGATCGTCACCGTCTACAACCGTTACGGCGACATCCTGCAGCGCTCGCGTGTCGACCGCGACGGCAACGAATACCTGATGATCTATGCGCCCGAGCGTGACGAGGGTCCGCGTCCGGCGATCATCGACGTCGGCTACGAACTGCCGCCGATGCGCCTGCGCATTCCGGTTCGTGACTACATCGCCGACGTTTCCGACGATCCGGATCGCGACTACTACGAGTTCCTGGCCGAGCCGCCGGTCGAGCGTGTCGAGCGCGTCTACACCATGGACGAAGTCCGCCACTCCGCCCGCCTGCGCGACAAGGTGCGCCGCGTCGACCTCGACACGATCACCTTCCCGACGGGCAGCGCCGAAGTGTCGATGTCGCAGGCCAAGACCATGCGCAAGGTCGCAGCCGCGATGGAGAAGATCCTCGCCAAGGACCCGGGTGAAACCTTCTTCATCGAAGGCCACACCGATGCCGTTGGCTCGGACCGCTCAAACCTGGTGCTCTCCGACAAGCGCGCCGAATCGGTTGCCTCGCTGCTGACCGAGGTCTACGGCATTCCGCCGGAAAACCTGGCGACCCAGGGCTATGGCGAGCGCTTCCTGAAGGTTCGCACCCAGGACGCCGAGCAGCAGAACCGTCGCGTCACCATTCGCCGTGTGACCCCGCTGGTTCGCCCGGTCGCACAGCGCTAACAGGGCTTCGCGCAGCGCTAACAAGGCGCGCGCAGCGCCAAAATGATTGGCGCTGTGCGGATCAAGCTTCGGGCAGGACTGCCCGGATAAGAGCAGGAAACCCGCCTCGTAAAAGGCGGGTTTCCGTCGTTTGACATTCCTTCCCAGATTTTTCTTCCTCGGATTGCCATGAAAGCCTTCGTTCTCGCGCTTGTTGCCGCCACCACGCTGGCCCATTCGGCCATCGCCGCGCCCGGGCTCGTCGAGCCGGATCTGCGTCTGCCCGCCAATCCCGAGGGAAAGGGCGGAGCGCCGCGGGTGGCGCTGACGCTTGACGCCTGCAGCGGCACCACCGACATGCGCATCCTCGGCACACTGATCGAAAACCGCATCCCCGCGACGATCTTCGTCACCGCGCGCTGGCTGAAGCGCAACGGCCTCGTCGTCGAGGTGATGAAAGCGCATCCGGATTTGTTCGAGATCGAGGACCACGGCGCCATGCACGTGCCGCCGATCGACGTGAAGATTTCCGTCTATGGCATCGCGGCAGCCGGCTCCGAGGCGGCAGTCGCCGCCGAAGTCGGTGGCGGTGCTGTCGCTATCAAGGCCCATGGCCTGCCGGCGCCGAAGTGGTTTCGCGGCGCGACGGCCAAATACACCCATTCGTCGATGAGCCAGATCCGCGCCATGGGCTACCGCATAGCCGGCTACTCGGTGAACGGCGACGGTGGCTCGCTGCTGGGTGCGGCGATGGCGGAGAAGCGCATTCGCGCCGCCAAGGACGGCGACGTCATCATCGCCCATATCAACCAACCGACCCATTCCGCCGGCGCCGGCGTTGCCCGCGGCATCCTCGACCTCAAGGCGAAGGGCTACAGCTTCGTGCGACTGAACGACATTCCGGACGAAATGACCGTCGGCGCGACGAACTGACCGCCAGCAACGGCTGATTCTGGAAAATATCCGCACGCCGAGGCCGTTGGCGTAAGCCGCAAGTGTGGGCCGTGAATGCGGCGCGCCCTCCGCGGCGGTTCATGTCTCGTCGACCACGAGGCCGCTGCTCGACGCAAAGTAGCGGCCCGTCGAAATCCGTTTTCCGTTGCCGGTTCCTCCCCCTAGGCTTCTCTCCCTATGCGACTGGTTCTGGAGGGGTGGATGAAACGTGTCGTCTTCGGGCTCGTTATCGCACTGCTCGTGGAGGCTTCCTTGCCTACGCGTGCCTATGGCGCAGGCACGGCTCTGCCACCATTCGAGCAGGTGCTGGAGCGCGCCGAGGCCGGTGACGTTGAGGCCGAGGTCGATCTCGGCATGCGCTATCAGACCGGCGAAGGTGTTGCCCACGATGTCATGAAAGCCATCGGCTGGTACGGGAGGGCTGCAGCGAAGGGCAACGCGAAAGCCCAGTTCCTGCTCGGCTCGATCTACTTCAACGGTGCCGAAGGTGTGAAGCAGAACTATGTCGAGGCGCTACGCTGGTTTCGGCTTTCAGCCGATCAGAAGACGCCGGCCGCCCAGTACAATATCGGCGTTCACTACGAACAGGGATTGGGTGTCGCCAAGGATGACGCGCAGGCCATCGCCTACTACCGGCTGGCAGCGGAGCAGGGCTATGCCGCGGCCCAATACAATCTCGGCTACATGCTTCAGGAGGGGCGCGGAACGGCGCGCGATCCGGCCGCGGCCTTCGAATGGTATCGGAAGGCTGCGGACCAGGGGCTGGTTGCGGCCATGCACAATCTTGCCGTCGCCTATTTGCGGGGCAACGGTACGCTGAGGAATGACGCGGAGGCCTATCGCTGGGAGTCGCGCGCCGCGATCGGCGGGGAACCCCGCGCCCAGTACAATCTCGGCGTTATGTATGAGAGAGGCACCGGTGTCGAACGCAGCGTTCCCGAGGCGCTCAACTGGTATGTGCGAGCAGCCGAGCAGGGAAACATCGAAGGGCAGGTGAATGCCGGCAGGCTCTATTTCAACAGCGAGGCGGGGCGGGTCGATACCAAGGAGGGTGATCGCTGGCTGCGGCTTGCTGCGAATGCCGGAAACGGGCAGGCACAGAATCTCCTCTGCACGATCTACGCGCGCGCCTTCGGCGTCGGGCGTGACGATCGGGAGGCGGTGAAGTGGTGCCGCATGGCGGCGGACCGGGGCATGGTCTCGGCGCAGGTGGATCTGGCAATCTTCTACATGCTGGGTCGCGGGGTCGAGAAGGACGAGGCTCAGGCATTCGAGTTGTTCCTGAAGGCGGCAGAACAGGGAAACCCGCAAGCGCAGATGAATGTCGGCGCCATGTACCTGACGGGTGCCGGCGTCGATGAAAACTACGCCGAGGCGCACCGCTGGTTCCTGATGCTTGCCGATCGCGGAGATCCCAAAGGGCAATTCAACCTGGCGGTCATGTATGCGAATGGCCAAGGTATCGAGAAGAACGCGAAGGAGGCGGCGCGGCTCTACAAGCTTTCGGCTGACCAGGGTTATGCCTTGGCGCAGTTCAATCTCGCCATCGCCTATCTCAATGGCATCGGCGTGGAGATTGACGCTCCGGCTGCCGTCAGGTGGTTCCGCAAGGCGGCGGAGCAAGGAAATGCCGACGCCCAATTCTTTCTCGGTATCGCCTATGCGAGAGGCGATGGGGTGGAGCAGGATCTTTCAGCCGCGGCCGAGTGGTATGCCAAGGCGGCCGCGCAAGGGATGCAGAAAGCGCAGGAGTTGCTGGCGAAGCTGCCTGAAGAGTATCGCCGTGCCTCACAGCGTTGAGCCTGCAGCGCCTTCGCGCATTTCAGACGCCTTTGCGCTGTAGCCCTGTGACCTTCTCGACGAAATCGGCAATTGCCGCCGTGTCGTCGAGCTCGAACACTGGCAGATCGGAGCCTTCTACCGGATGATCGGCAGCGATTGCGCAGATGTGGGGGTCGGTGGGCGCCAGCGGCTCGCGGTTCGCTGACTCCAGACGACGAGCCTCGACCTTCGGGATCGGTTCGCGCTTGTAGCCTTCGATGAGGACGAGATCGCAAGGCGCGAGCCGCGCCAGGATCTCCTTGAAGCTTGGCTCCGGGGCGCCGCGCAATTCGTGCATGATGGCAAATCGCGTGCCGGAGACGATCGTCACCTCATGGGCGCCGGCCTCGCGGTGACGGTAGCTGTCGGCCCCGACCTTGTCGATATCGAAGTCGTGGTGGGCGTGCTTGACGGTGGAGACGATGTAGCCGCGCCGCGTTAGCTCGGTGACGAGCCGTACCATCAGGCCGGTCTTGCCCGAATTCTTCCAGCCGGCGATGCCGAAGATCTTCATGGCGCTCATGTTTTGTCATCCTCGAAGAAACGCAACCATTGCGCCGCGTCGGTCAGATCCTCGGGCGTGTTGACGTTGAAGAACGGATCGAATGCGCCTTCTGCCGTCGCGATAAGCGGAAAATCGACCGTTACCGAAGGGTGGCGTTCGATGAAGGCGCGGACGCGGCGCTTCGGGTCACTGGTCAGAAAGGTCTCAAGCTCGTCCGCAAGGGCGACCGGCCAGAGCCCGAACAACGGATGCATCTGCCCGTTGGATGCCGCAACGGCAATCTGCTGGTGCTCTGTCAGGCCGGCAACCATTCGGGTGACGAGATCATCCGGAAAGAACGGCGTATCGGTCGGAACAACGACGACGTGGCTTGCCGTCGGATTGGTCGCCGCGACATGGCGCATGGCTGTCAGCACGCCGGCAAGCGGGCCGAGAAAACCGGGGACTGTGTCGGCGATGACGAGCACGCCTCTGTCGATGGCGCCGGCCGGATCGACGTTGAGGTTGACGGCGACGCTCGTCACCTGAGGCCGGAGCCGGGCGACGATGCGCGTCAACATCGTCTGGCCGCCCAGCTGAAGGCCGAACTTCGGGCTGCCCATACGGCGCGACAATCCGCCGCCAAGGACGACGGCGGGCAGGGATGCGCTGATCAGGGGCGAGGGACGGCTTCCGGGCATTGTCGGCTCCTATTCCAGTGGGCCGGTCAGCGAGCGCTGGGCGACGGCTTTGCGACCGCGCAGCGTCTCGCGATAGAAGGTGTAGAGACCCGAACCGATGATGATCGCGACGCCGACCAGCATCCAGTGATCCGGCACCTCGGCAAAGAAGAAGATGCCGATCGCAATCGACCAGATCAGGCTGGTGTAGCGGAAGGGGGCGATCACCGAAATGTCGCCGGCCCGCATCGCCAGCACGATCGTCTGGTATCCGAGCATCAGCAGAACGCTTGCCGCAGCGATATGGCTGAAGGTCGTCGTCGACATCGGCTGCCAGCCGCCCATCGGCTGGATGAGCAAGGCGCCGACGAGGGTGGTGACGAGCGAAGTCGATACGGTGATGTAGAGCGCCGGCACGTCGTGGCCGATGCGGCGGGTACAGAGGTCGCGGGTGGCGGTGACGAAGACGCACCCAACCACGGTCAGCGCCGCCGGCGTGAAGCCCTCGGGGCCCGGCCGGAGCACGATGAGCACGCCGATGAAGCCGGCGATGATCGCGGTCCAGCGGCGCCAGCCGACCGGTTCGCCGAGGAAGAGTGCGGCGCCGAGCGTGACGGCCAGCGGAAGCGCCTGCATGATTGCCGAGGCGTTGGCGAGCGGGATCTGGCCGAGGGCCGAGATATAGGTGACCGAGGCCAGCGCCTCCATGGCTATTCGCAGCAGGATCACCGGCCGCATCAGCGTTCCGATCGGCCGGAAGGCGCGAAAATGCCAGGCGGCGAGCACGACCATCAGCGTCGTCAGCAAACCGCGCACGAAGATGATCTGCCCCACATTCATTGCGCCGGTGACGGATTTGACGAGCGCGTCGTTGCACGAGAACGTGACCATCGCCAGGCACATGAAAAGAATGCCGCGGAAATTGGTGGAGGCTTGCATGCTGGCTGTCCTGCGACGCCGGGCAAGCGGCCTGCGCTGCCGGCGGATGGGGAGGCGAATCCGTGAATGGATCGCCTAATGTTTAAGCATTGGCTGCCGGGTTGTGCAAACGGGATCGCATGCCGCTCCGACTTTTCTTGTCCGACAAGTAGAAGGATTGCCTTCGAGGGAGAACCATTGCCGGAAAGACTGTCGCATGCCGGTAAAGCCGGTGTGCTCGAACATAAGCTTATTCGCGGAATCTTAAGTTTCGCTGCCTATCGTCGCCACAATTCCGCATCCATTCGCATGACGCGATCGGCGGGGTGGCGCCGCAATAAACCTTGCAGGGTGGCCATTCCAGGGACGTTTGCTTGAGGCTTGGGAGAGCTTCCGGCCGATGGCCCATCGGTGTTTCCACCAAGAAAAACCGCCGCGCGGGCCTGCTTCCCATAAGAATAATCAGGGGTGCGCAATGTCTTTCATCGATCGCTTGCTGCAACGGCTGCGTATCGTCACCAAGGTGCTGCTTTTCGTGGTTCCGCTCGTGGCGCTTATCGCCGGCATTGGTCTCATCGGCTTCTTCACTGCCCGCACGCTCAACGGCCATATGACCGTGACGCGGGAAACCATCAACAATCTCTCGGATTTCCAGGCGCTGCGCGGCGCGCTGCAGGCTTTTGCCGATGCGCCGAGCGAGGAGACGCGCACGGCACTGTCGGCCCAGATCGACGAACAGGAAAGCGGCGTGAAGACGCTCGACGGCCTGTTGACCCGTGCCGAGGACAAGGCGGAAATCGCTTCGGTGCTTACGCTTGGTCAAGCCATGCGCAGCCAGACGGACAAGCTCTGGGCGACCAAGCTCGAGCGCGACCAGGTGACGGCGTCGCTCGACAAGGCTCTTGCCGACATGACCGAACAGGGCAATGGCGCCTACAAGCAGATCGACATCATCCGCAAGGAATCGGGTGAGAAGGAAGCTTTTGCCAAGGCGTTGCTGTTCGATGCCGCCGCCTATCAGGGCCTTGCGGAGCGCATCAAGAAATTCCGCCTGCCGGTAACCATGGCCGTCAACCCCGACGCCAAGATCGACCAGGCGAACAAGCTTCTGCCGCATCTCATGAAGCAGATCGAAGAGGCGGAAAAGATCGCCTCGGAAAAGGTGCAGGCGCCGATTGCCGAACTGAAGGATCAGGCAACGAAGGTGCAGGCGACCCTTGCCGGCGGCGATGACAACGAGGCGAAGAAGAACGCGCTGGTGCCGATCCTCAGCAAGTTCTCGAAATACGAAGCGGACTTTGCCAAGGAGGCCGCAAAGAATTCCGACACGGCCGCGAAGCGCTTCGTCGGCATGGATGCCGAGATCTCGCAGCTGAAGACCCTGATCGCGCTGATGGGCGACACCTTCAAGGGCCTCGACAGCACGCGGCTGCACATCAGCGAACTGCATCGCAAGCTCGATGCCGCCGGCCGCGAGCCTGTCATGGCCGACATCCTGGCGGTTCGCGAAACCTCAGCCAAGCTCGGCGAACTCGGCGGCAAGAACGCTGCCCTTCGCGACCTTCCGGGTAAGCTCGGCCCGTCGCTCGACAACATCGACAAGGACACCGCTGCATTGATTGACGTCGGCGGCCGCTGGCAAACGGCAAAGACCGAAGCGGCGACGATGGTCGCAGCCGCCAGCACGACGCTCGAAAGCTTCGTCAGCAGCGCCCAGGAGGCCGGCAAGGTCGACAGCCAGCGTTCGGCCGACGTTTCGATCGTGGCGATGATCGCCGGCACGCTGCTCGCCATCATCGGTGGCCTGATGCTGGTCGAGACGCTGCGCGGTCCGCTGAAGCGCGTGACCGAAACGATGACGCGGCTTGCCAATGGTGACCTCGACGTTGCCATCGAAGGCCGCAACCGCGGCGACGAGATCGGCGACATGGTGCGCTCGGTTGCCGTCTTCCGCGACAATGCGGTCGAGAATGTCCGGCTTGGTCGTGAGGCCGAGGCCGCGCGCGCGCTTTCTGCAGAAGAGGAAACGCGCCGGGCTGCTGAGCGCGCCCGCATCGAGGCCGAGCAGATGCAGGCGCTGAACGCGCTCTCCGACGTACTAGCAGCACTTGCCGATGGCGATCTCGAAGAGGGCATGTCCGAGGATCTGCCCGCCGATTACGTGATCATGGCCCGCACCTACAACAATGCGGTCGAGGCGCTGCGGGCGACGCTTGCCGACGTGCGCGTTGTCACCGGCGAGATCACCGGTGGCACCGGCAATCTCGCCGCGTCGGCTGACGATCTGGCGCGCCGGACCGAGCAGCAGGCGGCAGCCCTCGAGGAAAGCTCGCGGGCGCTGCGTCAATTGACCGATATCGTCCGCGCGACGGCCGAAAGCGCCCGCAAGACGACGGTTTCGGTCGGCGAGACCAACTCCTACGCCAAGCATTCCGGCCAGGTGGTCGCCAAGGCGATCGATGCCATGGCCGAGATCAACCGCTCCTCGGAGAAGATCAGCACGATCATCGGCGTCATCGACGAGATCGCCTTCCAAACGAACCTGCTTGCGCTCAACGCCGGCGTCGAGGCGGCGCGGGCAGGCGAGGCGGGCCGCGGCTTTGCGGTGGTGGCGCAGGAGGTGCGCGAACTCGCCCAGCGCTGTGCCGGGGCTGCCCGCGAGATCAAGGGGCTGATTTCCGAAAGCTCGGCACAGGTGAGAAGTGGCGTCGCTCTCGTCCAGGAAACCGGCGACGCGCTGACAGTGATCAACAGTCACATCGGCACGATCCACGACCTCGTCAGCAACATTGAGGCTTCGGCCGCCGACCAGTACACCGGTCTCAACGAGGTGAACTCGGCGGTGCATCAGGTCGAGATGATCACCCAGCAGAACGCCGCGATGGTCGAGGAAAACACCGCCGAGATCCATGGCCTGCGCCGGCAGGTGGAAGCGCTCAACGACAAGATCGAACGCTTCCGTACCGGGACGGACGGTATCGGCGCCCGCGGACAGGGGCATCGAAGCTATGCGGCTTGAGTGTCCGGGCGGGCGGCTTGGGCACCCGCTGACCAAACCTCTCCCCGCAGGCGGGGCGAGGGAACGTGCCGGACGGTCAAGCGCGCCCATACAGGCGCTATCCACTTACACGCGGAATACGTGGGGACACGAAGATGTGCCCCACATTCCCTTCTCCCCACCTGCGCGGAGAAGGTGCCGGCAGGCGGTTGAGGGGCCGCCTGCCGGTTGTTCTTCCAAATTGGTATCCTGATGAAAGATCAGCCGCCGGTGACGCTCATGTGGCGGGCAACCGCCGGGCGGTTGTGCTCGCGGTCGATGATGAAGTCGTGGCCCTTCGGCTTGCGGCCGATCGCCTCGTCGATCACCTGGCTGAGATAGGCATCGTCTTCGGAAGCGCGCAGCGCTGTGCGCAGGTCGGCCGCGTCGTTCTGCCCGAGGCACATATAGAGCGTGCCGGTGCAGGTGAGACGGACGCGGTTGCAGCTCTCGCAGAAATTATGCGTCATCGGCGTGATCAGGCCGAGCCTTCCGCCGGTTTCCGCCACCTCGAGGTAACGGGCAGGGCCGCCGGTGCGATAGGGAATCTCCGAGAAGGTAAACTGCTCTTCCAGTTGCCGGCGCATTTCCGACAGCGGCATGTAGTGGTCGGTCCGATCTTCTTCGATCTCGCCCATCGGCATGGTCTCGATCAAGGTCAGGTCCATGCCGCGGCCATGGGCCCAGCGCATGAGATCGGGAATCTCTGCGTCGTTGAAGCCTTTCAACGCAACGGCATTGATCTTGATCTTCAGGCCGGCGGCCTGGGCTGCGTCGATGCCTTCCAGAACCTTGGAGAGATCGCCCCAGCGGGTGATCTGATGAAACTTTGCCGGGTCGAGCGTGTCGAGCGAGACGTTGATGCGCTTGACGCCGCAGTCTGCAAGCTCGGCGGCATATTTCGCAAGCTGCGAGCCGTTGGTCGTCAGCGTCAGCTCGTCGAGCCGGCCGGCCTCGATCTCGCGACCGAGTTCGCGCACCAGAAACATGATGTTCTTGCGCACCAGCGGCTCGCCGCCGGTGAGCCTGAGCTTGCGGACACCCTTCTCGATGAAGGCGGAACAGAGACGCTGCAATTCTTCGAGCGTCAGCAGATCCTTCTTCGGCAGGAAGGTCATGTGCTCGGCCATGCAATAGGTGCAGCGGAAATCGCAGCGGTCGGTAACGGACACGCGCAGATAGGTGATCGCCCGGCCGAAGGGGTCGATCATCGGGGCTGTCTTCTGCTCCAGCGGCAGAGCGCCAGATCTGTCTATCGTTGCTGTGTTCAAGCGTCTTTCTCCCAGCCCCTTCAATGTCGTCGTCGAAGATCGTCGCGTCAAGGCGCATACTGTCGCAAAGTGTTGATCGGAAGAGACGGGTAATTCTCGCGCGCCGATTTCTGCGCTAGTGCATTGCTGTCCTTCAGAGCAATGCCGCATCGGGGGACGCAGATTACGGCGAATGGCCGGCATCCGGTTTGTCGTACGCGAAAGGAAGCAGCGAAATGAGCGAAGTCTGGCCGACGGAATTGCGGGTGTCGAAGGATCGCCACCGGCTTGTGGTGACGTTCAACGACGGAGCCTCCTTCGATCTCTCGGCCGAGATGCTGCGGGTGCTTTCGCCGTCGGCCGAAGTGCAGGGCCATGGTCCCGGTCAGCGGGTGACCGTGCCCGGCAAGCGCAACGTGCAGATCATTTCGGTGCAGCCGACCGGCAACTATGCGGTGCGCATCGGTTTTGACGACTTCCACGACACCGGCATCTTCACCTGGAACTACCTGCGCGAACTCGGCGAAAAGGGTGCGGAACTGTTTGCCGGCTACGAGCAGGAGCTCGTGGAGAAGGGCATGTCACGGGACAAGGCCGAGAAGCCTCGCTGACGACGACCGTGCGCCCGCGTGTGGTTTCAGGGGCGCTACGGCCGCGTGGCGCCCACCTCAGGCCAATTCGCCTTCCTCCCGCAAGAGCAGGCCGATCAGCCGCTCCATGGAGCGGGTGACCACCAGGCAGTCATCGATCGACTCATCGTCGAGCAATCTTTCGATCAGCGCCGTGTGGATCTCCATCGCGGCCTCCGTCAGCGTGCGGCCCTCGGGCGTCAGCGATAGCCTGAGCACCCGTTTGTCCTTCTCGTCACCGCGACGCAGGATCAGGCCGCGTTTTTCCAGATGCGGCAGCAGCATGCTCATGTTGGAGCGGCCGACCAGGAGCTTGCGCGCCAGTTCCTGCTGCGAGATGCCGTCGAACCGGTAGAGATTGATCAGGATGTCGAGATGCGGGGGCTTGATATCGAGATGGGCGATCTCGCGGGTTACCGTCTGCTGCATCAATTGGCAGGCACGGGCAACCGCGATCCAGCTGCGGAAGCGAGGGTGGTCCCAGGGAAAATGATGTTCTGTGGTCACTTGATTTTTGTTCATCGTTGTACAATTATGTTCAGCATTGAACATTTTTAGAGATTCTCACTATGGCATCCTTTGCGATCAAGGTCATCCGCAACGCGCTGAAAGGCGTCGACGCGTTTTCACCCGAGGCGGCCGGGCGGCTCGCTTTCAGGCTGTTCACCCTCACGCCCGGCAGAAGGCCGAAGAATGCCAAGGAAAGGGCGGCGCTTGCGGCTGCAGCTCCGGTGATCGCCAGGGGGCAGCCGGTGACGCTCTCCTATGCCGGCGGCTGGGTGCTGGCGCGCAAGTTCGCCGCACCGCGCGAGGCTGCCAACACCAAGCGCATTCTCCTCGTGCACGGCTGGGGATCGCGCAGCGACTATCTGGCGGCGATGATCGACGGCCTGGTCAAGGGCGGCGCCGAGGTGGTGACGCTCGATTGGCCAGGGCACGGCGCTTCGCCGGGGCGCACGCTGACGATGCCGGCGGCGGTTCGAGCGATCGACGCGGCCTGGCGGCATTTCGGCAATTTCGACGTCTGTGTCGGCCATTCCTTCGGCGGCGGCAGCCTGGCCTGTGCGGCCGGCGGCATCGTCTGCGACGTGCACAGCCATATGCCGAGAAAGCTGGTGCTGATCGGCGCGCCGAGCGAGATGACTTGGCTTTTCAAAGGGTTCGGAAAAATTCTTCGCCTGTCGCCAAAGGCGCAGGCGGCTTTCGAAGGCGTGGTCGAGCGTCTGTCCGGACGGCGCCTTGATGATTTCGATGCCGCGCGCGTGATCCAGGCGCGTGCCGTGCCGACGCTCATCATCCATGCGGAAGACGACAAGGAAGTCTCCGCCGACCATGCGCGCCGTTATGCGGCGGCCGGGCCGAATGTCGAGATGCACTGGGCAAACGGTTTTGGCCACAGGCGCATTGTTTCGGCCGCACCGGTGATTGCGCGGATCAACGCCTTCATACACGCGGAAGATCAAAAAGCCGCCGCCTGACTATTTTTCGTTGACCTCGTCATCAGTCTGTCATGCTATCGGCCGAAGGGTCACTGGCCTGGGATTCGGCGCGCAAATCAGCGCCCTGATCGTTCCCCGGGGAAATCTGGCAGCATTGGAGGACGGTATGTCGATCATCGCCTCGGTCGAGGAACTCAACGCGCTCTACGGCGGCGTCAGCGAAGCATCGGTGGCCAAGGTCACCAAGACGCTGACGGCTGAATACCGGCTGATGATCGAGGCATCGCCTTTCTGCGCGCTCGCGACCGTCGGTCCGGAGGGCCTGGATTGCTCGCCGCGCGGGGACGATGATTGCGTCGTGCGGATTGCCGATGACAGGACGGTGCTGATTCCGGACTGGCGCGGCAACAACCGCGTCGATTCGCTCGCCAATATCGTGCGCGATCCGCGCTTGGCGCTGATGTTCCTGATCCCCGGCTCGAACACGACGATGCGAATCAACGGCACGGCGGTCCTCAGTGTCGATCCTGGCTTGACGGAAAGCTTCGAGGTCGACGGCAAACATCCGCGCAGCGTTATCGTCGTGACGATCGGTGAGGTCTATTTCCAATGCGCCCGCGCCGTCATGCGCGCCCAGCTCTGGAACCCAGACCGCTTCCTCGATCCGGCATCGCTGCCGACGCCTGGCACGCTTCTGAAGGCCGCCAAGGCGGATTTCGACCGTGACACCTATGACCGCGAATGGCCGGAGCGCGCCGCCAAGACCATGTGGTAGGCTGCGTCCCGGCTGATCGGCACGATTGGCCAAGCACAGAGGCTGGAGGCGAGGGTGCTGCGGCAAGCAATGACAGGTGCACTCCTGCTCGCTCTCCTAATCGGCAAGGCGTCTGCCACCGAGCCGTTGCTGTCGGAGAAGCTCAGGCTGCTGGCAGCCCGCTACCCTGATGCCATCGAGCGCATCGAGAATAATGCCCTGGTCCTCAGGGATGGCGGACCGCCGATCATCATCGACGACGGCCGAGCGAAAAGGCATGCCGAGAAACTCGCGGCAGGAGACGTCGAGGACAGCCTGTCGCAGATCTATCCGCTCGGCGCCTGTGCGACGCCACCGGCGGTCGATTTCGACCCGGGGCGCATCCGCAGCGAAGCGCTGCTGAAACGGCTCTATGGCGGCAGCGCTGCAGCCGTCCGGCGGGATCTCGTGAGCGTGGACTGGTTCGGCGAACGGCTGCAAGTGACGAGGAAGCACGGGATGGCGGCGGCGCTGAAGGCTGTTATTGCGGACCTTTCGCGGCAAGCCGAACTCAAGCGGTATCTCAGCCCGAGTGCCGGTACCTTCAACTGGCGGCCAATTGCCGGCGCTGCGACGCTGTCGGTCCACAGCTTCGGTGCGGCCATCGATATCAACACGCGCTTTGCCGACTATTGGCGTTGGGCGGGAAAAGCCAGGGGCGGCTATCGCAACCGCTATCCGCTGGACATCGTCCAAGCCTTCGAGAAACACGGCTTCATCTGGGGCGGCCGCTGGTATCACTTCGACACGATGCACTTCGAGTACCGGCCGGAGATCATCGCAATCGCTCGCGCCGCAGGCGCCGATTCCTGCCGCCGGTAACGCATTTGAGCGGAAAGCGGGCGCCCATGAAACGCAAAAGGCGCCCGTGAAGGCGCCCGTTGTCGGTTTCATTTCAGGTAGGCACTGCGGTCTCAGCGGCGGTAGATCAGCCAGTTGCGGCCGGATTCCTTGCGCATGCCGTCTTCGAAGAGAACCGTCTTGTTGCGGCCGGCGTTCTTGGCCGAGTAGAGCGCGATGTCGGCCTTGTTGTAGAGGTCGACCGGGTCTTCGGCGGCCGTCGCCATGCAGACGCCGACGGACAGCGTGATCGGGCCGTAATTGACGCCGGTCTTGGAGTTGCGGAAGGGCGTTGCGGCCAGCACGGTGCGGATGCGGTCGGCGATCTGGAGGCATTCTTCCTGGCTGCTGTCGCCGAGGATGATGGCGAACTCCTCGCCGCCGGTGCGCGCGACGAAGGCTTCGCGGCGCAGGTTGGCACGCAGTACGCCGCCGACGGTCGCAAGGATCTTGTCGCCGACCGGATGGCCGAAGGTGTCGTTGACCTTCTTGAAATGGTCGATGTCGGCAACGAGCAGGCCGGTGAAGTTTCGCAGGTGCTCGTTATTGTAGACGGCCGCCAGATTGTCGTCGAAGGCACGGCGGTTGGCGAGCCGCGTCAGCGAGTCGGTGTTGGCGATACGCTTGTACTCGTCGAGTTCCTGCCGAATGACCTCCATCTCGAAGGACTTCTGCACGACAGTCTCGACGCGTTCCTTGCCCTGGCTCATCGTCTCGGCCGTGGCGTCGGTCAGGATGCCGATTGCGTTGCGCAGGATATCGGCGCTCGACGCGCTCTTGCTGACGATGTTGACATAGGCCTCGTCGAGAACCTTGTTGTAGTTCTCGAGCGCATATTGCTCGTCGCGCAACAGGGTGACGAGTTCGGCAAGCTTGGCCGCAAGCGTGGTGTGGGCGCGTTCGATGCCGGTGGAGCGATGGATGTGGCTGAAGTACTGCGCGCCGATTGCATCCAGTTCTTCCTGGGTCGCGCGGCTGCCGAGCGCTGCCAGCTCCTTCGACAATTGCGGGTTGGAGCCGAGATAGGCTTCGTAATAGAGCTCGTAGTTGCGGGGGATGGGGGCCACGCCCATCATGCGCATCGCATGGGTTACCTGCGCTGCGATATCGGGCGTCTGAGCCTTGCCCGAGCTTGCCGTTTGCATCTGCAAACCCCCTAATATGAAACGCTGCTTATCGGTCATTATTTTTAGGGGCAAATGATTTGCGAAGTCTTAATATTTGCCGCCGTTGCGCCACCGCATCATGACCGATCACGGCAGATTTTGCCGATCGACAGTGCGTTCGCGACATCAAAGCCACGGCGCCTTGGAGGCGCCGTGGTGTATCAAAATGGATCAGGCCGGGCTGATCATTGTTTCCGGACGAACGACCGCGTCGAACTCTTCGTTCGTCACATAGCCGCCGCCGACTGCTTCTTCGCGCAGCGTCGTGCCGTTCTTGTGGGCGGTCTTGGCGATCTTGGCGGCGTTGTCGTAGCCGATCTTCGGAGCAAGCGCCGTCACCAGCATCAGCGAGCGGTCGAGTGCCGCCTTGATGTTGTCTTCGCGTGCCTCGATGCCGACGACGCAATTGTCGGTGAAGGACACGGCCGCATCGGCCAGCAGCTGCACCGACTGCAGGAAGTTGTAGGCCATCAGCGGGTTGAAGACGTTGAGCTCGAAATGGCCCTGGCTGCCGGCGAAGGTGAGTGCGGCGTGGTTGCCGAACACCTGGACGCAGACCTGGGTCAGGGCTTCGCACTGGGTCGGGTTGACCTTGCCGGGCATGATCGACGAGCCAGGCTCGTTTTCGGGCAGCGACAGTTCGCCAAGACCCGAGCGCGGGCCGGAGCCGAGGAAGCGGATGTCATTGGCGATCTTGAAGAGGGCGGCGGCTGTCGCATTGATCGCGCCATGGCTGAAGACCATGGAATCATGGGCGGCGAGCGCTTCGAACTTGTTCGGCGCCGAGGTGAACGCGATCCCGGTGATCTTGGCGATCTCTTCGGCGACCTTTTCGGCAAAGCCGACAGGCGCGTTGAGGCCGGTACCGACGGCCGTGCCGCCCTGGGCGAGCTCGCAAAGGCCCGGCAGCGTCATTTCGATGCGCTTGATCGAGGAGGCGACCTGCGCCGCGTAGCCGGAGAACTCCTGGCCGAGCGTCAGCGGCGTTGCGTCCTGGGTGTGGGTGCGGCCGATCTTGATGATGTGGTCGAACGCCTTGACCTTGGCTTCGAGCGCCTTGTGCAGGTGCTTCAGCGCCGGCAGCAGGTCATGGATGACGCGCTCGGCGCAGGCGATGTGCATGGCCGTCGGATAGGTGTCGTTCGACGACTGGCTCATATTGACGTGGTCGTTCGGATGCACCGGCTTCTTCGAGCCCATGACGCCGCCGAGCAGTTCGATGGCTCGGTTCGAGATCACCTCGTTGGCGTTCATGTTCGACTGCGTGCCGGAGCCGGTCTGCCAGACGACGAGCGGGAAGTGGTCGTTGAGCTTGCCGTCGATCACTTCCTGGGAAGCCTTGACGATGGCGTCGGCGACGGTCGAATCCAGCCGGCCGAGCGCCTGGTTGGTGCGGGCGGCCGCCTGCTTGACGATGCCGAGCGCCCGGACGATCGAGGCCGGCTGTTTTTCCCAGCCGATCTTGAAGTTGCCGAGCGAACGCTGGGCCTGGGCGCCCCAATAGCGGTCATTTGCCACTTCGATGGGGCCGAACGTATCTGTTTCCGTGCGCGTCGATGTCATCGTGATACCTGCCTTGATCATGCGGTTCATCAAGCCTGGGCGAGGGGCCGTGTGGCCGATCTCTCCAGGGTGCCGGGCCTCTCTCTGCCCCGACGGCTGGAGCTTGTAAAGGGGCGGTCCATGGCTGGCTATGCTACAATCGTTTGAAACCCCTTGGGCGTGGCGGGTGCATGCCGCGTCACCGTGATTCGGCCCTTGCCGGGCGTTTGGCGGCGTTGTGATGTTTCGGTCACAGACGCCATCTTCTTTTCCAGCGCCGATCGCCGGCCGCCGCCCGTGCCAACTTGCGCAGCGAAATAAAATCCAGTGGGATCAAATTTTTATCGCTCGCTGAACGTCCTGCAAATGAGGCGTTGGGGAGATTCTAAACGGAGGTTCGAGGACGATCGTTATCGGCGCGTTTCCTTTTCATTCACCATCCTTTTCTATAACTTTTAGCGCACGAGGGCGTGGCGAGAATCTGGCTTCAGCCGAATTCGGCGACAACGCGATACGGGGACGTAGTTTCATATGAGAGTTCTTAAGACGGCAGCGATCGTGGCGCTCATGAGCGGCTGTGCGATCGCGACCATGGACGCGCGGCCGGCTTCGGCCTTCACGTTCGGCGATTTCATTCGGGCAGGCAGAAAAAAGCCCGAGGCACAGCAGGTGCAACCGACCCAGCCGCTCCCCGGCGTCGGCACGATGGCTGACCCGCAGCAGGCGGCCAAGCCGCTGCCGAAGATCACCGGTCCGAAATACTATACCTACAAGGCGGAGCCGCTGCGTCGGATCGCAACCGACAAGCTGCTCGATCCCTTGGTCACCGGCTCCGTGCGCAACGACGCGCTGCCGCCGGTGCTGCGCATGCCGCTGGCTGACGCGCGGCAGTTCCTTCCCGGCATCAATGTGCGCGCCTCGGGTGACGTCGCAAAGGCGGTCGAAGCCCATTACGGCGCCCGCATGGATTACATCTGGATTGGCGCCGAAGGCGTCAACGCCAAGGCGAAGGCGGCGGTTGCCGTTCTTGCCGACGCCGCCAAGGTCGGCCTCGATCCGCAGGATTATGCCGTCAGCGTGCCCTCCGACACGTTCGATCGCGGCGACATGATCGCCCGCGAGAAAGAGCTTGTGCAGTTCGAGATCGCGCTTTCGGCAGCGACGCTCAGCTACGTGCAGGACACGGTGCGCGGTCGCATCGACCCGAACAAGATCTCCGGCTACCACGACTTCAAGCGCAAGACGGTGGATCTGCTGCCGCTTCTCGACAAGATGTCGGCAAGCAGCGACATGACCGCGCTTCTCAATGAGCAGAACCCGAAGAGCGCGCAATTTGCCGCTCTCTCTGCCGAACTGGTGAAGCTGCGCTCCGAGCAGAGCGTCGAGCAGCGCGTCGAAATCGCGCCCGGCACGCTGCTGAAGCCGGGTCAGAGCAATCCCGAGCTCGCCAACATCATCGCAGGTATCCGCCTCAAGGGCTCGGAGAAGCTGAAGGCCGATCATGCCACGGTTCTTGCCGCCTACCAGGGCACCCCGGAATACACGCCGGAGCTGGTTGCTGTGGTGGAGGCCTTCCAGCAGGAGCACGGGCTCAAGGCCGACGGTGTCGTCGGCCAGGCGTCGCTTCGCATCCTGACGGGCGGCGACACGGTCGCCTCCAAGATCAACAAGCTCGAAATCGCCATGGAGCAGGCGCGCTGGCTGCCGGATGGTCTCGGCGACCGCTACGTCTTCATCAACCAGCCGGCCTTTACCGCCACCTACGCCGACAAGGGCGCCGAGCAGTTCTCCATGCGCGTCGTCGTCGGGTCCAAGGCGAACCAGACCTACTTCTTCCAGGACGAGATCCAGACGGTCGAGGTCAACCCCTACTGGGGCGTGCCGCAGTCGATCATCGTCAACGAGATGCTGCCGAAGCTCAGGAGCGACCCGAACTATCTCGACCGGATGGGCTACCAGGTCGAGGTCGGCGGTCGCCCGGTCCCGTCCGCATCGGTCAACTGGAACGGCTCGACCGCATCTGTTGCCGTGCGTCAGCCGCCGAGCAGCGACAATGCGCTTGGCGAGTTGAAGATCCTGTTCCCCAACAGTCACGCGATCTACATGCACGACACGCCGTCGAAGAGCTTCTTCAAGCGTGACAATCGCGCGCTCAGCCATGGCTGCGTGCGGCTTGCCGATCCGCGCCTTATGGCGGCAGCCGTGCTCGGCACGAGCGTCGACGATGTCGGCAAGGAGATCGCCGGCGGCCGCAACAAGGCGCTGCAGGTCCCGGTGAAGGTTCCCGTCTACGTCGCCTACTTCACGGCTTGGCCGAACAAGGACGGCGTGGTCGAGTACTTCAACGACGTCTATGAGCGCGACATGTATATGAACCGGGCCTTCGAGGCGACGCGCGGCGCACGCCGGGCGGAAGGATAAGCAAGAAAAAGGCCGCTTCGAGCGGCCTTTTTCTTGTCTGCTATTTGGAAAACAGGCCCGAGACCAGATCCGGGGTCAGTTCGTCGAAGTGGCTGATGACAACGGTGGGGTCGAGGCTTTCGACCGGAACATCGGAATAGCCGAAGGGAACGGCGATCGAGGGCACCTGAGCATTGCGGGCGACGAGGAAGTCGTTGAGGCTGTCGCCGACCATCACGGCGCGGGTCGCCAGGCCCCCGGCATTGGAGACCGTGCGCAGCAGGTGGGCGGCATCCGGTTTGCGCACTTCGAAGGTATCGCCACCCGATATCGCGGCGAAGCGCTCGATCAGGCCGAGCCGTTCGAGCAGACGCGTGGCGAGCTTTTCCGGCTTGTTGGTGCAGACCGCGAGCTTGAAGCCGGCGCCGGATAGGCGGTCGAGCGCGTCGACCAGGCCCGGATAGGGCAGCGAATCGCCCGGCATCGAGCCGTGGTAGAAATCGACGAATTCCTTCAGCTGCCATTCCAGCATGTCTTCGGCCAGCGGCTTTTGCCGCATCGCAAAGGTGCGCTCGATCATGGCGCGGGCACCGTGGCCGACGAGATGGGTGAGGTCGCCGTAGGTGACCGGCTCGACGCCGGCCTGGGTAACCGCATGGTTGAGGCTGGCGACCAGGTCTGGCGCCGTGTCGACGAGCGTTCCGTCGAGGTCGAAGACGACAATGGGAGAAGACAAGGAGAAAACCTCTTGGCGCTGAAAACCGTTGTTGATCGGGTAGGCGAACTCATCGGCGATTGCAATGGCAAGCGACGCCGGCAAGCACACGGAATCCTGAGTGCCGATTTCATTTTGACTTTTGTTTGCGTCGTCGGGCGTGTAAGTGTCACAGCGGAAAACGGGCGGCCGTTCGCTGATTGCGGCCTGCTGCCCGTGCGAATCACAAGGGAGCGATCGGCGCATGGACGCCCGCGAAATGAAGATCAAAGCCGCGGCCGCGGCGCTGGAATATGTCGAAGACGGCATGCGTCTCGGCATCGGCACGGGTTCCACGGCCGAGGAGTTTGTGCGGCTCCTGGCCGAGAAGGTTGCAGCGGGCTTTCGCATCGAAGGCGTTCCCACCTCGGAGCGCACGGCGCGGCTCTGCCTCGAACTCGGTGTTTCGCTGAAGTCGCTCGACGAGCTGCCCGAACTGGACCTGACGATCGACGGCGCCGACGAGGTCGATGGTCAGCTGCGTCTGATTAAGGGCGGCGGCGGCGCGCTGCTGCGCGAAAAGATCGTTGCGGCTGCGTCCAAGCGCATGATCGTGATTGCCGACGAGACGAAAGTGGTCGACGTTCTCGGCGCCTTCAAGCTTCCGATCGAGGTCAATCCTTTCGGTCAGGTGGCAACCCGGATCGCGATCGAAAAGGTTGCCTCGCGCCTCGGACTTTCCGGCGATATCACTGTGCGCCAGTCCCATGACGGCCCCTTCCTGACGGACGGCGGGCACCTCATTCTCGATGCATCTTTTGGCCGTATTCCTGATGCAGATGCGCTCGCCGGGGAGCTGAATGCCATTCCCGGCGTCGTCGAGCACGGGCTTTTCATCGGCATCGCTTCGCTGGCAATCATTGCCGGGCCGCAAGGGGCACGCACGCTGACTGCGTCCTGAGCCGGCTTCGCTGCCCCGTCAGGGGCAGGAGCGGTGAAGACAACAGGTTTCCATACATGCGGGCCTGGCGGCGGCAATCGCCCGGGCAGCATGCGACAAACACAGGAGCAAGGGTAAAAATGAACAAACTCGCAGGTCTTGTCCGCACTTTCGCTGCCACCGCGGTTCTGCTGTCCGCGTCCGTTCCGGCGGTTAAGGCCCAAGACGTCTCCGAAGACCAGATCAAGGCGGCGCGCGCGACGATCGCTGCTCTCGGCGTAACCAACAGCTTCGACAACATTCTGCCGAACCTTGCCGAGCGTCTGAAGAACACGCTGATCCAGGCATCGCCGAACCATCAGGAACTGATCACCGCGACCGTCGACGACAAGGCGCTGAGCCTTGCCGCCCGCCGCGCCGATCTCGAGAACGAAGCCGCGACGATCTACGCCAAGACCTTTTCGCTCGAAGAGCTGAACGCGATCACCGAGTTCTACAACTCGGCCGCCGGCAAGAAGCTCCTGAACGACGGCCCGATCGCATCCCGCGAACTCCTGAAGGCCGCAGACATCTGGGCATCGGGCGTATCGCGCGACCTGACCCAGGAAGCGACCAAGTCGCTCGACGAGAAGGTCGGCTCCACCCAGCCGGCAGCAGCCGAAGGTGCAGTTCAGGCGCCGGCACAATAAGCTGCGGCGCCGAGCGCCTTCATCACGTTTCGAGGAGCCCGGAGCGATCCGGGCTTTTCTTTTGCCCGGAGGCTCCACTATATGTGCCTGCGACGCGGCCATCGGCTGCGCCCGGTTGCGTGTCGGCCCAGGATCGTTCGGCGCGCTTTTCAGATCGCCATTTCGGCCCGCTTGCTTTCAGGAGACTGCCCATGCCCGCTTTCGACTATGACCTTTTCGTAATCGGCGGCGGTTCGGGCGGCGTGCGCAGCGGGCGCCTGGCGGCAAGCCTCGGCAAGAAGGTCGCGATCGCGGAAGAGTTTCGCTATGGCGGCACCTGCGTTATCCGCGGCTGCGTTCCGAAGAAGCTTTATGTCTACGCGTCGCAGTTTTCCGAGCACTTCGAAGATGCAGCGGGCTTCGGCTGGACGGTCGGCGAAAGCACGTTCGACTGGAAGAAGCTGGTCGCCGCCAAGGAGCAGGAAATCACCCGGCTCGAAGGGCTCTACCAGAAGGGCCTCAACAATGCGGGCGCCGAAATCCTGCATACGCGCGCCGAGCTCGTCGGCCCGAACACGGTTCGCCTGCTCGACAGCGGCAAGACGGTAACGGCCGAACGCATCGTCATTGCCGTCGGAGGTCATCCGACCCCGCA
Source organism: Ensifer sp. ENS08 (assembly GCF_014852195.1). Lineage (NCBI taxonomy): Bacteria > Pseudomonadati > Pseudomonadota > Alphaproteobacteria > Hyphomicrobiales > Rhizobiaceae > Ensifer > Ensifer sp. ENS08. The sequence goes on from NZ_JACVBF010000002.1 coordinate 739,917, forward strand.
TGACGCGCTGCCCGGCCACGAGCACTGCATTTCCTCCAACGAAGCCTTCGACCTTGCGGAACTGCCGAAGTCGATCCTGATCGCCGGCGGCGGCTACATCGCCGTCGAGTTCGCCAATGTCTTCCACGGCCTCGGCGTCGAGACGACGCTGATCTATCGCGGCAAGGAAATTCTCTCGCGGTTCGACCATGACCTGCGCCGCGGGCTGCACGTCGCGATGGAGGAGAAGGGCATCCGCATCCTTTGCGAGGACATCATCCAGTCCGTTGCGCTCGACGCCGACGGCAAGCGCGTCGCGCACACGATGAAACACGGCGACATCGTCGCCGACCAGGTCATGCTGGCGCTCGGGCGTGTGCCGAACACCAGAGGTCTCGGCCTGGAGGCCGCCGGCGTCAAGACGGACGAGCGCGGCGCCATCATCGTCGACGCCTTCTCGCGCACCAGCGCGCCCGGCATCTATGCGCTTGGCGATGTGACGGACCGCGTTCAGCTGACGCCGGTCGCGATCCATGAGGCGATGTGCTTCATCGAGACCGAGTACAAGAGCAATCCGGTGTCGCCGGACCACGATCTGATCGCGACTGCCGTCTTCTCGCAGCCGGAAATCGGTACCGTCGGTCTGACCGAAGAGGAAGCGGCGCGCCGGTTCGACGAACTCGAAGTCTACCGCGCCGAGTTCAGGCCGATGAAGGCGACGCTTTCGGGTCGCAAGGAAAAGATGATCATGAAACTGATCGTCAATGCCGCCGACCGCAAGGTGCTCGGAGCTCACATCCTTGGCCATGACGCTGGCGAAATGGCGCAGCTGCTCGGTATTTCGCTGAAGGCCGGCTGCACCAAGGACGATTTCGATCGGACGATGGCGGTGCACCCGACGGCGGCGGAAGAGCTGGTAACGATGTATTCGCCGTCCTATCGCATCCGCAAGGGCGAGCGGGTCTGAGCCGCCTCAGGCGGAAGCTCCTGCAAACCGCGCCTCCTCGCGTTTGAAAAGATCGGCGAGGCGATCGATGACCGTCCGGACTTCCGGACGGCGCCGGTCGTCGTCGTTTGCCGCGATCCACAACGGATGCGTCAGGCCCTCGATCAATTCGCCTTCGCGCTTCAGGAATGGATCACCTTCGCCGACGAAGGCGGGCAGGACGCCGCGGCCGGCGCCATTGCGGATCAGCCGCACGAGAAGGGCGGCACTGTCGGTCCAGGTATGGATCTGCTGCTCGCGGTTTTCAAAGACCCATTTTTCAGCCGGCGAGCTGGCAACTTCGGTGCCAATCGATATCCAGGGAAAGTCCTCGCGCTCCGGCATGTTGCCGGCGCGATAGACGGCATAGGCGATGTTCACCGAGCGGCGCACTGCCACGTTGCCGGAGCGGGGCTGTTCGTACAGGACGGCCACATCGGCCTCTCTGAAGGTCAAGTCGAGGCCGCGATGCGCATGCTTGCAGCAGAAGCGAAAACTGTCGCCAGCGGCGCGGATATCGGTTGAATGATCGGCGACGAAACCTGCGACCCAGGCGTCGCTTGCGACCGAGACGATCGGCAGGGCGAAGGCGTCGCGGTGCCAGTCGGAGATATTTGCGGCGGCATTCCGCATGGCACGGACATGTTCGAGCAGGATCTGGCCATCGTGGGCGAGGCGATAGCCTTGCTGGCTGCGGATGAAGAGTGCCCTGCCGGTCGCTCGCTCGAGCGCGAGCATGCGGCGGCCGATGGTCGGCGCGCTCAACCCCGTTCGCGTGGCAGCCCCGCTCAAGCCACCCTCGGTCGCAACGTGATAAAACAGTTTCAAATCGTCCCAGGCTGCCTCGGCCATAAGCACTCCATGGCGGTCATTGTCTCGTAGTAGCGCGGGTCGTCCGCCCTGACTTCCGTTCGCGGATGAAAGACGTCTTTCAACGGTGCGCCTACAACGCTGCCGGCGAAGACATTAGGTCTCCCATTGTCTCAAGGCAAAGGAGGCGAGACCATGTTTGAACATTGGGCGGTCATGTGGACGGTTCTGCAGCGTGAACGTCGCCGCGGGTCACGCAACGGCTTGGATGATCCGCTCGACGGACCGGAGTGGCGTGGCCTGCACTGGGTGCTGCCGGCCTTCTCTTTTCTGCTTAACCGGCGCAGATCGGACGCGCGCTTGACGCGTTCCGATGCGCCACTCACCGAACGCACAGGCGCGCGCTGGGACGTGAGGGCCAGCCATTGCCGGCCGCAAGCCGCCGGGCACGATCGCTGAACAATCTGTCGCCTATCTTGGCGGCGGCTGTAGCATCAGGGATGCCACTATCCCATTGAAACTGCGCATCGTTCTTTCGATATAGGGAGTAAGACTTTCGGGATCGTGCGCTCCGCGGAAATATCGTTGCGCCCCGGGCGCCCTGCAAAGCAATGAATTCTGGTAGGATGGCTTTCCAAGCGTTTCCTTAACGTCTATAAGCCCGCATTCCGCGGCGTTTCCGGCTGGGCGGGCACGAGGCTCGGCCAAGTGACCGGGGCAGGGCGAGCGGATGTTGAGTGAAATTTCAGAATACCGGGCGGCCGCCATTGGCCGTCAGGGCGTGACCCGCGCGGTTGGATCCGCGGCAGACAACAGGTGATCGAAATGGCACAGACTTGGACTCCAAACAGCTGGCGGCAGAAACCCATCCAGCAGGTGCCGGAATATCCGGACCTGGCAGCGCTTGAGGCGACCGAAGCGCGCCTCGCGAAGTATCCGCCGCTGGTGTTTGCGGGCGAAGCCCGTCGTCTGAAGAGTGCCCTCGCCAATGTCGCCGAAGGCCGCGGCTTCCTGCTGCAGGGCGGCGACTGCGCCGAGAGCTTTGCCGAGCACGGCGCTGACACGATCCGCGACTTTTTCCGCGCCTTCCTGCAGATGGCCGTCGTTCTGACGTTCGGCGCGCAGCAGCCGGTGGTCAAGGTCGGCCGTATCGCCGGCCAGTTCGCCAAGCCCCGTTCCTCGGGTATCGAGAAGCAGGGTGACGTGACGCTTCCGTCCTACCGCGGTGACATCATCAACGGCATCGAGTTCACCGAGGAAGCGCGCATTCCGAACCCGGAACGCCAGATCATGGCTTACCGCCAGTCGGCTGCGACGCTGAACCTTCTGCGCGCGTTTGCAATGGGCGGCTATGCCAACCTCGACAACGTGCACCAGTGGATGCTCGGCTTCGTCAAGGACAGCCCGCAGGCGGAACGCTACCGCAAGCTTGCGGACCGCATCTCCGAGACCATGGACTTCATGAAGGCGATCGGCATCACCTCGGAAAACCACCCGAGCCTGCGCGAGACCGATTTCTTCACCAGCCACGAGGCGCTGCTGCTCGGCTACGAGCAGGCGTTGACGCGCGTCGACTCGACCTCGGGCGACTGGTACGCCACGTCCGGCCACATGATCTGGATCGGCGACCGTACCCGCCAGCCCGACCATGCGCATATCGAATACTGCCGCGGCATCAAGAACCCGCTCGGCCTCAAGTGCGGTCCGTCGCTGACGGCCGATGGCCTGCTGGAGCTGATCGACCTTCTGAACCCGGCCAACGAAGCCGGCCGCCTGACGCTCATCTGCCGTTTCGGCCATGACAAGGTGGCCGAGCATCTGCCGCGCCTCATCCGTGCGGTCGAGCGCGAAGGCAAGAAGGTGGTCTGGTCCTGCGACCCGATGCACGGCAACACGATTACGCTCAACAACTACAAGACCCGTCCGTTCGAGCGGATCCTGTCGGAAGTGGAGAGCTTCTTCCAGATCCACCGCGCCGAGGGTTCGCACCCGGGCGGCATCCATATCGAGATGACCGGCAACGACGTGACGGAATGCACCGGCGGTGCGCGTGCGCTTTCGGGCGACGATCTCGCCGACCGTTACCACACCCATTGCGACCCGCGCCTCAACGCGGACCAGGCGCTGGAACTCGCCTTCCTGCTCGCCGAACGCATGAAGGGCGGCCGCGACGAGAAGAAGATGGTCGTCAACGGCTGATCTAAATCTCTGGCATTGTTCAGGTTTTCTGAACGTCGCTTGGATGTTTTGAATTTGACAATGCCGGGCCGGCTCTGGAAGCTGGCCCGGCATTTTCGTGTCTGGAGCAGGGCGCGGCGCGGGCTGTCGCTTGCGGCGGCACGCTCCATGGCAGGATCGAGGGGTCATGAACCTGGGGAGGGGCAATGCAGGACATTCATCACGGGGGCTGCCTTTGTGGCACCATTCGCTTCAAAGCGCGCGGCGAGCTGCGCGAGCTGATCTTCTGCCACTGCAGCCAATGCCGGAAGCAGACCGGGCTCTATTACGCCGCCACCAACGTGCAGGACCAGGACTTCGAGCTGAAGGGCGCGGAAAACGTAACCTGGTACAGGGCCAGTGACAGCGCCAGCCGGGGCTTTTGCCGTCAATGCGGGTCAGCGCTGTTCTGGAAGGCGGACGGTTCGGATTACACCTCGATCCTCGCGGGCGCCTTTGACAAGCCGACGGTGCTGAAGCCGGGCTACCATATCTTCTGCGAAGATCAGGGCGATTTCTACGAGATCAAGGACGACCTGCCGAAATTCGCAGCCGGCCGCGTCTGAGGTTCAGGCCGGCGGGTTTGCCGCCTGTCGCTCGGCCTGCTCGAAGCCGTTGGCAAGGCCGGCAAGCTTAACTGCCTGCCATTGGCAATATTCCTCGATCAGCCGCTCACTCAACCAGAACAGGCCGCGCTGCCCCTCATCGGCTCTTCCAAGCAAGCCGAGATCCTGGGCCCGCGTGAAGATGCGCCGGATATGGGTGTTCGAGATCATGTAATGCGTGGCGAGATCCGAGAGGTTCGCCTCCAGCCAGACTTTACCATCCACAGGCTCAAGGCTCTTCGGCCGCGCCATGAGATCGTCGAGCAGGAGGCCACCGCACTCGGTCCAGACGAAAGCCGCGACACCTTCCGGCGGCTGGGTCCACCGGCGATCCGAAAGCAGCAGGCGGGCGGCGATCGGCTGAGCCCGTTCGAAAACCGTGCGGTCGGCTTCGACGCGGGCGACACGGCCTTGGCCGTCGAAGCGATCGAGCGTTCCCATCTGGCTCATGAACCAGCGCAGCATGGCGCCTTCGCTGATTTCCGTCGGCTCTAGCGGACGGATCTTCTTGCGACCCCGGCCGCCCTCCGCGTCGCGCAAAAGCTTGTAGGTCAGCAGTTCGGCGATGAAGGCAGCAGCGGTATTGCGGCTGGCGCCGCCGGTCTCATGGATGAACTTGAGAAGGCGGGCGGTCGTAACCCCCGTTTCGGGATTGCCGGGCTCACGCTCGAGGTGCAGGGCGTAGACGGCCTGGCTGAGGGTCCATTTCTGGTGGGAGGCGACAAGGCGAGCGATGCGGGGAAACATGTCGTAGGCCGCCATCAGATCGCGCGCGCTCGCCTGGAGCACGTTGCGTAACTCCGGATGACAAAGAAAACCTTCCGCGGTGAAGGCGAGCGAGCCATCCCGCGCTGCGCCTTCCTGCTCTGCCATCACATGCATCTGCTGCGCACACCCCCAATGCTTGCGCGGCCCGCCAAGTGAAGGGCATTCTCGGTGCCCCGCCGGCCAGCCGCGCTCAGCTGCATTCCTTTTACTAGGGCTACCTTGTGCATAACGTGTCAGCAACCGAATTTGTTCAACGGGGCGTTGACGGTGGCCGTCGAACGCCCCGTTTGAACGGGTCTACTGCACGAGGACCGGCGACTGGCACTTGACGCCGGTGACGCGGACATCGGCCTCGCCGACCCGTACGCCGACGAGCAGCAGAAGGTTGTAGAGCAGATCGTCGACCGGCTTGGTGACGGCTCCGAGCGTTTGGGCCAATGCCTGCTGCACGATGGTCGGGCTGCCGAGCGTCAGGAACAGGACCTGTATGTTCAGGTCGAGATTGTTGAGGAGCGTTTGCGTCGTCGAGGTCAGGATGTCCTTGGTCGAGACCGTCTTGATCGACCGGGCCGCGACCTCGGACGGGCTGAAGCTCAGGCGCGTCGGCTTGAGGTTTTGCGCCTCGACATGGGCTAGCGCATCGATCTTGACCACCAGGGCGTCCACGAGCTTGGCTCTTTGTACCCGCGCGTCTGACGAGAAGTTGGACAGGACCGCCGGATCGACGTCGCCGATGGCGATTTCGGCAATGCCGGGCACCGCATCGACGCTGACCGAAGCATTTTCGGGCGTGCCGCCATAGCACCTGATGTCGGCGAGCTTGGCTTCCGCATAGGCGAGTTCGACATAGATCGGCAGGCGGATGCGAATGCCGGCAAGGGCGGCCAGGCCATCGACGTTGACTTCGACGGCAAGGCGGGTCTGGGCGGTGCGTATTGCTGCGCCGGGCGTGCCGAGGCGGTGGCTTGGCGTTTCGACGGGCGGCTCGCCGATCGCAAGCTTGACCTTGGCAGATGCGATGCCGGGAAGGCCGGCCACGGCATTGAGGGCGATCTGGTTTTCGCCGTTGGCGATGGCTGCAGCCGCCGACACGATCTGCAGCACGCTTACGCGCATCGCCCAATCGGAGCCGGCGTCGACCTGCAGGCTCTTCTTCGGATCGAGGTTGAGGATCTGCGCCAAGGTGAAGGTGCGCTTGTCGTTCGAGGTCGAAAGCTCGATGCTCTTGAGTGCGGTCGTGACCGTTCCGGACAGGCCCTGGACCAGCCGCATGGAGGCAAGCAGCTGCGGCATCGTCAGGTTTGCCTTGAGCACGTCTTCATAGGAGGCAGCCGTCAGGTTGAGCCTGGTCGCAATGATCTTCAGGAAGGGCTGGATATCGATATCGGCGTCGATGAGCGCCTGGTAATCCATGACCTTGAGCGAGATCGTCGTTCCGAGCATCTGCCCGAGGATGGAGTTGAGCAGCCCATCATTGAGGCTTGCAAGACGGGAGCCTACGGAGAAGGCCGCGATCTTCGAACTCGCCGCCGTGCCGTAGACGCTGAGGTCCGGCGGGGCGCTGAAGATCGAGGCGAGGAAGATGTCTCCCTTCCTTTCGAGCATCACCTGCACGGCGTCCGTGGGCGTGGCGTCCTTGATGAAGCGCTGGCCGGCATCGACCGACGGATCGGGGACGTAGCGCCCGCGCGTTACGGTCGCGACGCCATCAAGCTTGGCGGTGCTGATGTCACCGGGCGGCAGGGTCTTGCCGTCGATGGTCAACAAACCGTTCGGCGTCGACACGCCGTAGTTCAGGCCATTGTTGGCGAAGTGGTTGAGCACGGCCTTCTCGGCGGCGGAGACGTTGGCCGCTGCCGCGATCGCAGCGAGATCGACCGAAGACTGCATTTCACGCTTCTGGACGGTTAGGTAGCCGTAGTCGATCGCAAGGGCCATGGACGTGATCACCAACGGCATGGCCAGGGCGGCCGAGATACCGATGTTGCCGCTACGGGCTCGGGCGAGGGAGCGTATGGGTTTCCACAGCATATCAGACCCCTCCGATGCGAATGGTTGCGAAGCGCTCGATCTGTTCGCTCGGCATGGCGAATGTGAACAGGTTGAAGATCGGCAGGTCGCCGGCGTCGTATTTGATCCGGACGGTGAACTGGTTTGCGTTGTTGGCGTCGTCCCTGACGGTGACGGTCATGCGCGACGACTTGATGAAGGCCTGATCCATCGTCGTGCGACGGATATAGTCGGTCGCGAGCCGTTCACGCTCGGTTTGGGAGAGGCCGGCGATGGCTGTGCGGGCGGCATCGGCAGCAATCTGCTGAATGGAATGGGCGGCACTGAGATAGACGCCATAGGCGATCAGGGTCAGCACGCACATGAAGAAGAGTGGTGCTATTATTGCAAATTCGATCGCAGCGGCCCCGTCCCGGCCGCCTATCAGGCGCTTGAAGTTGGACATTGCAGCATCTCCGCGTACCCACGTTGCTGTATTTCTTGAATGTCCCTGCACCCATAACGTGATCCTCAAATATTAATTTTTTCATACTCCGATAAGTTGTTGAATCCCCATGCATTTCGCGAATGTTGCAAAATGTGTATTCACAGTTGAATTAGTATTTATGAAAATGAGCTAGTTTTCGCCCTGTCGCGGCGGCTGCGCGCCCGCGTCCGGGCGCCGGATCCGCGCGAGGGCAGGCTTGCCTATCGCCAGCGCATCGTCCCGGTTCGGCCCGGGTCCGGTCACTCCTGTCCTGGGGGCGTGCGATAGCGTTCGAGCTGCCGGTTGAGCGTCGCCAGGTCCGCGCGCAATTCGGAGATCTCGCGCAGCAACACGTCGTCGACCTTGTGATGCAGCGCGATCAGTTCGACTTCCGACTTGAGATTGACTTCGTAATCCTTCGAGGCAGCGAAGCGGTCGCGCTCCGCCTGGCGGTTCTGCGACATCATGATGACCGGAGCCTGCAGCGCGGCGAGCATCGAAAGCATCAGGTTGAGGAAGATATAGGGGTAGGGATCGAAGGCGCCGGTGGCGAGCAGAATGGTGTTCAGCAAAACCCAGAAGACGAGTAAGCCGCAGAAGCCGATGATGAAGCTCCAGGAGCCGCCGACGCGGGCGATGTTGTCTGCGAGCCTGTCGCCGAAGGAGAGCCGTGCCGTGAAGGCGGCATGTGAATCGGTGGCGAGCGTGCGTCGGTCCCGGGCATGGGTAAGAATGCGGCGCTCGATCTCTCCGAGCTCGCTGAGCGGCTTGCCGAAAAGCTGTTTCGATATGTCATTGAAGTGCGGCATGGCGATCTCCGGAGTTGGCCGGAGACAATCTAGCGCGTCAGCGCCGCAAGGAAATCAGGCGGTACGCGAAAATGCCGCAAAGACCGGAGCGGTTGCTGTCCGCTCCGGTCTTCGATCAGTGGGTCTCGACGCTGGCGAAGAGATCAGCGTGTGACTTGAAGAACCGGTCGGTCGAGAAGCGGTCGCCGAACATCATGTCGTGCTGCAGGAAGCGGTAGTCACGCAGGAGTGCCGGCACCTTCGGCTGGCGCGACCACTCGGCGACTTCCTTGCCATTCTTGCGGATCAGCATGTAGCGGTCGACGACGCGGTACTGGTCATACACCTTGCCGAGGAAGCCGGTGTAGTAGGGATGCTCGTAACCGGACTGCTTGAGGATCTGGTAGGAGAGGAAGGCCGGGCTGATGGTGCCGACGTTCTTCTTCGGGCCAGTCTTGTTCGACCAGACGACGAGCGGCGTTTCATGCTGCGCCTTCATCTGTTCCTTCGAACCTTTGCGCTCCGCCGTCACACCCTTCATGAAACCGGTGCTGGTATAGACGGTGTTAAGCGGCGGCAGATGATCGCCAAAAAGCACGATAACCGTTTCGCGATCGCGGTTCTTGGCCCAGTCCATCAGCTTCTTCAGGCTGTCGTCAGCCTCCTTGATGCCCTGCGCGTAGGTGGCAAGCACCTGGCGGTCGGCCTCGGGCAGGTCGCCTTCGACCTTGATGGTGTTGTTGGCGTAGCGGTTGGCCTCATAGGGGCCATGGCCCTGGAGTGTGACGGCGAAGAAGAAGAACGGGTCGTCCATCGCGTCGGCCTGGCGGATGATCTCGTTGGTCAGCGAGTCGTCCGAGGCGAAGATGCCGCGCTTCTGCATCGGTGGCATGTTCTCTTCCGACTTGAACATGTCGAAGCCGAAGGCCTTGTAGACGGCGGTGCGGTTCCAGAACCAGCTCTGGAACGGATGGATGGCGCGCGAGACGTAGCCTTCGCCACGGAAGAAAGTGGCAAGCGACGGGATCGGATTGCGGATGTACTGCTGGTACGGGATGCTGCCATAGGGCAGGAACGCGTTGGAGAAGCCGGTCAGCGCCTCGAACTCGACGTTGGCGGTCATGCCGCCGAACTCCGGCGAGAAGACGTTGCCCGACTGCATTTCGCGGATCGTCGGCATCGGGTCGGGCGACAGCTTGACGTTCGGCAGGCGGGTCGGATCCCAGAAGGATTCGCTCATCAGCACGATGACGTCGGGCTTGCCGCGGTGCGAGGTGCCGGCGGGAAGCGGCTTCACCGGAATGCGGTCGATCGCGTCGGCCATGTAGCCGGCGGGCGCGCTGACATTGGCCATCGGCAGGTTGATCGCAAAGGCGAGCGCAAAGCCGTTGTGCTTATAGTTCTCGGTCTGGTCCCACATGATCGGGATGACCTTCAGGCGATCACGGATCCAGGAGAACTGGTTGTAATCCATGATGTTCCAGAAGGCGACGAGCAGCGGCAGCGCGAAGGCGAGGCGGGCGACACGCTCGCGGGTCGTCAGCTTCGGGAAGGTCCGCCAGGCAAAGCGCAACAGGAGGGCGATGGCGACGACGGTGGCAACCAGGCCGACCGCGATGCCGACCGCCGTCCACGGACGGTCCTTCACCAGCACGGGCATCAGCTCCATGATCTGGCGGCCGAACAGGAAGTCGGTCGGATAGAGCGGATCGGACAGGAACACCTGCTTCTGCTGGCAGATGACGGCCGGAAGAAGTGCCAGCGGCGCGATCACCACGGCGGACTTGTGCTCGCGGCCGAAAATACCGTCGACAGCGAGCAGAATGAGAAAAAATATGCCGATGGTCGTCAGCGCCGGGCGCGTCGGGTCGAGGACATAGGAAAGGGTGTCGGTCAGCGACTGACGGACGATCAGTTCAACGGCGAAGACAAGGGCAGTTGCAACGAACAGGGAGAACAGGGCGCTGCGCGTGGAAGCGAGCGTCTTGGCGTGCCGTGCGGCGAAGCCGGGTCGGTCGGCATAGACACGTGAGCCTCGCGCGACAGCGGAATCGATACTGGCCAACATATTCTCCAATTTCATAAATGCGTCGTGTAACTGTCATACGCCCGTCATTTTGAACAGGGGATGAATGGTTTCTTAACGGGAATGGAGGGTGGCTTTTCGTGGCGTGAAGCCGCACGAACGGCCCAGTATAAGGACCGGGAAAAACAGAAGTTTTCGGTTTTTTTCGCGTGGCTGCGATTGGCTGTGGGTATTTTCCCGCAGATTGCGCTAAAGAACATTGCGAAAGTCAGATGCAATCGTTCAGGACAGACCGACAGGCCCGCTCATGACCGCCCATAAAAACGCCCCCTCGCTCCTTCGTATCGCCGTTGCCCAGCTCAATCCGACCGTGGGCGACATCGCCGGAAACCTGGCCAAGGCGCGTGAGGCGCGCGCCGATGCGGCGCGACAGGGCGCCGATCTCCTGCTTTTGACGGAGCTGTTCATTTCGGGCTATCCGCCGGAAGACCTTGTTCTGAAGCCGGCCTTTCTCAAGGCCTGCCTCCAGGCCGTCGAAAAGCTGGCCGCCGAAACGGCCGATGGCGGCCCGGGCGTCATCATCGGCTTCCCGCGCCTGTCGAAGACCGGCCGACATAACGCCGTGGCAGTACTCGACGATGGCAAGGTGATCGCGATCCGCGACAAGGTCGATCTTCCGAACTACGGCGAGTTCGACGAGAAGCGCGTCTTCGATCCGGGCGAGATGCCGGGACCGGTCAATTTCCGCGGTGTGCGCATCGGCATTCCGATCTGCGAGGACATCTGGGGCGATCTCGGCGTCTGCGAGACGCTGGCCGAAAGCGGTGCTGAAATCCTGCTGTCGCCGAATGGTTCGCCCTATTATCGCGGCAAGGTCGACGTGCGCCATCAGGTCGTGCTGAAGCAGGTGATCGAGACCGGCCTGCCGATGATCTATGCCAACCAGCTCGGCGGCCAGGACGAACTGGTCTTCGACGGCGCCAGCTTCGCCTTCAACACCGACAAGTCGCTCGCCTTCCAGATGAGCCAGTTCGAAGAGGCGATCTCGATCGTGGAGTGGAAGAAGGGCGAGAGCGGCTGGCATTGCGAGCTCGGCCTGAAGTCGCGCCTGCCGGAGCGGGAGGAGGCGGATTACCGCGCCTGCATGCTCGGCTTCCGCGATTATGTGAACAAGAACGGCTTCAAGAATGTCGTGCTTGGCCTCTCCGGCGGTATCGATTCCGCCATTTGCGCAGCGCTCGCCGTCGATGCGCTCGGCGAAGAGCGGGTGCGCACGATCATGCTGCCCTACCGCTACACCTCGCAGGAATCGCTGAAGGACGCCAAGGAATGCGCCGAGGCCCTCGGCTGCCGTTACGACATCGTGCCGATCTCCGAGCCGGTCGAAGGGTTCCTCAGCGCACTCTCCGATACGTTCGAAGGCACGGAATCCGGCATCACCGAGGAGAACCTGCAGAGCCGCACCCGCGGCACGATCCTGATGGCGATCTCCAACAAGTTCGGCTCGATGGTTGTGACCACGGGCAACAAGTCGGAGATGTCGGTCGGCTATGCCACGCTCTATGGCGACATGAACGGCGGCTTCAACCCGATCAAGGACCTCTACAAGATGCAGGTCTATGCCATCTCGAGCTGGCGCAATACCACGGTTCCTCCGGGCGCGCTTGGTCCCTCCGGGATCGTCATTCCGCAGAACATTATCGACAAGGCGCCTTCGGCCGAGCTTCGTCCCAACCAGACGGACCAGGATTCGCTGCCGCCCTATCCGGTGCTCGACGACATTCTCGAATGCCTGGTGGAAAAGGAAATGGGGACGGACGAGATCGTCGCCCGCGGCCATGACGAGGTGACCGTTCACCGGGTCGAGCATCTGCTCTACATCGCCGAATACAAGCGCCGGCAATCGGCGCCGGGCGTCAAGATCACCAAGAAGAACTTCGGACGCGACCGCCGCTACCCGATCACCAACCGCTTCCGCGACCGGGGCTAGGCGATGGATATCCTCGCCGAAGAGACGGACGGCCGACAGGGCCGTCCAGATTTTACGGACGAGGAGATCCGGCTCCTGCGACTGTGGTCGGCAAGCGACGTTTCCGCCGGCCGGCAGCTATCGGCGCAGATCGGCTATTTCGCGACGCCTGCGATCTTTGGGGTCTATGGCCTTGCGACCGGAAGCCTCACCGTCGTCGGCGTTGCCTTCATCTGCATCCTGCTCCTGCTGGCCTGGGGTCTGGTCACCACCTTGCGGGACCGACGCGATTCCGTTCTGATGCAATCGGTCTGTTCCAAGGTTCTGGCGACTCTGCCGGCGGGTGAAGACAAGAAATAGCGGCCTCGTCCGGGAGAGAAGAGCATGCGGAGTTCCGTCGAGATCCATGACATCGCAACAGGTGAAACGCGGGTTGTCTGGCAGACGGACCGGCTGGTCGAGGCACCGAACTGGTCGCGGGACGGCTCACATCTGATCATCAACGGTGACGGCAGGCTCTATCGGCTTGGCCTTGATGGTTCCGAACCGGTGGAGATCGATACCGGTTTTGCGACGCTCTGCAACAACGACCACGGCCTCTCCCCGGATGGCACGACGATCGCGATCAGCGACAAGACCGAGTTCGGGAAATCGGCGATCTACCTGCTGCCGGTCGAAGGCGGCACGCCGCGGCTCGTCACCCGCAACCTGCCTTCCTATTGGCACGGCTGGTCGCCCGACGGGAACACGGTGACCTATTGCGGCATCCGCGACCAGGTCTTCGACATCTATACGATCTCCGTCGACGGCGGCGAGGAGCGAAGGCTCACCCATGGGGAGGGCCGCAACGACGGGCCCGATTGGTCGGCAGACGGCGAATGGATCTATTTCAACTCGAGCCGTACCGGCCAGATGCAGATCTGGCGGATCCGCCCGGACGGCAGCGAAGTCACGCGCATCACCGACAGCCCCTATGGCGACTGGTTTCCGCATCCGTCGCCTGACGGTAAGCACCTGCTCGTGCTTTCCTATGACGGCGACGTCTTCGATCATCCGAGGGATCTCGATGTCCGGTTGCGGCTGATGGACCTGGACGGCGGCAATGCCCGCATCCTGTTCGAGCTCTTCGGCGGGCAGGGAACGATCAACGTTCCCAACTGGGCGCCCGCGGGTGATCGTTTCGCCTTCGTCCGCTACGAACCGGAAAGCTGACCGCGCTGGACAAGTATATCGAGGCCATGCTAGCGATGAGGTCGTTCGCAGGGCGCATCCGATCCGCGGGAAGGGCAAGGCCCACCTGTTTCACTGAACTTGGTTGCCACACCTCTTTTCAGTCTGTGGGCGCGGATACCGGACGTGAATGAAAGGAGGTCTTTCATGATCACGCGCGATCTTTCCGCGAAGATTACCCTCGATGCGATCCGCAAGCAGGCCAAGGCCTTTTTGAAGGCCGTCAAGGCTGGCGATGCCAGTGCAAGGCAGCGGGCGCTTCCCTATTTCTCCGAACCGACCGCAATGGGCCTTCAGGATGCCCAGCTGGTGCTTGCCCGCGAATTCGGCTTTGCCAGCTGGACGCGGCTGAAGCGGCATCTGGAGAAAGCCGAGGCCGGCACGCCGTCGACCGAACAGGTCGCAAACCGCTTTCTCGCTCTGGCGACAGTCTCCTATTTCGGCGACGTCGCTGCCGATCCCGAGCGGTTCGCTCAGGCACTCGACCTTCTCAAGGACCATCCTGAGATTGCCGGGGACAACATTCACGTGGCCGCTGCGCTCGGCGACGCCGCGGCGATCGACCGCTTTCTCGATCGCGACCCGAAACTCGCAGAGAAGCGCGGCGGTCCGTTCGACTGGGAGCCGTTGCTCTACGCCGCATATGCCCGCGTTCCCGGCCGCTCGTCGCTGCCGGCGGGCGCCCGCCTGATTGCGCGCGGGGCCGATCCGAACGTTTACTGGCTCGACGACGGCCAGTATCGTTTCACGGCTTTGACCGGCGTCTTCGGCGAGGGCGAGGCGGGACCGGAGCGGCAGCCACCGCACCCGGATTGCCTTGTCTTTGCGCGGCTGCTGCTTAATGCCGGTGCCCGAGCCAATGACAGCCAGGCGCTCTACAACCGGATGTTCGAACCGGACAATTCCTGCCTCCAGCTGCTTCTCGACCATGGCCTTAATGCCGACGACCGCAACAACTGGCTGGTGCGCAACGATGGCGGCCTGGTCGAAAATGGCGAACGCGTCTTCGACTATCACCTTGCCTGGGCACTGGAAAAACGCATGTCCGATCGCGTCCGGCTGCTTGTTGCGCACGGCGCCGACGTCAATCGCCCGATCAAGGGGCGCACGCCCTATCAATGGGCGGAGCTCGGCGGCGATCCGGCACTGGCACAATACCTCGTGTCGCGCGGCGCGACCGAAGCGCCGCTGGAGGATGTCGACCGGCTGGCCCGTGCCGTTGGGGAAGTGAAGGCCGACGAGGCGAGGGAACTTGTCGATAGGGATCCGACACTTGTCGCTCGAACCCAGGCTGCACACCCCGCCATTCTGCACGAGGCGGCGGGTGAGGACCGGCATGACGCCGTGGCGCTGATGCTCTCGCTCGGCTTCGACGTCAACCGCATGACCTCGCGCACGCCGTTGCACGAGGCGGCGTTGCATGGGCATGTCGCGATGGCGAGGCGCCTGCTCGATCACGGCGCCGATCCATTGGCGCGCGACCCCTACCATCATGCACCGCCGATCGGCTGGGCCAAATACAACGGCAAGGACGCGATGGTCACTTTCCTGAAGGATCAGCCGCTCGACATCTTCGCAGCTGCGTCCTTTGGCGTGGCCGCGCGCCTCGCCGACATCCTCGACCGGCAGCCGGATCTGATCGAAACGCCGTTCGGCACGTTCCGCGGGCGCGGCAGGCCGGAGCCACAGCACGACTGGATGACACCGCTTGCCGTTGCCGTGATCAACGGGCAGGCAGGAACGGTGCGGCTGCTTCTCGAAAGGGGCGCGAATGCACGCGTGCGCGATGGCGCCGCCGGCCCGTCGATACGCGATCTTGCCCTGGAGCAAGGCAATGCGGAGATCGTCGCCTTGCTGCGCGCTTCGGCGGCCGCCTCGCAATAGGATGCGCACAGGGAGGCGCGGGCAGTCGCCCGCGTTCTCCTGATCCCCGCTGCGACCGCTGATTGTCGGGCGATTCAGTCGGTTGAAATCGTTAAGTATTTTATCACCAGCTTATTTAAGCCAAACTTCGATTTTGGTCGCTAGGGTGCCGGCAGTATCGGCTGCCATCGTTGCGCATCGCACCTCCACAAGTGCTAGTATGCCCGGCAGGGCCGGTACGGACGAGGGGGACTGGCGTGGTGGAAAAGGCGTTGCGGCAGGCAAAACGGGACAAGACGGTCTGGGCGATCCATGCCGCCTGTACCTTGGTCGCGGTCCTGGTCATTGCAAGCCTCATCTATGTCCTCGACCGGTCCGTCACGGAGGCCGATCGCTTCGGCCTTTCGGCCGAGCGTCGGCTTGTCGCAAACGAGCTGCGCCACCAGATGGATGCGGTCGTTCAGTTCCAGGCGCAGGTGTCCTTCTGGGACAAGACCTACGAGGAGCTGGCGACGGGGCATGTCAGCGAGAGTTTCGTCGCCGACGAGCTTTCGGGCTGGCTTTGGGAAGACTACGGCTTCTCCTGGATCATCTTCACGGATCCGGCCCGCACCGTTTCGACGGCGCTCAAGGACGGCGCATCGGTTCCGGCAGAGGTGGCCCGCGTGCCGCTCGACGAGGTCGACGATCTCGTAGACGAAGCCAAGCGCCGCTACGACAATGCGCTCAGGAACAACGACGGCACCTACAATCTCGATGTCACGACGCCGGATGCGCAGTCCGTGATGCCGGCCGTGCCCGGCATCCACGCGGTGGACCTGCGCGAGATCGGTGGGCGCATGAGCGTTGCCGTGGTGCAGGCGGTCGTCCCCGAGACATTGGTGGTTCCGGCGGAACGGCGCGATCCGGTGCTGATGGTCGCCGTTCGGCCGGTCACGCCGAAAATGACGCGCGAGATCGCGGCACGGCTGGGTATTCGCGGGCTGGCCTTTGTTCCGCTCAACGAGCGGCCTGCAGGCACTGCCTATGCGTCTGTCGGGCGCTGCTCCGATTCGTCCTGTCTCGTGGCCGCCTGGGTGCCGAAATCGCCCGGTGGGTTCGTCCGCGCGGAGCTGTTGCCGAGCGTCATTATCATGGCGATCGTCGCAGCACTGCTGATGGCCTTCGTGGCGCTGCGGTTCTCGACGCTCTTTGCCGCCCTGCAGCAGAGCGAGGCGCTGAACCGGCACCTTGCCAAGCACGATCGCCTGACGGGGCTGATGAACCGCAGCGGCTTCGACGACATGCTGGCGGCGGCCCTGTTGCGGGCATCGACGCATCCGTTCACGCTCGTCTATGCCGACCTCGATGAATTCAAGGAGGTCAACGACCGCCACGGCCACGCCGCCGGCGATGCCGTGCTGGTGGCCATGGCCGAACGCTTTCGCAACCGGGCTGGCCCGAAGGGCACGGTCGCGCGGCTTGGGGGTGACGAATTCGCGGTCATTCTCGGCGATTGCAGCGAGGCCGACGCCTGCAGCCTGACGGCCGGCCTGATCGCCGACGCGCAGACGCCGGTCGCTTTCGAGGGCCAAATGCTCGTTGTCGGCGGCAGCGCCGGCATCGCCTTTGCGCCGCGGCATGGCCTGACGGCACGCCAGTTGCTGCTGGCTGCGGACGAAGCGCTCTATCTGGCCAAGCGGCGCGGCCGCAACCGCTTCGAAACGGCGGACGACATGGTGTTACCGGCCGAGAAGAACGACGGCCAGTCGGCGGCCTGAACGCTACCCGCGGATCGGCAGCAGCGTTACTCCGGAACATTGTAGGGCGTGATCACCACCACGGCGGAGAGCTGCGGGCCGATTGCCGGCGCCTGGGCGCCGGGCGGCAGCATCATCGTGCGAAAGGCGGTGCGCGCATCGGTCCTGAGGTCGTGATGCAGCACGAAGTGAATGCGCCGTTCCCGCAACAGCGCCAGATTGTCCTCGTCGAGATCATGGGCGATGTAGAGCGCGCAGTGACGCTCGAGGCGCTCGAAGGCTGCAAGGACGGAGCGGTTGCCGCCACCGATCGAATAGGCCGCGTTGATATCGGGATTGGCCGAGAGCGCCGCGTGAGCCAGGCGGCCGGTTTCGCTGTCGCGGCCGTGGCCTTCGCTGATCTCGACGATCCGGATTGCCGGATAGCGCTCGCGCAACACCCGGCGAAAGCCGATCTCGCGTTCCTCCTCACCACGAAAGCGGCCGCTCGAAAGGGTCACCAGCACAGTTGCCGGCGCGCCGGAAAAGCGCTCCCCGAGGAGGTAGGCGGCCGTTTCGCCCGCCGCCCGGTTGTCGGCGCCGGCATAGGCCGTCCGCTGGGAATGGGGCAGGTCGGTTACCAGCGTCACGACGGGCGTGCCGCCCATCTCGAAACGGGCGACTGCGGCGACGATCTCGGGCACGTCCGGCGCCTTCAACACCAGGCCGTCGGTCCCGCGCAGCCGGATTCGGTCGAGCAGTTGCACGATCTCCTGTGGGCGCATCGTCTCGGCGAAGTGGAACCGGCAGCGAAAGACGGTGGGCGCGAAGGTCATCGCCTCGCTCTCGAAGGCGCGACGCACCGCATCGGTGAAGCGTTGTGGCGACTCCATGACGATATCGATCGCAAACTTGCGCCCCTGGATGTCGAGGCCGGCCTGCTGCTTCTCCAATTCCTCGATGGCTGCGCGAACCCGGGCCTCCGTCTGGCGGCGCACGCCCGGCCGCTCGTTGAGCACGCGATCGACGGTCGCGGTGCTGAGCCCGGCCTGAAAGGCGATGTCCTTGACCAGAAACGGATGGGCCATCGCCTTGCTCTCCTGATGGATTTTTGATGGATTCTTGCTCTATATCATGTTTTGCCGCCGCCTATAGTGGTGTTCATCAGGATGTTCCAGAGGAGGAAACGCGATGAAGACCGACAACAAAGCGCGCCAGCGGATCGACCGCGTCTGGCTCACCGAAGAGGCTTGCGATCTCGAATCGTTCCGGACGGAAGTCGAACGCCAAACCAGTCTGTCCGACTACCCCCATGCTGCCGGCTGCGAAAAGAATATCCTGATTTATGACAGCGCCGCGCTGATTGCGGCGTGCGGCGATGCCGAGGCGCGGCGTTCTGTTTTGGCGGAGATCTGCGAGGTACTGGTGACCGGGCCTGGCGTGGCGGTTTTCAAGCGCGCCTTTGCCGATACGACAGCAATCGACGTCGCAAGCGGGGTCTTTGACGCCATCATCGACGAGCAACATCGTAGCAACAGCGGCGGCGGCGATCACTTCGCCAAACCCGGCGCCAATGACCGCATCTGGAACTCGCTGGAAAAGCACTGCCTGAACGCGCCGGAGAATTTCGCCTCCTATTACGGCAATGCCGTCATAGCGCTCGTCAGCGAGGCTTGGCTCGGGCCGAACTACCAGATGACGGCGCAGGTCAATCGCGTCAATCCTGGCGGTGCGGCGCAATCGGCGCACCGCGATTATCACCTCGGCTTCCAGACCGCGGCCGTGATCGAGCAGTATCCGGCGCATGTGCACAGGCTTTCACCGGTGCTGACGCTGCAGGGGGCGGTTGCCCATTGCGACATGCCGCTCGAAAGCGGACCGACGCTGTTCTTGCCCTATAGCCAAACCTATGTGCCGGGCTATCTGGCGCTCAACCGGCCGGAATTCCGCGCCTATTTCGACGCACACCATGTGCAGCTTCCGCTCGAAAAGGGCGACGTTGTGTTCTTCAACCCGGCGCTCTTCCATGCCGCCGGCACCAACCGCTCCCGGGATATCCGCCGCGTGGCCAACCTGCTGCAGGTGTCTTCGGCCTTCGGTCGCGCAATGGAAACCGTTGACCGACTGACCATGAGCGCGACGCTCTATCCGGCCTTGCGGGCCTTGCTGGCGGACGGGACGCTGACGCAGGCGGAAGCGGCCAACGCGATCTCCTCCTGTGCCGAAGGCTATTCGTTCCCTACCAATCTCGACCGGGATCCGCCACTCGGCGGGTTGGCGCCGAAGACGCAGGCGCAGTTGATGCGCGAGGCTCTCACTGCGGGGACGGGCGAACAAGAGTTTCTCTCGGTGCTGGAGGCGCAGGCGAAGCGCAAGCTGAGCTGACGAGCGAGTTACAATTTGACA
The DNA here is from genome assembly GCF_014852195.1 of Ensifer sp. ENS08. Classification (NCBI taxonomy): domain Bacteria; kingdom Pseudomonadati; phylum Pseudomonadota; class Alphaproteobacteria; order Hyphomicrobiales; family Rhizobiaceae; genus Ensifer; species Ensifer sp. ENS08. Next base: position 759,757 of record NZ_JACVBF010000002.1, read on the forward strand.
GGCTCCCGGTGTGTTTCAGCCGGGAGCCGCAGCCGTTTCAAACGATCATTTCCGAGGGAGGAATTCGATGAGTGGACAATTGCAAGGCAAGATCGCCATCGTCACCGGTGGTACGCAGGGACTGGGCGCGACGATTGCTGGCCTTTTCGCCGAACGCGGCGCTGAAGGCATCGTCATCTGCGGCCGCAACGCCGCCAAGGGGCGGGCGAAGGCCGAGCAGATCGGCAAGGCAAGTGGCGCGAAAGTCGTCTATGTCGAGGCCGATCTGGAAAAAGTAGAGGACGCCCGCAAGGTGGTCGCCGCTTGCGACGCGGAATTCGGCCGGGTCGATGCGCTGGTCAACGCCGCAGCTATTACCGACCGTGGCACGATCCTCGACACCACGCCCGAACTCTTCGACCGCATGTTCGCGATCAATGTGCGCGCGCCGTTCTTCCTGATGCAGGAGGCGGTGAAGATCATGCGGCGGGAGAAGACCGAGGGCACGATCGTCAACATCGGCTCGATGTCGGCGATGGCCGGCCAGCCGTTCATTGCCGCCTATTGTTCGTCGAAAGGCGCCCTCGAAACGCTGACCAAAAACACGGCCTATGCGCTTCTTCGCAACCGCATTCGCGTCAACGGGCTGAATATCGGCTGGATGGCGTCCGAAGGCGAAGACCGCATCCAGCGCGAGTTTCATGGCGCGGCTGCCGATTGGCTCGAAAAGGCGGCGGCCGGCCAGCCCTTCGGTCGGCTCGTCGATCCGGCCGAAGTGGCGCGGGCCTGCGCCTATCTGTCGTCGGCCGAGTCCGGGCTGATGACCGGATCGGTGATTTGCTTCGATCAGTCGGTCTGGGGCGCCTATGACGGTTCGCCACATCCGGTCGCTCCGCTTTGAGGTGGAGGCAAACGACTAAGCTCGACAGTAGCCGGCGGAAAGTGGCGTGCCATGTCTCGGCCGGGTTGGCGCCGCTTGTCTTTCTCAAACGGCTGTGCACTTAGTGCCGTCGTCAGGTGCCCGCGAAAGCGGGAGAATCGGGAATCCGGTGTCATTCCGGAACGTGCCCAACGCTGTGACGGGGACGATCGCGTCTAAGAGAGCCTTGAATTGATTCAAGGTTTTGCCACTGGATCTTCAAGCGATCTGGGAAGGCGAGGTGATCGGTTGAACCGAAGTCAGAAGACCGGCCTGGCGAGATAGACCGAACCCCGCGTGGACGGCGGGAGGTTTTCGCATTGTTGGGGATCGAACGATGCTGACTGAACCGAAGGGCGGCCTTGCGGCTGCCGGCGCCTTTTCGCTGCCAGAGCGGGAGGCCGTCTACCGTGCCATCGAGACACGTCGCGACGTGCGCGATGAATTCCTGCCCGCGCCATTGCCGGATGATCTGATCGGGCGCCTGCTGGCCGCTGCGCACAGCGCCCCGTCCGTGGGCTTCATGCAGCCGTGGAACTTCGTGCTGGTGCGGGCGGAAGAAACGCGTGAGCGCGTCTGGCAGGCGTTTCGCCGCGCCAATGACGAGGCCGCGCTGATGTTCGAGGCGGAACAACAGGCCAAGTACCGTGCGCTGAAGCTCGAAGGCATCCGCAAGGCGCCGCTCAGCATTTGTGTCACCTGCGACCGCACGCGCGGCGGTGCCGTCGTACTCGGGCGCACCCACAATCCGCAGATGGACGTCTATTCCACGGTCTGCGCCGTGCAAAACCTCTGGCTTGCGGCGCGGGTCGAAGGGGTGGGCGTCGGCTGGGTGAGCATTTTCCACGAGGCCGAGATCAAGGCGATTCTCGGCATCCCAGATCATATCGAGATCGTTGCCTGGCTCTGCCTCGGCTATGTCGATCGCCTCTATCAGCAGCCGGAACTCGCCGTGAAGGGCTGGCGCCAGCGCCTGCCGCTCGACGAGCTGGTTTTCGAAGACGGATGGGGACGCAGCAAGGAGAAGGCGTAAGGCCTCGTCCGATCAATTCTGGACCGGCTGATAGGCCGGTCCCTTCGGATGCTTGAGGTCGATGGCGGTTTCTTCCTGCGGCAGGTAGGTCGGGCCGACGACGCGAACCTTGTTCTTCGACGGATCATAAGGCCGCTCTTCGGCCGGCGCCTTGGCGGTATTGCTCGCCGCTTCCGGCTTCTTGGTCTCGATGACGATGATCGACGACTGGTCGTCACCGATCTTCGTTCCGTTTGCCTTCGGTGTGGTCGAGGCGGTCTGGGGTATCTGGCAGCCGCACTGGCCGGGTTTTCCGACGGCGCGGGTGCGATAGGCAAAGGCGTTGGGCATTTCGGTATAGGGACGGCCGGTCACGGCCGAGACCATCTTGTCGCTCTCTTCCGTGTTGAGGTCGTGAAAATAGAGCTCGGTCTCAGCCCCCGGACAGCGCGCCCGACAGGCCTGCTCGTCGCGCGGGAAATCGGCCGGCGTCGCATCTGAAGAAACCGGGAAAAAGGCGCCGTCGCAGGTACGCACGCACATGGTTCTGAGCGTGCCGCTATAGTAGCGCTCCTGCGGTGCGTAGCCGTCTTCGCCTCGGCCGAGCATCGGGCCGTAGGCGTCTTCCGGCGGCAGGTCGGCAACGATGTTGCGGTGGCTTTCCGGCACGTCCGGTTCCACGCTTGCGAACTCCTCGCGGTCACCATAGCAACCGTTGATCTCCAGCGCGGCGAGGATGCGGCGCCGGCTGTCGTCGCTGCCGCCGGCGACGATCTGCTCGCGCTCGGACTTCAGCATGCGCAGATTGTCTTCCATCTCGGCGATCAGGCTGTTGAGGCCGTAGCAGGTGTCGGGGTCGCCGCCGTCGAAGCCAATGGCGTTGCCGCCACCGCAACCCGCGCGGCGGCGGTCGTTCTTTGCCCGCCGCAGCTCGATATTCTGCCGCGAGATCGCGCTTGCGTAGTCGCGCGCATCGGCATTGCTGGCGACGTAGTCAGGCAGTTGCGCGAGCCGCGCGTTCAGTCGGTCGCAGGCCGTCGATGCCAGTGACGGACCGGCACCGATCAGAACCAGAGGCACAAGGGCCGCAGCGACGTGTTTCATGCGCGTGAACACGGGCGAAAGTCTCTTCCTGTTGCCAGGTCGGCGCCGACCTTCTGCGGGTGGCTGCCAGCGGCATTCCTGTTTCGCCTCCATCATAGAGCTTGTCGGTGATCGTGCAACGACAAGCGACGGTTTGCGTTAACAGCGCAGATCGACTGACGCGCTTAGGCGGCGCGGGCGGTTTCCAGCGACATCGGACGTTCGAGCACGGTACCTTCGATGGCAGCGACCGCCTTCATCCGCGTGAGCAGATCCGGCGTTACTTCCCAGGCGACGGCAACCGCGAAAACGGAGCCGATGCGATGCGGTTCGGCGATACGCTCGCCCGGGCATCCCATGCGCCGGAACATGCGCTCCAGGAACACATCCGTCACCGTGACGATGTGGCTGATGCCGGAAGCAAGGCCCAGCTCGCCGACGCCGCACATCAGTTCGGCGGCCGCGACCGTCACCTGGTTCGACGCGCGGTCCTGCGAGATCTCGGGCTCGATGCAGAAGCGGCTGGATTCCCAGACCGAAGCGCTGCGGATTTCCGGATTATCGCCAAGCAGGATCGGGAAGGTATCGTCCAGCATGTTTGGGCCGAGTGTCGGCAGGAGGCGAAGCGCGCCGCGCAGCCGGCCGGTATCGGGCGCATAGGACAGGACGTAGAGCGGGTTTGCCTGGTCGTAGTTGTCGATTTCCCAGTCGCCTTCGGTCTGCACGTCCCATTTCAGGAAGTCGTGGAAGACGCGCTTGCGCAACCGGAACATGTCGTCGACGGCCGCCGGGTGTTGTGCGCGGGTCTTTCCGTTCAGGATCCTGATCATCGTTTTCTCCATCCGAGTTTGGGGATGGGGCGATGCTGTCAGGCTCGCGGCGGTTGCGTAACTGTCGCTAGCGACAGTTCAAATGCGCGATATTTGCCACTAGATTTCGAGGGGTTTCGGTGGAGGCGTATTGTCGGGTGTCAAACGGAGGGTATCAGAGCGTGTCGTACGGCCTGTGCCACAGCCTGAGTGTTGGAAACGACATTCAGCTTGCGTCGCGCATTGGTCATGAAGAAGCGCACGGTGCGCTCGGAAATACCGAGGATCGTGGCGATTTCCCAATAGCTCTTGCCGGCGGCGGCCCAGGTCAGGACCTCGGTCTCGCGGCCGGTCAACCGCATCTCTCGGGTCGAAATGCTGCCGGCCATGGCGCCGTGCTCCAGCATGGCGGCATGGAAGAGATTGGCGGCCAGCTGGAAATCGCGCAGGTGATGGCGGCGATAGGTCGTCCATTCGCCGGCTGTCATGTTGACGTTGATTGCGAGCAACGCCATGCGCCCGGCGGGCGAGGGCAATGGCAAGGCGACGCCCTCAGTGGATATGCCGATTTCCTGGGCTGCCTGGAACAACGGTTCGCATTCCGGGAAGCGATGCCGCGCCATCGTCCATTCCACCGGCCGCACGCCGCCAAGCGCCAGCTTCAGGATCGGATCGATCCGGTGAAGGCTGCGGGCATGGTAAATCTCGGCAGCGTAGGCGCCGAAGGTGTGATGCAGCCGGCAAACCTTGAGCTCGTCCGCATAGGGCTCGGCTTCGAGATAGAGAAGATGGGCAATGCGGAAGGTTCGACGCATCAATGTGAAGAAATGAGCGGGCTCGACGCAGCCGCCACATTCCAGGATTTCCAGCATGTCGAGGACAGCCTGCTGCTCAGTCATGCCACAACACCGAATCTCGTCCGAGGCCCCAGCATGGTTAGAGGTTCACCTTTTGTCCAGCGCAAACTTTCCCGATTGGTGTATAAGACCAATTGCGCACGCCTTGATTGTAGTTGTCGATCGGCCGCGTGACAGGGGCTGATTCGCGGGTGATCTGCAAAACCAGCGATGCCGCGCCTGAAGCAGGTGCGACATCCGGATACGGTTTTGCCGGCGCCGGCATGGCGCCCGAATGCAGCGAAGACCGGTGGCGATCTCCGCGTTGCCATCTCAACCCGGATGGCTGGCTTCGACCACCGCCAGGGCCGCCATGTTGACGACGCCGCGTGAGGTGACCGACGGCGACAGGATATGGGCGGGAAGCGCCGAGCCGAGCAGGATCGGGCCGACATGCAGGCTGTCGGTCATGGTCTTGACGACACCGAGCGTGATGTTGGCGGCATCGAGATTGGGGAAGACCAGCAGGTTGGCTTCGCTCGACAGGCTGCTGTCCGGCATGACGCGCTGGCGCAACGCTTCCGAGATCGCGGCATCGCCGTGCATTTCGCCGTCGACCTCGAGATCCGGCGCGAGTTCCCGCACGAGCTGCAGCGCCGTGCGCATCTTGGTGGCGCTCTCCGAATCGCGCGAACCGAAGTTCGAATGCGAGACGAGGGCGGCGCGCGGGGTGATGCCGAAGCGGCGGATTTCCTGTGCCGCCATGACCGTCGTCTGGGCGATCTCTTCGGCGCTCGGGCAGTAGCTCACATAGGTGTCGGTGAAGAAAGTTGCGCCGCGCTGCGAGATCAGCAGGCTCAAGGCCGAGAAATCGAGCACGCCGTCGCGCTTGCCGATGATCTGCGATACGTCGCGCAGGTGCTTGCTGTAGCGCCCTTCGACGCCGCAGATCAACGCATCGGCTTCGCCGCGCTTGACCGAGAGCGCGCCGATGACGGTCGTGTTGGTGCGCACGATCGTGCGGGCGGCTTCCGGGATGACGCCGAGACGGCCGACGAGGGCAAAATAGTCCTCGACATAGTCGCGGTAGCGCGGATCGCCTTCGGGGTTGACCACCTCGAAATCGACATCCGGACGGATGCGCAGGCCATAGCGACGCAGGCGCGTCTCGATGATCTGCGGACGGCCGATCAGGATCGGGCGGGCCGTGCCTTCTTCGAGCAACACCTGGGCGGCGCGCAGCACGCGTTCGTCTTCGCCTTCGGCAAAGATAACCCGGTTCTTCTGGGCGTTCTTGGCGGCGGCAAAGACCGGCTTCATGATGAAGCCCGAGCGGAAGACGAAGCGGTTCAGCTTGTCGAGATAGGCGTCATAGTCCTGGATCGGACGGGTGGCGACGCCGCTTTCCTCGGCTGCCTTCGCAACCGCCGGCGCGATGCGCAGGATAAGGCGCTGATCGAACGGCGAGGGGATCAGGTAGTCCGGGCCGAAGACCGGGGTCTCGCCGGAATAGGCGCGGGCGGCAACATCGGAGGGCTCTTCGCGGGCAAGACCGGCGATGGCGCGTACGGCCGCCATCTTCATTTCTTCGTTGATCGTGCTTGCGCCGCAGTCGAGCGCGCCGCGGAAGATATGCGGGAAGCAGAGAACGTTGTTGACCTGGTTCGGGAAGTCCGAGCGGCCGGTGCAGATCATCGCGTCCGGACGGGCTTGGCGGGCGGCTTCCGGCATGATTTCCGGCGTCGGATTGGCGAGCGCCATGATCAGCGGCTTTTCGGCCATCTGCGCCAGCAGTTCCGGCTTCAGGACGCCGGCGGCCGAAAGGCCGAGGAAGACGTCAGCGCCGCCGATGCTGTCGGCAAGCACGCGGTTGCTGCTATCCTGCTCGTAGACGGACTTCCATTCGTCCATCAGCACCTCGCGGCCCTTGTAGACGAGGCCTTCGAGGTCATGGACCCAGATGTTTTGGCGCTTGGCGCCGAGCGTCACGAGAAGGTTGAGACAGGCGAGTGCGGCGGCACCTGCGCCCGAGGTGACGATCTTGGCGGTCGCGATGTCCTTGCCGGCGAGTTCGAGGCCGTTGAGGATGGCGGCGGCGACGATGATCGCGGTTCCGTGCTGGTCGTCGTGGAAGACCGGGATCTGCATCTTTTCACGCAGGCGCCGCTCCACCTCGAAACATTCGGGCGCCTTGATGTCTTCAAGGTTGATGCCGCCGAAGGTCGGCTCGAGCGCCGAGATTACGTCGACCATGCGCTCGATGCTCGACGCGTCGATTTCGATGTCGAAGACGTCGATGCCGGCAAACTTCTTGAAGAGGACGGCCTTGCCCTCCATGACGGGCTTGGAAGCCAGCGGACCGATATTGCCGAGACCGAGGACGGCCGTGCCGTTGGAGATGACCGCGACCAGGTTGGCGCGCGCTGTGTAATCGGCGGCTGTTTCCGGATTGTCACGAATGGCGATGCAGGGGGCTGCAACCCCTGGCGAATAGGCAAGCGCCAGGTCGCGCTGGTTGCCAAGCGGCTTGGTGGGCTGGATTTCGAGCTTTCCCGGGCGTGGGTAACGGTGGAAGAAAAGGGCCTGCTGGTCGATGTCGCCGCTGGCCGGACCGGTATGGGATTTCGTCTTGTCGCCCGTATTCATGCTCTCACATTCCTCATTCGTGGTCGTGCCTTTTGGCATGAATTCGAAGCGAGGTACAGTTTTGCAGTGCTGATTTCAGCGGGGGGACCGGTGACGCAATGTTGATGTCATCTTCCTGAAACACGAGTCTGGTTTCACGAAGGCAGAAAGCATAACCTGAAGACGAGGCTCGCATGATGGCGGCGCAGCAAGACAACTCCGCACGAAAGCTCAGGACGTTGTTCATCTCGGACGTCCATCTCGGCTCGAAGGCCGCCAAGACCGACTACCTGCTCGACTTCCTGCGGCATCATGAAGCGGAGACGATCGTTCTGGTCGGCGACATCGTCGACGGCTGGCGGTTGAAGCGCAGCTGGTACTGGCCGCAGAACTGCAACGACGTGGTGCAAAAGCTCCTGCGCAAGGCGCGCAAGGGCGCCCGCATCGTTTACATCCCCGGTAATCACGATGAATTCCTGCGCGACTTTCCGGGCGTGCATTTCGGCGGCATCGAGGTGGCGCAACGCTACATGCACGAGGGGGCCGACGGCCGTAAATATCTCGTGCTGCACGGCGACGAATTCGACGTCGTCGTGCGCAACGCTCGCGTGCTCGCCTATCTCGGCGATTGGGCCTACGACACGGCGATCGCCATCAATATCGGGCTTGCTGCGGTCCGCCGACGTCTCGGCATGCCCTATTGGTCGTTCTCGTCCTGGGCGAAGCTCCAGGTCAAGCACGCCGTCAACTTCATCGGCGAGTTCCAGAAGGTGGTCGCCGATGAGGCGCGCCGTCACGATGCGCAGGGCGTGATCTGTGGTCATATCCACCATGCTGTCATCGAGGAGATCGGCGACATCCGCTACATCAACACCGGCGACTGGGTGGAAAGCTGCACGGCGATTGCCGAGCACCACGACGGCACGATGGAACTGATCACCTGGCACCAGATGCGCGGTGGCGCCAGCGAGGGCGAAGCCTCTGGCGAAGCGGACAAACTGCTCGCCCAACTGCTGACCCAGCGCGCGGCCTGACCTTCGCGGCGCAGCGATATTCCTGTCGCGAAAACTAGGTTATGGCGAGGGGCGCCCGGCTCGTGCTAGAGATCGGGCACAGCCATCAGGTCAGACGATGATTCCCTTCCAAGCGCCCGCCTATGTGGGCCCTCCGCCGCGCCATTTTGCGCTTCGCATTGCTTTGCTCTTCTGTGCGCCGCTGATCGTCAACGGCTTCGCGATGCCATACTTCCCGATGTGGCTGAGCACGCTGTCGATGAGCGACTTCGAGATCGGCGTCGTTCTGGCGTTGCCGATGTTCGTGCGCGTCATCACGGCGCCGATCGCCGGCGTCATTGCCGATAGGCTCGGCGAGCGGGCGATCGTCCTGATCTGGTCCGGTTTCCTGTCGCTCGCAACGGCCGTGGTTCTGTTCTATTTCCGCGAATTCTGGCCGGTGCTGCTGATCTATACGCTGCAGTCGGCCGTCTATTCTCCCTATGTGCCGATCGTCGAGGCGATCGCGCTTTCAGGCGTGCGGCGCTGGGGCTTCGACTACGCCCATATGCGGCTCTGGGGCTCGGTCGCCTTCATCGGCGCGACGATGCTCGGCGGCTGGATGGTGGGCATCTTCGGCAGCGACATGGTGCTGCCGGCGATGGCGATCGGCTTCGGCCTGACGATCATCATGGCCTATGCCGCGCCACGGGTCGGCAAGCCGCGGCGGCCGTCACCGATCACGGCATTGACGGAGCCGCCGCCGAAGTCGCTGCGGCAGCTCGACCTGCAGCTGCTTCTGATCGGGGTGACGCTGGTCAACGCCAGCCACGCGATGCTCTTTGCCTTCTCGGCGATCTATTGGCAGCACATCGGCTACAGCGGTACCGAGATCGGCCTGCTCTGGAGCGCGGGCGTCGCGGCGGAAGTGACGATGTTCATCTTCGCCAAGGCGATCAGCCGCCGTTTCAGCGTCTGGGTGATGATCCTGTCCGGCTGCTTTCTCGCCGTGGTGCGCTGGATCATCTTCCCGATGGATCTCGGCTTCAGCGGCTATTTCATCCTGCAGTGCTTCCACGCCTTCACCTATGCGATCATGCACACCGGCATGCAGCACAAGCTGGTCGAGCGGGTGGTGGAATCACAGGAAGCGTCGGCGCAGGGGCTCTACTTCTTCTATACCGGTATCTTCACCGCGATCTTCACGTTCCTGTCCGGCTATTTCTACGCTTGGTACGGGGTGAACGGCTTCTATTCGATGTCGGTCGTCGCCTTTGCCGGCTGCTGCTTTGCCGTCGCTGCCTGGTATCTTCAACCCCAGAGGCGCGGCTCCGGCGGGAAGACAAGCGAGGCCTCGTAGCGCAGGCCGGGCTCGCGATCCTGCGCCAGCAGCAGCGGCCCGTCGAGATCGACGAAATCCGCGCCTTGAGCCACCAGGATCGCCGGCGCCATCGCGAGCGAACTGCCGACCATGCAGCCGACCATGACCTTGAGCCCGAGCGAGACCGCCTCATCGCGCATGCGCAGTGCCTCGGTCAGGCCGCCGGTCTTGTCGAGCTTGATGTTGACGGCGTCGTAACGCCCGACGAGAGCAGCGAGGTCGCCGGTCGCGTGCACGCTTTCATCAGCGCAGATCGGAACGGGACGGGCGATCGTTGCCAACGCCTCGTCGCGGCCGGCGGGAAGCGGCTGCTCGATCAGGTCGATCCGTTCCTCGGCGCAGATCGCAAAGTGATAGGCAAGCGTTTCGGGCGTCCAGCCCTCGTTGGCGTCGAGGATGATGCGGCTTTCCGGTGCGCCGGCGCGCACCGCACGGATGCGGGCAGCATCATCCGACGTGCCGACCTTGACCTTGAGGAGCGCGCGGTGGGCATATTTGGCGGCCTGCTCGCGCATCGCGTCGGGCTCGGCAAGCGAAAGCGTATAGGCCGTGGTCAATGCTTCCGGTGAAGAAATGCCGGCAAGAACATGGGCCGACTTGTTTTTCTGCTTTGCTTCCAGATCCCACAGCGCGCAATCGACGGCGTTGCGGGCAGCACCCGGCTTCATCGCGCGCTGCAGATCGGCGCGGCTGAGCCCGGCCTCGATGTGGTGGCGGATGGCGGCGATTTCGGCGAGCACCGTGTCGATCGTCTCGCCGTAGCGGCCGTAGGGAACGCATTCGCCGGAGCCCGTATGGACACCGTCTCCGATGCGGCAAGTGACGACGCTTGCCGTCGTCTTGGAGCCGCGCGAGATCGTAAACGTGCCCGCAATCGGGAAATGTTCCACGGTGGCATCGAGGGAAAGTGACATGAAAGCGTCTCCGGCAGGTAATCTGTTGGCCCGGCGTCATAGCGCCGCAACGTTCGGGTGACAGCAAAGGTGCGAGCCGTTATGACGGTGGAAGGATTTACGAATCTTTACACAGTCGTTGCCTCCGGTCGGACGCGCAACAGTCGTGGTAACACTTTAGGTCTGCTGCACAATCTTGTCCTCAAATCTATCGAGATTGGACGAGTTTTGCAGAGGCAAATCGGGATAACAGAAGACACGTGTCGCAAGCCACCCGCAAGATGACCGCCGATGTCGCGCTGTCCGAGAGTGGCGGCGGGCGAAGCTATGTCTTCACCGGCACCTGGCGGCACGAGACGGCCGAAGCGATGGCGGCAAAGCTCGACGGCCTTGCGCGCAAGGGCGACGGGGCCGCGCAGTTCGATCTGTCCGGCGTGACGGCGATGGATACCGCAGGCGCCTGGATCATCCGCCGCTTCATGACCCGTGTCGTCGGCCCGTCGCGCGACAACGTTCACTTCGCCGAAGGCGGACAGCGCTATGTCGAGCTGATCGACGCCCTGCCGGCTGAACTGCGTTCGCCGGAAAAGAACGGCGAACGGCTGCCGCTGTTTCAGCGCATCTTCGCCCCGGTCGGCGAGGTCATGGCGGCGACGTGGGAAGATATCGTCGCTGCGATGTACATCCTGGGGTCCGCGGTGCGCGGCGCCCAGCTTAAGCTTGGACGGCACAGCGGCGTCTCGCCGGCGGCGATCGTTCACCAGATCGACCGCATGGGCGTGAAGGCAGTGCCGATCATCACGCTGATGTCGTTCCTGATCGGCGCCATCATCGCTCAGCAGGGCGCGTTCCAGCTGCGCTATTTCGGCGCCGAGGTCTTCGTCGTCGATCTCGTCGGCATCCTGCAGCTCCGTGAAATCGGGGTGCTGCTGACCGCGATCATGATCGCTGGCCGCTCCGGCAGCGCGATCACCGCCGAAATCGGCTCGATGAAGATGCGTGAAGAGGTGGATGCGCTGAAGGTGATGGGGCTGAGCCCGGTCGGCGTACTCGTATTTCCGCGCCTCGTGGCGCTGACCGTCGCGCTGCCGCTCTTGACGATCATCGCAAACTTCGCGGCGCTCGTCGGCGCGGCGCTCGTTGCCTGGGGCTATTCCGGCATCACGATCCCAACCTTCCTCGCCCGATTGCAGGAAGCCATCGATTTTTCGTCGATCGCCGCCGGCATGATCAAGGCGCCGTTCATGGCGCTCATCATCGGGGTCGTGGCAGCCGTCGAGGGCTTGAAGGTTGGCGGCAGCGCGGAGTCGCTCGGCCGCCACGTGACGTCTTCGGTGGTCAAGTCGATCTTCGTCGTGATCCTGATCGACGGGCTCTTCGCCATGTTCTACGCGGCCATTGATTTCTGATGCGGAGAACAGCGTGAACCCAATCGAAAAGAGTCGCGAGGGGTACCAGCCGACCGAGGCGAACGGGCGCGAGCCCGTGCTTTCCGTTCGCGACCTGACGGTCGGTTTCGGCTCCAACATCGTGCTCGACAAGCTGAACCTCGAGATCTACCGCGGCGAAATCCTCGGCTTCGTCGGAGCGTCCGGCACCGGCAAGTCGGTGCTGATGCGCACGGTTCTGCGGTTGCTTGCGAAGCGGTCCGGCAAGATCGAAATCCTCGGCGCGGACTACGACAACATCACCGAGGGCGAACGCATCGCGCTCGACATGCGTCTTGGCGTTCTCTTCCAGCACGGAGCGCTGTTTTCGGCGCTGACGGTGCGCGAGAACATCCAGGTGCCCATGCGCGAATATCTCGACCTGCCGCAGAGCCTCATGGACGAGCTGGCGCGGGTGAAGATCGAGCTGGTCGGCCTTGCGCCGGAGGCGGCGGAAAAGTACCCGTCCGAGCTTTCGGGCGGCATGATCAAGCGCGCCGCACTTGCGCGCGCGCTGGCGCTCGATCCGGACCTGGTCTTCCTCGACGAGCCGACCTCGGGGCTCGATCCGATCGGGGCGGCGGAGTTCGACGAGTTGATCGCCAAGCTGCGCGACACGCTGGGATTGACCGTGTATATGGTGACTCACGACCTCGACAGCCTCTTTTCGGTCTGCGACCGCATCGCGGTTCTCGGCAAGAAGAAGGTCCTGGTCGAAGGCACGGTGGAAGACATGCTGGCCTGCGACGATCCGTGGGTGCAGTCCTATTTCCGTGGCAAGCGGGCACGATCGATCGTGCGGAACGATCAATGAATCTTGAGAAGCCGATTTTGATGCCCAGGCGTCGAGATCGGAGGTAGAGCCGGTGAAGCGGCCACGAAGGTAGTCGGTACGAATGGAAACGAAAGCGAACTACGCCATTGTCGGTTTCTTCACGGTGTTCGTGGTCGCAGCCGCATTCGGCTTCGTCTACTGGATGTCGCAGTATGGCCGTAGCGGCGAGATGATCGAGCTGGTGGTCAACATTCCGGGGTCGGCCAACGGCCTTTCGGTCGGCTCTCCGGTGCGCTTCAACGGCATTCCCGTCGGCACGGTTCGCAACCTCGCGATCGATGCCAACGATCCGCGTTATTCGATCGCGCTGACCGAGGTTTCGGTCGACGCGCCGGTGCTCAAGTCAACCAAGGCGACGCTGGAAGTGCAAGGCCTGACCGGTGCGGCCTATATCGAACTCAGCGGTGGCCACAAGGGCGACGAAAACATCCTGAAGACCGCGATCGAGAAGGGTACGCAGGCGCGTATCCTTGCGGACCAGTCGAGCGTCACCAGCCTGCTCGCGACGGCCGACCAGATTATGGACCGCGCCAACAGCGCCATCACCGACATCCAGGGCTTCGTCACCGACGTGCGCGGTCCGCTGACCAAGACGATCGGCAATGCCGAGACGTTTTCGAATGCGCTCGCGAACAATTCCGGCGCGATCGATGACTTCCTGAAGAGCGTGACGGAACTCTCCGGTTCGGTGAGTGCTGCGTCCAAGAAGCTCGATTCGACTCTGGAATCTGCCGAAACTCTGGTGAAATCGGTGGATCCGAAGAAGATCGATCAGATCGTCTCGAACGTCGAGCAGATCAGCACCGACCTGAAGGCTGCCTCGGGCGGCGTTTCCGAAACCATCGCTGCCTTCCGGCGCACGGTCGAAACCTACGAGCAATTCGGCAAGAACGCCCAGAAAACGCTGGAGCGGGTCGATACGCTGGTCGCCTCGGTCGACAAGCAGAAGGTGGAGCTCGTCGTCAACGACATCACAGCGGCGACGGCGGACGCCCGCAAGACGGTGGCCAACATCTCGCAGTTCGCCGACAAGATCACGGCGCGCCAGCAGGACATCGACCGCACGATCACCGACGTCACGCAGCTGGCAAGCAAGTTGAACGCTTCGGCCAACCGGGTCGACAGCATTCTCGTCAAGGTCGACGGTTTCCTCGGCGATGCGGACGCGCCGTCGCTTTCGGCTGACGCCCGCGCGACGCTCGCCTCGTTCCGCAAGATGGCGGACAATCTGAACGCCCAGATCGGCCCGATTGCGGAGAACCTCAAGCGCTTCTCGAATTCGGGGCTGCGCGACGTCGAGGCGCTCGTCACAGATACGCGCCGCACGGTGCAGAGCCTCGAGAACACGATCTCGACGTTCGACAAGGATCCGCAACGCCTTCTCTTTGGCGGCGAGACGGTAAAGCAATATGATGGCCGCACCCGACGCTGAGTCGGTGGGCACAGCCGGCGTGGGGCCGGGTGGTGTGTTTCGATCCGGAATGCGCCGAAGTTGTGTGGGACAAAGGTAACGGCAGTATGAGTTTTCCAGGGCTGGTGGGCGTGCGAGTAGCGGGAGCGTGGCGCTCCGCCCTGATGATCATGCTGGCAGCAGGACTTGCTGGCTGCGGTACCAAAGCGGCCAACGACACCTACAGTCTTTCGGCGAGGCCAGCCGTCGAAGGTCGCGCATCGACCGGCAAGCAGATCCTCGTGCCGGAGCCGACGGCTCTGAAGGCACTCGACAGCGATCAGGTCGTCATCCGCCTCTCCGGCGCGGAACTGCAATATCTCGCCAAGGCTCAGTGGAGCGACCGCCTGCCGAAGCTGGTACAGGCGAAGCTCGTGCAGGCCTTCGAGGACACAGGCAAGATCGGCGGCGTCGGCAAGCCCGGCCAGGGCCTGGCGATCGACTACCAGGTCATCACCGAAATCCGCGCCTTCGAGATTTCGACCGAGGGCGCCGACACGGCCAATGTCGAAATCTTCGCCAAGATCCTCAACGATCGCAACGGCACGGTGCTGGCGCAAAAGGCGTTTCGCGCCACGGCCGCGGTCAGGGGCACGGGCAACACGGCCTTCATCAAGGCCATGGATCAGGCCTTCGCCAATGTTTCGGCAGAAATCGTCAGCTGGACGCTCGGCTCCATCTGAGGAACCGAGGACGCTTCTATCTCGCGGTGACCGTCTCGATCCGGTTGATCACTTCCGCGACGCCTTGCACCTGTTTTGCTGCCTCTTCGGCGCGGAAAACTTCGCCTTCGGTCGCCACGAAACCGGCAAGCACAATGGTGTTGCCTTTGGCGGTAACAGTGACATCGGCTGCATCGAGGCCGGGCGTGACCGCCAGGAGATGGGCGACGCGGCGCTCCAGTTCGGCCGGGTGATCGGCCACCTGCCGCTCCGGTTCATCGCCGTAGAATGTCCGTTTCTTGAAGATCATTGTTTTCACCTCGCTCGACGAAGGTGAAACGCCTGATAGCGGGCTTTGTTCGCCTGTTTCATTCGAAACAGCGGGGTGGGACTGATCCGTGCGATGGCTCGTTTCAGGCGACGGGCGGCTCCGTCGCGGTCGGATTACACGGGGATATACACAATGCGCAGTTCTTGCTTCGCCATGGCTCTGGCGACGACGATGGCACTTGCCTTGGCCATGCCGGCGAAGGCCGCGAACTATAGCTACGGCTGCAAACCGAGCTGCGTCGTCAAAACCGAACGGGCTTATGGCGCCGACGGTAAGGTCTTCTGGAAGAAGGTGCGGATCTGCAAGTGACGTCAGGGAAGGTCCAAAGATCTTCGTTCGGAACGACCGTGGTCAGTGAGCCACTCATAGGTTCGGACACGCTGTGAATGGTCCGGAGAGAAGCGCGTCTGCGCGGTGGAGCGCTTCTCTCATTTTGTGGACTGCCGGCGAGATTACGGCCAGCGGACCACCGGGGGCAGGGACGACAGGATCGACTCGACATTGCCGCCGGTCTTCAGGCCGAAGATGGTGCCGCGATCGTAGAGCAGGTTGAACTCGACATAGCGGCCGCGGCGCACCAGCTGTTCGTCGCGGTCGTTTTCGGTCCAGGGCGCATTGAAATTGGTGCGCACGATCTTCGGATAGACGATGGCGAACGCCTTGCCGACATCACGGGTGAAGGCGAAATCGGCGTCCCAGCCGCCTTGCTCTTCCGAGGAATGCAGCCAGTCGTAGAAGATGCCACCGGTTCCGCGCGCCTCGTTGCGATGGGGCAGGAAGAAGTAGTCGTCACACCACTTCTTGAACTTGGCATGGTCGGCGACCGCATGGCGCCCGCAAGTGATCTCCATCGCGCGGTGGAAGAGCTGCGTGTCGGGATCCGTCATGACGCGACGGCGATCGAGCACCGGAGTGAGGTCGGCGCCGCCGCCGAACCAGTTGCTGGTCGTCACCACCATGCGGGTGTTCATGTGAACGGCCGGCACGTTGGGATTGACCGGATGGGCGATCAGCGAAATGCCCGAAGCCCAGAAACGGGGATCTTCGGCTGCACCCGGGATCTGGCTGCGGAATTCGGGCGAGAACTCGCCGTAGACGGTCGAGGTGTGCACGCCGACCTTTTCGAAGACGCGGCCTTCCATCATCGACATGCGGCCACCGCCGCCCTTGCCATCCTCACGGCTCCAGTCCTTGGCAACGAAGCGGCCGGGGGCGCGGTCAGATAGCGGCCCGGTCAGCTCATCCTCCACCGCCTCGAAGGCGGCGCAGATGGTGTCGCGCAGCCCTTCGAACCATGCACGCGCCTCCGCCTTCTTATCTTCGATGTCTGCGGGGAGCCCCTGGGGTAGCTGCGGTCGTTCCATGAAATTACGTCCTGTTGGCGGGATTTCCCGATGAGATGCCGCCGATTCGATTGAAGTCGCCACAGTTCACACTTTGGCGCTGATGGCAACGGCGGTCCAGCGCTTCGGCCACTCGGTCGCGGCGTGTCCTTGGCCCCGGCGAAACCCGCCTACACAAAGCTCTGGCAAAGGCAGGCTTGCCTCACTATCTTACAATCCAGAGGTATAGCCCATGGCAAGAATACCTGCAGGCCCGCCGCTCGATGGATTGCGGCGGCAGATCGCCCGGCATCGCCGGGACAATCCGACACGAGGCGACGGCCTTTTCGTGCGGGAAACCTTTCGGCTCAATCGCAGTGCTGCCCGTGCAAAAGCGCGGGAATGGTTCGACACCTGGCCGAAGGCCGCCTACTGGACCGAGGTGGAAAGCTGGCGCCAGCTCGAGGGCGACGAGATCGAGTTTACGATGCGCCGCCTGCCGACCGCGGATTGATGCATCGCCCTGCCGCTTTTTCAGAGATCACCGGTCACGTCAACAAACGCGCCAGATTCCCTGCGAGCCAAGGTAGCACAGCGCTCAACCTCGATTTCGATCCTGAATATAAATCAGAGTTTTTCCGAGAAGAATCAATAGATTAATGATGGCTACAAGCCCGAGTATCATGGTCCCCAGGGCAAGCGCCAGGAATGTATTGACGACGCATTGCTGATCCCCTGCGGCGCATGCGCGATCGTCAAGATAATAGAACCATGAGAACAGGATGAGAGCGAGAAGAGGAAGGACTATCGCAACTCGACCTCTTAGTTCTTCATCTTCTTTTCCGCACAATGACGATGCGTAGGCACCTTTGGTCGTGGCGGCCGCTCAAGGGTGGCTGTCTTCATCCATGAGCCTTGGGCCGGCGCCTTCCATCGACAGCACGTCGTGCGGATTGCGCAGAGGACATTCGCGCAGCGACAGGCAGCCGCAGCCGATGCAGCTCGTCAGATGGTCGCGCAACGCCATCAGGCTGGCGATGCGTTCGTTCAGCTGTTCGCGCCAGTTTTCGGACAATCTGCCCCAATCCTCGACCGTCAGCGGACGATCGTCCGGCAAAACCGACAAAGCGTCCTGGATTTCCGACAATGGAATGCCGGTGCGCTGCGCCACCTTGATGACGGCGACGCGCCTGAGCACGCCGCGCGGATAGCGGCGCTGGTTGCCGCGGGTGCGGTTGCTGCGGATCAGGCCCTTGGCCTCGTAGAAATGCAGGGTGGAGACGGCGACGCCGCTGCGCTCCGCCACTTCGCCCACGGTCAGTTCGCGGCGCAGTTCGCTTTGTTTCACAATCGTCATAACGGCTATTGACCTCAACTAATCTTGAGGTTTTATAGCATTGGCTCCCTGACTGAGACAACAGGAGCTTGATCCCCATGACTGAGAAAATGACCCTCGCCGTGATCTATGGCAGCGCGCGGCAGGGTCGCTTCTGCGACACGGTCGCCAATTGGCTGATCCGGGAACTATCGGCTTCCGACACCTTCTCGCTGACGATCATCGACCCGGCGCGGCTCAGAACGTCGCGCGGCCTTGGCGCGGCGGTCAATCCCGGCGAATGGCTGGAGCGCAAGATCGCCGAGGCGGATGCCTTCATCGTCGTTACGCCCGAATACAACCACGGCTACCCGGCGGCGCTGAAGGAACTGATCGACTCTGTCTACGAGCCCTGGCACGCAAAGCCGGTCGCCTTCGTCTCTTACGGCGGCGCCTCGGGCGGCATTCGCGCGGTCGAGCAATTGCGCCAGGTGTTTGGAGAGTTGCACACGGTGACACTGCGCGACGGCGTGGCCTTCCCGAAGGCGTGGTCGAAGTTCGATGCTGCCGGCAACCTCTATAAACCGGAGGAGCTCCGCGCGCCGCTGTTTTTGATGATGGATCGCCTGACCTGGTGGGCGCGGGTGCTGAAGCAGGCGCGCAAGAGCAAACCTTACAACGAAGTCGCGGCGTAACGTTGGAAACGAGGGCTCTCGGCCGGGCTCTCAAAGGCTCGGCCTGCCGCCAAGGAGACGGCTATGGAGACGGTATCAAATCGGCGAAACCTGCCGGATCGCTTCGCCCGCAATCATCGCGGCGGAGATCGCGATGTTCAGCGAGCGCTGGCCGTCGGCCATCGGAATGAGGATGCGGCCATCGGCGCGCTCGTGCACGTGATCGGGCACGCCGGCGCTTTCCCGCCCGAAAAGCAGGATGTCGTCTGGGCGGAAATCATAGCGCGTATAGGGCAGGGCAGCCTTGGTGGAGGCGAGCACCAGCCGACGTCCGCTCGCCGAGCGCCACTCTTCGAAGCGCTCCCAGTTGACGTGACGAGTGAGCGCCACCGACGCGATGTAGTCCATGCCGGCGCGCTTCAGGTTTCGGTCGGAGAGGTCGAAGCCGGCCGGCTCGATCACATCGACCGAAAGCCCGAGACAGGCGGCCATGCGCAGGATCGTGCCGGTATTGCCGGGAATATCGGGCTGGTAGAGGGCGATGCGCAGATTGCTCACGTCAGGTTACTCGTTTGCAGGGGCGTTGCGCCGCGTATCGAAATCCGCAGCCAGGATGCCCATCATGATGTCGTCGTGCCACTCACCGTCGATCAACGCCGATTCGCGTTCGCGGCCCTCGATCGAGAAACCGGACTTGAGATAGGCCGCAATCGCCCGCTCGTTGAAGGCGAGGACCCTCAGCGAGACCCGATGGAGGGCAAGTTCGTCGAAGGCATAGGCCAATACCCGCTTGATGACCGCCGTGCCAAGACCCTTGCCAAGGCGATCCGGATCGAAAATGCCGATGGCGAAGTTCGCGCGGCGATCGGCGCGGTTGATGTTGTCGAGCCGCACTTCGCCGACAAGGCCGTCCTGATCGATGATCCAGGCGGCCGGATGTTCGGCGATGCGCGTTACCCAGGCGGCCGCTTCACCGTGGCCGAAGAGGCCGGGAAACGACCTGCCCGAACCGAACATCCGGTAGATATCCGGATGGCGGCCGAGCCTCAGGCGCGCGTCTGCGTCACCCTCGCGGGGCGCCGCAGGAGAAAGCCGACACCTTGAAGGTCAGGAGGCGCGTCCGATGAAGCGATCATCCTTGTTCTCCGCTGCGAAACATCCGGCGCTGCTTGCTTTTGAGGTCGCTCATATTGCCTGCGCTAATCTGTGCCGAAACGGCAACAGCGGTCGGAGCGATGAAAAATTGGGCAAGAAAGTGCCTGCGACAATCTGGCATGCGAGCGCGAATAAGGGTAGAGATCGGACCTCTTCAACGCGAACCGACGGAGGCAAACATGAATGTATTGATGTTGACACGCCTTCCTGGAGTAGTGGGCCACCGTTTGGCCTGACCGGTTCCGCGACCTATCTTTTAACCGAGATCGACGCGCTTCCGGGACTCCGGAAGACGAAGCCCTTTGCGGGCTGCATTTCCGGACTGACTTTTTCATCATAAGAATGCGGGGCGAAATCCCGCTTTCCTTCAAAATACTCTGAAGGAGCAATGTTATGTTTGGCTGGTTTGAATCCCGCCTCAATCCCTATCCGCCGGAGGAGCCGACGGTTCCGCCGAAGACTCTGTTCGGCTTCTGCTGGCACTACTCCAAGCCGGCTGCGCCGTGGCTCATCATCATGTCCGTCTGTACGGCGCTGATCGCCATTGGCGAAGTGGCGCTGTTCCAGTTCCTCGGCAACATGGTGGACTGGCTGTCGAGCGCCGACCGCGAGAGCTTCCTCGCCGCCGAAGGCGGACGGCTGTTCTGGATGGGTGCGCTCGTCCTCATCGGCCTGCCGGGCCTCGTGGCGATCGATTCGCTGATCATGCATCAGGTGCTGCTCGGCAACTATCCGATGATCGCCCGCTGGCAGATGCACCGCTACCTGCTGCGCCAGAGCATGACCTTCTTTGCCAACGAGTTCGCCGGACGCGTGGCAACGAAAGTCATGCAGACGTCGCTAGCCGTGCGCGAAACCGTGATGAAGATCCTCGACGTCTTCGTCTATGTCGTCAGCTACTTCATCACGATGCTCGCCGTCGTCGCCACCGCCGACTGGCGGCTGGTGATCCCGCTCGGCATCTGGCTGGCGATCTACATCTGCATCGTCAGCTATTTTGTGCCGCGGCTGCAGAAGATCTCCAAGGAGCAGGCGGACGCGCGCTCGATGATGACCGGCCGGATCGTCGACAGCTACACCAATATCGGTACGGTCAAGCTGTTCTCGCATGCCGGCCGCGAGGAAGGCTATGCGCGCGACGGCATGGACGGCTTCCTTGACACCGTGCATCGCCAGATGCGCAAGGTGACGCTGTTCCATGTGCTGGTCTATGCCAACAACAGTATCGCGCTCTTTGCGATCGCAGCGCTTGGCATCCATCTGTGGCTGACGAGTGCGATCTCCGTCGGCGCGATCGCGATCGCCGTCGGCCTTGCGATGCGCATCAACGGCATGTCGCAGTGGATCATGTGGGAAGTCTCGGCGCTGTTCGAGAATATCGGCACGGTCTATGACGGCATCGGCATGATGACCAAGGCGCACGACATCGTCGACGAGCCGGACGCCAAGGCGCTGACAGCGGACAAGGGGGCGATTGCCTTCGACAACATCCGCTTCCACTACGGCAAGGCCAAGGGCGTCATCGATCACCTGTCGCTCGACATCAAGCCGGGTGAGAAGATCGGCCTCGTCGGTCGCTCGGGTGCGGGCAAGACGACGCTGATGAACCTGCTGTTGCGCTTCTACGACCTGGAGGACGGTGCGATCCGGATCGACGGCAAGGATATCTCCACCGTCACGCAGGACAGCCTGCGCTCGCAGATCGGCGTTGTGACGCAAGACACCTCGCTCTTGCACCGCTCCATTCGCGACAACATCGCCTATGGCCATCCGGAAGCGGACGACGAGGCGATCATTGCGGCGGCCAAGAAGGCGAACGCCTGGGACTTCGTCCAGGGGCTCGAGGACAACCAGGGCCGCAAGGGCCTGGACGCGCAGGTCGGCGAACGCGGCGTCAAGCTCTCCGGCGGCCAGCGCCAGCGTATCGCGATCGCGCGCGTGTTCTTGAAGGACGCGCCGATCCTGATCCTCGACGAGGCGACCTCGGCGCTCGATTCCGAAGTCGAACAGGCGATCCAGGAGAACCTGTTCGCGCTGATGGCCGGCAAGACGGTGATCGCGATCGCCCACCGCCTGTCGACGCTGACGGAGATGGACCGACTGGTGATCCTCGAGGCCGGCCGCATCGTCGAGACCGGCTCGCATGCCGAGCTCGTTGCCCATGGCGGTCTCTACGCCGACCTCTGGTCTCGCCAGTCGGGTGGCTTCATCGCCGACGACGTCGAGAAGGAAGAGGCCGCAGAGTAAGCAACCTGAGGCCCGCCGTTCGAAAGAGCGGCGGGCCTCTTTGTTAGACGTTACGCATTTGTAATCTGCAATTGTGTCGAAACCGATTGCTGTTCCTGCCGAACCGCCTATATCGGAACCATGCTCAGCGCCATCGTCAGCCTCTTCGAGAACTGGATCAAGCCCTTCGCACCGCGCGAGCGCCTGCAGCCGCCGAAATCGCTCTGGGGGTTTGCCTGGTTCTACGCCAGACAGGCCAAGGGACCGTTCATCGCTATGGCTGTGCTCGGCGGCCTCGTCGCCATGCTGGAGGCGGGTCTTTTCTACTTCGTCGGGCGGCTCGTCGATCTGCTCGACACCGTGAAGCCGGAAGCTGGCTGGAGCGGGTTGATCGCCGCCAATGGCCCGGAGCTTCTGTTCATGCTCCTGACGGTCATGGTCTTCCGTTTCATCGCGGTGTCGTTGGCGGCGCTCGTCGAAGAACAGGCGATCACGACAGGCTTTTTGAACCTGGTGCGTTGGCAATCCTACGTGCACGTCGCCAGGCAGTCGCTGACCTTCTTTCAGAACGACTTTTCCGGCCGCATCGTCACCAAGGTCTGGGCCGGCGCGCAGGCAACGAGCGACCTGCTCGTCTCGCTGCTGCAGGTCGTCTGGTTCATCGTCATCTACACGGCGTCCACCATGGCGCTGGTGGCGCAGCTCGACTGGCGTCTGGCCGCGATGGTCGGCTTCTGGATCGTCGTCTTCCTGGTGCTGGCGCGCTTTTTCGTTCCACGCATCCGCAAGCACGCCCGCGATACCGCCGAAATGGCGTCGATGCTGAACGGCCGCATGGTCGATGCCTATTCCAACATCCAGACATTGAAGCTCTTCGGGCGCGACGAGGAGAACGACCGCTATATCCGCGGCGGCTTCGACCGGTTCCAGCGCGCGGTCATCCCGTTCACGCGGCTCTTGACGGCCGTGCGCGCCTCGCTGGCACTGCTTTCCGGCTTGATGATCACGGCGATCGCGGTCTACGCCATCCATCTCTGGCTCGCAGGCTCGATCAGTTCCGGCGCGGTCGCCTTCACGCTGGCACTGGTGCTCCGGCTCAACATGCTGCTTGGCCGCATGATGACGCAGTTCAACTCGATCATGCGCAACATCGGCACGATCCAGAACTCGGCCGAACTGGTCTCTCAGCCGATCGGTCTCGTCGATCGGCCCGACGCGACGGAACTGGCCGTGAGCAAGCCGGAAATCCGCTTCGAGCACGTCCGCTTCCACTACGGCAAGGGCGACCGCGTCATCGACGATTTCTCGCTCGTGGTGCGCCCGGGCGAGAAGGTGGGCATCGTCGGCCGTTCCGGAGCCGGCAAGTCGACGCTCGTCAACCTCCTGCTGCGCTTCTACGATCTTGAAAGCGGGCGCATTCTGATCGACGGCCAGGATATCGCGTCCGTCAGGCAAGAGTCGCTGCGCGCCCAGGTCGGCATGGTCAGCCAGGATACTTCACTTCTGCACCGCTCGATCCGCGACAACATCCTCTTCGGCCGTCCCGACGCGAACGAGGAGCAACTGATCGCTGCGGCGCGGAAAGCCGAAGCCTACGACTTTATCGCCGACCTTCAGGACCAGCGCGGCCACAAGGGGCTCGACGCCCATGTCGGCGAGCGCGGCGTCAAGCTTTCGGGCGGACAGCGGCAGCGCATCGCGATCGCCCGGGTGATGCTAAAGGATGCGCCGATCCTCGTGCTCGACGAGGCGACCTCGGCGCTCGATTCCGAAGTCGAAGCGGCGATCCAGTCCAATCTCGACCGCCTGATGCAGGGCAAGACGGTGCTCGCGATCGCGCATCGGCTGTCGACGATCGCCGCGCTCGACCGGCTGGTGGTAATGGACAAGGGGCGGATCGTCGAACAGGGAACGCACGCCGAACTTGTCGCCCGCGGCGGGCTTTACGCCGGGCTCTGGTCACGCCAGTCCGGCGGATTTCTCGCCCGGGAAGAGGCGGCGGAGTAGGGCGCTTTACGGACGCCTTCAAGCCCATCCGGCGGGCGCAAATTCCGCCCAACTGATGGCCGTCAAGTCCTTGTGCCAATTGGCCGCGCTTTTCCCCGCGACAATCTGCCCACATGCCCTTGTCAAGGCTGGACATAATTTGCGATCAAGCATAGAACGCGCCGGATTGACGGGGATTCTGCGTGCTGTGCGCGCGCCGATTCTTTTCGGATTCTGTGCCGATGTCGCATTTGCAACTGCAAGGCGATGGGGCGACAGCACTATGAATAGGGCGTGGTTCCTTGACCTGGATCAAACCGCAAGGGGCAGGAATTTCGCCGGGGGCGGATGCGGTTTCCGCAATATTGCGTGAGAGGATGGTTTAGCCGTGAGCGAACACGACACTTCAAGCGAGGCCTTGGGCGAGCCCACTCGCCGCGACTTCCTTTATCTGGCTACCGGTATGGCAGGCGTCGTCGGCGCTGGTGCCGTCGCCTGGCCGTTCATCGACCAGATGCGTCCGGACGCATCGACGCTCGCGCTCGCCTCGATCGAGGTTGACGTATCGAGCCTTCAGCCCGGTATGTCGCTGACGGCGAAATGGCGCGGCAAGCCGATCTTCATCCGCAACCGTACGGAGAAGGAAGTCGAGGAGGCAAAGGCCGTCAAGCTGGACGAACTTAAGGACCAGGTTGCGCGCAACGCCAACCTTCCGGCCGACGCTTCCGCGAGCGACCTCGATCGTTCCGCCGGCGAAGGCAAGGAAAACTGGATCGTCATGATCGGTTCCTGCACCCATCTCGGTTGCGTGCCGCTTGGCCAGGCCGGTGATTTCGGTGGCTGGTTCTGTCCCTGCCACGGTTCGCACTACGATACGGCCGGCCGCATCCGTAAGGGTCCGGCGCCGGAGAACCTTCACGTGCCGACCTTCTCGTTCGTATCCGACACAGTTATCAAGATCGGTTGAGGGGACTACTGATAATGAGTGCTGAACATTCAACCTACACGCCGACGACTGGCATTGAGAAATGGGTTGATTCCCGTCTGCCGTTGCCGCGTCTCGTTCACGATAGCTTCATCAGCTACCCGGTTCCCCGGAACCTGAACTACGCCTACACCTTCGGTGCCATGCTCTCGGTCATGCTGATCGTCCAGATCCTGACCGGTATCGTGCTGGCCATGCACTACGCCGCTGAAACGACCGTCGCCTTCAACTCGGTCGAGAAGATCATGCGCGACGTCAATCACGGCTGGCTGCTGCGCTACATGCACGCCAACGGCGCATCCTTCTTCTTCATCGCCGTCTACCTGCACATCGCCCGTGGTCTCTACTACGGCTCGTACAAGGCTCCGCGCGAAATCCTCTGGATCCTCGGCGTGGTCATCTACCTGCTGATGATGGCGACCGGCTTCATGGGCTACGTTCTGCCCTGGGGTCAGATGTCCTTCTGGGGCGCGACCGTTATCACCGGCTTCTTCACCGCCTTCCCGCTGGTGGGTGAGTGGATCCAGCAGTTCCTGCTCGGCGGCTTCGCCGTTGATCAGCCGACGCTGAACCGCTTCTTCTCGCTGCACTACCTGCTGCCCTTCATGATCGCCGGCGTCGTCGTCCTGCACATCTGGGCCCTGCACGTAACAGGTCAGACCAACCCGACCGGCGTTGAAGTCAAGTCCAAGACCGACACCGTGCCCTTCACGCCCTATGCGACGCTGAAGGACGCACTCGGCGTTTCCGTCTTCCTGATCATCTATGCCTGGTTCGTCTTCTACCAGCCGAACTTCCTCGGCCACCCGGACAACTACATTCCGGCTGACGCGCTGAAGACGCCCGCTCACATCGTTCCGGAATGGTACTACCTGCCGTTCTACGCGATGCTGCGCGCCATCACCTTCAATGTCGGCCCGATCGACTCCAAGCTCGGTGGCGTTCTGGTGATGTTCGGCTCGATCATCATCCTGTTCTTCCTGCCCTGGCTCGACACGTCCAAGGTCCGCTCGGCCGTCTACCGTCCGTGGTACAAGCTGTTCTTCTGGGTCTTCGTGGCCAACGCCATCCTGCTCGGCTGGCTCGGCTCGCGTCCGGCGGAAGGCCTGTACGTCGTGATGTCGCAGATCGGCACGCTGTACTACTTCGGCTTCTTCCTCGTCATCTTGCCGGTCCTCGGTCTGATCGAGACGCCGAAGCGCATTCCGAACTCTATCACCGAAGCGGTGCTGGAAAAGCAGAATGCCAAGGCGCAGCCGGCTGCCGCGCGCGCCTGATCAGAACAGCGATTGATAAGGAACCCACAACAATGAAAAAGCTTGTTACAGGCATTCTGTCACTCGCTGTCGTCGCTGGTCTCGGTCTCGGTACGGCTGTTGCCGAAGAGGCGAAGGGCGGCGAGGAGCATGGCGGCGGTACGCCCCACTATCCGATCCACAAGCCGGAACAGCAGGACTGGAGCTTTGCCGGTCCCTTCGGTCACTACGACAAGGGTCAGCTTCAGCGCGGCCTGAAGGTCTACGCCGAAGTCTGTTCTGCCTGCCACTCGATGAACCTGGTTTCCTTCCGCACGCTGGAAGGCCTGGGCTATTCGGAAGGCCAGGTAAAGGCCTTTGCGGCGAACTACGAAGTTCAGGACGGCCCGAACGCCGACGGCGAGATGTTCACCCGCAAGGCTGTCGCCTCCGACCACTTCCCGTCGCCTTACGCGAACAAGGAAGCGGCTGCCGCATCGAACAACGGTGCAGCTCCGCCGGACTTCTCGTTGATCGCCAAGGCTCGCGGCATCGAGCGCGGCTTCCCGCAGTTCATCTTCGACATGTTCTGGCCCTACCAGGAAGGCGGCCCGGACTACATCCACGCGCTGCTGACCGGCTACCAGGATCCGCCGCAGGGCATCGAAGTGGCTGAAGACACGCACTACAACCCGTACTTCGCCAACGCTGCCGCGCTGGCGATGGCTCAGCCGATCTCCGCCGACCAGGTCACCTATGACGATGGCACGCCGCAGACGGTCGACCAGTACGCAAAGGACGTTTCGGCGTTCCTGATGTGGGCCGCCGAGCCGCACCTCGAAGAGCGCAAGCGCACCGGCTTCATGGTCATGGTGTTCCTGCTGATCTTCACCGGCCTGGTGTACCTCACCAAGAAGTCGGTCTACGCCAACAAGGAACATTGATCGGCTCCGGCTCAGGCCGGTACGACCAAGACCCAACGAAAAAGGCCCCGGTTCGTCCGGGGCCTTTTTCGTTTGCCACCGTGCATCTCGACACCGTTGACCTTGGGCGAGGAATTTGGCCGGACCTGCAGCAAGTTCGCGATGCTTCACGCATTCCTTTGGCGAAGGGCAGGCGGCTAAAGACCAGTCGCTCGCAGGACAGGCTTGCGATGCAGACAGCCGCTACCGTATTCGGCCGATCATTGGCCACCGCACCGATCTCGGATTAAGGCTGTGCCGGGGCAGCGGAAGACCGGCCTGTCGATCCGCAGCTCCTATGCATCGGAAGGACCTGGTCTCCAGCCCCTTGCCGCAGCCCACCGATCCGCGCGTCGAATGACCTGCCACAAGTGTTCCGACTTGCCCTCGGTATAGGCTGCCCGGTCGTGGCGATGTCGGCATGCCAATGCCCGCTTCAGCTCGACGTATGGGCCGTGTTCCTCGGCATGGGCGCGCATGTAGTCGCGAAACAGCAGCGACCATTGTTCCTGCCAGCTTCCCGCTCGGCGCACGTGGATGTGCGTGCGTTCGTCGGCAGGGCGCTCACGAAAGTAGCGTTTCGTCAGATCGGTATTCTGCGGCCGCCACAGGTAGCCGATCGCCGCCATTTTTTCCGCCAGCACGTCGAGGGACTCCAGATCGGCAACTGAAATCTGAACATCGATGATCGGCTTGGCAGCCAGACCACGGATTGCGGTGGAGCCGATATGGTCGATACGCAAGGCATGATCGCCCAAAACCTGGCGGATCGTCTTCGCCTTGGTGGCAAACCGCTCCGCCCAATCGGAGGACCAATCGCAGATTTCAATCGGCTGTGTCGTGCAAGGCAGTTCCCTATCCATCGGACGAACTTCAGATGCAGAGCGCGATGATGTCAACATCCATTCCTGCGGCTGAGTGTCTGGCCGTCCGGATGCACGTTAAGGACGACCGCATGTTATGGTTGCATCGACCCTTGGCGCCCGCCTAGAAGGCTGCGTTATTGTTTCTTCAAGGGGGTTGAATCTCGATGTCTATTTCTTTCAAGCGCCTGGCGGCGGTCGCCGCGGTAGCCCTTGCCTTTGTTCCCGGTATTGCACAGGCCGAGAGTTACGCGACGCTCACCAAGCAAGGCTACGCCACCGGCAAGCTCTCCAGGGGCAAGTCCGGCGCCTGGGGCTGGGTGGTCGGAAACGGCGAGAAGACGTTCTTTTGCCGGCTGAACGTCGCTTCGGCCTATGTCAACAAGAAGGAGATGGTCAGCTTCACCGCAACCGGCCGCATGCTCAACATCGACCGTGCGACCTACGACGGCGTGCTCGGCGGACCGGACCCGAACAAGCCTTACCTGAAGGATCTGCAGGCGGGCCGGGTCAAGCCCGCCAATGTCGGCGGCTGTTCGCCACTGCGTTGAGCCGGTCCAGTCAGCACGCGTCGCCAGGCGCGGCTAAAGCATGTCGACAGCCCGTTGTTCACGACACCCGCCTACGAACCCAAATCCCGCTCGCGCAGCCATGATTAGCGGGTAGTGGCCCGAACTTGCGAGAAGGGGCGGAGTCCGGTCGTACGCGTGCCGGGAGCGCCTTAAGGAGCGCTCTGCATCACAAGGGATCGCTAGTATCTTAGCGGAAGTGATCCGTCGCTTTTCTTCTCTGATATCCCTGCAAACGAAAACGGCCCCGTCGCAAGACGGGGCCGTTTTGATTGTTTCTATCGGGGCTCGCTTAGCTGAAGCGGCCGGCGGCGTGGGCGAGCATAGTATAGACCTTGCCGGTATCCGACGTCAGGTAGGTCTGGGTGATGCGCTTGTCCGGGTCGTTGCGGGCGACATCGGCGAGCAGCTTTTCGAAATCTGCGATGTAGCGGTCGACAGCGGTGCGGAATTCCGGCTCGCGGTCGTACTTGCGCTTGATCTCGTCGAAGGTCTGCTGGCCCTTCAGCGTGTAGAGGCGACGCGTAAAGACGTCGCGCTCGCCGCGCTGGTAGCGGCGCCACAGATCGACCGACGCATCATGATCGATGGCGCGGGCGATATCGACCGAAAGCGAGTTCAGCGATTCAACCACGTGGCGCGGGTTGCGGCTGTCGCCGGCCCGTGCGGTCGGCTGAGCCTCGGCCGGACGCTGCGGCGCGGGCGAGGGTGCTTCTTCGCGCGACGCCGCACGGAGCAGGTCGCGCATCCAGCCACCACCTTCGGCGACCTCGTTGCTCACAGCCTGCGTCGGCGCCGGCTGGCGAACGGCGGGCTGCTCGATACCGAGGCTGCCGCGCAGCGCCGGCGCCGGTTCCTGACGGCGCGGCTGCTCGATGACGGGCTGCTGCGCTACCGGCTGCTGTGCCACCGGCTGCTGTGCCACTGGCTGGGGCTGCGGCTGTGCGACCGGTTGCGGCTGCGGGGCTGCCTGCTGCTGCACGGGACGGGCGACCGGAGTGGCGGCCGGCTGCTGGCGCAGCGGCTGGGCCACTTCGAGCTGCGTCGAGGACTTGCCGATGATGTCGGACAGTTCCTGCAGCGCCTTGATCTGCTCGCCGACGGCACGGCGCATGACGGCCGCATTTTCCTTGGCTTCTTCCGGCAGGTCGAAGGCACCGCGCTTCAGCTCTTCGCGGGTCATGTCGAGTTCCTTGCGGATCTCGCCAGCCGAGCGACGGATTTCGTCAGTCGCGCCGCTGAAGCGGCCGATCGCCTCGTCGATCGCGACGCGAACGGCGTCACGCAGCTGGTCTGCGACGCCATCGGACTTCTTGCCGCTTTCGGCAAGCATGCGCTCGATGTCGGACACCGAGGCCGCAACGCTGCCGCGCAGACGCGAGGCGACTTCCTTGGAGCGCTCCTCGGCATTGGCAAAGGCACCCTCGATCGAGGCACCGGCATCTTCACCGACCTTGGCGATCGCCTGGCGAAGGGCTTCCGATGCGCCGAGCGCACGGCCTTCGACGGAGGAGAGCGTCTTGTTGACGTCGGCAAACGAGGTCTCGACGCCAGAGCGAAGCGTGTTGGCGATCTGGCGCGAACGCTCTTCGGCACGGCTGAAGACCTGCTCGACCGAGGCGCCGGCTTCGTCACCGGCCTGGGCGAGCGTGTTGCGCATCGATTCAGCAGCTTCTGCCGCGCGCTGTTCGGCGCTCGTCAGCAGGCGACCGACATCGGCGAAGGACTGCTGGATACCGCTGCGCAGGTTGCCGGCAACGTGGCCCGAGCGTTCTTCGGCCCGCTGGAAGGCGCCGTCGACGAAGCCTTCGAGCGCACGCATCGTGCGTTCGATCTCTTCCGAGCGCTGCACGAGGCCGACCGACAGGGTGCGAAGCGCATCCTGGCGTTCCTCGAGCGTGCTGACGAGGTTCGACTGGGCCGCGCCGAGCAGGTCAGAGGCCTGGCCGAGAACGCGCGAGTGGTCTTCGAACCGGCCGACAATGCCGCCGATCTGCGACAGGGTCGAGGCGGAGATATCGGAGAGCTTGTCGACCTTGCCTTCGATGAGGCGGGTGGAGGTCGACAGCATGTCGGAGGCCTGACGGGTCGATTCCGACACGCGGGCGATCGTCGATTCCAGACGCTGGTCCATTTCGCCGAGGTTGCTGCTCGCCTGGTCGATGACCGTGGCGATGGCCGCATTGTTGTTGGCGAGCTGGTCGATCAGGCCAAGGGCGGTCGACTGCAGACGGTTTTCGACCATCTTCATCGCCTTTGCCGTCTCTTCGGCGCGGTAGGAGATCGCGTTCAGCGTCTCGCCCGTGCGCTCGGCGATGGCGTTGACGAGGGCGGCGTTTTCCGCACGCAGGCGGTCGGCGCTTTCCTGGGTCACGGCAGCGATGCGCTCGGCTGCCTCGCGGCCGGTGGCGGCATACTGGTCGATGACCGGGCGTGCCTGCTCGTCGATCAGGCGCGACAGCTCCATCGAGCGGCCGGCGAGCATCGAGTTGAGTTCGCGGGTGCGCTCGTCGAGCGTGGTGCGGATTGCTTCGCCACGGGCTTCCAGCGCCTTCTCCGTATTGCTGAGGCCCTGGTGGATGTTGTCGGCGTGGTTGGCGATCTGGCTGTGCGTTGCGGCCAGCCGTGCGCTTGCGGTGTCGGCCGCGTCGGCGATCGAGCGGGCAAGCTCGGCATGACGTGCAGCGGTCGCTGCCGCCTTCTGCTCGATCGAGTTGGCAAGCTCGGCGTGGCGCGCGGCGGTGGCGGCTGCCGTCTGGTCGATCGTGTTGGCGAAGTCTGCCTGGCGAGCGGCAAGCGCGGAGGCGAAATCGTCGCCTGCCTTCGACAGCAGCCCGGCCGAGCGGACAGCTTCCGCGTCGATTTCCTGAGCTGCACCGCTGATGGCGCCGCGCAGGCTGTTCACAAGGCCGGCGGCCTTGTCTTCCATGCGCAGTGCCTCTGCGTCGAGTTCCTGGGCGACGTCGCCAACGGCGCTGCGAAGCGTGTTGACGAGGCCGGCAGCCTTGTCTTCCATGCGCAGCGTTTCTGCGTCGAGTTCCTGCGCGACATCGCCAACGGCGCTGCGGAGCGTGTTTGCGAGACCGGCTGCCTTGTCTTCCAGGCGCACGGCTTCGGCATCGAAGTCCTCAGCCACGCCGCCGACTGCGCTGCGCAGATTGGCGACGATGTCGGACGTCTTGCCTTCCAGGCGATTGGCTTCAGCGTCGATATCCTGCGTTGCCTCGTGAACGGCGCCGCGCAGGCTGGTGACCAGAACGGCCGCCTTGCCCTCGATCGTGCGGTTGACGTTATCTAGGCCGATGTTGAGGGCACGATCCATGGTGCCGAGGCGTTCGGCGATGCGTTCCGCACCGGACTCGATGGCGCCGGTGATCCGGGTTGCCGCAACTTCGCTCATGCGGTCGATGTCGCCAGCGCGGTCACCAAGGCTGTCGGCGATCCGCTGTCCGGCGCCGTCGACGATCTGGTTGACGCTGCCGACGCTGTCGCGAACCCGGTCTTCCAGCGAGCTGAGGCTGACTTCCAGGCGCAGGCCGGTATCGTCGACCAGAGTGTTGACGTCGTTGACGCTGCCGCGGATGCGGTCCTGAAGGACGCCGAGGCTGTTTTCGATCAGTGCACCGGTCTCGCCGACGATCGCATTGACGCCGCTGACGCTGCCACGGATACGGTCTTCGAGCGCGCTGAGGCCACCTTCGACACGGGCCGCCGCATCATCAACGACGGAGCCGACATTGGTGACGCTGCCGCGAATGCGGTTTTCGAGGGCACCGAGATTGCTCTCGATCCGTGCGCCGGTGTCGTCGACCACGGCGCCGACGTTGCCGACGGTGCCACGAATACGGTCTTCGAGGACGCCAACGCGGGTCTCGAGATGCATGCCGGTTTCATCGACGATCGAGCTGATGTTGCCGGCGCTCTCGCGCATGCGCTCTTCGAGTGCGCCGAGGGTGGTTTCGACGCGCATGCCGGTATCGTCAAGGCGATCGTTGAGGCCGTTGATCGACAGGTCAACGCGGTTGGTGAGGCTGTCGGCCGCCAGGCTGATCTGGTTGGCGGTTTCGGCCAGGCGCTCGGCAATATGGCCCGTGGTCGAGCGCATACGGCTGTCGAGCACTTCGCCGCTGCGGTCGATGGCGCTGGCGAGTGCCGACTGACGCTCTTCGAGCGACATTTCCAGCATGCCGGCGCTGGTGGCGAGCGTCGTGGCGATCGCGGTCGACTGATCGGCAAGCATGCCTTCGAGCTGCTCGCGGCCCTGGCCGACGGCAAGGTTGATGGCGTTGATGCGGTCGTCGAGCGTGACGCGGATCTGTTCGTGCGTGGACGAGAGCGTATCGCGCAGGTGCTCGGCGCGGCCGCTCAGCGTCTCCTCGATTTCCGCTGCCTTGCCGGCAAGCGACGCGGTCGCTTCGGTGGTGCGCGCCGTCAGCGCATCGGCGATGTGCGCGCTGGTCTCGGTCAGCGTATCGGAGATCTTGCTGACACGGCCGCTCAGATCCTCGGCGATGCGGGCACTCGTCTGGGTGAGCGTATCGGAGATCAGGCTGACGCGGCCGCCGAGGTTTTCGGCGATCGTGTTGACGCTCTCGGAGAGCTTCTGCTCGATATCACCGACGCGGTCGGTCATGGTTTCGGCGACGGCGGTTGCCCGGAAGGTCAGGCTGTCGGCCACGTCTTCGGCGTGACGGCTCAGCGTATTGGCCATCTCGTTGGCACGCGACGACATCGTCGAGGTGATGGCGGCGGCGCGCTCGGCGAGTACGCCGTCAAGCGCCGTCGTCTGGTTGGTGAGCGCGTCGGAGATCGCTTCGCCGCGTTCGGAAAGGACGCGCTCCAGCCGGTCAGCCGTGCCGCTGACGGCGGTGTCGATCGAGTCCGCGCCCATGGAGAGGATCGTCGAAAGCGCGAGCGTGCGTTCCGACAGGGTGTTGTCGAGGCGGTGCTGGCTGGCAGCGATGGCGCTGGTGATCTCGTCGGTCGAGCCGTGCAGGGTCTGCTCGATGCGGGCGTGCGCGGCCTGCAGGCCGTCGACGAAGGCAGCGGTACGGCTGTCGAGACCTTCGGTCAGGCGCTGTTCGCTCGTCGTCAGTGCGCTCGAAAGTGCGTCCGCACGCTGGCCGAAGCCGTTTTCGATGCGGTCCTGTGCCTGGGTGAGGGCACCCATGAGGCCGCTGGTCTTTTCGGAGAGCACGCTGTCGATGCGGGTGTGCGCATCGCCGATCATGTTGCCGAGTTCCGTGGTACGGCTCGCAATCGTCTCTTCGATGAAGTCCTGGGTCGCGCCGAGCGTGGTCGCAAGCGTCAGCGACTGGTCGGAAAGCGCCGAGCCGATCTTCTCGAT
This sequence comes from Ensifer sp. ENS08, assembly GCF_014852195.1. Lineage (NCBI taxonomy): Bacteria > Pseudomonadati > Pseudomonadota > Alphaproteobacteria > Hyphomicrobiales > Rhizobiaceae > Ensifer > Ensifer sp. ENS08. Next base: position 793,630 of record NZ_JACVBF010000002.1, read on the forward strand.
GCTGCTGTCGAGCGCGCCGCCGATCGCTTCCGAACCGCCGGAGACGGTCTCGTTGATGCGGTGCAGGCTTTCCATGAGCTTGGTGTCGAGCAGGCTCGCACGCTTGTCGAAGGCGGAGGCAAACTCGTGGAACCGCTCGTCGAAGGCGGTTGCGAGCTGGCCGACGGTCGTCTGCAGCTTCTCTTCAAAGAAGCCGCCGCGAAGGTCGAGGTCCATGATCGCGTCGTCGGCGCTGGAGCGCAGGCTCTGGCGGAAGCTCGCGCCCTTTTCGTCGAGCGTGGCGTTGAGCGAGGCGAGCACGTGGTCGAGACCACCGGTGATGGCGTGCTGGCCGACGCTCAGGCTTTCGTTGAGGTCGCGGGTGCGGGCGATCAGTGTTTCGTTGAGCTGGCGGGCGCGTTCGTTGAGCGCCGCATTCAGCTTCTCGGTGCTGGCGTCAAGCGAGGAGGCGCGCGTTTCGAACTGGCTGAGCAGGTCTTCGCCGCGCTTCGTCAGCGTGTCGCTGAGCTGGTCAAGCCGGGTGTCAAATTCAGTGCTGAGACCAAGGCCGGCAGCGGTCAGGCCCGAAAGCAGCGCATCGGTGCGGGTCGTCAGCATGCTGCCGATCGACTGCAAGGCGCCGTCCGACTTCTCGCTGAGGGCAGCCGCGCGGGTGTCGATAAGCGAGGCAAAGGCTTCGCCCGAAATTGCAATGCGCGAAGCAATGTCTTCGCTTGCCTGTTCCAGGTCGTCCTTCAGCTTGCCATGCGCACCGGAGATGGCCGAACGGATACGCTCCGAATGGCCGATGATGGCTTCGCGCTCAAGCCCGAGTTCCTGCACCAGCGTGCGCACGCGCAGTTCGTTTTCGCTGTAGCTGCGTTCGAGCGCGTTGACCTCGGAATGAACCAGCGTTTCGAGTTCGGTGGCGCGGGCAATCGTGCGTTCGATGCCTTCGTTCATCGCCGAGACTTCGCGACGGACGGCCTGGCCGACCGTCATGACGCGATCGGCAGCAGCCGTTTCCGGCTCGGCAAGGCGCAGGGCGACTTCCGCCATCGAGCGCGCGGCGTTGCGCAGTTCCTGCGCGCGGGCGATCATGATGGCAAAGGAGAAGAAAAGCATGATCGGCAGCACGATGCCGATCGCGACGCCGACGGCGCCAGGGGTGGCGGCAAGGTCGCTCAGCGAACGGATCTGCCAGATCTGCGGCCCGTAAAGAAGGTTGGCGACACCGAGGCCGGCAACCGCCCAGATGACGGACACCAGCGCAGCAACGCGGATCGCGGCGCGATTGGAGCGCACGTCGAGCGCACGCAGCATCGCAGCCGGCGAACGGCGACCATCGTCGTTGGCGGCGGAAAGGGACGGGGACTTGGGCGCAGGTTCCGGAGCGAGCGTCTTGGCCGCTTCTGCAGCACGTGCCCCGCGGGACTGTTCCGGCTGAGGCCGTGCTTTCTTATTCTGATCGGGCGTCGCCGCCTGATTGGTGGGCTGAGACACATTTTCCTCCGGATCATCCAAGGAAGTCTTGTCATTCGGGCTCGATGCAAGCTCGTCGAAATCAATCTTCAGGGCAGCTTCCAGAGCCTGGAACGCCTTTTCGTCGATCGACTCATTGCTCTTTTTCGTCGCCATAGGGATACGCCTCATTACCTTTTGCCCAGAATGGAAAGCGCCTCTGGCCCGTTAGCGGGCAGGGTCTCTTCCTCATGGGCGGTGACGGCAAGATACGCGCATCGGATCTACGCAATACCCTACTGATCACCCACTGCATTGCCTCGACGGATAGTCGCATTTGTGGCCGAATGGGACCACGCGTCGAGCTTATCCACCGGAACGGTTGCCATTTTCGTACGCGGGTCCGTTCCTAAGCGTATCGTAGTGACACATTAGCTGGGTTCTTACAATTAAGAGCGCTTGGGGTTGATTAAAATCCTAATGAAATCTTAATGCGATGCAGGTCTAAAAGCCGGAAAAGATAAGGAAATCAGAGAGTTTAACGGACGTTAACCATTTTCCCAAAATACTGCCTATATTGCGCCCGGATTTGAGCCAATAGGTGCCGGAGCCCGCCGAAGATGGAAGTCTGAACAGTGCGGGCGGCGGCACCGCTCCCGATGAAGCGATGCCGGAAACAGGCCAACATCAAACAAACAATAGGAAAATTGGCTCATGGCGGCCCTCAGGATTGCCTTTGAAGCCCCGGATAGTCCGGGAAACTCTTCTGCGTCAGGCAAAAAGCCGATCGACTTTGCTCACCTCGCCGTCCAGACGATGGGTGACAAGGCGCTCGAAATCGAAGTGCTGCAACTCTTTGCGCGCCAGGCGCGCCAGGTCTTGAAGGAAATCGCCGAAGGCGAGGGCACGCCCCGTGCCCAGGCAGCCCACCGGCTAAAGGGCGCAGCCCTTGCGGTTGGTGCCGTCGACGTTGCAAGCGTTGCCGGCGCGATCGAACACAATCCGGCCGAAGCCTCGCTCTGCGACCAGCTCGCATCGGCCGTGCTCGAAGCCGAGCTCTTCATTCTGAAGCTCTGCCGCTAGCGGCTCCCGAGCAGACAGGGGGCCTAACCGACCCCTGTCTGCCGCACGATGCCCGCGCCTCGCATAGAGGGCGCCGTGCCGGCAGCCATTGCTACCGGCGCGATCCGCGGCGACGCACAGAATGACGGCCGTTGTTGACTGGCCGGCCGATTTGTTGGAAGAACTTTCCCTGAATTTGCGCCCGCGGGGGTTCTTTTCTCAACAGGCCTTGCGCCCGGCCAATCCACCAGTACATTCCGGAAAGAGACATGACAAAACTTACGATCGTTGCCTTTGATGGCGCGCGCCACGAACTTGATGTCGAGAACGGCTCGACGGTCATGGAAAACGCCGTTCGCAATTCGGTTCCCGGCATCGAAGCGGAATGCGGCGGAGCCTGCGCCTGTGCGACCTGTCATGTCTACGTCGACGATGCCTGGGCTCAGACCGTCGGCGCTCCGGAAGCCATGGAAGAAGACATGCTGGACTTTGCCTACGACGTCCGCCCGACGTCGCGGCTTTCCTGTCAGATCAAGATGAGCGATGCGCTCGACGGTCTCGTCGTGCACGTGCCGGAGCGCCAGGCCTAACGCCTGCGTCCCACGCCCCTTCTTTCAGACCTCCGCACAAAAAAAGCGCCTCGCCGGTCGTTGGACAAGCGAGGCGAGGAGGGCGCATCGCATACAGATGAGGGAGGGAACATCTGCTGCACCAAGACACGCCAGGAGAACCCGTTCCGGCTCCGCTGTTCGATTTCTTTTTTTCTTTTCAAGTGAACAACGTTGCGCAATTCAAAGTAAAGGCAACATCTAAGCTTTTCGCGCCGCAATCGCGTCGCGCATAACCTATTCAATTTGTGGGGCTAGTCTTTGTCCCGGCCCCTCTCTCATTGGTTTGAATATAGATGAGTCGCCGGCCGGCAGCCATCGTTATATTTCACCAATAAAATACTGTGGGTATTGCCGCCGAAATGGCCCGAGCCGTGACTATAGTCAGGCTCTTCTTCTGGGTTCCGGCTTTGCTATCTACTGTTGCGCTTTCTTCAGCGTCTCCAGCCTGTATTGCAGAAGACGGATCATGCGCTTGTCGAAGTTGGCGGCTTCGGTGCGGTCGAAGCGAGCCTGATCCTTGTCATGCGCCTCTATCGCGGTTGCGCTGACGCGGGCAACGCTTTCCTGCATCTCTTCGCACGTGTCCTGCGGCTTCAGCGCCAGGAACATCTTCTCCATCCGCCGCGCGTGATTGCGGGCGATTTCCGCGTGGCGCTCCTCGTGGCGTTTGATGTCGCTCGACAGCGTGTCCCACACGAGGGCGAGGTCACGTCCGGCCTGGCGGCGATACTTCCATTTGGGCAGAATGATGCGCGTGTTGAGCGTGACGCGGGCCGAGCCGACGGCGCAGCGTCCGTTGCGGCTGACATAGGTGATCGAGCCGCCGAACTTGATGCGGGTCGCGCCCGGATGCCGTGCGCCGGTCGATTTCATCATCGGGCCGCTGGCCGAGAGTGCCTTGTCCAGTTCTTCCGCAGTCCGGCCGCCGATCGAAAAATAGGAGAAGCTCTTGTTCACCACGGTTTCGCCCGAGGCCGTGCCAAGCGGGGCGGCAACCAGGAGAGCAAGAAGGGCGACTTTGAACGGGACGCGTACTCGGGACATCAATGCGTGGTTCTCTTCGGTTGAACTTCAATCAAGCTTGGGGCATAGCCAGCGCTGGCGCAACAGCAAAACGATGGCTCCCGGCCGTATGCGGATGGTGAGGGAAAATGACTTACAATCCATTTCAGAAATTTAGCTGGAAGCTGGCGCATGGACGCAGCCTCGAACTGGGGCCGCGTGGCGTTTTGATGGCGATCGTCAATGTTACCCCGGATTCTTTTTCCGATGGCGGCCGTTTTATCGATGCCGTTGCCGCGGTGGCGCAAGGGATGCGCTGCCTGGAGGAGGGCGCCTTGATCCTCGATATCGGCGGTGAATCCACACGCCCCGATGCGGCGCCCGTCAGCGCCGAGGAAGAACAGGCGCGGATCCTGCCTGTCATCGCAGCGCTTGCCCGTGATACCGATGCGCTGATTTCCGTCGACACTTACAGAGCCTCGACCGCCCAGCTTGCGGTCGACGCCGGCGCGCATATCGTCAACGATGTGCACGGCCTTCAGCGCGAACCCGACATTGCCGCTGTCGCCGCCAAGAGCGGCGCTGGCATCTGCGTCATGCATACGGGCCGGGGCCGTGAAAAACTCGCAGACGTGATCGCCGATCAGTTTCATTTTCTCGACCGGTCGCTCGAGATCGCGGCTGCTGCCGGCGTGGAGCGGGATCGCATCATTCTCGATCCGGGCTTCGGCTTCGCCAAGGACACGGATGAGAACCTGGAATTGATGGCGCGCTTCGCAGAGTTGCACCGTTTCGAGCTGCCATTCCTGGTCGGAACGTCGCGCAAGCGCTTCGTCGGCGCGGTCAGCGGCCGAGAGGCGGCCGATCGCGACATGGCGACGGCCGCGACAACGGCTCTTTTGCGCGTTGCCGGCGCCTCAATTTTCCGCGTACACGATGTCGCAAACAGCAAGGATGCACTGGCGATGGCGGATGCTATGCTGCACGCCAGAGCGAGGTGAGATTATCTCGTCCGCATTCCGCCTGAACCTGTGACTACCAATCACGCGCATGACTGCTGAGCGGCTCGACCGCGCAATCATGGCGATCCAAGAAAGCCGATGGGACTGAGAAGCATGAGCGCGACCTATATCATCACCCTCAAGAACTGCGCCTTCTTCGCGCGCCACGGCGTCTTCGACGAGGAGGAGCTTCTCGGTCAGCGCTTCTTCGTCGATGCCGAGCTCGAAGTCGAACAGGGAACGGCGCTGGTCGACGACTCGATCGAAGACACCGTGCATTACGGCATCGCCTTCCAGGAGATCGAGCGCATCGTCACCGGCCGCCGCCGCTATCTGATCGAGGCGCTGGCGCTGGAAGTGGCCAAGACGCTCTGCGTGCGCTTCCCGCAGATCAAGCGCGCCAAGGTGTCGATCCGCAAGCCGAATGCGCCGGTTCCGGGTGTGCTCGATTATGTCGAAGTGACGGTCGAGCATGTCGTCTGAGGTGAGTTGGCGGGCAGCGACACTCGGGCTTGGCGGCAATCTCGGCGATCCCCGCAAGGCGATGGCCGAAGCGCTTCGCCTGCTCGATGCCCGCGACGACTGCGTGGTCAAGGCCGTCTCGCGCCTTTATCGCACGCCGCCCTGGGGCAAGACGGACCAGGCCTGGTTCTACAATGCCTGCGCCAAGGTCGACACGACGCTCGAGCCCGAAGCCCTGCTCGACGCCTGCCTTGATATCGAACGGTCGATGAAGAGGGTTCGCGACGAGCGCTGGGGGCCGCGCACGCTCGACATCGATGTGCTGACCTTCGAGGGCGTGGCGCAAGCGGGCGGGCGGCTGGAGTTGCCACATCCGAGGATGACCGAGCGCGGTTTCGTACTGATGCCGCTTGCCGATTTCGCCGCCGACATGGCTGTTGGCGGCCGTCCGGTCGGCGACTGGCTGCAGCAGGCTGACGTCGCAGGCATCGAGGTTGCGGATGGTGACATGAGCTGGTGGCGCGCAGGCGCCTGAACAGGACCGCAACATAATCCACAAACGACAAAGCCCCGGTCGATGCCGGGGCTTCGTCGTTTATTCGGGTGTTGAACGTTACTTGATCGAGCCGACAGCGATCGCGTCGATCTGGCGGTTGAGGCTGACGCCGATGACCGGCACCATCGTTTCTTCGACCTTGACCGAAATGGTGATGTTCATCGTCTGGTCGTCCTGCAGACGGGCGATCATGGCGCCATTCAGCTTCTTGCGATTGATGCCGACGACGACCTTGTCCTTGGCGACGTTGCCGGAAATGATATCCAGGCCCTTGCCCTCGGCGCCGTCGAGAAACTTGCCGGTATAGGTGTTGCCCTTCTGTGTGATCAGCGCCGACATCGGCTGCTTGAACACGCCGACGCGGCAGAAGCCGTCGAGCTTGATGCCGGTGTCATCGCCCGCAACCGGTTCGCCCGAGAGATCGCAGGTGAACTTGGTGCCCTTGTACTTGCCCGCGACGATCTCGCCCGGGCCCTTCCACTGGCCCGCGACCTTCTCGAAAAAGACCTTGTCCTTGGCGCCGGAAAAAGCCGGTGTCGCAAGGCCGACGGTGGCTGCAAGCGCGAAGGCGGCAGCGCCGCGAGCGATCAAAGAAGGGCGCGAGAACATAAACGATCCTTGATGGGTCAACGTCCGAAACTGAAAGCCACATTTGCGCGCAAATGGTTAACGGACAGTTTCTGCGCGGTGCGCGGCGCGGCTTCTTTGTGGCCGAAAAGCGGATTGACCACAGCATTTTTGGCTTAGGAAATACAGTGGGTTGGCGGATTTCGGCGAGCATTGTGCGGGGACATGAAACTTGCCCCAATCGCGCTACGTATAACCATGGGAAACGGGAGATTTCCCATGGTTACAGCAGGACATGATTCCGAATCGACCGCGTCAGACGCACAGCAGAGCCTGGTGATATCGCGGCACCGGCTGACAACCCGGCTTACCCATTGGGGATGGGCCGGCGCGCTGTTCTTTCTGTTTCTCAGCGGCCTGCAGATCTTCAACGCGCACCCGGCACTCTATGTCGGGCAGCAGTCGGGTTTTGCCTTCGACATCAGCATCCTGTCGATTGGGCCTGTGCGTGAACGAAGCGGCGAGGTTCGCGGCCTGACGACAGTCTTGGGGCTGAGCGTTGACACCACTGGTGTCCTGGGCGTCAGCGGGCCGGAACAGGAGCGGGCCTATCGGGCTTTTCCGGCCTGGTTGACCTTGCCGTCCTACCAGGACCTCGCCACCGGCCGCGTCGTGCACTTCTTCTTCGCCTGGATGTTTGCCGTCGTCTATTCCATCTGGCTGGTCGCAAGCGCGATCAACGGTCACCTGCGGCGGGACATTCTTCCCGCTTTGGCCGACATCCGCGCCTTGCCCGCGACCTTCATCGCGCATCTGCAGTTTCGCTTCGAACATCACGGGCGTTACAACAGCTTGCAGAAACTCTCCTACGGCATTGTTCTCCTGGTCTTTTTTCCTCTCATGATCGCGACAGGGCTGACGATGTCGCCGGGCATGGACGCCGGCTGGCCCTGGCTGGTTCAACTCTTTGGCGGCAGGCAGTCGGCCCGCACGATCCATTTCGTCATGATGCTTCTGCTCGTCGGCTTCTTCACTGTGCACATCGCCATGGTTTTTGCCGCCGGTCCGATCAACGAGATGCGGTCGATGATTACTGGGCGTTATCGCATCAGGCGTTCGATGGACCGGGGAGGAAGAACATGAGCACGTTCCTCCTCAGTCGCCGGCGCTTCCTGGCGGCGGCGGGGGCTACGGTCTCGTCGTTGCCGCTTGCCGGGTGCGACGCGCTCGACGGCTTCGTTGGCGGCGGCAGTCGCGTGCGCGACTTTCTCGCATCCGCCAACAGCCTTACTTACCGAGCACAGCGGCTGCTGGTGCCGGCTGAGCGGCTGGCGCCGGAATTTGCCGAGAGCGAGATCCGGCAGGGGCAACGACCGAACGGCTCCACCGACCCGGGTGATGCGACCTATCTCGCGCTGAAGCAGGACGGCTTTGCCGGATACCGGCTTCGCGTTTCCGGCCTGGTCGAGCGACCGCTTCACCTGACGCTTGCAGAGTTGCGCAACATGCCGTCGCGCACCCAGATCACCCGACACGACTGTGTCGAGGGCTGGAGCTGCATCGCCAAGTGGAGCGGCGTTGCCGTTACTCGCGTCCTCGATGAAGCCCGGGTGAAGCCCGAGGCGCGTTACGTGGTCTTTCATTGCTTCGACAGCATGCCGCTCGGCCTTGGCGGCTCCGTCGCCTATTACGAATCGATCGATATGCTCGATGCGCGACACCCGCAAACGATCCTCGCTTATGCCCTGAACGGTGCGGCTTTGCCGGTTGCCAACGGCGCTCCACTGCGCGTCCGGGTCGAACGCCAGCTGGGTTACAAGATGGCGAAGTACATCAAGGCGATCGAAGTCGTTGCCGATCTCGCGCCCTTCGGTCGAGGGCGCGGCGGCTATTGGGAGGATCTCGGCTACGACTGGTATGCGGGGATCTAGTTTCGCGACCGCGCTATTTCTCGCCGCTTTCGCCAATCACGCGTCCGGCGCCGGGGCTGAGGTCGGCGAGAAAATCACCGATCCCGGGACGCTTCAGCGCGCGAAACGGCATCGGGCGGCAAAGGTCCATCGCGGCGATGCCGATGCGTGCGGTCATCAGGCCATTGATGACGCCTTCGCCCAGGCGCGCCGAGAGCTTCGAAGCCAGCCCGTGGCCGAGCACCTGCTGGATCAGGCTGTCGCCGGCGGCAATCGAGCCGGTGACGGCCAGATGAGCGATGACGTCACGCATCAGCCGCAGCAGACCGAGCGTGCCGGGGCGACCGCCGTAAAGTTCGGCCATGGCGCGGATCAGACGGGCGGATTCGTAGAGGACGTAGCCGAGGTCGACGAGCGCCCGCGGGCTGACCGCCGTGACGATCGACACGCGCTTGGAAGCCGCGAGAATGAGGCGCCGCGCCTCGCGGTCGAGTGGGCTGAGCAGCTCGCGCTCGGTGAGTTCGATCACGTGCGGACCGTCGATGATCTCGCCTTCGCTTTCCTTCAGCCGTGTGCGCCCGCGCGCCGTCCGCGGATTGCTGGCCAGCAGATGGACGAGCTTTGCCTGCGCCGCGCGCGCGGGTTTCGCACTGGCCGAAGCGGCCGCCGCTTCCGTTTCCGCTTTCAGCTTCTGGATCGCCGTGAGCTGCATTAGCCCCGAAAATTCGCGGCCAACGACGATCAGCAGCGCCAGCAGTCCGATCGCGACGACGGCAAGTGCGGCGTAACCGAGCCAATCGGCACGCGCGAAGAGATCGCGAAGCAGGCGGTCGACCCAGAGGCCGGCAGCCAGTGACAGGATGATGCCGAGTGCGCCGGTCGCGATCTTGCCAACTGACAGGCGGCGCTTGCGAGGACTTGCTTCGGGCAAGGCGAGGGCCTCCACCGCAAGCGTGGTCTCACGGAAAGGGTCTTCCGCATCGGGTGTCAGCACCACATTGTCGTCGAAACTTGCGGGCGCGCGCCGCGCGCGCAGCTGCGGACGGGCCTCGGCGGGCTTGTCTTCGCCAACTGAAAAGGCGCCGGGACGGCGGCTGCGACCGTTGCTGTCGTCACTCATGCGAGCCGGTCTCCGAACAGGAATTGCATGGCCCGGTCGAGGCGGATATGCGGCACCGACAGTTTCAAGCCGCCGCCGGTTTCCTCAAGATGTGGCGGGCGGAAGCGAACAAAGCTGAGTTCCGGCAGCGGATGAGCGCTTTCGAGATAGGTCCTCGCGCCGGACCGGGTCCCCATCGTCTTGAAAAGAACTTCAGGATCTTCCGGCAAGTCACCGGGAAATATCGCTGTTTTCCTTTCTCCATCGAAGATTTCGCCGTTGATCTTCTCGCCGGCAATCGGGGTGCCGACGATGACCGGCAGCGCATGGCCGTCGTGGTTGACGGTCGCTTCGCGGGTGGCCCGGACCGATGCGAGCGCCATGACCTCGAGGCCGGCGCCGCTCAATCCGATGCTTTCGGCGGCGCGATCGACGAGGCGCGCGGCGATGCGCTCCAGCCGGTCGTGGCTTTCGTGATGCAGGTGATCCGCCTTGGTTGCTGCGATCAGCACCTTGTCGATCCGTCGCGTCAGCAAGGACGAAAGCCAGCTGTTGGTCCCCGGACGGAAGCAGGCAAGCACGTCGGCCAACGCCTGCTCGAGATCGAGCAGCGCCTCCGGGCCGTTGTTGATCGCCTGCAGGGCATCGACGAGCACGATCTGCCGGTCCAGGCGCGCGAAATGCTCGCGAAAGAACGGGCTGACGACATGTTTCTTATAGGCTTCGTAGCGCCGCTCCATCATCGCCCAGAGCGAACCCTTTGGTGCACGGCCCTCGGGTAGGTCCGGAAGCGGCGAGAAGGTGAGCGCCGGCGAACCTTCGAGGTCGCCCGGCATCAGGAAACGTCCAGGCGGCAGAGTTGAGGGCGAGCGTTCGTCCGCCTTGCAGGCCCTGAGATAGCCGGTGAAGCTCTCGGCGAGCCGGCGGGCGCTGCTTTCGTCGGCGGTCGCCGTCGAGCCAGCCGACGACGCAAGCGTCAGCCATTCGGCCGACAACTTCGCACGGCCAGGTGCACGGGCGCGCGCCACCGAATTGTTGCTGAACTCGCGGAAGTCCTGCGCGAGCAGGGGCAGGTCGAGCAGCCATTCGCCGGGATAGTCGACGATGTCGAGCGACAGCCGGCCCGGCGAGAACAGCCGGTTCCAGCCGCTGGCGCTCTCATATTCAAGGGTGATGCGCAGCTGCGAGATGGCGCGCGTAGAGTCTGGCCAGATGCGATCGCGCACCAGGGCTGCGATATGATCCTCATACTGGAAACGCGGCACGGCATCGTCGGGCTGCGGCTCGAGCCTGACCTTCGAGACCCGGCCCGAACGCACCGCCTCGAACACCGGCAGGCGCCCGCCGTTCAGCAGATTGTGCACCAGGGACGAGATGAAGACGGTCTTTCCCGAACGGGACAGGCCGGTGACGCCGAGCCGGATCGAGGGATTGACGAGGCCGGAGGCGCGGTCGGTGAGGTTGTCGAGCGCGATCAGCGCGTCGTCTTTGAAGCTGGTCAGGTTAGGCGCCAAGTCTTGGTCTTTCTTGCGGCGTGTTTCCCGGGGTCGTTCGCATCGTCAGGCCCGCCGAACGACGATCGGCTGCGGGCTGCCTCCGCGATATAGGCACTAATTGCGGCGCCGCAACGCGCACGTGTCATTTCTTCTTACGGTGCGCCTTCATGGCGTCGGCAACAGCAGCGATACCAGGCGGGCGGAGGTAGCGTCAGACGGCAGATCCAGAATGGCCAGGCCAGCCGGCGGATATCCATCGGGAAGCGCCTCGCGGGCGGCCTCGTCGCCCACCAGGCTGCAGAGCAATTGTTCGATCATCGGATTGTGGCCGACGAGCATCAGCGCGTTTACATGCCGGTGCGCATCGATGAGGTCGAGATAGACGCTCGTCGGACCGGAGTAGAGCGCATCGATGTAGCGGATATCCAGCTCTTCGCTGACCGTGCGGAAGAACGGCTCGGCCGTTTCGCGGCAGCGCACCGCCGTCGAACAGAGGATGCGGTCGGGGCGGATGCCCTGGTCTGCGGCCGTCTGGGCAAGCCGCTCCGCATCGATGTAGCCGACCTCGTCCAGCGACCGATCGAAATCGCGTTGGCCCGGCAGTGCCCAGCCGGAACGGGCGTGCCGCAGGAGGTAGAGGCGGAGAGCCTTGGGGGCGCTGTCTTGCATCGATCGGTTCCGGCGTTGCCTGCCGGTTGCAGCGACAGGGTAGAATTTTGCCGGCTTTCATGTCGGCCGGCAGACCGTCACCTTTCCCCGCACGCACAATAAAGATCAAGCTGGCCGCCGTGATTTTTTCGGGGACTGCCGGTGCTGCGCTTTGCCGCGGTCGTGAATGGACGGTAAAATGGCGCAAACACGTCATTGTCACTTTTCAGCGAGCAGAGGAGGCGGCTTCGGTGGGCGCAAGTTGGAAATCAAGATCCGATGTGTAATTTTGATGAAATATTCGTCAGTTAGCCTGAAACGCTAGCAACATTAAAATACGGTTGAGTGTCTGTTGCGAGGCTTGAATCACAGCTTCCATAGGTCTATACACCGCCGCAATGAGATGTTCTTCAGGAGAATCGCGTTGAGTGAGAAGATCGATCTTAGTACCTTCGTCCTTTCCGAGGACGATGAATTCATGAATGCCAACCACCGGGCGTACTTCCGGGCCAAGTTGAACGCTTGGAAAAACGACATCCTTCGCGAGGCACGCGAGACACTGGATCACCTGGCAGAGGAGAGCGCCAATCATCCGGATCTCGCAGACAGGGCTTCTTCCGAAACTGATCGGGCAATCGAGCTCAGAGCCAGGGACCGCCAGCGCAAGCTGATCTCCAAGATCGATGCGGCGTTGCAGCGTCTCGACGAAGGTACCTACGGCTACTGCGAAGAAACAGGCGAGCCGATCGGCCTGAAGCGACTGGACGCCCGTCCGATCGCGACCCTCTCGATCGAGGCGCAGGAGCGCCACGAGCGGCGGGAAAAGGTCTACCGGGACGAATAAGCTTTCGGGCTTTCGTAACAGTCTGAAAAAAGGCGCGGGTCAAACCGCGCCTTTTTCCGTTGTCCCGAATTTCTTCCGAAGCAACGAAGCGGCTCTTCGCTTCGATGCCTGGGCTCAGACAAGTATCTCGCTGCCGTCGCGATGCCTGACGTCGCCGTCAGGCCAATGCGGCAATCAGGGCTTCCGCCCGGCGGAGATGTCGGCCAGCATGCGGTTCATCTCTTCTTCGATTGTCGGCTCCTTATGACCGCCGTCGGCGACAGGCGCGCCAAGCGTCGGCTCCTGACGGCCGGAATGGGCCGGCGCACGGTTTTCCGGAGTGACCGATGTTGCCGGACCCAGGCGCTGCAGGTCGCCGGTGATCTCCGCGTCGAGAAGGCGCTCGAAATCAGAAAGGGCGGTCGCAGGAGCCGGCTGCGGTTGGAGCTGAGGCTGCGACTGGATGATCGCTGCGGGGCGCTGAAGCTGCTGGGCCGGCTGCATCTGAATGGGTTGCGGCTGTACAGCCTGCGCCATTGCCACAGGGCGGTTCATGGCTGCATCGACGTTGACCGCGGGTGCTGCGACGGAGGTGATAGACGGGCTCTCGGGTGCGGGCTGGGCGACAGGGCGAGCGAGAGGGCGCTGCTCTGCAGCAAGGGCAGGTGCTGCCACCGGGCGCTGTTCGGCCGTAACGCGCATGGGCGCCACCGGCTCGACGCGAGCGACCGGCTGTTCCTCTGTCCGGGTGATGGGGCGAACCGGCGTCGCGACGACGGGTTCGGCCTGCATTGTCGGCGCGGGCTGCTGAACGGGTTCCCTGACTGCCGGACGGCTTTCAGCCACCGGTTCGGCCACCTTGCGTTCGATGACAGCAGAGCGTTCGCTGACGGCCGGGCGCTCGTCGCCGCCGGCGACGATCCGGCTTTCGATGACGATATCCGTCGGCCCGCCGATCATGATCAGGTGCTCGACATCGTCGCGGCGCACGAGCACGAGACGGCGCCGGGTGTCCACAGCGGCAGCATCGAGCACGGCCAGGCGCGGCTGGCGGTTCTTGCCGCCACGGATGAATGGCGAGGAAGGACGGTTGCGCATGATCCAGAGCACGGCCACGAGGCACAAAAGTCCAATCGCGACCGCTGCAGCGGCGACGACGAACCGGCTGCCGTTGTCGGCGATGATCGTTTCCATCATAGGGTGAACTCCTTCTGCCTTTCGAGTGGCAGTATTTGACGGCTTTTTTCGGGCTCGGACAAGCACTTCGCCGACATTCCCTGTGAATTGGCTCGAATGCTTCCGCACAGGTGCTTTTTGCTGTTATCTCTGATTGTTAAAGATGATTCTTGTCCGAATGATCGAGGGCGTGTCGGCTATGGCCGATTTTGCCCGGCGGTTTGAGCGGATGCCGGCCGGAAGGGCTGGGCCGCGCCGCGCGCGGCGCCGGCCGCGTAAGAGGACCCGATGACGAAATTGCGGCAGTCAGGCGACTACCAGATGCCGGTTGTTGACCGTGGCGTCAGGCCCGGAACCGTGCTGCGGATCGTGCTGCTCGCGATCGTCCTCACCGTCTCGGCCATCGCCTTCGTGATCTTCCGGAACCAGATGGAAAACGAGATCGTGCTCGGCATCCTCGGCGTTCTCGCCATGGTCGGCATCTTCTTTCTCGTGTCCTCGGTCATCGGCTTCATCGAGGTGATGCCGCAATCGCGCCCGGACGAACTGGCGCGCGCCTTTCTCGATGCGCATGAGGACGGCACGATCGTCACGGACCGGAAGGGCCGGATCATCTACGCCAACGCCGCCTATGGCGCGCTCACGGGCGCGAGGAACGCTGCCGGCATCCAGTCACTCGAAACGATCCTGTCGCGCAATCGCGAGGCGACGGAAGCAATCTACCGGCTGACCAACGGCCTGCACGAGGGCAAGCAGGGGCATGAGGAATTCCGCCTGCTGAAGCCGCTTGCGACCGGTGCGGCCACCGGCTCCGGCGCCCATTGGTTCCGGCTGAAGGCACGCGTGCTGCCGCTCGAAGACAGCGAGCGCAATCCGCTCTATCTCTGGCAGATCGCCGACATCACCGCCGAACGCGATGACCAGGAGCGCTTCTTCAAGGAATTGCAGAACGCGATTGATTATCTTGATCACGCACCCGCGGGCTTCTTCTCCGCCGGCCGCAAGGGCGAGATCTTCTATATCAACGCCACGCTTGCCGACTGGCTCGGCATTGATCTCACCAAGTTCCAGCCGGGCTCGATAAGTATTGGCGATCTGGTGGCCGGTGAGGGGCTGACGCTCGTCCAGGCGGTGCAGGCCGAACCGGGTCTGAAGAAGACCAAGATGCTCGACCTCGACCTGCGCAAGTTGAACGGCCAGAGCCTGCCGGTGCGCATGATCCACCGTGTCTCCTCGACCCGCGACGGCGCGCCCGGCGAAAGCCGCACCATCGTCATGTCGCGCGAGGGCGGCGAGGACAGCGACCAGTCGGCGTCGAGCGCAGCGATGCGCTTTACCCGCTTCTTCAACAATACGCCGATGGCGATCGCCTCGGTCGACGGCAATGGCCGGATCCTGCGCACCAACGCGCCGTTCCTGAAGCTGTTTTCCGGTCTCGTCTCGCAGGACGACGTCGAGCGCGGCGCGCTGATCGATGCCGTGGTGCACGAAACCGAGAAGCTTCGCCTGCACGACGCGCTGGCGGCCGCCAAGGACCGGCAGGGCGACATCGCGCCGATCGACGCGCTGCACCCGACCGATGGCGAGCGCCATTTCCGCTTCTACGTCAATGCCGTGATCGACCAGACCGATCAGGCGCCGGAGGAAGCGGCGATCATCTATGCGCTGGAGATTACCGAGCAGAAAGCGCTCGAAAACCAGATGGCGCAGACGCAGAAGATGAACGCCGTGGGCACGCTTGCCGGCGGCATCGCGCACGACTTCAACAACGTGCTGACGGCGATCCTGCTGTCCTCCGACCACCTGCTTCTGTCTGCCCGGCCGGCCGACCCGAGCTTCGCCGACCTGATGGAGATCAAGCGCAACGCCAACCGTGCCGCTGTTCTCGTGCGGCAGCTGCTTGCTTTCTCGCGCAAGCAGACGATGCGGCCGACGGTGCTCAACATGACCGACGTGATCGGCGACCTGCGCATGCTGGTCGACCGCATGACCGGAACGAACGTCAAGGTCGAGGTCGACTATGGCCGCGATCTCTGGCCGGTCCGGACCGATCTCGGCCAGTTCGAACAGGTGCTTTTGAACCTCGCGGTCAACGCCCGCGACGCGATGCCCCAAGGCGGCATCATTACACTTCGCACCCGCAATCTGCCGGCGGCGGAGGTTTCGGCCTTCGGACGCCGTGAGCTGCCGGACGAAGACTTCGTGATGGTGGAAGTTTCCGACCAGGGAACAGGTATTGCGCCCGAAATCCTCGACAAAATCTTCGAGCCGTTCTTCACGACCAAGGAAGTGGGTAAGGGAACTGGTCTCGGCCTGTCGATGGTCTATGGCATCGTCAAGCAGTCGGGCGGCTACATCTATCCGGAATCGGAAGTGGGCAAGGGCACGACCTTCCGCATCCTCTTGCCGCGCCATATCGAGGTGCCGGTTGCGCCCGAGGAGCCCGCGCAGGCAGGCACCGGAACCGTTGCTGCGCCGGTGGTGCAGACGATAGCGGCTCCCGTGGTCAAGAACGAGGAGCCGACCGATCTCACCGGCGATTCGGCAGTCGTGCTGCTCGTCGAGGACGAGGAGGCTGTTCGCCGCGGCGGCAAGCGCATGCTGGAAACGCGCGGCTACACCGTCTACGAAGCGGGCTCCGGCGTCGAGGCGCTCGACATCATGGACGAGCTCAACGGCGCCGTCGATATCGTCGTATCCGACGTGGTGATGCCGGAAATGGACGGACCGACGCTCCTGACCGAACTGCGCAAGAAATACCCGGACCTGAAGTTCATCTTCGTCTCGGGCTATGCCGAAGACGCCTTTGCCCGCAACCTGCCGGCGGATGCCAAGTTCGGCTTCCTGCCCAAACCGTTCTCGCTGAAGCAGCTGGCGGTATCCGTGCGCGAAATGCTCGATTCCTAGGGCCATTGAACGCCAGGGAATATCGACCGGGGTCCGGCGCTGGGTACGTTAGGCTTCCGCCCCTAGTCGTTCTGCTGCCTTGACCAAGGATCATTGGCCGAGGCGCGCGTTGCCGACCAGCCGGGAGGAAGATCGGCGATCTCGTCAAGGTCGGTGTGGCGCTTGACGACCTCCGCCGTCGCGACCACCAGCACTTTCGCCATGTGTTGCGACGAGAACCGGGTGCCCCGCGAGCACCGAACGGCAGGTAACGCAGGCAACATCAGGTGCTTGATCAAACTTCCAACGCATCGTCAGCCTTCGCCAATGTAAAAAGCCCGGCGCTTGCGGGCCGGGCTTCTCTATTTCTCGCCGTTTCTTACCGGATTACTTCACGTTCAACGCGACGGCGATCTCGCCGGCAAGCCGGGCATTGTTCTCGACCAGCGCGATGTTGGTCTCGAGGCTGCGGCCCTCGGTCATTTCGAAGAGGTTGCTGAGCAGATAGGGCGTGACCGCCTTGCCGGTGATCTCGTCGTTCTCGGCATTGTCGAGCGCGCGGGCGATATAGATTTCCATCTCTTCGCGCGGGATCTCGGCAGCTTCCGGAACCGGATTGGCAACCAGCATGCCGCCTTCGACGCCGAGCAGCTCGCGCATGGTCTGGAAGTTGGCGATCGCGGCCGGGCTGTTCAGCATCAGCGGGCTCTTGAGGCCGCTGTCGCGTGACCAGAAGGCCGGGAAGATTTCGCTGTCATAGGTGACGACCGGAACGCCGCGGGTCTCGAGCACTTCGAGCGTCTTCGGAATGTCGAGGATCGCCTTCGCGCCGGCGCAGACGACGATGACACCGGTGCGGGCGAGTTCATCGAGGTCGGCGGAGATGTCAAAGGAGAGCTCCGCTCCACGGTGCACGCCGCCGATGCCGCCGGTCGCAAAGACGCGGATGCCGGCGCGGGCAGCAGCGATCATCGTCGCGGCGACGGTGGTCGCGCCGGTGCGGCGCTCGGCGATCGCGAAGGCGAGATCGGCGCGCGAGACCTTCATCGCGCCCTGGGTCTTGGCCAGTTCTTCGAGCTTGGCATCGTCAAGGCCGATATGCAGTACGCCATGAATGACGGCGATGGTCGCCGGCACGGCACCCTGTTCGCGGATGATCGCTTCAACGCTGCGGGCCATGTTCAGGTTGCCCGGGTAGGGCATGCCATGGGTGATGATGGTCGATTCCAGTGCCACGATCGGCGCGCCACGCGCCTTGGCGGCTGCGACCTCGTCGGAATATTCCATCGGCAGGAAGGGGGAAGCGGGTTTGGTCATGGTCTTTCCTTGGGAGTTCTGCTGGCAAATGTCATGACAGCATTTGGGGCGTGGGCACAAGGGCCAGCGCCTGTTCGAGATTGGCCGCGGACATCTCTTCGGATGCGGCCAAGGGAGAACGCAACGTCAAACCGGCGGCTGCGATGCCGTGCCGCAGGCAATCGGCGATGTTGCGGCCGGCAAGGCGGGCGGAAAGGAAGCCGGAGGCGAGCGCGTCGCCGGCGCCGGTGACGTCGGCAAGGGCGGGCAGGGCCGGCGGCACGACGACACAGGCGCTGTCGCCCTCGAAGGCAACGACCGTACGGCCGCCCCGGGTCACGACGCCTCCGTTGATGCCGAGACCGCGCAACAGGGCCGGCCATTCTTCCGCCTCGGCCGCCTCCTTGCCGGTCAGCGCCCGCGCCTCGGATTCGTTCATGAACAGGAACGAGAGATGCGAGAGGCACGGCCGGTAGCGGATGACCTTGGCCGGCGAAACAGCGATGCCGGCGACGAGGCGGCCGTTGCCGGCAGCCGACTGGGCAAGTGCGGCGATCGTTTCTTCCGGCAGGTTGGCGTCGGTCAGCACCAGCTTGCTCGCGGCGATGACCTCGCGGAGCGCCCGCCGCTGCAACTGCCGTGGCGAGAACAGCCGGTAGAGTTCCATGTCGGCGAGCGCAATCACCAGATTGCCGTCGTTTTCGAGGATCGCCGTATAGCTCGGCGTCTGGCGGTCAAGAAAGGTGAGGGGACTGTCGATGACGCCAGCGGCGGCCGCGGCTACGGTCACCATCTCGCCGGCCGCATCACCGCCGCGGGTGCTGATCATGCGCACGCTGTGGCCAAGCCGCGCCAGGTTGCGCGCGGCATTGAAACCACCGCCGCCCGCTTCTTCGAACCAGCTTCCCGGATTGCTCGATCCGGGCGCTGTCGTTCCCGATATACGGCCGCGCCTGTCGATATGCGCGCCACCGAAAACGGCGATGTCAGCTTGCGTCATGAATGTTCCTCTGCTTGGCCGATCGGCCGAATATCTGTTGGCATCCTGCAATGCCGCGTCGCAAAGCGCCACGCGCCCGACCTGCTCAAAGTCTCATGCGCAGGCGAATCGGCCGAGCCTTGCCGGGCAGGTTCGAAGGGCTGGCGCCAACATTCGAAAACTCTGGTTTCGTTCCGTGAACAAGAATCGAACGTATCGTTGAAAGCTATTGTTTTTCAATGTGTTGTCGCGCTCTTGCAAATACGGAACAAAACATGTACAAAAACTCCTGCGGCGGCTTCATTGCCTCGGTAGCTTCAATAACCTAAAGGTGGACCAAATGGCACAAAACTCTTTGCGGCTCGTAGAGGACAAATCGGTGGATAAAAGCAAGGCACTTGAAGCGGCACTTTCCCAGATCGAACGTTCGTTCGGTAAGGGATCGATCATGAAGCTCGGTGGGAAGGACAGCATCATTGAGATCGAGACGGTTTCGACCGGCTCTCTCAGCCTCGACATCGCGCTCGGCATTGGCGGCCTGCCGAAGGGCCGCATTGTTGAAATTTACGGCCCGGAAAGCTCGGGTAAGACGACGCTGGCGCTGCAGACCGTCGCCGAAGCACAGAAGAAGGGCGGCATCTGCGCCTTCGTCGACGCCGAACACGCGCTCGATCCGGTCTATGCCCGCAAGCTCGGCGTCGACCTCGAAAACCTCCTGATCTCGCAGCCCGACACCGGAGAGCAGGCGCTTGAGATCACCGATACGCTGGTGCGTTCCGGCGCGATCGACGTGCTGGTCGTCGACTCGGTCGCCGCGCTCGTGCCGCGCGCCGAAATCGAAGGCGAAATGGGCGACAGCCTGCCGGGCATGCAGGCCCGCCTGATGAGCCAGGCGCTGCGCAAGCTGACGGCGTCGATCTCCAAGTCGAACTGCATGGTCATCTTCATCAACCAGATCCGCATGAAGATCGGCGTGATGTTCGGTTCGCCGGAAACCACCACCGGCGGCAACGCGCTGAAGTTCTACGCCTCGGTTCGCCTCGACATCCGCCGCATCGGCTCGGTCAAGGAGCGCGAAGAGGTCGTCGGCAACCAGACCCGCGTCAAGGTCGTCAAGAACAAGATGGCGCCTCCCTTCAAGCAGGTCGAATTCGACATCATGTATGGCGAGGGCGTATCGAAGACCGGCGAACTGGTCGACCTCGGCGTCAAGGCCGGCATCGTCGAAAAGTCTGGCGCCTGGTTCTCCTACAACAGCCAGCGTCTCGGCCAGGGCCGCGAGAACGCCAAGACGTTCCTGCGCGACAATCCGGATCTCGCGCGCGAAATCGAGACGGCGCTGCGCCAGAACGCCGGCCTGATCGCTGATCGGTTCCTCGAGAATGGCGGTCCGGAAGCGGACGACGGTGACGAGCCGCCGGAAGCATAAGCCGCTCGGCCCACTGAGGTTACCAGAAAACCGGTCGTCCCGTGGGCGGCCGGTTTTTTGCTGGCGTCTGGACAGTCGGATATGTGAGCGATAAAAGCCTTTGGTTCCGGCGACCCAGCGCGTTGGAGGGTGCGGTCACCACGGGTGGCCGCAGGGTTTAGGGACAATGGCTTAGTGGCGCGGCGTGGGCCGGACGCGGGCCGGAATCGGTGCTTAAGAATAGGACGCAAGATGAGCGGCGTGAATGAAATCCGGTCGACCTTTCTCGACTATTTCCGCAGGAACGGTCACGAGGTCGTGTCGTCGAGCCCGTTGGTGCCGCGCAACGACCCGACATTGATGTTCACCAATGCCGGCATGGTGCAGTTCAAGAACGTCTTCACCGGCCTGGAGCAGCGTCCCTATTCGACGGCCGTTACGGCGCAGAAGTGCGTTCGCGCCGGCGGCAAGCACAACGACCTCGACAATGTCGGCTACACCGCGCGTCACCACACCTTCTTCGAAATGCTCGGCAACTTCTCCTTCGGCGATTACTTCAAGGAGAACGCGATCGAGCTCGCCTGGAACCTGATCACCAAGGAGTATGGCCTCGACGCCAAGCGCCTGCTGGTCACGGTTTACCACACCGACGACGAGGCCTTCGATCTCTGGAAGAAGATCGCCGGTTTCTCCGACGATCGCATCATCCGCATCCCGACCAGTGACAACTTCTGGGCCATGGGCGATACCGGTCCCTGCGGTCCGTGCTCGGAAATCTTCTACGACCACGGCGACCATATCTGGGGCGGCCCCCCGGGCTCGGCCGACGAAGACGGCGACCGCTTCATCGAGATCTGGAACCTCGTCTTCATGCAGTACGAGCAGATCACCAAGGAAGAGCGGGTCAACCTGCCGCGTCCGTCGATCGATACCGGCATGGGCCTCGAGCGTCTCGCAGCCGTTCTCCAGGGCGAACACGACAACTACGACATCGACCTCTTCCGCGCGCTCATCGCGGCTTCGGAAGAAGCGACCGGTGTCAAGGCTGAGGGCGACCGTCGCGCCAGCCATCGCGTCATTGCCGACCACCTGCGTTCGTCTGCCTTCCTGATCGCCGACGGCGTGCTGCCGTCGAACGAAGGCCGCGGCTACGTGCTTCGCCGCATCATGCGTCGTGCGATGCGTCACGCGCAGCTGCTCGGCGCCCAGGATCCGTTGATGTGGAAGCTGCTGCCGGCACTCGTCGGCCAGATGGGCCGCGCCTATCCGGAACTGGTGCGCGCCGAAGCGCTGATCTCCGAGACGCTGAAGCTTGAGGAAACCCGTTTCCGCAAGACGCTGGAGCGCGGTCTCAATCTGCTGTCCGACGCATCTGCCGATCTGTCTGAAGGCGACCAGTTCAACGGTGAAACCGCCTTCAAGCTCTACGACACCTACGGCTTCCCGCTCGACCTGACCCAGGACGCGCTGCGCGCCAAGGGCATCACCGTCGATACCGACGCCTTCTCGGTTGCCATGGAGCGCCAGAAGGCCGAAGCCCGCGCCAACTGGGCCGGTTCCGGTGAAGCTGCGACCGAGACCATCTGGTTCGAGCTCAAGGAAAAGCACGGCGCGACCGATTTCCTCGGCTATGACACAGAGACCGCCGAGGGCGTGATCCAGGCGATCGTGCGCGATGGCGCTGTCGTAGCAACCGCCGCCAAGGGCGACACCGTCCAGGTGGTGCTCAACCAGACGCCGTTCTACGGCGAGTCGGGCGGCCAGATGGGCGATACCGGCACGATCACGACGGAAAGCGGCAAGCTCACCGTCACCGACACGCAGAAGCGCGGCGAGGGGCTCTTCGTCCACTTCGCGACCGTGGCCGAAGGCACGGTCAAGACCGGCGAAGCCGCCCAGCTCGACGTCGATCACGCCCGCCGCTCGCGCCTGCGCGCCAACCATTCGGCAACGCACCTACTGCACGAGGCGCTTCGCGAAGTGCTTGGCACCCACGTGGCCCAGAAGGGCTCGCTGGTAGCGCCGGAACGCCTGCGCTTTGATGTTTCTCATCCGAAGCCGATGACGGCCGAGGAGCTGAAGGTCGTTGAAGAGATGGCCAACGAGATCATCGTCCAGAACACGCCGGTGACCACGCGCCTGATGAGCGTCGATGATGCGATTGCCGAAGGTGCGATGGCGCTCTTCGGCGAGAAGTACGGCGACGAGGTTCGCGTCGTCTCGATGGGCCGCGGCATTCACGGCTCCAAGGCCAACCGCGCTTATTCCGTCGAACTCTGCGGCGGCACGCACGTGTCTGCCACCGGTGACATCGGCCTGGTGCGCGTCGTCTCGGAAAGCGCCGTCGGCGCCGGCGTTCGTCGCCTCGAGGCGCTGACCGGTGAAGCGGCACGCGCTTATCTGAACGAGCAGGACGAGCGCGTGAAGACGCTCGCCAACACCCTGAAGGTTCAGCCGGGCGACGTGCTCGGCCGCGTCGAGGCGCTGCTCGACGAGCGCCGCAAGCTGGAACGCGAGCTGACTGAGGCCAAGAAGAAGCTGGCACTCGGTGGTGGCGGCGAAGCGGGTTCGGCCGATGCCGCCCGCGAAATCGCCGGCGTTCGCTTCCTCGGCAAGGTCGTTTCGGGCGTCGAGCCCAAGGATCTGAAGAGCCTGGCCGATGACGGCAAGAAGAGCCTCGGCTCCGGCGTCGTTGCCTTCGTCGGCGTTTCCGGCGATGGCAAGGCAAGCGCGGTCGTTGCCGTGACCGACGACTTGACCTCGAAGCTCAGCGCCGTTGACCTGGTTCGCGTCGCATCCGCCGCTCTCGGCGGCAAGGGCGGCGGCGGCCGTCCCGACATGGCCCAGGCCGGCGGTCCGGATGGCGACAAGGCGGCCGAAGCGATCGAAGCGGTGGCCGTCGCACTCGCCGGCTGATTGGTACCCGCAGCAGAATAGGAAAAGGGGCGTCCGTTGCGGCGCCCTTTTTGTTTGCATCGGGCAGGGCTTGTGTAGCTTCACGCTCGCGGTCCCGCGAGCCCCCTCCGGCCGTGCGTGTCATACCCCGCCGGATCACCAGCCCACACGAACAGAGCCTCGGCGCCTCTGACGGTCAAACCGAAACGTGATTGCTGGCCAAGGCACCGTTCTGGGGTCCTATATCGCGGAAGGCTCGTACAAATCTCTGTCGAAGCACGCCCGCAACTCCGCAGGATTTGTCAAATTGATCTATGGTCTACCCATCCGTGAGCAAAGCGCGAAAGGTTGGACATGGAAGAGCGGGTAGCGTGGGCGACCTATGAACGGCGTCTGCACCGGGTCAGCGACTACATCTACGGTCATCTCGACGGCGATCTCGACCTCGATCGCCTTTCCGAGATTGCCTGTCTGTCGCCGCACCATTGGCACCGGATCTACCGGGCCGTTCACCGCGAGACGCTGGCAGGAACGGTGAAGCGGCTGCGGCTGCAGCGGGCAGCGGCCGATCTCGCCCAGACCGATCTTCCTGTCGAAACGATCGCGCAGCGCTCTGGCTATCCCAATCTGCAATCCTTCAACCGCACCTTCAAGGCCGCCTATGGGCTGCCGCCGGCGCGATACCGCAAGGAGGGGAGCCATGTCGCCTTTGAAACCGCTTCAACGGAAGGAATTCCAGACATGTATGAAGTCACCCTGAAGGACGTCGAAGCCTTCGACCTCGTCGGCGTCGCCCACACCGGCTCCTATATGGAGATCGGCAAGGCGTTCGAGACGCTCTATGGCACCCTCTTTTCACGGCAATTGTTCCGGCCGGACATGGAGATGATCGGCATCTACCTCGACGATCCGGAACTGGTGCCGGCGGAAAAACTGCGCTCCTTTGCCTGCGTCAGCGCGCGCGGACCGATGCCGGCGGAGGCGCCGTTGACCCCGCAGCATCTCGACGGCGGCCGCTATGCGGTGCTTCGCCACAAAGGCCCTTACGCGGATATGCCGAAGGCCTACCAATGGCTCTACGGCACATGGCTGCCGCAGTCCGGCCGCGATATCCGCGACAGCCTGATGTTCGAGAAATATCTCAACAATCCCCGCGAAGTTGCGCCGACCGAACTCTTGAGCGAGATCTATCTGCCTTTGAAGTGACAGACACCCGAGCACACACCCGCAATTGACGAATCAGTGTCCGGGCGGCACCTTTTGGTTCGGCGTGGCCTGCGCCGAACCTCCAAAGATCGTCCCCAGCACGATCCTTTCACGGAGGCAAAGGGACTTCAGTCTCGGGTCGCAATCTCGGTCCCACCGTTTCGGGTCCGGTTGCTGGGGAACTTG
Organism: Ensifer sp. ENS08; assembly: GCF_014852195.1. Classification (NCBI taxonomy): domain Bacteria; kingdom Pseudomonadati; phylum Pseudomonadota; class Alphaproteobacteria; order Hyphomicrobiales; family Rhizobiaceae; genus Ensifer; species Ensifer sp. ENS08. The sequence goes on from NZ_JACVBF010000002.1 coordinate 818,339, forward strand.
CCCGAGACGCGAAAGGCCCTGTGATGACTGAAAACCGAAATTTCAAACGGCGCGTGCGCGCCCGTGCCGCCAAGACCGGCGAATCCTATACGACTGCACTCATGCATCTTCGCCAGGCTTCGGCGGAAGACTTGGTGGCGCAACCAAGATTGCTGCGCCTGGCCGTGGCGCAATCCGGCTATTTCGACGATCCCCGCGATGCGGCGGCCCTTCACCACGCCGGCGAAGGGATCCGACACCTGATGCGGGAGGCGCATCGGGCCGGCGCGCGGGTGCTGCATTTCCCGGAGGGCGCAACGTGCTTTCCGAACAAGCGCATCATGTCGACGATCGGTCCGCGCGAAATAGGCCAGTCCGATTGGCGCCGTTTCGAGTGGACGGTTCTGCGCAAAGAGCTTGATGCCATACGGACGTTGGCGCGGGACCTCGGCCTATGGACGGTCCTTGGATCCGTTCACAAGCTCACCGAACCGCATCGCCCGCACAACAGCCTCTATGTGATCTCGGACAAGGGGGCGGTCGCGACACGCTACGACGAGCGCATGCTGTCGAACACCAAGGTCTCGTTCATGTACACGCCCGGAACGATCCCTTTGACGTTCGAGGTCGACGGCGTCCGCTTCGGCTGCGCGCTCGGCATCGAGTGCCACTTTCCCGAGATTTTCGGCGAATACGAACAGCTGAACGTCGATTGCGTGCTGTTTTCGACCTCCGGCGGCGCTCTGGCGAACGACATTGCCTTTGCCGCCGAGGTGCAGGGGCACGCTTCGATCAATCGCTATTGGGCGAGTTTTGCGGTTCTCGCGCAGCCCGGCCTGACGGCTCCTTCAGGGATTGTTTCGCCCGACGGGCAATGGGCGGCCCGATGCAGCGGGGATGGACCATCGATCGTCGTGGCGGATATCGGCAGGGACCCCGTCGATCCGGCCCGGCCATGGCGCCGGAGCGCGAGAGGCGGGATCTACGACCCGCATATCGTCAGCGACGATCCGCGCAGCAGCAGCCGCGACATGTTCTAGCAGTCGCTGCCGGTAGCATGGCCGTGCTCGCCTTGAGGTCGTGCGCGTACCGGCTGCAGTCCGGCGCCGATCCGCGTTCCGGAATTTTGATTGGTCCAAAAAAGAAACCCGGCGCGAGGCCGGGTTTCGTTGTCTCTTCGACTGGAGCCTATCAGGCAGCCATGGCCTTCTGCAGGTTCTCGTCGATCTTGTCGAGGAAGCCGGTGGTCGAGAGCCACGGCTGATCGGGACCGATGAGGAGCGCCAGGTCCTTGGTCATGAAGCCGGCTTCGACGGTGTCGACGCAGACCTTCTCAAGCGTTTCGGAGAACTTTGCGAGTTCGGCATTGCCGTCGAGCTTGGCGCGATGAGCGAGCCCACGGGTCCAGGCAAAGATCGAGGCGATCGAGTTGGTCGAGGTTTCTTCACCCTTCTGGTGCTGGCGGTAGTGGCGGGTAACGGTGCCGTGCGCGGCTTCGGCTTCAACCGTCTTGCCATCCGGCGTCATCAGGACCGAGGTCATCAGGCCGAGCGAGCCGAAGCCCTGGGCGACGATGTCCGACTGCACGTCGCCGTCGTAGTTCTTGCATGCCCAGACGTAGCCGCCGGACCACTTCAGGGCCGAGGCGACCATGTCGTCGATCAGGCGGTGTTCGTACCAGATCTTCAGTTCCTTGAACTTCTCGGCGAATTCGGCGTCGAAGACCTGCTGGAAGATGTCCTTGAAGCGACCGTCATAGACCTTGAGGATGGTGTTCTTGGTCGACAGGTACACCGGAACCTTGCGCTGGATACCGTAGTTGAACGAAGCGCGCGCGAATTCGGTGATCGAATCGTCCAGGTTGTACATACCCATGGCAACGCCGGCCGACGGTGCGTCGAAGACGTCGTATTCGATTTCCTTGCCGTCTTCGCCGACGAACTTCATCGTCAGCTTGCCCTTGCCCGGGAACTTGAAGTCGGTGGCGCGGTACTGGTCGCCGAAGGCGTGACGGCCGACGATGATCGGCTTGGTCCAGCCCGGAACCAGGCGCGGAACGTTCTTGCAGATGATCGGCTCGCGGAAGATGACGCCGCCGAGGATGTTGCGGATCGTGCCGTTCGGCGACTTCCACATCTTCTTCAGCTTGAACTCCTCGACGCGGGCTTCATCCGGCGTGATCGTGGCGCACTTGACGCCGACGCCGTGCTTCTTGATCGCGTTGGCGGCGTCGATCGTTACCTGGTCTTCAGTAGCATCGCGGTTTTCGACGCTGAGGTCGTAATATTCCAGATCGACGTCGAGGTAGGGATGGATCAGCTTGTCCTTGATGAACTGCCAGATGATGCGGGTCATCTCATCGCCGTCGAGTTCGACGACCGGATTGGCGACCTTGATCTTTGCCATGAATATGCCTCGTAGCTTATGCGGGACAGCGGGAGCGATGTCCCTTCCTCTCTGAAAAATCCTGTGCCCTATAGCACTCAGAACCGACAAGGCAAAGCATGCTTGGCTGAAACTTTGGATGGAGGTGGAGACGCACCTCGGACGGCTCTTCGCCACCGCTTTTCGACGCCTGCTTTCGTCGCGCCGGCCTTGCAAAGATCGCGTCTGCCGCTATGCAGGAAGAACCGGCGAAAGCGGCGCGCGTCCACAGGCGGCCGCGGGACAGGCAAAGGCTTCCGATGGCACTTCGTTCCCGTATGCGCGATTGGCTTCTTGCCAACGATCCGGCCTTCTCCCGCCTGCGGCAGGCCTCGCGCATCACCGCGACGATCGTCGTTTCCATCCTGCTGCTGATGGCGTTTCATTACCTCGTCGCACCGCTGCCGCCGGCCGCCTTCGGGCTTGCGGCGTCGCTGTCGATCGAAGGGGGACTGGCGGTGCGCGATCGCACCATTGCCGGCCAGCGGCTCACCCGCATCATCGCGGTCCTCGTCGGCGTTTCGATGGTCGGGCTTGCGTCGGTTCTCGAGAATCACCGCTACGTTTCCGACGTCGTCTTCCTGCTGATCATCTTTCTCGCGGTCTATGGCCGCTCCTTCGGCCCCCGAGGTTTTGCCGTCGGCATGTTCGCCTTCATGTCCTATTTCACCGGCGCCTATCTGAGGCCAACGCTCGATCAGTTGCCGGCCCTGTTCTTCGGGGCGGCGGTCTCGGCCACCGTCGCGCATCTCGTCCGCACGCGGCTGTTGCCGGATGATCGCTATCGCGACCTCCTGCGCGCCACCGCAAGCGTGCAGCGTCGCGTCGACCAGATGCTGCTGCAACTGGCGGAGATCGCCCGCAAGCCCGTTCTGTCACCGGCCGATCGTCGTCAGCTGCATGCGGCCGAAGAGCGGCTGAAGGAAGCGGTGCTGATGGCCGAAAGCTTCATTCCGACGGAAAACCGGCGGCCGGAACCGCAGCCCGGCCTTACGACCTCCGACCTCGTCATCAACCTCTTCGACCTGCATCTTGCGGCCGAAAGCGTGATGGTCGTCAGCTTCCAATCGATGCCGCCGCCGGCACTGGTGGAGGCGATGGTGGCGCGCGACGGCGGGCGGATCGACGCGGAGATCGCGCGGCTCGGCGATGCCGCTCCGCGCCGCGAAGAAACGGTGAAGGCGCTGCTGTGGCTGCGCAACGTCCGGCAAAGGCTCGCCCGAAGCCTTGCAAAGCTGACGCCGGCCGATCTGGAAGAGCCGCCACTGCACTTGAGCGGCGTTGCCGCCCGCTGGAGGCCGTCGCTGAACGATCCCGCCTTGAAGGCGGCGATCCAGATCACGCTCGCTTCGGGCATCGCCATGGTGTTCGGGTTGATGCTGTCGCGGGAACGTTGGTTCTGGGCGGTGCTTGCGGCGTTTCTCGTCTTCACCAACACGCGCTCGCGCGGCGATACGGCGGTCAAGGCGCTGCAGCGCTCGGCCGGCACCCTGTTTGGCATTGTGGTCGGCATCATCGTCGGCACGCTGGTAGCCGGCAATATCTACCTGGTGCTGCCGCTCAGCGCACTTTGCGTCTTTCTCGCCTTCTATTTCCTCGCTGTCTCCTATGCGACGATGACCTTCTTCATCTCCGTCGTTCTGTCGCTGGTCTATAGCCTGATGGGCGTGCTGAGCCCGCATCTGCTGCAACTGCGCCTGGAGGAAACCATGATAGGCTCGATCGCCGGTGCGGCGGTCGCCTTCGTCGTGTTTCCGACGCGCACCCGCACGACGCTCGATGCCGCCGTCGCAACCTGGTGCGACGAACTCAAGGGCCTGCTGCAGGCGGCGCGGGACGGGGCATCGGGTCTGGTGCTCATTACCCGCTCGCAGGCGCTCGACCGCGCCTATCGTGACCTGGCCGCCGCCGCAAAGCCGCTCGGGCTTCCCTGGCAGTTGGTGACGCGTCCCGGTCATGTGCGACAGGCGCTGGCGATCTTCATGGCGTGCACCTACTGGGCACGAGTTTTCGCGCGGCGTGTCGGCACGGATGCGGAGCTGGAAGGAACCGATTTCAAGGCGGACATCGACGCCAATCTCGCGCTCGTCCAGACGGTGCGCGACAAGGCCTCGGCCTATTTCTACCAGGTCGGCCGGATCGGTGCGCCGGTCGATCGCCACCTGCCGATTTCAAAGGATGATGCGGAGCTTGGTCTGGAAATGATCGGGGTGTCTCTCAACCGGCTTCATTTGTAGTGGACTTTAATTTCGCCGGCATTTGTGCAAGGGAAACGCCGAACGAAAGGCGAAGGCTAAGGAAATGGCAGGAACGAACAGCGAGCGCGAACTTCTGGCGGAAGGACCGGCGATCATTCTCGCCTATCCGCAGCTCGGCGAAAACATTGGTATGGTCGCCCGCGCGATGGCGAATTTCGGCCTGGCGGAGCTTCGGCTCGTCAATCCGCGCGACGGCTGGCCGAGCGAAAAGGCACGATCAGCCGCAAGCCGTGCCGACCACGTGATCGACGCTGCCAAGCTCTATGGTTCGGTCGAAGAGGCGATCGCCGATCTCAACTTCGTCTATGCCACGACCGCCCGCGACCGCGATGGCTACAAGCCGGTGCGTTCGCCGATCGTCGCGGCGCGCACGCTCCGCCAGCGCTTCCAGACCGGAGAGAAAACCGGCATCCTGTTCGGACGCGAGCGCACGGGCCTCACCAACGAAGAGGTGGCTCTGGCCGACGAGATCGTGACCTTTCCGGTCAATCCCGCTTTCGCCTCGCTCAATCTCGCCCAGGCCGTGCTTCTGATGTCCTATGAGTGGCTGAAGACCGGCATGGAGTCTGAGGACCAGACCTCGTTCCAGGCGATCGAGCAGCGGCCGGCGACCAAGGAACACCTGCAGGGTCTGTTCGAGCATGTCGAGGAAGCGCTTGAGGCGCGCAACTACTTCCGCTCCGCCGACAAAAAGCCGAAATTGGTCGAGAACCTGCGCGCGGTTCTGACCAGGCCGTCCTTCACCGAATCCGAAATCCAGGTGCTGCGCGGCGTCATTTCTTCGCTCGACCGGTTCACGCGGGAAAACCCGCGCGGCTCCGGCGCTCCGGGCGAACACAGCAGGAAAGCGCGAGACAAAGGTGACAGCGAGTGAACTGAAACCCATCCTCGTCTTCGACAGCGGCATCGGTGGCTTGACCGTGCTGCGTGAGGCGAGGGTGCTGATGCCCGAGCGGCATTTCATCTATGTCGCCGACGATGCCGGCTTTCCCTATGGCGGCTGGGAAGAGGCGGCGCTGAAAGAGCGCGTGATCGCGCTCTTCGGCCGGCTGCTTTCCGAGCATGATCCGGAAATTTGCGTGATCGCCTGCAACACCGCCTTCACGCTGGTCGGCGCAGATCTTCGCGCGGCCTTTCCTCAGATGACCTTTGTGGGCACGGTGCCCGCGATCAAGCCGGCGGCAGAGCGCACACGCTCCGGCCTCGTTTCGGTGCTTGCGACCCCGGGTACCGTCAAGCGGGCCTATACGCGCGATCTCATCCAGTCCTTTGCCAGCCAATGCCATGTGCGGCTCGTCGGCTCCGAAAACCTCGCCAAGATGGCGGAGGCCTATATCCGCGGCGAGAAACTGGACGACGAAACGGTACTAGCCGAGATCGCACCGTGTTTTGTCGACATGGACGGCAGGAAGACCGATATCGTCGTGCTTGCCTGCACCCACTATCCCTTCATGGCGAACGTCTTCCGCAGGCTGGCACCCTGGCCGGTCGACTGGCTGGATCCGGCCGAAGCGATTGCCAGACGGGCGCGCTCGCTCGTGCCGCAGCCAAACGGCTTCGAGCCGCTGAACGGCCAGGACCCGGCGATCTTCACCTCCGGCAAACCGGATTTCGCCACCCGGCGGCTGATGCAGGGCTTTGGCCTGACGGTGGCACTTGATGCCATCGGGGAAAAGCGAGCAGGGCATGCCGAAGCGATCGGGTAGTGCCCCGTTCATGCGTTCCTATGGCCGGCACGGTTAAAAGAAGATCGCCAGCAACAGGCCAATCAGAACAGCTAGCACGCAGGCGGCGCGAAAGCGCATGCGGCTGGCGCGTTCGGCGTCGTCTTTCGCGGCGACCCGTTGCGTGTCCTTGTAAGCATCGCGCATACGGCGATCGAGATTGTTCAGTTCCATCTGCTGCGCTGTTTCGTGGTGCTGCATACCTGCCACGGCAAATCGCTTCGACCAAATCGCATATGGGCGTCCGTGCCTTCTCGCAAAAGTACGATATTCAACTTTATATTGTGACCGCCAAATTCTACATCCGGTCCTCTTCCAAGGAGACTTTCCTAAGCGTATTCCCTGTGGGTTATGTGCGCCGACGGCAGGATTTCCGGGAAATCCGTGCTAGGTGTCGCCCGATAGGCGGTCTCCGCGTGATCGAGAATCAATCAAGAGTATTCAGGCACAGTGCGCAACGGTATCGCATCCGGACCTGCGTAAGATTTAACATGACGAGGTGGAAATGAAGGTCGGCATCGACATGGGAGCGACGTCCGAAGGGACATCGGCCTCGCTCGATATCGAGGAGCTTCTGGCCACCCGTCTCTTGGTGCAGGGCAATTCCGGTTCGGGCAAGTCGCATCTGTTGCGCCGGCTGCTGGAACAGTCCGCGCCCTGGGTGCAGCAGTGCATCATCGACCCTGAGGGTGATTTCGTCACGCTCGCCGACAAGTTCGGCCATGTCGTGGTCGAGGGTGAACGCACCGACGCCGAGCTGATCGGCATTGCCAACCGCATTCGCCAGCATCGTGTTTCCTGCGTGCTCTCGCTTGAAGGTCTCGATATCGAGCAGCAGATGCGCAATGCCGGCGTGTTCCTGAACGCCATGTTCGATGCGGATCGCGAGTTCTGGTATCCGGTGCTGGTCGTCGTCGACGAGGCGCAGATGTTTGCGCCGTCGGTTGCCGGCGACGTCACCGAAGAGGTGCGCAAGATTTCGCTCGGCGCCATGACCAACCTGATGTGCCGCGGCCGCAAACGCGGCCTTGCCGGAGTGATCGCCACGCAGCGCCTGGCGAAGCTCGCCAAGAACGTGGCGGCGGAAGCCTCGAACTTCCTGATGGGCCGCACCTTCCTCGACATCGACATGCTGCGCGCCGCCGATCTGCTCGGTATGGACCGGCGCACGGCGGAAATGTTCCGCGACCTCAAGCGCGGTTCCTTCGTCGCGCTTGGCCCGGCGCTGTCGCGCCGGCCGCTCAAGGTGACGATCGGCGCGGTCGAGACCTCGGCGCGCTCGACGAGCCCGAAGCTGATGCCGCTGCCCGAGGCGCCGCAGGACGTCGAGGATCTGATCTTCACGCCGGATCCGGAGGAGCTGACGCGGCCGATCATGCGCCGCGCCGTTGCGCCGCCGCGCCCGACGACCGACATCCTGGCCGAGCTCTCCCGCCCGCGGCCCGAGCCTGCCGCGCCGGTCGAGGCAAGGCAGGCGCAGCCGGAACTTTCCGCCGAGGAAAAAGAGAGCCTGCTCGACAGCGTCTTTGTCGAAATCCTCAGCAATCCGGAAGCAGCCTTCCGCCCCGATGCAGAACTGTTCCAGGATTTTCTGGTGCGATGCCGCATTCGTCGGCTGCCATCCGGTGCAGCCCTGTCGCTGAGCGCCTTCCGCCGCAAGATGGCCGTCGCGCGCTCCGGCATCGACGCGGAGACGGCGGGAACAGAATCCTGGGCGCAGGCCTTGCAGCTTGCCGATCGCGTTACCGAGGACTTGCAGGCCGTGTTCCTGATGATGGCGCAGGCGGCCGTCCGCGGCCTGCCGTGCCCTTCCGACGCGATGATCGCGCGCGCCTATGGCACGCACTCCGCAAGGCGGGCCCGCCGTCTGCTCGGCTACTTCGAGGAGCATGGGTTGATCGTCATCCATGCGGATTTTGCTGGAAAGCGTATCGTCGCGTTCCCGGACCTTGGCAGCGAGACCGCTCCAGGCGACGCCAACGGGCCGGATGTGACGGCTGCGGCTGCCGCTGCGGCTGAGTGAACCTCGACCTTTCGCGTAAAGGCATCAGCTATTCCGACCACGCTCAGACGGCGCTGGCGCGTTACGGTGTCGTGGCGTCAGACCCATTCCTGGATGACGTGATCGGACGCGTGGATGCAGGTCATCTGCAGGCGGCCGGTGCCGGTATTGACGAAGCGGTGCGGCGTCTCCGGATCGACGACGATGATATCGCCGGCCTTACCCATGATCTTCTGCTCTCCGACGGTGAACTCCGCTTCGCCCGAGTGCACGATCCATGTTTCCGGATAGGGATGAACGTGAAGGGCAGGCCCCTGGCCAGGCTCGGCATCCATCAGGAACAGCGAGATCGGCGTGCCGAATTGCCCACCTTCAAACAGGATCGTGCGGTTTGGGCTCTGCTTCTGTTCTGTAAGGGGAATGACATGAAACATGCTGGCCTCCATCGTCGTCCGGGTTGGCTTCCCAATGGGAATGAATTATCTTCACGAGAAGATATTACCCGAAACTATCTTCTCGTCAAGATATATTGACCGATGCCGAGGTGAACGATGCAGAATGAGAATGAGGGAAGGGACCATGTGGACCGTCTGCAAGCGCAGTGGGCGGCCGAACTGCCCGACCTGAATACCGAGCCTATGGCCATCCTCGGGCGCGCCTACCGGCTTTCCAATCTGGTGCGCCCCTCGATCGAGGAGACCTTCGCCTCTTTCGGCATCGACCGCGGCGAGTTCGACGTGATCTCGACGCTGCGGCGATCCGGCCCGCCTTACCGGCTGACGCCGACGGATCTCTATACGCTGCTGATGATTTCGTCCGGTGGACTGACGCACCGGCTCGACCGGTTGCAGAAGGCAGGATTGATCCAGCGGGAACGCTCGGCGTCCGACGGCCGCAGCAGCGTCGTCGGGCTGACGGAAAAGGGAATAGCCCTTGCGGAAACCGCCTTTCGCGCCGACATGGCGAGCGAGTCGCGCTACCTCGAGGTGCTGAGCAAGCAAGACCGCACGGCGCTGGCGGCGCTCCTCAGGAAACTGCTGATTTCGTTGGAGCAAGCGCCACCGAGTGGTCCGGCCTGATCAACGGCTGTTTGTCACGATTTTGTTTGACAACAGGGGCTGGACCCACTAAAGCCGCCCCAACGCCGGGCAGAAATGTCCGGTGTTTCATTTGACATGTCCCGTGGCTTCTCCGTCTGCGTGATCGTGAGAAACCTGTCAGAGCCCCGAAAATGGGTTCAGAGGAGGGCGTGTTTCCTTGATCCGGTTTGGAAACAGGCCGGTGTAACTATTTGAAAGGAAATGCGATGAGCAAGCGCGAATCGTCCAAGTACAAAATTGACCGCCGTATGGGCGAAAACATCTGGGGCCGTCCGAAGTCCCCGGTAAACCGCCGCGAATACGGCCCGGGCCAGCACGGCCAGCGCCGCAAGTCCAAGCTCTCGGACTTCGGTGTACAGCTGCGCGCCAAGCAGAAGCTCAAGGGCTACTACGGCGACATCCGCGAGAAGCAGTTCCGCGCGATCTTCGCCGAAGCTGACCGCCGCAAGGGTGACACCCCGGAAAACCTGATCGGCCTGCTCGAATCGCGCCTCGACGCGATCGTCTACCGCGCCAAGTTCGTTCCGACGGTCTTTGCTGCCCGTCAGTTCGTCAACCACGGCCACGTCAAGGTCAACGGCGTCCGCGTCAACATCGGTTCCTACCGTTGCAAGCCGGGCGACGTCATCGAAGTCAAGGAAAAGTCCAAGCAGCTCGTAACCGTTCTCGAATCGGTTTCGCTCGCTGAACGCGACGTTCCGGATTACATCGAAGCTGATCACAACAAGATGGTCGCGACCTTCGTCCGCGTACCGGTTCTCTCCGACGTGCCTTACGCCGTCGTCATGGAACCGCACCTGGTCGTCGAATTCTATTCGCGTTAATCCGAGGCTCTCGCCTTGTGATACTTCGAAAGCCGCCCGGAAACGGGCGGCTTTTTTGTCAGTGCCGATCAGCATCCGCGCTACCGCGGACCCCAGCGAATAAGCGCCTTATCGTCGCCTCGATCCGAAAGCGATGACCAAGAGGGAAGCCCGATGCCCGAAGAGCAGAAGCCGCAGGATCTGCAGGCGATCATCGACGACATTCATCGGGAGCTGAGCCCCCGGTTCGGCCAGGGCAAGGTCGCCGACTACATTCCGCAGCTCGCGCGCGTCGACGCCAAGCATTTCGGCATGGCGATCGTGACCACAGGCGGCCAGATCTATCGCGTCGGCGATGCCGAGGTGCCGTTCTCGATCCAGAGCGTTTCCAAGGTTTTCACGCTGACGCTGGCGCTCGGCAAGCACGGCGAGAACATCTGGCACCGTGTCGGCCGCGAGCCCTCAGGCTCCGCCTTCAACTCGATCGTCCAGCTCGAGCAAGAGGGCGGAAAGCCGCGCAACCCCTTCATCAATGCCGGCGCCATCACCATCAGCGACCTGATCCTTGCCGGCCATACGCCGCGGGAACTGATCGGCGAGATCGTGCAGTTCGTCCGTTATCTCGCCGACGACGACCAGATCGTCATCGACCATGAGGTCGCGCGTTCGGAGACGGCCACCGGTTATCGGAACTTCGCGCTTGCCAATTTCATGCGCTCCTTCGGCAAGCTCGACCACCCCGTCGACCACGTGCTCGGCGTCTATTTCCATCACTGCGCGCTTTCCATGACCTGCAGCCAGCTTGCGAAAGCCGGGCTGTTTCTGGCCGCCGGCGGCAGCAATCCGCTGACCGGCCATAACGTCGTCTCGCGCCAGCGGGCGCGGCGCATCAACGCACTGATGCTGACCTGCGGCCACTATGACGGCTCGGGCGATTTTGCCTATCGCGTCGGCCTGCCGGGAAAGAGCGGCGTTGGCGGCGGCATTCTGGCGGTGGCGCCTGGCAAGGCGTCGGTTGCCGTCTGGTCGCCTGGCCTCAACGAAAACGGCAATTCGCTGCTCGGATCGCTGGCGCTCGAAATGCTCGCGGCGCGCACTGGCTGGTCGGTCTTCGGTCCCTGAACTCCTCCGACTAGGGCGATCTGCACGGTGCGGCCGATTTCCCTTGATCTTGACGGCTGGAGCAGGCAAGTGCTGGCCCAAGATTAGCCGGGCGCCGGTTGCGCCTGCCTGCCGCACAGGATCCCCGCCATGGACCTTTCGCTCAACGCGTCGCAAGACCAGGCCGAAACCATTTTTGAGACCGAAATCGACGCCGGCGCGCATCCGTTGTTCAGCCGTATGCCGTCCTCCGTCTCGTTTAACAAGCTGCGCAAGCGCCTTCTTCGCCAGACCCGCCAGGCGCTCGACGACTTCGGCATGCTGAAGGGCGCCAAGCGCTGGCTGATCGGCCTTTCCGGCGGCAAGGACAGCTACAGCCTGCTGGCGCTGCTCATGGACCTGCAATGGCGCGGGCTGCTGCCGGTGGAGCTCATTGCCTGCAACCTCGACCAGGGCCAGCCGAACTTCCCCAAGCACATCCTGCCGGAATACCTGGCATCGATCGGCGTCAAGCATCGCATCGAGTATCGCGACACCTACTCGATCGTGAAAGAGAAGGTGCCGACGGGGGCGACCTACTGTTCGCTCTGTTCGCGGCTGCGCCGCGGCAACCTCTATCGCATCGCCCGTGAAGAGGGCTGCGACGCGCTGGTGCTCGGCCACCACCGCGAGGACATTCTCGAAACCTTCTTCATGAACTTCTTCCACGGCGGCCGGCTGGCTTCGATGCCGGCAAAGCTCTTGAACGACGAGGGCGACCTGATGCTGCTTCGGCCACTCGCCTATGCGGCCGAGGACGATCTCGCCAAGTTCGCGGCGGCCATGGAGTTTCCGATCATCCCGTGCGACCTCTGCGGCTCGCAGGACGGCCTCGAGCGCAATGCGATGAAGGTGATGCTGGCCGATATTGAGCGACGCATGCCGGGCCGCAAGGACACGATGCTGCGCGCGCTTGGCCACGTGAACCCGTCGCACCTGCTCGATCCCAAGCTGTTCGATTTCCAGTCCCTCACACCGGAGCCCAAAGAATGAGCCATTCCGTCGACATTGCCGGCCTTGCCAATCTGCTGCAGGAAGCGGCGGTCAAAGAGATCCTGCCGCGGTTCCGCAATCTTGAAGCCGGCGACGTCAGGGTGAAATCGGAAGCGATCGACCTCGTGACCGAAGGCGACGAAGCGGCCGAACGGCTGATCAAGGCACGCATCGAAGACGTCGCGCCGGGCGCACTTTTCGTCGGCGAAGAATCGGTTGCGGCCGACCCGGCGCTGCTCGACAAGCTCGCCGATGCCGATCTCGCCGTCGTCGTCGACCCGATCGACGGCACCTTCAATTTCGCCGCCGGCGTGCCGCTCTTCGGCGTTATGGCAAGCGTCGTCGCCAAGGGCGAGACGGTTGCCGGCATCATCTATGATCCGCTCGGCAACGACTGGGTGATCGCCGAGAAGGGCTCCGGCGCCTGGATGTGCCGCGCCAATGGATCGCAGGAGCGCCTGTCGGTCACCGCAGGCGTGCCGCTCGAGGCCATGGTCGGCGGTGCCTCGACCGGTTTTTACAAGCAGGAAGCACGCCGCGAAGTCATGGCCAACATGGCCAAGGTTCGCATCGCCACCAGCTACCGCTGCGCCGCGCATGAATATCGCATGCTTGCCGGCGGTCACATCCACTTCCTGATGTACCAGAAGCTGATGCCGTGGGACCACCTGGCCGGCACGCTGATTTCGCAGGAAGCCGGCGCCTATGCCGCCCGCTTCGACGGCTCGCCCTATCTGCCGTCGCATCTCAATGGTGGCCTGCTGCTTGCCACCGACAAGGAGAGCTGGGAGACGCTGCGCCGCGAGGTCTTCACGGTCTGAGCCGTTCGAAGCAGCCCAAAATACAAAGCCCGCCCGGATCGCTCCGGGCGGGCTTTTTGTTTGCCTTACGGCGGCCGGTTACATATGGCCGCCGCCGTGATCCATGCTGACGTCCTTGTCGCCAGGATGGGTGAAGAGCTTGCCCTTCTCGGCCCAGAGCGTTGCCAGGATGGTCAGGGCCCCGAAGAGGGCGAAGCCGCCGAACAGCGGCTGCAGCGTGCCGTTGAAGAGCTGGCCGACGGCGCCGCCGATGAGCGCGCCACCGGTCGTCGAGACGAAGCCGGTGATCGCCGTAGCGGTGCCGGCAAGGTGACCCATCGGCTCCAGGCTGATCGCGGTGAAGTTCGTCGCGATGACCGCGAAGAACATCAGGAGCACCGAGAACATCAGATAGCTGACGACGAAGGCCGGCGTGCCGGAGAGCGACATCACGAAGCCCGCGACCGAGATCAGCGTAAACAGGATCATCGAGACATGCGAGATGCGGCGCATGCCGAAGCTGCGGACGAAGAAGCCGTTGGCGAAGTTGGCGACAGCAATCCCGCCGGCCGTACCTGCAAAGGCGATCGGCAGCCAGTCACCGAGGCCGTAGACCTCGCCGAAGATCTGCTGGACCGTGACGATGTAGGCGCAGATGACGGCGGTAAACATCGTCATGCCGATCATGTAGCCGCAAGTGATGCGGTTGGTGAGAACGGTCTTGAAACCCGACGCGACCGCACCGACGGAGAGCGGCATGCGCTCTTCGCGCGGCAGGGACTCCTTCATGCGGGAAAAGGCCCAGACGAAGAGGATTGCGCCGATGACGCCGATCAGGATGAAGATCCAGTGCCAGTTGGCATAGAGGATGACGAGCTGGCCGATCGACGGAGCGACGATCGGTACGATCATGAAGACGATCATCACATAGGACATGACGCGCGCCATTTCGCGGCCGCCGAAGCAGTCGCGCACGATCGCCATGGTGGTGATGCGGATGGCCGCAGCACCGATGCCCTGGATGAAGCGCAGGATCAGCAGCGTCTCGAAGCTCTGGGTGAGGGCGGCGGCAAACATCGACACCGTGAAGAAGGCGAGGCCGCCGAGCAGCACCTTGCGGCGGCCGAAGGCATCAGACAGGCTGCCGAAGAAGATCTGCGAGATGCCGAAGCCGAGGAAGAAGACGCCGATCACCAGCTGGCTGTCGTTGGTGTTGGCGACGTTCAGCGACTGGCCGATTGCCGGCAGAGCCGGCAGCATGCTGTCGATGGCGATGGCGACGCTCGCCGTCATGACGGCGATGGTGATGATGAATTCGACGATGCCCATGTTGAGGCGCTCGGCCCCCGAGACCCCGTCGACATGTTCGGATTGATTGGTGATGGTGGACATTGGGAAAACCCGTAAATTCAATTTTTGGAAAAGGCTGGCCGGCGGTTTAGAGCGCGACAGCGACAGTTGGCGCTTTAGAGATCAGCCGGCCGGTTGATGGTGCGGTTTGAACAGCTTGCCGCGTTCGGCGATGAGCACGAAGACGAGGCCGATGGCCGCGACGGTGAAGTAGCCGGTGGCAAGCGGGGTGGCCGTTCCGTCGAAGGACTGGCCGATGAAGGCTCCGATCACGCTCCCGCCGATCGTCTGCATGAAGCCGAGAACCGAAGAGGCCGTACCGGCGACATGGCCGAGCGGCTCCATGGCCATGGCGTTGAAGTTTGGCGCGATCAGCCCGAACTGGAACATCGTGGCGCAATAGAGGACCACGAAGACCGGGAAGGGCAGCGGCGCATAGAGCGAGGCCGACATCCAGATGAAGCTTGCGAGCGTAAAGCCGCAGAGGGCCGCATGGGACAACGGCCGCATGCCGAAGCGGCGGACGAGGCGGGAGTTGGTAAAGGAAGCGACTGCCATCATACTCGCAAAAGCCGCAAAGACAAGCGGAAACCACACGCCCAGATCGTAGACGCCGACCAGCACCTGCTGCGCCGAGTTGATGAAGCCGAAGAGCGCGCCAAGGATAACCGAGGTCGCGAGCGTATAAAGCAGCGACAACCGGTTGGTCAGCACGATGCGGAAACCGCTGAGGATTACCGACGGCGTGAAGGCGCGGCGGTGGGCCGGATCAAGCGTTTCGCCGAGCTTCGACAGCACGATCGCGATGTTCATCACCGCATAAAGCGCGACGATGACAAAGATCATATGCCACTCGGCAAAGCTGATGATGAGCTGGCCGATCGACGGGGCGATCACAGGCACGATCATGAACACCATCATGACCAGCGACATCACCTCGGCCATCTGCCGGCCGCCATAGACGTCGCGGACGATCGAGATGGTGATGACGCGCGTAGCAGCCGCACCCGCGCCCTGCACGAAGCGAAGGGCGAGCATGAGGCCGAAGGTCGGCACCATGGCAATTGCCACCGCACAGACGGCATAAAGGGCAAGGCCCGCCAGAAGCGGCGGCTTGCGCCCGAACCGGTCCGACAGTGGGCCGAAGAACAGCTGCGCCACCCCCATGCCGAGCAGGTAGGCGGTGATGATGTATTGCCGCTCGTTTTCCGACGCCACGCCCAGGCTGGCCCCGATTTCCTGGAGGCCCGGCAGCATGATGTCGATCGAAATCGCGTTCGTCGCCATCAGTGTGGCCATCAGCGCGATGAACTGGAATTTCGTGAGGCCGGGCAGGGCATCGTCGTTGGTCGTGCTTGTCATTTCAAAAGTCCTAGCGGCGCGGTGGGCGCCAAGCGAAACAGGTCTGGGTCCGGACCGCTCCGGAAAAAGAAGGATGTCGGCTGGCTAAATGCCGGTCGGCACAGGGATGTCAGGCGGGAGCGACCGAGAAGCCGCACCACATGGACCGGGCCTGCAGGAAGCGGCGGGAGCATCGATCGGCAGCGACGGGGTCATTTCCGTGCCGGGAGGCCGGAGCGGGAACCGCTGCTGCTTATGCCGAACGATCGCGACTGCTTCATGACAGGCCGAAAATGCGGCCCCAGGCCTCGCTGCAGAACGCCGGAAACGTTTCAGGAAGGAAGCCTGCTTTCACAAACATTCAAACGGTCATTGCGCGAACCAAGCGCGCAAAGCCTTTGGGAAGACAACGAAAATCGAGATCCGGACGAGACGTCCGAATCAAAAAAGGCGGTTGCCCGCCTTCTCCGATGGATCGGGACAAGGCGTCCTTGAGTTAGGCGACAGCGCCCTTGACGGCGATACCCTGCTCCGAAAGGTGGGACTGAAGTTCGCCGGCCTGGAACATCTCACGCACGATGTCGCAACCGCCGACGAATTCGCCCTTGACGTAGAGCTGCGGGATCGTCGGCCAGTTGGAATAGTCCTTGATGCCCTGGCGCAGGTCCGCGTCGGCGAGCACGTTGATGCCCTTGTAGTCGACGCCGATGTAGTCGAGAATCTGGACCACCTGACCGGAGAAGCCACACTGCGGGAACTGCGGCGTACCCTTCATGAAGAGCACCACATCGTTCGTCTTGACTTCGTTGTCGATGAATTCGTGAATTCCGCTCATCCTGTCTTCCTTCCTGCGCCGGCTTCAAGGGCCGGATATCGATCGGGTCTTAGATAGCATGCATATTGGTGATTTTCACCACCCAATCGCAACAAATATTGATGGGCCTCAAGATGTGGTTTTAATACCACTCAAGCCGTGCGGCGCCGCGTCTTGCTGCGCGCCGCCGAGGTTTTCCGCCGGCTGACCTGTTTCTTCGCCGGCTTGCGGATGGCGGCTTCAAGGATATCCGCGAGGATGCCGCCGCCAGAGGCCGCCGGCCGCGTCCGGCGCTTCGTCCGCTTGGTGGTCGTGCGCTTGACGCCGGTCTTCCTCAGAATTTCCTTGAGCGCGCTGTCAACGACGCCGCTGACGAGTTCCTTGATCAGGTCAGCCACGCCAGCTTACTCCGGCGCGCTCGTCTGAAGTGCCAGGGCATGCAGCACGCCGCCCATATTGCCCTTCAGTGCGTTGTAGACCATCTGGTGCTGCTGCACGCGGCTTTTGCCACGAAACGCCTCGGCCACGACTTCGGCGGCATAGTGGTCGCCGTCACCGGCCAGATCGCGGATCGTGACCTTGGCTCCGGGAATCCCCGCCTTGATCATGTCTTCGATGTCGCCTGGTGTCATGGGCATGATACGCCAACTCCCTTTTTATTCTGCAACGTCAGCAGCCTGCCGACGTTGTCCATGAAACAAGGGAACCACGATTCAGGGGCGGAACGCAATTGCTGAATTGGGTGAGGGAGGGCAGTTGCCAGCGCCGACACGATCAAATGATCGCCCTCGGCAGCGCCTGCAAGCAGGCACGCAATAGGGATAACGGGAGCCGCAGAAAGTGCGGCTCCCGTCATCGATCTCTCAGTTTTCAGGCGCGAGGTCGCCCTGCATGAAGTCCGGGAACCAGCCTTCATGGGCGGCGCGGAGATCCGCAACCGAGACGGCCCTGGCGTCGCCAAGCTTGACGGCGTCGCCGCCGGTCTTGCCGATGACGGGGAGCGAGACGCCGGCAGCCTTGGCACGAGCGGCAACCGCGTCGAGCGCGCCGGCGGCAACCGTCACGACGTAGCGACCCTGGTCTTCGCCGTAGAAGGTCGCGATCGGATCATGGCCGACAACAGCGTCGACCGAGGCGCCGATGCCCGAAGCCATCGCCATTTCGGCAACGGCAAGTGCCAGGCCGCCCGACGAGCAATCGTGCACGGCGGTTACAAGACCGTCGACGATCAGGCCGCGGACGAAGTCGCCAACCTTGCGCTCATGCGCCAGATCGACATGGGGCGCCGGGCCATCGGTCCGGCCGTGAACGTCGCGCATATAGACCGACTGGGCGATGTGCGAGCCGAGACCGGCCGGCGCGCCGGCGACGAGGATCGTTTCGCCTTCAGTGGCAAAGCGGATGCGCGCCATCTTCGACCAGTCCTTGATGAGGCCGACACCGCCGATGGTCGGGGTCGGCAGGATCGCCTGGCCGTTGGTCTCGTTGTAGAGCGAGACGTTGCCCGACACGATCGGGAAGTCGAGTGCGGTGCAGGCTTCTCCGATGCCCTTGATGGCATGAACCAGCTGGCTCATGATCTCAGGGCGTTCCGGATTGCCGAAGTTGAGGTTGTCGGTGGCTGCCAGCGGCAGCGATCCGGTTGCCGTCAGGTTGCGCCAGCATTCGGCGACCGCCTGCTTGCCGCCTTCGTAAGGATCGGCTTCGACGTAGCGCGGCGTCACGTCGGAGGAGAAGGCAAGCGCCTTGGAGGCATGACCTTCGACGCGCACGACACCGGCGTCGCCGCCCGGCAGCTGCAGCGAGTTGCCCTGGATCAGCGTGTCGTACTGCTCGTAGACCCAGCGGCGCGACGAATTGTTGGCCGAACCGACGAGCTTGACGAGCGCGTCGGCGACGTCGGCTGCCGGAATGTCGTTGGTTGCGAGCGGTGCCGCGGTCTTGGCCGGGGTCCAGGGACGATCATATTCCGGCGCTTCGTCGCCCAGTTCCTTGATCGGCAGGTTCGCGACCTCTTCGCCCTGGTGCAGGATACGGAAGCGCAGGTCGTCGGTCGTCTTGCCGACGATTGCGAAATCGAGGCCCCACTTGACGAAGATCGCTTTGGCGACCTCTTCCTTGGCGGGTTCGAGCACCATGAGCATGCGCTCCTGGCTTTCCGACAGCATCATTTCATAGGCGGTCATGCGCTCTTCGCGCACCGGAACGGTGTCGAGGTCGAGCTCGATACCGAGGTCGCCCTTGGCGCCCATTTCGACGGCCGAGCAGGTGAGGCCGGCTGCACCCATGTCCTGGATGGCGATGACGGCGCCGGTCGTCATCAGCTCGAGGCAAGCTTCGAGCAGGCACTTTTCGGTGAAGGGGTCGCCGACCTGAACGGTCGGGCGCTTCTCTTCGATCGACTCGTCGAACTCGGCGGACGCCATGGTCGCACCACCGACGCCGTCGCGGCCGGTCTTCGCACCGAGATAAACGACCGGAAGGCCGACGCCTTCGGCCTTGGAGTAGAAGATGGCATCGCTCTTGGCGAGGCCGGCGGCAAAGGCGTTGACCAGAATGTTGCCGTTATAGCGGGCATCAAACTCGACTTCGCCGCCGACGGTCGGAACGCCGAAGGAGTTGCCGTAGCCGCCGACACCGGCAACGACGCCGGAAACGAGGTGGCGGGTCTTCGGGTGGTCGGGCGAACCGAAGCGCAGCGCGTTCATCGCTGCGACGGGACGGGCGCCCATGGTGAAGACGTCGCGCAGGATGCCGCCGACGCCCGTTGCCGCGCCCTGGTAGGGCTCGATATAGGACGGGTGGTTGTGGCTCTCCATCTTGAAGACGACGCAGTCGCCGTCATCGATGTCGACCACGCCGGCGTTTTCGCCCGGGCCCTGGATGACGCGCGGCCCCTTGGTCGGCAGCGTGCGCAGCCACTTCTTGGAAGACTTGTAGGAGCAGTGCTCGTTCCACATGGCCGAGAAGATGCCGAGCTCGGTGAAGGTCGGCTCGCGCCCGATCAGGCCGAGGATGCGCTCGTATTCGTCAGGCTTCAGCCCGTGCGATGCGATGAGGTCCGGGGTGATGGGGCGGGTGTTGGAAATCGTCATCGTCGACCGTCAAATCCTTCGGGCGGCGCGCAATCCACTAATGAGGAATATGGCGCGTGCGAACCGCAACAGAAACAGGGGGCGCTTTGCGGCTTCTTTAACCTATGCTGCGGCGCGGCGCGACAGAAAAATACGGGCGATCAACAGCGGTTGATGCCGTATGAAGCTTTGTTGAGCGCGACTGCGCAGGCCTGCGTCAGAACTTGTAGCCGAGGGCGAGGCCGGCGCGTGTCAGGCCGTTGTTGGGACCGTCGCAGAGATTGGCATGCGACGCATGTTCAACGGTCGCCGAGACGTTCCAGTGTTCGTCGAGGCGCACGCCCGCGGCGGCGTATTCGCGGAAGAGGACGCGGCAGCCGAGTTGCGGACCGGAACCGTTGGGATCGTCGAGATCGCCGTCGTGAACCGTGCCGCCCGCGCCGAACTCCACGAAGAGGCGTTGCGTCATGTCGAAGGTCCAGCTCAGGCCGGCATAGGCCTGGTTGACGCCGTTCGACGACGTGGCCACGGCAGCACCGGTATAGACGCGTGGACGCAGCAGCTTTTCGCCGAGATCCGCGGCGCCGTCCGCATTGAACGGATCGAAGTAGAGCGTGAACGACGGAAACACGCCGTCTTCCTGCTTGCCGCCGCTGGCGATCGATGTCGTCACGCCGAAGCGCATTTCGTCGAAGACACCATCTTGAGCCGCCGCCGGCGCGGCGATGACGGAGGTGGTCGTGACGAAAAGAAGGGATGCAATCAGGCGGGACGGAACCGGGCGAAGCGATAGCGGCATGCGAAATCCTTGAGGGCGAATCATCTACGCAAGACTGCTAAAACAGTATGATGCGGAAGCTTGCGCGAAAGTCACCCCGTCGATTTCGATAGTCACTCGAAACTGTCGTAGCCGGCTCGGCCGCTGTCGAGCAGCCGCTTCAGCGTCTGGAATCCGGCTCTCACCTCGGCGCGCTGCGGTGGCGAGGAAAAGCCGATGCGGATCCGATGGAAGACGCGATCGGTACGGCCGGCCTTGAACTCGTCCTCGTCGTCGACGAGGACGCCATCCTGAAGAGCCGCCTGCTTGAAGGTTCCTGACAGCCAGGGGTCAGGCAACTTCATCCAGAGGAACGGAATGCAGGGATGGGACGCGAACTCGATACCCTCAAAGACCTCGCGCGCCATTGCTTCGCGGGCGCGAACCTCCTCGATGCCCTGGCTGCGCAAGGCTGCAGCCGAGCCGGAGAGCACCAGCCGGGCGCAGAGTTCCGCCAGGATGAACGGCAGGCCGCCGCTGACCATCTTGTGGGCGATGCGGATGCGCTGGCCGAAATGCGGAGGGCAGGCGACCCAGCCACCGCGAACGCCTGCGGCAACCGACTTCGAAAGACCGCCGACGAGGAAGGTACGTTCGGGCGCAAGCTCGGCGAGCAGCGGCGTTTGATCGCCGGTCATGGCGCCGTAAAGATCATCCTCCACCAGCCAGACGCCGTATTTGCGGGCGATATCGGCGATCGCCTGGCGGCGGGCGAGCGGCATGACGGCCACTGTCGGGTTCTGCGCGCTCGGCATCAGGAAGGCGAGCTTCGGATGCTGCTGCGCGCAGACGCGCTCGAAGTCGTCGGGGATCATGCCGAAGGCGTCGGATTCGACCAGCGTCGTGCGGCGACCAATCAGGCCGGCGCTGCGGCTGACCTGCGAATAGGTGAGCGTCTCGAAGGCGATGCGGTCGCCTGGGGCCGTCACCGCCGCGATTACGGCAACGACGGCCGCATGCGCACCGAGCGTCGGCACGATGTTTTCGGGCTTAGGACGAAACCCTCCGCGCGCTAGCCATTGGCAGCCTGCCTCGAACCAGTGATCCGGGAAGTTCCGCGCGTAGCTGGCAATATCGGCGTGATGCTCGTGACTGATTTCGCTCAACACTTCGCTCAGCACCGTTCCCTGGCCGATATCCGGCGCGGCGGTGCTGTCGAACCTGAGCTTGCCAACGGGCGCGACCAGGGGCCGGGTGCCGGCAAGGGACGTCGTCAGCGGGTCCGCCTGCTCCGGCGGCCGGCTTTCGGGATGGTCGAGCACATAGGTGCCGCGCCCGACTTCGCCGCTCACAAGCCCGCGCTCGCGGACAATATTGTAGGCGCGCCCGATCGTGCCGATTGTCACCCCGATATCGTAGGCGAGGTTGCGTTGCGGTGGCAATTTGGCACCGACGGGCAAGGCCCCGTTGCCAATTGCCAATTCGATTTGATCGGCGATCCGTGCGTAGAGCGGACCGTGACCCTGCTGAATGTCGGGGAGCCAATTTGTCATAGTGACAATTCTTTAGATTACAGCGGAAAATATGTCAATTATCACCAAGACAACGATAGCAATCGCTGCATTGGGGTTGTCAATGAGTACAATAGATACAATTTGTTTGTCCCGCCCGGAAGCGACGTCCGTGGGCTGCACCGGCACATTACTGGGCGGCGACTATTCGGACGAACGCGAGGGTCTGCTGAAGCGGCTTTGGACCCGCTATTGCGAGCTGGCGGCGAAGCGACGCGGCCGGTTGGCGCTCGGGGAGATGAGCGAGTGGCAGCTCAAGGATATCGGCGTTTCGGAGAAGGACGCGCGTCAGGAATCGACTGTCCCATTCTGGCGCTAATCGGATAGGACCGACTGTCCGAAATGCAAAGGGCCGGCAACCTTGAGGTCAACCGGCCCTTTAATCAATTCGACAAGTTCAGCTTGGGGCTATTTGCAGCCCTGTCCGCCAGCGGCCCAGCGCTTGATGTCTGCGGCCATGCGCGTTCCCGTCGGCTCGCTCATCAGCGGCCCGAAGGCCTGCAGGCGGGCCGGATTGCCCTCGGCCTGAACGACGGCGAGGGGGCGTGCCTCCGGCGACTTGCGCGGCACGATCAAGATGCGCGGACGGCCGGAGAAGGAATTGAGCTCGGGCGCCAGGCGATAAGACTTGAATTCCGCATCGCCCGACTTGAACCAGCAGCTGTTGGCGCCGAGCGCCACGCGCTCCATGGTCGGCAGCGCCGCCGTGTTCGGGCTCGGGGCCGGCGGCTTCGGCGATTGGCACGAGGCCAGAAGCATTAGGCCGAAGGCCGTGCAGACAAGGCCGGTCAGGCGTGCAGGGGCAAATGAAGGCATCGACGGTCTCGCTCGCAAATGGGGATGGGTCGGATGCCTTCTACAGCCGGATGGTTAAGCGGCGATTACTTCGAGCGCAGACGCGAAGAGGCCGCGGCCGTCGGAACCGCCATGGGCGGCTTCGATCAGGTTTTCCGGATGAGGCATCATGCCGAGAACGTTGCCCGTAGCGTTCATGACGCCGGCGATATCGTTCATCGAACCGTTCGGATTGGTGCCTTCGGCGTAACGGAAGACCACCTGGCCATTGCCTTCGATCGTCTTCAGCGTCTCGGCATCGGCAAAGTAGTTGCCGTCGTGATGGGCGACCGGCGAACGGATGACCTGGCCCTTGGAATAGGCGCGGGTAAAGTCGGTGTCGGCGTTGACAACTTCGAGCTTGATCTCGCGGCAGACGAATTTCAGCGAGGCATTGCGCATCAGCGCGCCGGGCAGGAGGCCGGCCTCGACGAGGATCTGGAAGCCGTTGCAGACGCCGAGAACCTTCACGCCCTTTTCCGCCTTGGCCTTGATCGCCTGCAAGACCGGCATGCGCGCAGCGATCGCACCGCAGCGAAGGTAGTCGCCATAGGAGAAACCGCCGGGAATGACGATCAGGTCGACATCCGGAATATCGGTCTCGGTCTGCCAGACGGTGACAGGCGCCTTGCCGGAGATCTTGGTGAGGGCCGCGATCATGTCGCGGTCGCGGTTGAGGCCCGGAAGCTGGACGACGGCTGACTTCATATCTCTGTCTCCGATACGGCGAGATCAATCTTGATGGCGCGCTCCGAAGAGCCTGGCATCTGCTGCAACTATGGCAGCGGCGTTCCCGATGGGACCAGCGGCTGCTCCGGCATTTCGTAACGTCTGGTTCCGCGCCCGAAGACGCGGAACGATTCCGTCGCCTGCAGGATCAGGCGAAGGAGATGCTGTAGTTCTCGATCACCGTGTTGGCGAGCAGCTTTTCGCACATGGCCTTGAGGTCTTCCTCGGCCTTGGCCTTGTCTGCGGATTCGATCTGCAGGTCGAAGACCTTGCCCTGGCGAACCTGGCCGATGCCGTCGAAGCCGAGTGCGCCGAGCGCACCTTCGATTGCCTTGCCCTGCGGATCGAGAACGCCGTTCTTCAGCGTCACGGTTACACGTGCCTTTATCACTTTGATTTTCCCCGAAGTTACTTCACGAGAACCGGACCGGTGCCGCGCACGGGTTCGTTCTCATTCATGATGCCGAGACGGCGGGCGACTTCCTGGTAGGCCTCGACGAGGCCGCCGAGGTCGCGGCGGAAACGATCCTTGTCGAGCTTCTCGCGCGTCTCGATGTCCCAGAGACGGCAGCTGTCCGGCGAGATCTCGTCGGCAAGCACGATGCGCATCATGTCGCCTTCGAACAGCCGGCCGCACTCGATCTTGAAATCGACGAGCTGGATGCCGACGCCGAGGAACAGGCCCGAGAGGAAGTCGTTGATGCGGATGGCGAGCGCCATGATGTCGTCGAGTTCCTGCGGGCTTGCCCAGCCGAACGCGGTGATGTGCTCTTCGGAGACCATCGGGTCTTCGAGCGCATCGGCCTTGTAGTAGAACTCGATGATCGAGCGGGGAAGGACCGTGCCTTCCTCGATGCCGAGACGCTTGGCCAGCGAGCCGGCGGCGACGTTGCGCACGACGATCTCAAGCGGGATGATCTCGACTTCCTTGATCAACTGCTCGCGCATGTTGAGGCGGCGGATGAAGTGCGTGGGGATGCCGATCTTGTTGAGGTGCGTGAATATGTACTCGGAAATCCGGTTGTTCAGCACACCCTTGCCGTCAATGACGTCGTGCTTTTTCTTGTTGAAGGCGGTCGCGTCGTCCTTGAAAAACTGGATGAGCGTGCCCGGCTCTGGACCCTCATAGAGGATCTTGGCCTTGCCCTCGTAGATACGGCGGCGACGATTCATGGATTTTGTCTCTGTAGTTGTTGGCGCTCTCGGGACGCGCGTGGAACATCTCTCGGGGTCCATAGCCGAAAAGAACCGATTTCACAATCGGCGTATCTGCCCGTTCCCCTGATTTGCATGGGGCGCCGCGCGCCTTCTCAAAGTGCGCCAAGGTTGTTGCCGCCTCACGAAGCGGCGATGTCCTGATCCTTGATCAAATGCGATCTGAGGAACCGCACAAAGGGTAACATGAAAGTCATCAAACCGGAAAAGTTCACATTGCAGTTTGACCCGCGTTTTGATTTATGGCGATAAACTGATTTCAGACATGGAATTCTCAGGGAGATTGATTGATGACGTCGATGCAGGATCGCGAAAAGGCCTTCGAAGCAAAGTTTGCGATGGACGAAGAGCTTAGGTTCAAGGCTGAAGCGCGTCGCAACAAGCTGCTCGGTCTGTGGGCCGCCGGCCTGCTCGGCAAGGCCGACGCCGACGCCTATGCCAGCGAAGTGGTGGCTGCCGATTTCGAAGAAGCCGGCCATGAAGACGTCGTTCGCAAGATCAAGGCGGATTTCGACGCGGCAGGCGTTGCCCAGACCGAAGAGCAGATCCGCGTGCGGATGCTCGAACTGCTCGGCGAAGCCGTCCAGCAGCTCCAGAGCAAGTAAGCCGAAAGGCTGTTGCCGCATTCATTGAAGCGCCGCCCGTCCATCTGGCCGGGCGGTTTTTATTTGTCCGGACCGCCGAACACCGGCTTCCAGCCGCGACGCAAACGCTGCTCCAGCTCCAGCCGATCCATCGGCCGCGCAAGCGCATAGCCCTGCAGCACGTCGCAGCCGAGATCCCGCAGCATCGCCGCGTGCTCCCAGGTCTCCACGCCTTCGCCGACGACAGCGATGTTGAGCGAGTGGCCGATGTCGACGATCGCCCGCACCAGCTTTGCCTGCTTGGCACCTTCGGTCATCGGTCCAACGAGCGCCCGGTCGATCTTGAGCCGGGCCGGATTGAGGTTGAGCAGGCCGATGATCGAGGCATGCCCGGTGCCGAAATCGTCAATCTCGATTTCGATGCCGAGGTCGCCGAGAGCTGAAATGGTCCCGGCGATTTCGTCTTCCGGGTCATCGAGGAAGATGGACTCGAGCAGCTCGAAGGAAAGGATGCCCGGCGGGATCCGCATGTCGCGCAGATCGGCGATCAATCCTGGGTCGCGCAGCCGCGGCGACGACATGTTGACCGAGATCTTGGGAACGCCGAGCCCTTCCTTTTGCCAGGACTGAAAGTCGCGATAGGCGAGCTCGACCACCTTCCTGTCGATCGCCGGCAGGACGTTGATCTCTTCGGCCACCTTCAGGAAATGGAAGGGGGTGAGGATGCCGCGCTCCGGGTGGTTCCACCGCACCAACGCCTCGACGCCGGATATCTCCAGCGAGCGCGCATGGAACTGCGGCTGGTAATAGACGGTGAACTGCCCTTCCTCGATCGCCTGGCGAATATCGTCGCCGATGCGCTTGGCGTTGAGGATCTGGGTTTGAATGAGCTCGGAGAACACCTCGACGCGATCGCGCCCGACGCTCTTTGCCCGATAGAGGGCGATGTCGGCATTCATCAGCAGCTGTTTGGCGTCGATGTCTTCGCCCCCCTTGAAGGCGATGCCGATGCTTGCGCCCAGGCGGCAGAGCTGACCGTCATAGGGAATGGGGCGGCGGAAGGCATGGACGATGCGCTCGGCAAGCTCGGTCAGCTGAGGCAGGTCGCGGTCCCGGCGGCAGAGGATGACGAACTCGTCGCCGCCGATGCGGGCGATAAAATCGTCGTGACGGGCGTGGGCACGCAGGATCGCGGCTGCATGCGTCAACATCGCGTCTCCGGCCTGGTGTCCAAGCGTATCGTTGATCTGCTTGAAGCGGTCGAGATCGATATGCAGAATCG
Source organism: Ensifer sp. ENS08 (assembly GCF_014852195.1). Lineage (NCBI taxonomy): Bacteria > Pseudomonadati > Pseudomonadota > Alphaproteobacteria > Hyphomicrobiales > Rhizobiaceae > Ensifer > Ensifer sp. ENS08. Next base: position 845,113 of record NZ_JACVBF010000002.1, read on the forward strand.
CGTTGACTGCGACATTCTCCGTCAGCATCTGATCCAGGTAGCGACGGTTGGGCAGGTCGGTCAGGTAATCGTGCAGCGCGTTGTACTCGATCCTGATCCGCGCCTGCTCGAGTTCACGGTTGCGCGCTTCGGCCGAGGCTTTCGCCTGGCGCAGTTCTTCCTGGAGCGCGATGTCCTCGGTAACGTCCCAGTTGGCGCCGATGAGCTTGCGCGTTCCGAGATGATCGACATAGGTCGCGGCATTGGAGCGGATGTGGCGGACGGAACCGTCCGGGCGCACGATACGGAAAGCATTGCTGTAGGGTTTACCCGAGGCGATGCCTTCGTTGGTTCTGAGAACCACGGCATCGCGATCGTCGGGGTGAAGGGAGTTTTCCCAGGTCTCAGAGCTTGGTGCGCCATCGGCGGGGTCGAGACCATAAATCTCGAACATGCGCTCGTCCCAGTCGTCGCGCAGTGCATCGAGATTGAAGTCGAACACGCCGATCTTCGAGACGCCGAGCGCCAGCCTCAGTCGGCGGGAGACCTCCTCGAGCCGGGCCTCCGCCTCCTTGCGGGCGGTGATGTCGGTATCCGTCCCGATGATGCGGCTCGGCCTGCCATCCGGCCAGTAGGCAACCGAGGCGCCGCGGCTTTCGATCCAGATCCAGTGACCGTCGGCGTGACGCTCTCGATACTCGAAAGTGTTGAAGATCGCCTCGCCGGAATCCTGCCGCTCGATCGCGGCGCGCACATGCGCATGATCGTCGGGGTGAACGTTCTGGATCCAGTTTTCAAGGGTACCATCCACCTGGGCGTCTTCGGACAGGCCACGAAGCCGCCTCCAGGTGGCCGAGTAAAACAGGTCTCCGGTTTCGAAGTCGTGATCCCAGACACCCTCAAGCGCGCCGTCGAGGGCATATTTCCAGCGGGTCTCGTCGTTGCGCAATCCGGCGATCTCGTTGACGAAGTCATCGGCCGGCAACATCAGCAGCAGCGAGGCGGCTTCATCCGCGAACCGTACCGGCGAACAGGCAACGAGCATCGGCACGCAGCGGTCGGGACCAAGGAAATGGATCGTCTCGGCGACCGTCGATGTGGCGCGCGGCGGCACGCGCGACCGGTCCTCTTCCGCCACGAAGTCATTCAGAAAGGCGTGTCGCAATTGTACAAGCGTGCGGCCGAACACTTCGCCGGCAAGGACGTTAGCGGCCAGGATCCGTCCGTGCGCATCGACAACGACAGCGCCTGCCGGCAACCGTTCCAAGGTGGCCTGCGTCAGAGCATCCGGATGCGCCGGTGCGCCTTGCGCACCTTTGGTGAGACGTTCGTTTACGGCCACTTCCCATGTCCAGTATCTGCGGCCGGGCAACCAAGCGGAACGATCCGGTCAATGCCGGCGCAGATCAAGGTTCGACAGCGCTCGGCACCATCATGAGACGAGTCGCGTCGTGCCGGCGATGATGACCGCGGACAATGAACGTCGGATTAATAAGGCGTCGACAGGTTGATCGGGCGCGTCAGGGTTTAAGCCGGCTCAAGAACTGGGCGAACACCATCGTTCCCTCCGGCCATGGCCCGTGGCCGGACTCGGTGTTGATGTGGCCGGACTCTCCGGCATCGACGAGCAGCGAACCCCAGGCGTTGGCGATGTCGTCCGCATGCTCGTAGGAACCGAACGGATCGTTGCGGCTGGCGACCATCAGCGACGGGAAGGGAAGCGGATCGCGCGGGTAAGGACCGAAGGTCATCAGATGCTTCGGACGGATCGCCGGGTTGGCAACATCAGGAGGCGCCACCAGGAAGGCGCCGGCGATCGGCTTGGTGAAATGGGGTAGGGCGTGCACGGCGGTTGCGACGCCAAGCGAATGGGCGACGATGACCACAGGCTTTTCCGCCGCATTGACCTCTTCGATCATGCGCGCCACCCAATCCTCGCGGACAGGCTTTGCCCACTCCGCCTGCTCGACGCGGCGTGCGGTCGACATCTTGCGCTCCCAGCGGGTCTGCCAGTGCTCCGGTCCGGAGTTGGTGTAGCCTGGAACGATGAGGATATGAGCGTCGGATACTTTCATGGTGGCCGCGATGTGGCGCTGAAAGGCGCGGAAGTCAAGACCTTCAGCATTACCCGTGCGTCAGGGCCTCGAAGCCACCCATGGGAGCCTGCCCGACGAGCCCGATGTTCGCGTTCCAATAGGCCGCTTAACGTGGCGAGAGGCGGCAGGCGACAGCGGTCGCATTTTCTGTATAATCGAAGGGACGGTCGCGGATGGTGCGGCTTGGTTCGTCGCATCTTTGTTCCGTGGCCGCTCTGGTTCGTTGAGGAGTGTGAGCCATGACAACATTCCATGTCCTGTCGGGAGCGGACGCGAGTGTCGCCCATCCCGGAATAAAAAAGATTGGCGTCGCGGATGTATTCGACGCCTTACGCTTGGGCTTTGACGATTTTCGCGAGAAACCATCGCACTACGTCTTTCTTTGCCTGATCTACCCGATCGCCGGTGTCGTTCTGATCACCTGGAGCGCGGGCGCCAACATGCTGCCGCTGCTTTATCCTCTTGTCTCCGGCTTCGCTCTGATCGGCCCAGTCGCTGCGATCGGGCTTTATGAAATCAGCCGACGGCGAGAACTCGGCATGGACTACTCCTGGCCGCACGCCCTTCGCCTGCACCGCTCTCCGGCGCTGCCGTCGATCATGGCTGTCGCCGCCATGCTGTTCGTTGTCTTCATCATCTGGCTGCTGGTCGCCCAGGCGCTCTATGTGCAGATCTTCGGGGCGGAACCGCCGGATTCGATTGCAGCCTTCTGGAACGGTATCATCGGTACTGACCAGGGCTGGAACCTGATCCTCGTCGGCAACGCTGTCGGCTTCGTCTTCGCCGTCATCGTTCTGGCGACATCCGTCGTGTCGTTTCCGTTGCTGATCGATCGGGACGTCGGCGCCGTATCGGCGGTCGAGACTTCCATTCGCGCAACGCTCGTCAACCCGGTGCCCGTCGCCGTCTGGGGCTTCATTATCGCCGCCGGTCTGGTTATCGGCTCGATCCCGGTCTTCGTCGGCCTCGCCGTCATCATGCCGATCTTCGGACACGCCACCTGGCACCTTTATCGCAAGATGGTGGAGCCCGGTCCGCGCGCGCGTTCACACTGATCGCCGACAGCCGAAGGCGAATGTAACCGCTCATAAAAAAAGCGCCGCATGTCGATCGACCTGCGGCGCTTGTGGCGTGTCGCCGAGAAGTCCGGCCTAGCGAAAATGCTTGTAGTAAGATGAGATCTGCGCCGCGGTGTTGGACGACAGGTTGAGCTTGATGCCGATCTTGTCGCCGCGATACCAGCGCACCATGCCGGTCAGGAAGCCGAGTTCCTCGCTTCTGATCGTCACTTCCTGTCCCGTCTTGGCGCCGATGTCGAAGAGCAGCTGAAAGCAGATGCCCTCGGCTGAAAGGTCCTTGACGATGCCGCTGCTGGAGCCGGACTTGACGGTCACCGTACCTGTAATTTTCGTTTGCGTGCGCTGCGTCGCCCGCTCGACACTGTCCTTGTAGGCCATGTGATCCTCAGAACCTGGATTGACAGACCCTGAGCTTTGCACGCAATGCGTGAATTTCCTGCTAACGCAAATGCCCGCATTTGAGCGAGGTGCTCCAAATGCGGGCATGGCAACAAAACCAAAGGCCTACGGCCGTCCGCTCAGCGCGGAACCTCAGCCGAAGACGCGCTTGAAGATCGTGTCGACGTGCTTGGTGTGATAGCCGAGATCGAACTTTTCGCGGATATCTTCCTCGGAAAGGGCCGCGCGAACTTCCGCGTCGGCGAGCAGTTCTTCGAGGAAGTCCTTGCCCTGTTCCCAGACCTTCATGGCGTTGCGCTGCACGAGGCGGTAGGCGTCCTCACGCGACACGCCGGCCTGCGTCAGTGCCAGCAGCACGCGCTGCGAATGCACGAGCCCACGGAACTTGTTCATGTTGTTGATCATGTTCTCGGGGTAGACGAGCAGCTTGTCGATGACGCTGGTCAGACGAGCGAGCGCGAAGTCGAGCGTCACCGTCGCATCCGGGCCGATCATGCGCTCGACCGAGGAGTGCGAGATGTCGCGCTCATGCCAAAGCGCAACGTTTTCCATGGCCGGGATCGAGAAGGCGCGAACCATACGGGCGAGACCCGTGAGGTTTTCGGTCAGAACCGGGTTCCGCTTGTGCGGCATCGCCGACGAGCCCTTCTGGCCCGGCGAGAAATACTCCTCCGCTTCGAGCACTTCGGTGCGCTGCAGGTGACGGACTTCCGTCGCCAGGCGCTCGATCGACGAGGCAATGACGCCGAGGGTGGCGAAGTACATGGCATGGCGGTCGCGCGGGATGACCTGGGTCGAAACCGGTTCCGGCTTCAGCCCGAGCGCCTCGGCTACGTGTTCTTCAACGCGCGGGTCGATGTTGGCGAAAGTGCCGACGGCGCCGGAGATCGCGCAGGTGGCGACTTCTTCGCGTGCGGCCAGCAGGCGCTGCTTGCAGCGGTCGAACTCGGCATAGGCGAGCGCCAGCTTGACGCCGAAGGTGGTCGGCTCGGCATGGATGCCATGCGAACGGCCGATCGTCACAGTATCCTTGTGTTCAAAAGCGCGGCGTTTCAGCGCTTCGAGCAGCTTGTCGAGGTCGGCCAGCAGCAGGTCGGTCGCGCGGACCAGCTGCACGTTGAAGCAGGTATCCAGAACGTCGGACGAGGTCATGCCCTGGTGGATGAAGCGGCTGTCCGGGCCGACGAATTCGGCGAGATGCGTCAGGAAGGCAATGACGTCATGCTTGGTGACGGCCTCGATCTCGTCGATGCGGGCGACGTCGAAAGTGGCAGCGCCGCCTTTTTCCCAGATCGTGCGCGCAGCATCCTTCGGGATCACGCCGATTTCGGCAAGCGCATCGCAGGCGTGGGCCTCGATCTCGAACCAGATGCGGAATTTCGTTTCCGGCGACCAGATGGCCACCATTTCCGGTCGGGAGTAACGGGGGATCATGGGCTTAAGCTTTCGTCGTCAGTGGAGGGATGGTCGTGCCTCTAGCAAAGATAGCCGCGAAGCTCAACGCCGTTGCGCACGGCGATCGCTCGCCAGCCACAGGCAGACGGCGAGCAATATAACACCGCCGATCGGCAAATAGAGGCGAAGGCCCATGACGAGAAACTGGTAGAAGGCGATCAGCGTCGTAAAGGCGAACTGGAAGAGCCAGGTCGTGGTTCCGATCGGGGCGTGCCACTGCGCATAGAACTCGCGGTAGTCGAGCGCAAAGAGCAATGCCGTCATCCCGATCGTGCCGAGCGAAAGGAAGAAGAGATAGGCGGCGAAACGCGTTTCTATTCCGCGTCCGATCGCCGCGAAGCGGGCGAGAAACAGCGCCGGCGGCCAGGCGAGCAAAGCGCCGGCCCCGAAGACCCAAAGAAGTTCGGCCAGATGAAAGGTCACGTCCCGTTCCCGCAGCCACAGCGCAAACCACGCCGATAGCGTCATCGACGCGCTCCACAAGGGTGCGCCAAGGAGCAGCAACGGAACGCTCGGCACGGACCGGGCAACGCGGGTCCGCTTCCGGGCACCGACCGCCGCACGCCCTGCTTTCGCTTCGACGCTGGCGGCCGCTTCGTTCATTTCGCGATCCGCGTCGGGACCGCGATCCAGCGCCCGTCCGTCGTGCCTTCAAAGCCGAGCGACTTCACAAGCACCATGATCACATGGGTTTCCGAACCGTCGTCGTTGCGGTGGGTGATGGCGCCACCCACCTGGTAGCCGGTGGGGCAACGGCGGCTTTCCGGTATGCGACTGTCGTCCTGAAGCATGTCGCTTGCCGGTGCGCCCGCCTTCATCGTCATCGACAGACGGAAACCCTTGGCTTCCTTCAGGAAGTCTTTGCAGATGCCGTCCGGCTCGAAGGTTTTTTCCTCGAGCGTTACCGTATAGGTCTCGCGGAACGCTTCATCGGCTGCAAAGGCATCGTAGGTCAGCGAGTGCGGCTTGGCGTTGGTTTCCGTGATCGGGTTGAAGGCTGCGAGCAACCCGGGTGCATCGGCCAGGCGATAGGCATCGATCAGGGGCGCAGCCCGACGGCGGGCTTCATGGCGCGCCTTCGACAGCGGGCTGCCATCTTCGCGACTGACAGCGCGCACCGGTGCACCCGGCAGGAAGCTGTCATTGCGCGTGTCGATCACATAGATGGTCGAATAGGGAAAGCCGGAGCCGTCCTGAACGCCATATTCCTCGAAGGCAAAGACATTGCCATCGGCGGAAAAGCCTATCGGCTGCAGCGCGGCATAGTCGCCAGCAAGCGCCGGCGATGCAGCGGCGGCCGCGGCCAGGCAACAAAGGCCGGAAATTGCCGCGCGTGTCGTCATCGATAAGCCTTCTCGGCCGGCGCACGGATCGCTTCGATCGCCGAGCGATAGGCCTCGACCGAGCCGCCCTTGAAGATCGCCGAGCCGGCAACGAGAACATTGGCGCCGGCGCCGGTGGCAATGGCTGCCGTTTCAGGCGCAATGCCACCGTCGACTTCGATCTCGATCGGTCGATCGCCGATCATCGCCTTGATGCGACGGATCTTTTCCGCGGTGGCGTCGATGAACTTCTGCCCACCGAAGCCCGGATTGACGGTCATGACGAGGATCAGGTCAAGCTGATCGAGCACGTATTCGATCGCGCTTTCTGGCGTTGCCGGATTGAGCGACACGCCGGCCTTCTTGCCGAGCGACCGGACCGTCTGCAGCGAGCGGTGCAGGTGCGGACCGGCTTCCGCGTGCACCGTCAGGATATCGCAGCCGGCCTTGGCGAAGGCTTCGAGGAACGGGTCGGCCGGCGAAATCATCAGGTGGCAGTCGAACGTCGCATCGGTGTAGCGGCGCAGAGACTTGATGACATCCGGGCCGAAGGTGATGTTCGGCACGAAATGACCGTCCATGACATCGAGATGGATCCAGTCCGCGCCGGCATCGACGACATCGCGAACCTCCTGGCCGAGCTTGGAGAAATCGGCCGCCAGGATCGACGGGGCAATGCGGATAGGGTGGGTCATGGCGCACTCCAGCGTGTTTTCCGCGGGAATAGCACCGCCGAGCCTCGCAAACAACATGCCTGCGATCAAAGCTGCGTCAGCTACGCTCTGACCAGCAGGGCATGAGATCGTTTTCCGCCGGCGTTGCGTCGTGGACGCCGCGGGCGATCGCGCGCGCCATGGTCGAGGCTGCAACGGCGCCGAGATCGATGAAATCCTCTGTTGTAGGCGTCTTGCCGCTGGCGCCGGTCGCAAGCGCGAAGATCAGATCGCCGTCGAGCGGCGTGTGCGCCGGCCAGAGCCCGCGGGCGAAGCCGTCATGGGCGGCAATCGCCAGGCGCTTGGCTTCGGCCTTCGTCAGCACGGCGTCCGTCGCTATGACCGCGATCGTCGTGTTGGCGACGGCGGCCTGGCGGTCGCGGAACTTGATGCGGATGTCGGCCGCATCGGCCGGCATCGGGTGGGGCAGGCCAAGTCCGCCGAACTCGCTCTCCAGTTCGAAGGGCGCAGACCAGAAATGCCCGGTGTTGCCGACGGTGGCGGATCCAAGCGCATTGACGGCGACGAGGGCGCCGATGGTGATACCGTTCGGCAGAACCGTGGATGCCGAACCGAGACCGCCCTTCAGGCTCGCGGTCAGCGCGCCTGTGCCGGCGCCTGCCGAACCGGTCGAAAATGTCGCGCCGGCCCGCCCGACGGCCTCGAAGCCGAGTTCGCGATAGGGCGGGAAGCGGCCCCAATCCTTGTCGCCACCGTTGATGAGGTCGAAGAGGATCGCCGTCGGTACGATCGGTATCCGGTGTGGGCCGACGGCGAAGCCGCGACCCATTTCCCTGAGCGCCGCCTGAGCACCGGACGCCGCATCGAGCCCGAAGGCCGAACCGCCGGAAAGAACGAGCGCATCGACCGTCTGTACCGTATTGTGCGGATCGAGCAGGTCGGTCTCCCGGGTTCCCGGCGCACCGCCCAGGACCTGGACCGCAGCCGTCGCCGGCGGGTCGCAGACGATCGCGGTGACGCCCGATTTCAGGCGATGGTCCTCGGCGTTGCCGACCGTCAGACCTTTGACATCGGTGATCAGGTTCAGCGGTCCGGGACGCATCATGGGGCGGCTCCTTCAGCGGCCGCGGGCGCGAAATGGCCGCCTTGCCACTGCATCAAACGGTAGGGATTGTCGGCGCGCTCGTGCCCAGCGTTGAAGGCGGTGAGGCCGAGAACGGTCGGGTAGGGCCCCTTGCCGGCGATCGCTTCGATCAGCGACTTGTCGTCCTGTGCTGCCCGGTCCTTGGCTTCCTCCAGCAAAGCCATCACGGCGAAAGCCGGCATCACATAGCCTTCCGGCTCGATGCCGGCGGCGCGCATTTCGTCGGCAAAGGGCTTGCCCTCCGGCGACTGCGCCGCATCCGGCAGCGTTACCGCAAGCACGCCATCGGCAAGCGGGACAGTGAGATCGGCCGCATTCAAGGCATCGCCGCCAAGCAAGGTAAGGCTCGCGCCTTCGCCAATGGCATCGCGGGCGATCACGGCGGTATCCTGCCGGTCGCCGCCAGTGAAGACGTGGGTTGCACCGCTTTTCACCAGGCGCCGCACGAGGTTGATCTGCTGCTCCTGCGCCGGCCGGTAGGTGTCGCTGAAGACCGGCGTCATGCCGATTTCGGCGAGTGCTGCGCGCACCGCCTCGACCAGTTCCCGGCTGTGGATTGTCCCATCGTCGACGAGCGCGATGGGCTTGTCCTTCCAGCGGTTGACGATGGCATCGACGATCGCCGTAGCCTCGGCATTGCCGCTCGGTGCGAGGCGGAAGAGCGGCCATTTGTTCTTGAGCGCGTCTTCCATCAGGATATCGGAGCGCACGCTGAGCGTGATCGCCGGCAAGCCCGCCTCGGTCAGTGCCGGAAGCGCCGCATCCAGGCTTTCGGTGCAGAGAAAGCCGACTGCGGCCTCCGCACCTGCGGCAAGCAGCGCTTTGGTCAGTGCCTCGCTGCCGGCGGTATCGCAGGTCTCGGGAATGACGACGATCTCGCTGCCGCGATCACCGGCCTTGAAGCCGGCGCCGTCGACAATCTGCTTGCCGAGCGGCGCGAACGGACCTTCCACAGGCGCCACGACCGCCACCTTGATGCCGGCCGCCAAAGCCGGCGTTGCCTGTACCAGTCCGGCAAGGATAAGGCTGCTGACAATGGATCGACGCATTCACTTACTCCGCCGCCGCAAGCTTTCCCGACCGAACCGATCCGGGGCAAAGTCCTACGGCGAGCCACCACAGCTTCCTGTTCCGTTGCCGCTCGCGTCAGACGCGAGGCACGGTCGTTGCCGCATGTTTTAAGGATGTGCCTCCCGGCGTCAAAGGAAAAGATGCCGCTCCTGGCGAAGAAGGTTCAATCTGCGTCACGGCCACGTCGCAGATGTGCAAGATTCTCCCTCCGGCGGGTTTCATATTTTCCGCCAGCGTCTATGTATGTGCCTGACATCGCCCGGAGAAAGATGTGTTGGAGAAGACCCGGCTGGACCCTATCAGTTATCGCGACGCGATGAGCCGCCTGGCCGGTCACGTGCAGATCATCACCGCCGCTGACGGCAGCGAGCGGCGCGGCGTCACTGTGACTGCGGCCTGCTCGGTTTCCGATAGCCCGCCGACGGTTCTCGTCTGCCTGAACGGCGCCAATCCGCGCAACGATATCTTCACGCGCAGCGACAGCTTTGCACTCAACCTGCTCGGCGACGAGCACCGGGCGCTTGCCCATGGCTTCTCCGGCCGCGACCAGCTCGACATGGATCTGCGTTTTGCGCTCGGACAGTGGACGCGGCTTAGGACCGGTGCGCCAATCCTCGTCAATGCCACCGCCGCTTTCGATTGCCGTCTGGTCGAGGTGAAGACGATCGCCACGCATCTGGTGCTATTTGGCGAGGTCGTCGACGTCGCGATCGGGCCGTCCCGCCCGCCGCTCATTTATGTGGACCGCGGATACCACTCGCTATAAGTTTTTTGCTCAGCGGTCGACTGCTCATCGCAACATGAGAAGATCGCTCTAAGTCGTTGAGTTGGCCGGTGGATTTTGCCCCCTTCCAGCATCCAGCGATCGATTCGGGCCGTGGTGGAGGAGACATGGCACAGGCGGCAACGGGCCTGCCACAGTCCATCGAAGAGACGATGGCACTGCTGGAGGCACATGATTATCTCGCCGGCACGGCGCTGGCGACGGTGCTGTTTCTTGCACTCCGGATGAAGCGCCCGCTTTTTCTTGAGGGCGAAGCCGGCGTCGGCAAGACGGAGATCGCCAAGGTTCTGGCCAAGGCGCTCGACCGGCCGTTGATCCGGCTGCAATGCTACGAGGGGCTCGACGTCGCCTCGGCGGTCTACGAGTGGAACTATCCGGCGCAGATGCTCGAAATCCGCCTGTCGGAAGCATCCGGCAAGGTCGACCGCAAGCGGGTCGAAAGCGACATCTTCTCCGAACGTTTCCTGATCCGCCGTCCTGTTCTGCAGGCCATTTCCTCCAATTCGGTGCGCGCGCCCGTTTTCCTGATCGACGAGCTCGACCGGACAGATGAAGCCTTCGAGGCGTTCCTGCTGGAAGTTTTGTCCGATTTCCAGGTGACAATTCCGGAACTTGGTACGATCCGGGCGCACGAACCGCCTGTTGTCATCATCACCACCAATCGCACCCGCGAGATCCATGACGCACTGAAGCGCCGGTGCCTCTATCATTGGGTCGATTATCCCAAGGCGGCACAGGAACTGGAGATCATTCGCCGCAAGGTTCCCGGCTGCAATGCCACCTTGTCACGGGAAGTCATCGCCTATGTGCAGCGGCTGCGCACGATCGACCTCTTCAAGAACCCGGGCGTTGCCGAAACCATCGACTGGGCAACGGCGCTGACGGAACTCGACCGGCTGGCGCTCGATCCAGAGACGATCGCCGATACGCTTGGCACCCTACTCAAATACCAGGACGACATCGCCAGGATAGAGGGGGCAGAGGGGCGAAAGCTGCTCTCCGAGGTCAAGGCGGAATTGCTGGCGGCAAGCTGATGACGGAGGCGCGGGAACAGCACAGGGACGATGTTCCCCCGCAAATCGCGGCAGGCGACGGACGGCTTGCCGACAATATTGTCTTCTTCGCGCGCGCGCTCCGGCGCGCCGGCATCAAGATCGGGCCAGGCGCCATCGCCGACGCCATCGATGCGGTGGCGCTGATCGGGATCGGTGGACGGGACGCGTTCTACGCCGCGCTGCAATGCGTCTTCGTCAAACGTCACGAGGACCAGCCGGTCTTCGACGAGGCGTTTCGCTTGTTCTGGCGGTCGCGCGGTCTCGTCGAAAAAATGATCGCGATGATGTCGCCGCTGGCGCCGGAACGCGAGAGCGAACGGCAGCAGCGCCGGGCAGGCGAGACCCGCGTCAGCGACGCGCTGCTTTCTGGTCACGAGGCCGATCGACCGCCGCGCGACGAGCCGGAGATCGAAGTCGATGCACGTTTCACGGTCTCCGGTCGCGAGCTTCTGCGCCGGGCTGACTTCGCGCAGATGAGCGTTGCCGAGCTCGCCGAGGCCAAGCGCGCGCTTTCGGCATTGACGCTACCGATGGACCGCGTCGTCACGCGGCGCTTCCGCCCCTCGAAGCGTCAAATCCGCATCGACCCGCGCGCCACCATGCGCGACGCCATGCGCTTTGGCGGCGAACTGATCCTTCCGAGGTTTCGGGAGCGGCGCGTCGTCCATCCGCCGCTTGTCGTGCTCGCCGACATCTCCGGATCGATGAGCCAGTACACCCGCATCTTTCTGCACTTTCTGCATGCGCTGACCGAGGAACGGCGGCGCGTTCATACCTTCCTCTTCGGAACCCGGCTGACCAATGTCTCGCGCCAATTGCGCAATCGTGATCCCGATGCGGCGATCGACGACTGCGTCACTGCGGTCAAGGACTGGTCCGGCGGCACGCGCATCGGCGAGACCTTGCATGAGTTCAACCGGCGCTGGTCGCGGCGCGTGCTCGGGCAGGGCGCGATCGTGCTTCTGATCACCGACGGTCTGGAGCGCGATGATGTCGCCGATCTCGAAATCGAAATCGACCGCCTGCACCGATCCTGTCGGCGGCTGATCTGGCTGAACCCGCTGCTGCGCTTCGACGGCTTCGAGGCGCGGGCGCGCGGTGTGCGGGCGATACTGCCGCATGTTGACGAATTCCGGGCCGTGCACAATCTTGAATCGATTGGCGAACTGGTGAAGGCGCTGTCCGGGCAGCGCTCCCGCCAGGCGGACCCGCGGCGGTTCCTTGATCCTGGCCGGGCCACGGTGACCGGCGCGCATGGGAGGTGGCAGGCATGAGGCAGGCAGTCAATGTTCTCGATCCGCTCGACATCGCCGAAGCCTGGCTGAAGGAAGGACGCCGGGTGGCGATCGCAACGGTGATCGAGACCTGGGGCTCGGCGCCACGGCCGGTCGGCAGCCATCTGGTGATCGATAGTGAGGGCAATTTTCAGGGCTCTGTTTCGGGAGGATGCGTCGAGGGCGCGGTCATCACCGAAGCGGCCGACGTGATCGCCTCTGGCACCTCGCGCGTTCTCGACTTCGGCGTCGCGGACGAGACCGCCTGGCGCGTCGGGCTTTCCTGCGGCGGCCGGATCCGGGTCCTCGTGGAACGGGTTAACGGCTGACGATGGAACAGGCGATCCTGGAAACACTCAATCTTGCGCGCGCAGCCCGCCGCGCCGCCGTCACCGTCAGCGATCTTACCGGTGGTGTCCGCGTCTACCTCGAAGGCGACGACTGTCCAGAACCCTGGCGCGAAGCCGTTGCCCGTGCCTTGCGGTCCGGCCGGGCCGGGATCGTCGAAACCGGGCAGGGCTCCTTCTTCCTCAATGTCTACCTGCCGCCGCCGCGCATCCTCGTCATCGGCGCGGTGCATATTTCACAGGCCCTGGCGCAGCTTGCGCCCGTTGCCGGCTTCGACATGACCATCATCGATCCGCGTACGGCCTTTGCCACGCCGGAACGTTTTGCCGGCGTCGACCTCATCGCCGATTGGCCGGAGGACGCCCTGAAACTCAGACCGCTCGACCGCTTCACAGCACTTGCCGCCGTGACGCATGACCCGAAGATCGACGACGAACCGATCCGGGCGGCACTGTCGGCCGGTTGTTTCTATGTCGGTGCGCTCGGCAGCTGCAAGACACATGCCACACGGATCGAAAGACTGCGGCATGCGGGTGTCGCCGATGCCGACATGGCCCGCATCCGTGCGCCGATCGGTCTCGATATCGGCGCGGCAAGTCCCGCCGAAATCGCGGTTGCGATCCTCGCCGAAATCATCGAGGCGCTGCGACGGCGGGACGTTGCTTCCGCAGGGAGTGGAGTATGAGGTTCGGCCCGATCAAGGTCGCAGAAGCAGAGGGCGCGATGCTCGCACATGCGGTGAAGGTCGGTGATGCCAGGCTGCCGAAGGGGCACCGGGTCACAGCCGCCGACATCGTCGCTTTGACCGCTGCAGGCGTCGAGCAGGTGGTGGCCGCCCGCCTTGATGCCGGTGACCTCCCGGAAGACGAGGCAGCCACGCGCATTGCCGCGGCCGTAGCCCCCGATCATCTCCGGTTTTCGCGGGCAGCGACCGGCCGCGTCAACGTCTATTCCGAGGTCGCCGGCCTCTTCGTTGCGAGCCGCGAAATTGTCGATCGCTTGAACCGCCTAGATCCCTCCATCACCTTCGCCTGTCTCGACGACCATATGCCGGTGCAGCCCGGCGATATGGTCGCAACGATCAAGATCATCCCGCTTGCGGTCGCCGGCGCCTTCGTCGAGCAGGCGGAGAGGCTTCTGCGCGACCATCGCGCCTTCGAGGTCAAGCCGTTTGCGCCGCGCCGCGCGGCCTTGATAGCAACGGAGTTGCCGAATCTCAAATCCCAGGTCATGGACAAGACCCATGCCATCCTCGCAGCACGGCTGCGACAGGCCGGAAGCGAACTCTTCACCGAACGGCGCGTCGCGCATAGGGAAGACGCCGTGGGGGCGGCGATCGCCGAAATGCGATCAACGCACGACCTGCTGATCGTCTTCGGCGCCTCGGCGGTCGCCGATCCCGAAGACGTCATTCCGGCGGCGATCCGGCGGGCCGGCGGCGTGGTCGATCATGTGGGAATGCCTGTTGACCCCGGTAATCTTCTCGTTCTCGGCCGCGTCGGCGAAACGCCGGTCATCGGTGCACCCGGCTGCGCCCGCAGCCCGCGCGAGAATGGTTTCGACTGGATCCTCGACCGGATCCTTGCCGGCGAGTGGCCGAGTTTCGACGATATTACCGGCCTTGGCGTCGGCGGCTTGTTGAGTGAGATCTCGACCCGGCCGCAGCCACGCGAACATGCAACGGAGTTGCCATCCGGCTCGGTTTCAGTCGTCGTTCTGGCCGCTGGCCGGGCCAGCCGTATGGGCGCTGACGGCGGGCACAAACTTCTCGCAACATTCGATGGCGTGCCGCTCGTGCGCCGCAGCGTCGAAGCCGCGCTTAAGGCCGCTCCGGGCAAGGTCAGCGTCGTGACCGGCCACCGCGAGGCCGATATCCGCCACGCGCTGCAAGGGCTGCCGGTGACGTTCGTTTCCAACCCCGACTACATTTCGGGCATGGCCTCTTCGCTGACGGCCGGGCTTTCGGCAGTCGGGGTGCGGGCGCCGGGCATGCTGGTGATGCTTGCAGACATGCCCGGGATTACCGGCGACGATCTGCGCCGTCTCATCGAACGTTTCGTCGCCGAAGGTGGCCGCTCCATCATCCGCGCGACCGCAGGCGGACAGCGCGGCAATCCGGTGATCCTGCCGCGACAGACATTTTCGGCGATCAAGCAACTGGTCGGAGACGTTGGTGCAAGGCACATTATCGAAAAGAGCGGGCTGCCGGTCATCGATGTCGAACTCGGCGCGGCGGCGCGCCTCGATCTCGACACGCCGGAACAGATCGTCGCCGCCGGCGGTATCTTGGAGGAACAGACGCGTGGATAATGCCGCAATCGAAGACATGTTCGCAGTCCTCGGGCCGGTGACCATCAAGCGGATGTTCGGCGGCAAGGGCATTTATTGCCAGGGTGTGATCTTCGCCCTTGAGGTCGATGGCGAAATTCTGCTGAAGGGCGACGAGCAAACAGCGCCGGCGCTGGAGGCGGCCGGTTCGCGGCAATGGGCCTATGACGGCAAGGGCAAGCCGGTGAAGATGCCCTATTGGAGCATTCCGGACGACGCATTCGACGATCCCGACGAGATGGCGCGGTGGGTGCGGCTTGCCTATGAGGCGGCGCTACGCTCCAGGAAGTAGGCCGTCCAGCCTATGCGCGGCAGCTGCGCCTCAGATGAAAATATTGACACGATCACCACGTTTCCCATCGTCGCGCCTAAGTGACATCGGCCGGATCCGTTGGTGCCCGCGGAACGCCGCCGACAGCGGCACCAGCAATGCACAGAACGAGGGACGCACGAAGAACACCGGCCCCGGTGGGCGGCTGCTATGCGGCGACGCCCTGTTCATGCCTGCGCAAGGCTTCGGCGGCATCGGCGGTAAAGCGGGATAGCGGTTGGGGCAGGGCGTCGAGGCTAAACCAGCCGAATTCGGAAAGCTTGTCCGGTTCGGTGAGTTGAGGTTCACCTGAGAAATCCCGGGTCACATAGATCATAGAGATCCAGTGCTGGCGGTCGGCGTCGATCACCTGTTCGCTGAGGCAGAGGAATTCGGTCGAGCCAATCTTGAGGCCGGATTCTTCTTCGGCCTCGCGGCAGGCCGCAGCCTGCGAACGCTCCATGTGATCTACCTTGCCGCCAACGATGTTCCAATGCCCGGCCTCAGGCGCATTGACGCGCCTGTAGAGCAGAATCTTGCCATCGCGCACGATGACAAGTCCGCAGCCGAAGCCCGGAAAATCGATGCCCGGCTGGCCCATCCTTTCGGATCAGGCCTTGCCGGCAATCAGCATGAAGGCAGGGATTTCGTCGCCGAAGCCGACGGGCGTCGGGCCGTCGTCATAGTCGCGGCGGTGACGGTTGCGGCGGTCGCGATTGTCGTCGTTGGCAGGGTTCGATGCACGCACCGGACGATCGCCACGGTTGTTCTGTGCCTGCTTGTTCTCTGCGCTGCGTGCCGGTTTCACCGATTCCGCCCTTTCCACGACTGTTTCAATTTCGGCCTCACTATCGGCGCGCACGGTATCGGATTTATGATCGGAACGGGCCTTGGAGCCGCGATCCCCATCTTTTTTCCGGTCCTTGCGGCCATCACGACCGCGTTCACGGCGGCCGGTATCGTGGCTTTCCATCGGCTCAGGCAGATTGGAAAGGTCGCCGTTCAGCCATTCGACCTTCTGGCCGATCAGCTTTTCGATGGCGTCGGAGAATTTCGTGTCGCGCTTGGTCACCAGCGTGAAGGACGCGCCCGAGCGGCCGGCACGGCCGGTACGGCCGATGCGGTGGACGTAGTCTTCCGCATGGATCGGAACGTCGAAGTTGAAGACGTGGCTGACATCAGGGATATCGAGGCCGCGGGCCGCAACGTCGGAGGCGACGAGCAGCTTGATGTTGCCGTCCTTGAAGTTGGCCAGCATCGTCATGCGCGACCGCTGGTCCATGTCGCCATGCAGCGCACCGACGGAGAAGCCGTGGCGGTCGAGCGAACGGAAGAGGTCGGCGACATCCTTCTTGCGATTGCAGAAGATGATCGCGTTCTTCAGTTCGTCCTGGGCGCGAATCAGATCACGCAGTACCGCGCGCTTCTCGTAATCCTTGGCATGCGCCGCAACGAAGCGCTGCGTCACCGTCTGAGCCGTGGAAGCCGGGCGGGCGACTTCGACGCGCTCCGGGTTCTGCAGGAAGCGGTCGGCAAGCTTCTGGATTTCCGGCGGCATCGTCGCCGAGAAGAACAACGTCTGGCGCGTGAACGGGATCAGCTTGGCGATGCGCTCGATATCGGGAATGAAGCCCATGTCGAGCATACGGTCGGCTTCGTCGATGACCAGGATTTCCACGCCGCTCATCAGCAGCTTGCCGCGCTCGAAGTGGTCGAGCAGGCGGCCGGGCGTGCAGATCAGCACGTCAGCGCCACGCTCAAGCTTGCGGTCCTGCTCGTCGAAGGACACGCCGCCGATCAGAAGCGCGATGTTGAGTTTGTGGTTCTTGCCGTACTTGTCGAAGTTCTCTGCGACCTGTGCGGCGAGTTCGCGCGTCGGCTCCAGAATGAGCGTACGCGGCATGCGCGCGCGGGCGCGGCCCTTTTCGAGCAGCGTCAGCATCGGCAGCACGAACGAAGCGGTCTTGCCCGTGCCCGTCTGGGCGATGCCCAGAATATCACGACGCTGCAGCGCCGGCGGGATAGCGCCTGTCTGGATCGGGGTCGGGATTGTGTAGCCCGCATCGGTGACAGCGGAGAGAACTTTTTGGCTCAGGCCAAGGTCAGCAAAATTGGTCAAAGGGAAATCTGTTTCCGTTCCGGTTCAATAGAACACTGATCGATCGATGGAAAACGCACGAGCACGTGGCCGCGCTCTTAAGCTGAACGCCGCCGAAAGTCAAGAAATCCAGCACGTTGAAGCAGTAAAAGGTAAATAGTGGCGAATCTGTCGCATTTCTTGTCAAGCGGAACCGCGCGGTAGCGTCAGTTCATATAGCTTGCAAGCTTGGTGCTCGCATCCAGAAACCGCATGGGATCCACGGCATTGCCGTTCAGCCGGATTTCATAGTGCAGGTGCGGTCCGGTGGAGCGCCCGGTGTTGCCGGACTTGGCAATGACTTCGCCAGCCTTCACCCGGTCGCCGGCTTTCACCAGCACGGTGGAAAGGTGGGCGTAGCGCGTCGCGACACCATTGCCGTGGTCGATCTCGACCATGTTTCCATAGCCGCCCGTCAACCCTGCATTGGTCACCGTTCCAGGCGCTGCCGAGCGGATGCGCGTGCCGACCGTTGCGCGAAAGTCGATGCCGGCATGCAGCGCCAGACGCCCGAGAAACGGATCAAGCCGGTTGCCGAAATCGCTGGTGATGTCGCTGGCCGGCGAGGGGTTGCCGAAGGGCAGCTTGCGGACCTCGGCGCGCGTGCGGTCTAGCTCCAGGAGTGCTGTATCGAGCGCGGCAAGCGAACGGCCGAAATCGTCATCGTTCACAGGCTCGACGAAGGGGCCGCCGATCGCCGTCTCGGCGGAGCCGGATATGTCGTTGGCCGGAATCAACTCGGCGACATCGTCAACGGGCAGGTCGACACCGGTGCGCCCGACGATCGAGCGAATCGCATCCGACGTCTTCGCCGCGCCGTCCGTCAGTCGCTGGACCCGCGTCATCTGCTCGCGCTCGACATCTTTCAGCGAGAGCGTCACTTTTGAGAAAATCCGGTCGGCGCGGTCGGAACTTGATTCGCCGGCATCGGGTGCTGCATAGGCGAGGGCGGGGACAGCTGCAGCACTGACCGGCGCAACGTTCAGTCCCATCAGCTTCTCAATTGCCTTGACACTGCCGCTGCTGCTCGCATCGGCGCGTTTTTCATAGGCAAGCGGCTCGACGGCCGCAGGCGCATCGGTTGCGGTCGTCACGCCGGAATTTTCGGCCCTTTCGACCAGGGCGCCGAGCTTTCCGTTGCGCGAGGTCAGCGCCATCTGCTGGCGCAGCAGCTTCTCGACCTTTTCCTCGACCACTTGCTGGTCGAGCAGTTGCCGGCTGGTGACCCGATCGACCTGCGCCCGCAGCGCGGTGATCCGATCCTCGTATTCATGCTGCATGCGGGCCTGGCGGGCAATCGTGCCGCCGATCAGGTCGTCGCGCAAAACCAGATAGGAAGTGGCCGCGAGATAGCCGATGCTGCAGACGCCTGCAAAGGAGACAGCGATCGCCGCCATCCACGGGCGCACGGTCATGTGCCGGACCTTGTCGCCGCTGGCCAGGATCAGGACGTGATTCTGCTTGCGTTTTCCAAAGGTACGATTTGCCTGATGTCCAGACACCCGTTCTCTCCCGCCATGTGCGCGTTGCCTCGCATCACCTGGGGATCATTACACTTTGTTAGGGTTAACAATCGGTAAGCAAGATTGCGGGAAGGTGATGTCCGCTATCGATTGGTCGAAGCGGTCATCGAGCGGTAGAACGACGGCGTCAGGCCGGCCTCGGCGCGGGCGATATCGTTGAACGGCGCCTTCAGGGGACCGCGGAAATTGGCGCGCACCAGCTGCTGGAAGGTCGCTGCCGGGTCCTTCTTCTCGCGGGCGCAGAGAAAGCGGAACCATTTGGCGCCAACGGCGACGTGGCCCTTCTCGTCCTCGTAGATGACGTCGAGCACGGCCGCACTCTCGAAGTCGCCGGTTTCGCGCATCTTGGCCTGAAGCGCTGGCGTCACGTCGAGACCGCGCGCTTCGAGAATGAGCGGCACGACGGCGAGCCGCGCCGTCAGGTCGTTGCGCGTATCGTGCGCCGCCTGCCAGAGGCCGTCATGGGCAGGCAGGTCGCCATAGTCGGCGCCGAGGTCGTTCAGGCGCTGGCGGACCATGCGGAAGTGCTTCGCCTCTTCGAAGGCGACACGCATCCAGCCGTCGAAGAAGGAATTGGGCACCGGCTCGGTTGCAAAGCGGGCGACGATATCAAGGGCGAGATCGACGGCGTTCAATTCGATATGGGCGATGGAGTGCAGAAGTGCGATTCGGCCCTTCAGCGAACCGAGAGACCGGCGCTTGACCTGCGTCGGTGGCGTCAGCACCGGCTTGTCCGGTCGGCCCGGGCGCACCGGCACCGGCCGGTCGAGCGGCGAGCGCAGCGACAGCGTGCGGCGCTGCCAGCGCCGGGCGGCTTCCTGCGCGAGCGCCGTCTTGACCTCGAGGTCGGCGGCGCGGATCGCTTCGACTGCACCGCCCCGCAGGCTGTGGAGCACGGGCAACTCCGTCATCGGCGCCCTCAGATCGCCTTTGCGGCGTCAAGGACCTCGCGGGCGTGGCCGTCCACCTTCACCTTTTCCCAAACTCTGACGACGACACCGTCGGCGCCGATCAGGAAGGTACTGCGCTCGACACCCATGTACTTGCGCCCGTACATCATCTTCTCGACCCAGACGCCATAGGCTTCGACGACCGACTTCTCCTCGTCGGCAGCGAGCGGCACCGTCAGGTTGTGCTTCTTGGCGAAGCGGTCGTGCTTCTTCACCGAGTCGGGCGAAAGCCCGATCAGGGCGATGCCGGCTGCGGCGAAGTCGTCGGCAAATTCCGAAAACGAGATCGCCTCAAGCGTGCAGGCCTGCGTATCGTCCTTCGGATAGAAGAACAGAACAACCGGGCGGCCGCGCAGGGCCGAGAGCGAAATCGTACCGCCGCCGTCACGCGGCAGGGTGAAGTCGGGAGCGACATCTCCGGGACCGGGTCTTGCCATGATTAAACCTTCCTTCCGCCAAGTTTTGCAGACAATCGGGCGCTACTGCATGTTTTCATTGGTCTTTGCCGACCAGAGGGCAAAACGTGCAGTGCTCAAGCTAGTCGAGCGACATTTGCGCGCCACAAGGCACGCGGCGCTCTTGGGCATAGCGAAAATCGTCGACTGCCGTCCAGCGCATTTGTGCTAGATTCGACAGGTTTCGGACGGCATGGGCCGCTACGAAACGTTGCAGTCGCCTGCGCGCGCGAATTCCATCGCAGGTGGTCGCTTTCCACAGCATGGTCCCGCGTCCCTTGGTGACTCGGCACGATGACATGTGGTCTACAAGAAGCGAGAAGTGGTCGCCCCGAAATGACAGAGACGGAGGGCGACGACGAAGCTCGTATCGTATGGAGGACGCCCGCGCTGATGAGTGAGATCCGCGGCGAAAAAGTCGGCTTTCGCAAGAAAGACATCGTCGCGTTGCATGCGTTGCCTTCGGCGCAGGCGCACGAACCCATGATCGTGCACGCGCCGCGCAAGAACAAAGCCGCGCGCTTCTGTGCCAAGATCGCACTGCTGACATCGCTGCTCGCACTTTCCATCGCGGCGATCCTCATTGTCGTCATCGAAAGCGGGGTGATGGACAGCACGCTTAACGCGCGCGCCCGCACCGCACTCAATGCAGCGCTCGGCGATGCCTACCGCGTAGAGGTCGGCAGCACTGTGGTGCGCATGACCGCGGGCGGCGCGATTGCGCTCAGAGCCCGCGAAGTGGCGCTCAGCGAAGCGTCCTCAGGCCAGCCGGTCGCCAAGCTCCGCGCGATCTCGATCGCGCTCGACCCGCTGGCGTTGATGACCGGACGCATCGCCGTCTCCAACCTCGAAGCGGAAGGCGGCGATTTCGATTCCGGGTTGCTGCCGCGCGGCGAACCGCTCGATCTCACCAAGATCCGCATTGCCGACGTTGGCGATACGCTGGAGGCAATCTTCTCCCACGTCGACCGCATATCGCAGATGGCGGCCGGCCGCGGCAGCCAGAAGGTCACGCTGTCGGATTTCAGCTTCTCCGTCATCGGCTCCCGCGATCGCGTCGTGCCCGTCGTCGCCAACGCGCTCGAGTTCAACCGTGACGCCGGCGGCTCGATGAGCGTCAAGGGCAGCGTCACCGTCGACGGGGTGGACGTCGATCTCAGCGCCGACGCCCTTGGCGACAAGGGGCACATGACCGGCTTCGAAGCGTCGATCACCAATCTGCCGCTCGCACCGTTCTTCTACCACGGTAAAGTCGGCTCGGAGCCGCCCTTCGGCGTCGTCGCATCGGCCGGGCTGTCGCTGAAGGCGACGCGGGCCGCGGGCAATGCGAAACCGGATCTGCGCGTGACAGTGCGCACGTCCAAGGGCGAGTTCCACGCGGGCAACCTCGTCTCGACGCTCAATGCCTCGCAAATGGACGTCGCCTATGACTTCGAGCGCTCGTCCGTCGAAATTCTGCCGTCGGCCGTCAAGATCGGCCGTTCGACCTTTCCGTTTACCGGGGCGATTATCGACCTCGACAAGATTGCCGGCGCAACGGAGAAGGGGTTTGCCATCGACCTCCTGCTCAAGAACGCAAGCTCCGCCCCGGAAGACGTCGCCGACGCGCCACTGATCTTCGATGCCAAGGCAAATGGCCGGTTTGTGTCGGACAAGCGCCAACTGATCTTCGACCAGCTCGCCGTGTCGACCCCGCTCGGTTCGATGTTCGGATCGCTTTCCGTCGCCTTCGGCAAGACATCACCGCAGATCAGCTTCGCCTCGGTCAGCGATCGCATGGAGGCGACCGCCGTCAAGCAATTGTGGCCGTGGTGGTTGGCCAAGGGCGCGCGGCGCTGGGCGATCGCCAACCTCTTCGGCGGCACGGTCACCAATGCCCGCATCGAAGTATCGGTCGCCGAGGGGCGGATCGCCACCAACGAAGGCGAGCTCAAGCTCAACGAGCAGGAGCTCAATATCAACTTCGATATCGACGACACGCGCATCAACATCACCGGCGAGATACCCCCGCTGCGCGACACCTCCGGCAAGTTCAAGCTGAGCGGCCAGCGCATGACAGCCGAGATCGAGAAGGGGACTGCCTTCTTCCCGTCTGGACGCGCGGTCGCGCTCAACGGCGGCGACTTCATCCTTCCCGACGTCTACACGAAACCACTGATGGCGGAGATGAAGATCGAGGTTGGCGGCGATGCCGATGCGATCGCCGAGCTCGTGAGCTACAAGCCGATTCAGGCGCTGCAAAAGACCCCGCTGCTGCCGGAAGATTTCAGCGGTCCTCTGTCGGCCGTCGTGGGCGCCCGTTTCGGCCTGATCTCGGATCAGAAGCCGCCGAAGCCGCTCTATCAGGTACAGATGCAGCTCGATAAGGTCACGGTCCAGAAGGCCATGTTCGGGCGCGCCGTAGAGGATCTCGTCGGCACATTTCGGGTCGATAACCAGCAGGCGGTCCTCGATGCGGATGCCCGTATCGAAGGCGCGAAGGTCAAGGTCGCGCTGACGGAACCGGTCGATTCCGGTTCGACCGTCAAGCGCTCGCGCGAGATTTCGGGCTCGCTGGAGCAGGGTGTCTGGCAGAAACTGATACCTGGGCTTTCTCGGATCGTTTCCGGACCGATCACGATCGATGTTGCAATCGACGAGGCGAGCCGGCAGACGGCAGAGATCGCCCTCACGAAAGCCCAGCTCTCGCTTCCCTGGATCGGCTGGAGCAAGGGCGTCGGGATTCCGGCCGAGGCGCAGTTCACGTCCTCGATGGACGGCAAGATCGCAACAATCAGCAATTTCGCGGTTGCCGGCGACGGCTTTGGTGCGCGCGGCAAGCTGCAGATCGACGATGGCGGTCTGCTCTCGGCGGATCTCGACAATGTCCGCCTGGCGCAGGGCGACGACTTCAAGGTCTCCATCGACCGCACCAGGGGCGGCTACACGGCGTCGCTCAGCGGCGCTGCAGCCGATATCAGGCCGATCCTGGCGCAATTGAAGACCGGAAGCGACCAGAACCAGGGTGGTGGCGACGACATTGCCATCAAGGCCCAGCTCGATCGCGTCACCGGTTTCAATGGCGAATCGCTCTCGAACGTCAATCTGGTCTACGGCGAGCGCGGACGTCAGATCGAGGACGTCAACCTCTCGGCCGTGACGAGCAGCGGTCAGGCGCTGGTGGCCCGGCTCGCCAAGGCCGGTGCCGACAACACGCTAGAGCTGACCACGGGCGATGCCGGCGCGCTGGCGCGGTTTGCCGACATCTACCAGAACATGCGCGGCGGCCTGCTCAATCTCAAACTGCGTGACCGTGGCGGACGCTCCTGGCGCGGCAGCGTCGATATCCGAAAGTTCCAGCTGGTCGGCGAGCAGCGCCTGCAATCGATGGTGTCGACGCCCACCGGTGCCGACGGCCGAAGCCTGAACCAGGCCGTGCGCCGTGACATCGACGTCAGCTCGGCCCGCTTCGAACGCGGCTTCGCGCAACTGGCGCTCGATCGCGGCGCGATTCGCGTCGAAGGCGGTGTACTGCGCGGCACCGATGTCGGCGCGACCTTCCAGGGAACGGTGCGCGACAACAATGGCATCATGGACATGACTGGCACTTTCATGCCGGCCTATGGGCTGAACCGCATCTTCGGCGAACTGCCGCTGATCGGCGTACTGCTCGGCAACGGCCGCGACCGCGGCCTGCTCGGCATCACCTTCAAGCTCAACGGCCCGTTCAACCAGCCGAAGCTGACGATCAATCCTTTGTCGATCATCGCGCCGGGCGTCTTCCGCAGCATCTTCGAGTTCCAATGAAGAAGGCCGACGCACTGCATGTCCTTAAATCGTCGCCGATTTAAGGACAAAACATGCAGCACTTCAAAGTTCTACAGCGACCTTTGCGCGTCTTAACAGACGCGCGGCGCTGTCGGGCCGGCCCTTCAAATTCTTGAGTGGCGCTCCGGTTCAGGCCGGGCGCACCAGAATGTGCTTCTTCTTGCCGAGCGACAGCTTGACGACATTGTCGGCGGTCACGTCGCCGGTGCCGATGATCCGACGCTCGTCGCTGACGGCCTCGTCGTTGATCCTGACGGCACCGCCCTGGACATGGCGACGAGCCTCGCCGTTGGAAGCGGCAAGACCGGCGCGTACGATCAGCGTCAGCAGGCCGAGGCCGGCTTCAAGCTCAGCAGTCGGGATCTCGACCGAGGGCAGGTCGGCGGCGAGCGCGCCTTCCTCGAAAGTCTTCCGAGCGGTCTCCGCCGCCTGCTCGGCGGCCGGTCGGCCGTGCAGCATGGCGGTGATCTCGGTTGCCAGGATCTTCTTGACCTCGTTGATCTCAGAGCCGCCAAGCTCGGAGAGCCGATCGATCTCGGCCATAGGCAGGGTCGTGTAGAGCTTCAGGAAGCGGGTGACGTCCGCATCCTCGGTGTTGCGCCAGTACTGCCAGAAGTCATAGGCCGACAGCATGTCCGGGTTCAGCCAGATGGCGCCGTTGACCGACTTGCCCATCTTTGCGCCCGACGAGGTGGTCAGAAGCGGCGAGGTCAGGGCATAGAGCTGCTCGGTGCCCATGCGGTGGCCGAGGTCGATGCCGTTGATGATGTTGCCCCACTGGTCCGAGCCGCCCATCTGCAGGCGGCAGCCGGTGCGCTTGTGCAGCTCGACGAAGTCGTAGGCCTGCAGGATCATGTAGTTGAATTCGAGGAAGGACAGCGACTGCTCGCGATCAAGCCGCGTCTTGACACTGTCGAAGGACAGCATGCGGTTGACCGAGAAATGACGGCCGACGTCGCGCAGGAATTCGAGGTAGTTGATGCCGAGCAGCCAGTCGGCGTTGTTGATCATCAACGCGTCCTTGGGGCCTTCGCCATAGCTGAGGTAGTTGGAGAACACCGTCTTGATGCTGGCGATGTTGGCGTCGATCGTCGCCGGCGTCATCAGCTGGCGAGCCTCGTCCTTGAAGGACGGGTCGCCGACCATGCCGGTGCCGCCGCCCATCAGCGAGATCGGCCGGTGGCCGGTCGCCTGCATCCAGTGCAGCATCATGATCTGGATCAGGCCGCCGGCATGCAGGCTCGGCGCCGTCGGGTCGAAGCCGATATAGGCCGTCACGGTTTCCTTCCGGAACAGTTCGTCCAGGCCAGTCTCGTCGGAGATCTGGTGGATGAAGCCACGCTCGCTGAGGGTGTGAAGGAAATCGGACTTGAAACCGGACATGATCTGTCTCTCTTGCGGGGGGAGTTTTTGAACGAACGGGCGTTTAGCACTGTTTTTGCGCATAATCACTTCAAAAGTGATTCTGGAAATATTGACCCGCATGACACAGACAAGAACCGCAATCGGCCTGATGAGTGGCACGAGCATGGACGGCATCGACGTGGCCCTGTTGCGAACCGACGGGGAGACCGTCGTCGAGCGCGGACCATCTGCCAGCTTTCCCTACGACGCGCAATTTCGGGATCGTTTGAAGCAGGGACTGGTCGAAGCGAAGGCGATCACGCAACGCGACCAAAGGCCGGGCGCCCTTGATCCGCTTGAGCGCGACCTGACGCTGCGACACGCAGAAGCGGTCAGGACCTTCCTCAAACAGAACAACCTGTCGGCGGCTGATATCGACGTGCTCGGCTTTCACGGACAGACCGTGCTGCACCGCCCAGACGAGGCCCTGACGGTGCAGATCGGCGACGGCGCGCTCCTTGCCGGAGAAACGGGCATCGATGTCGTCTACGACATGCGCGCCAACGACATGGAATATGGAGGGCAGGGTGCGCCGCTGATCCCCGCCTACCACGCAGCACTGGCGCGAGGCGCGGCCGGCCTTCCAGCACCGGTTGTCTTCGTCAACATCGGCGGCATTTCCAACCTGACCTTCATTGGCGAAGGCGAGACGCTCATTGCCTATGACAGCGGTCCCGGCAACACGCTGATCGACCAGTGGGTCGAAGCGCATGCCGGCATTCCCTTCGACCAGGGCGGCATGATCGCCAGCGAGGGAACGGTGCTGCCGGCGCTTGCCGAACGCTATCTCACCAATGCCTTCTTCACCGCGGCCACGCGCCGCTCGCTGGACCGGAACGATTTTGCACCACCGGCCGGAAGCGATGCCGGCCTTGCCGACGGCGCACGTACGCTTGCCCATGTCACGGCGGCAGCGATCATCAAATCGGCGGGGCACTTGCCACAGCGGCCAGTCACCTATGTCGTCTGCGGCGGCGGCCGGCTCAATCCCGTGATCATGCGTGACCTCGCTTCGCTTGCCGAAGTAGAGGGCGCGACAGTGCTTGCGGCGGAGGCGGTGGGCTTCAACGGCGATTCGATGGAGGCCGAGGCCTGGGCCTACCTCGCCGTGCGTGCCTTGCGAGGCCTGCCGCTTACCTATCCGGGAACGACGGGCGTGCGGCAACCGGTCAGCGGCGGCCGGCGCGCGGCAAGAACTTGAAGTTGATCTCGCGTTTCGCCATAAGTCCGTCATCCCAACGGATTAATCAAATTTTCGCAACAGCGAATTAGGATCTCAGCCGCTGCCACTGGAGGTGGCGAGGAGCGGCTTGGTGCCGCACGAGGGTTTCGGGTTCGTCGATGGGTGGTGCGATTTCTCTGCTGGCCGTGAATTTCATCATCGCGCAGATCTTCACGGCCGCATTTCTCATCATTGCCGCAAAGAGCCGGCAGCGGCGTGCGGCGCTCTGGTGCGCTGCCGGATTTGCCGTCGCCTCGCTTGCAGCCGTCTGCGAAACGATCGTTCCCTTTTCCTCGACCCCGCGGCTCTTTGCCGTCAGCGCCTTTGCCTGCGTGCTCGGCGGCTTCTGTCTTCTGCGTTTTGGCCTCGGCCTTTTCTATCAAGTGCCGGTGCGCGTGCCGTTGCTCGGCGCCTTCTTCGTCGCCGGCGTTTCCCTGGACCTGGCGATCTACGACCTGCCGAGAGGCACCTGGGAGCATGCGATCCCGTACCAGGCGCCCTTTGTCGTGATCCAGGCGTGGACGGCATCGGTCGTCCTTCGCTCCGGCCGTCGCACCTTCTTTGACTGGCTGTTGTTCGGCCTGCTGGCGCTCTCGGCCGCCTACTACCTCGTAAAGATCTATGCCGCGGTCGTCGCAGGCTCGGGCGTAACGGCCCAGGACTATGTTTCCAGCCCGTTTGCGCTCATCTCGCAGGCGCTCGGTGCGATCCTCATCGTCGGCGCCGGCCTTGCCATGCTCGGCGTGATGGTCAAGGAGATTGTCGACGACGCGCAGGCGCGCTCGGAAATCGACCTGCTCTCCGGCCTCTACAATCGCCGTGGCTTCATCGAACGGGTCATGCCGCTCCTGCACGCCCGCACCACCCAGACGCCGGGAACAGTCATTCTCGCCGACCTCGATCGCTTCAAGTTGGTCAACGACACCTATGGCCACCTCACGGGCGACGAAGTCATTCGCCGATTCGCCCGGGTGCTGATGGACGTGATGCCCAACCGCGCCGTCGCCGGCCGTCTCGGCGGCGAAGAGTTCGCGGTGTTTCTGCCCTGCACGGATCTATCCGAAGCGCGCGTCGTCGCCCACGGCATGCGTGCGGCGATCATGTCCCAGCAGATCGGCGGACTTCCGGAAGCAGCAAGGGTGACGGCGAGCTTCGGCGTCACGGCCGTCGGCATCGGCGAGGCGCTCGATCCGGTGATACAGCGCGCCGACGAGGCGCTCTATACAGCCAAGGCCAACGGTCGCAACCGTGTCGAATGTGCCGAAGCACCGACCACGGTCGTCAACCCAAGCGTTCCACACTGGATCGGGCGGTCATAGACGACCGGCGTCTAGGTGATGCATTTCTCTCGGAGAAACCGGAGGATGTCTTCGGTGAACTGGTGCGGGTTCTGCAGTATCGAAAAATGGCTGACCTCAGGCTGGATCAACAGGCCGGCCCCCGGAATGTTGTCGGCGATGAACAGCGTGTCGTCCCGTTTGATGGCTTCCTCATGGTCGCCATCCACCACCCAGACAGGGACCCGGATTTTCTGAAGGTCGTCGGCCGTGATGTTCGGCTGCGAAGTCCACATCGCCATCATCTCGTCGAAGAAGCGCTTAAATCCGCCTGGCGTCGACGACAGCAGGGTGTACTCTTCGCCCGTTCGCGCGATATAGGCGTTGAAGACGACGCTCTTGGTAAAATCGTGTGTTCCGGATGGATTGCTGTTCGCCCCGAAGGAAAAGACACCGGCTATGAGATCGGGATGCCGCATCGCCAGCAGGAGCCCGATAATCGCGCCGTCGCTCCAGCCGATGATAACCGCCTTTGGCAACCTCAGGTGAGCCATCAGTGCCATGACATCGCCTGCCATGAGATCATAGCTCATGCTCCCACTACCTCGGGAGCTGCGTCCGTGACCCCGGCTGTCCATCACGATGACCTGACAGGTTTTGGCGAGCTCCGTGACCTGAAGCCCCCAATAGTCGGAATTGCCGAGCCCGCCATGTAGCAAAATGACGGGAGCACCTGAACCATACACCGCGTGCCAGATCCTGGCGTCCGCGCGCTCGACAACACCCTCTCGTCCGCCAGCAGGAGGCTGCGGAGTGGCTGGCAGGGTTAGCCACCTCGGCTCGCACGCCGACACATTCGACACCTGCGGCATGGCTCCCTCCCGTGAATGCTGCTCGGCTCTGCCCCACCCAGACAGCCTAGACTTGCACTATACGCCGATCACACGGCGCTGAAACTCATCCTATCGGGTGAGAGTTGTTGCAGCCTTCGGGCGCACGACCATGGGGCGCATTTGTCCATAAAAAACGCCGCGCACCCGAAGGGGTACGCGGCGCTCCTGTACGTGGCCCGGGTGTTCAGCGAATACGCTTGGCGGCCGGCTCCGGTGTCAGTTCGCCGTTGAGGCGACGGTCGAGGTAGTCCTCGCATTCCGTCATCAGGCCTTCGACCTGGCCGTTGAAGAAGTGGTTGGCGCCGGGCACCGTCTTGTGGGTGATGAGAATGCCCTTCTGCGCCTTCAGCTTCTCGACGAGGCCGTTGACGTCCTTTTCCGGCGCGACCTTGTCGGAATCACCATTGATGATCAGGCCCGAGGACGGGCAGGGCGCGAGGAACGAGAAGTCGTAGATGTTCGGCTGTGGCGCGACGGCCATGAAGCCTTCGATTTCCGGGCGGCGCATCAGGAGCTGCATACCAATCCAGGCACCGAAGGAATAGCCGGCAACCCAGCAGCTCTTCGAATCCGGATGCAGGCTCTGCACCCAGTCGAGCGCCGATGCCGCATCCGAAAGCTCGCCGGCGCCGTGGTCGAATTCGCCCTGGCTGCGACCGATGCCGCGGAAGTTGAACCGGAGCGTGGTGAAGCCGCGCTTCTGGAACATATAGAAGAGCTGGTAGACGATCTGGTTGTTCATCGTGCCGCCGAACTGCGGGTGCGGGTGCAGGATGATGGCGATCGGCGCGCTCTTCTGCTTCGAAGGCTGATAACGGCCTTCGAGGCGGCCGGCGGGTCCGTTGAAGATGATTTCGGGCATTGGCTCTCCGGGAGTGTTCCTGGTTCGAATCTTGGGTTCAGATCGCGATGAGTCTTGACGAAAGCAGTCAGCTTTTCTAAAACCTAGTTTAGAACCGTTCAAAACTTCTGTGCGGGCATTCCGCCTTGTGCTTCGTCTCATAAGGCAAGCGGCGCGGAAAATTCAAGGAAAATGCATCGCCAGAGGTTGCGGGCCTGTGTCCTGTTGATCTAGCGAAGGAAATCATGTCGAGTTCACGCATCTATATGGACTGGAACGCCACGGCGCCGCTTCTGCCCGAAGCGCGCGAGGCTTGCCTGTCGGCGCTCGACCTCCTTGGCAACCCTTCTTCCGTTCACGGAGAGGGCCGCGCGTTGCGCACGCTGATCGAAAACGCCCGTCGCGACGTGGCAGCGCTCTGCGGCGCCAAGCCTGGCAGCGTCATCTTTACCAGCGGCGCCACGGAAGCGGCCAACCTGGTGCTTACGCCCGATTTCCGCATGGGCCGCACGCCGCTGAAGATCGGCCGGCTCTATGCCTCGGCGATCGAGCACCCGGCTGTGCGCGAAGGCGGACGCTTTCCGCGCGAAGCCCTCAGCGAAATCCCGGTGATTTCAGACGGCGTCGTCGATCTCCCGGTGCTGAGGGGGCTGTTATCCGCGCATGATCGCCAGCTCGGCTTGCCGATGGTTGCCGTCATGCTGGTCAACAACGAGACGGGCATCATCCAGCCGATCGCCGAGATCACCGAGATCGTTCGCGCCCATGGCGGCATTCTCGTCGTCGACGCGGTGCAGGCCGCCGGCCGCGTGCCGCTTTCGATTGAAGACCTCGGCGCCGATTTCCTGATCGTCTCTTCGCACAAGATCGGCGGCCCGAAGGGCGCCGGCGCGCTGGTGGCGCGCGGCGAGGTTATGATGCCCGCACCGCTGATCCGCGGCGGCGGACAGGAAAAGGGGCACCGTTCCGGGACTGAAAATCCGGTGGCGATTGCCGGCTTTGCAGCGGCCGCCCGGAAGGTCGGCGAAGATGTCGGCCAACGAATGGGCGTGGTCAGCGCGTTGCGCGACATGCTCGAAGGCGAGATGCTGGCCGCGGCAACCGACGTGGTTATTCACGGCCGCGACGTTTCGCGCGTTGGCAACACGATCTTCTTCACGCTTCCTGGCCTCAAGGCCGAGACCGGGCAGATTGCCTTCGATCTCGAAGGTGTGGCGTTGTCGGCGGGTTCCGCCTGCTCCTCGGGCAAGGTCGGGCAGAGCCACGTGCTGACGGCGATGGGTTACGATCCGCGCCAGGGCGCACTTCGGATCTCGATCGGCGAGGGCACGACACAGGCTGATATCGACCGTTGCGCCGCGGTCTTTGCAAAGGTAGCAGCAAGGAGACGGGCGCCCGGGCAAGCAGCCTGAGCGGAACGACCGGACGAAATTGCGGAAAAGCAATTTTCCGCTTGGCAAACAGGGTGAAAAGCGCCTTTTAGCCATTACATAAGCGGTGTGCCAAGCGCATCGTGTTGACAAGCTGCCGGACCTTGGATCCGGCAAGATTGGAGAACGACATGCCTGCCGTGCAGGAGACCATTGATCAGGTCCGTCAGATCGACGTTGACCAGTACAAATACGGTTTTGAGACGACCATCGAAGTCGAGAAGGCCCCGAAGGGTCTCTCGGAAGACATCATTCGCTTCATCTCCGAGAAGAAGAACGAGCCGGAATGGATGCTGGAATGGCGTCTTGAGGCCTATCGCCGCTGGCTGACGCTCGACGAGCCGACCTGGGCGCGCGTCAGCTATCCGAAGATCGACTTCAACGAGATCTACTATTACGCCGCTCCCAAGGGCGTGACGGGCCCGAAGTCGCTCGACGAAGTCGACCCCGAGATCCTCAAGGTCTACGAAAAGCTCGGCATTCCGCTGAAGGAACAGGAAATCCTCGCGGGCGTGCAGAAGTCGAAGATCGCGGTCGATGCCGTCTTCGACAGCGTCTCGGTCGTCACCACCTTCAAGGAAGAGCTGAAGAAGGCCGGCGTGATCTTCATGTCGATCTCCGAGGCGATCCGCGAGCACCCTGATCTCGTCAAGAAGTATCTCGGTTCCGTCGTTCCGACGACCGACAACTACTATGCGACGCTGAACTCCGCAGTCTTCACCGACGGCTCCTTCGTCTACGTGCCGAAGGGCGTTCGTTGCCCGATGGAACTGTCCACCTACTTCCGTATCAACGAGAAGAACACCGGCCAGTTCGAGCGCACGCTGATCATCTGCGAAGAGGGCGCCTACGTGTCCTATCTCGAAGGCTGCACCGCACCGCAGCGCGACGAGAACCAGCTTCATGCCGCCGTCGTCGAACTCGTTGCGCTCGATGACGCAGAGATCAAGTACTCGACGGTCCAGAACTGGTATCCGGGCGACAAGGAAGGCAAGGGCGGCATCTACAACTTCGTCACCAAGCGTGGCGATTGCCGTGGCAAGAACTCCAAGATCTCCTGGACGCAGGTCGAAACCGGTTCGGCGATCACCTGGAAGTATCCGTCCTGCATCCTGCGCGGCGACGGTTCGCGCGGCGAGTTCTACTCGATCGCGGTGTCCAACGGTCACCAGCAGATCGACAGTGGCACCAAGATGATCCACCTCGGCAAGAACACGTCGAGCCGCATCGTCTCCAAGGGTATTGCTGCCGGCGTCTCGGAAAACACCTATCGCG
Organism: Ensifer sp. ENS08; assembly: GCF_014852195.1. NCBI lineage: Bacteria > Pseudomonadati > Pseudomonadota > Alphaproteobacteria > Hyphomicrobiales > Rhizobiaceae > Ensifer > Ensifer sp. ENS08. The sequence goes on from NZ_JACVBF010000002.1 coordinate 877,645, forward strand.
GCCAGGTTTCGGCCCACCGCAAGGCCGAGAATGCCCGCAACTTCACCCAGTGCGATTCGCTGCTGATCGGCGACAAGTGCGGCGCGCATACCGTTCCTTACATCGAGGCGAAGAACTCGACGGCACAGTTCGAGCACGAAGCCACGACGTCGAAGATTTCCGAGGACCAGCTGTTCTACTGCCTGCAGCGCGGCATCCCGACCGAAGCGGCGATCGCGCTGATCGTCAACGGCTTCGTCAAGGAAGTCATCCAGGAACTGCCGATGGAATTCGCCGTCGAAGCGCAGAAGCTGATCGGCATCTCGCTTGAAGGCTCGGTGGGCTAAGGCCCTGGACTGAAAATTGAATGGCGCGCACCGAGAGTTTGCGCGCGAACGAACGTTCGTTTCCCAAGAGGACGATAGAAATGCTTGAAATCAAGAACCTGCACGCCCGCATCGCCGAAGACGGCACCGAGATCATCCGTGGCCTGAACCTGACCGTGAAGGCCGGCGAAGTTGCCGCCATCATGGGCCCGAACGGCTCCGGCAAGTCGACGCTCTCCTACATCCTGTCGGGCCGCGAAGATTACGAAGTCACCGAAGGCGACATCCTCTACAACGGCGAAAGCATCCTGGAACTCGACGCGTCCGAGCGTGCGGCCAAGGGCATCTTCCTTGCCTTCCAGTACCCGGTCGAAATCCCGGGCGTTGCCACCATGCAGTTCCTGAAGGTGGCGATGAACGAACAGCGCAAGTATCGCGGTGAAGACGAGCTGACGACGCCGGAATTCATGCGCCGCGTCAAGGAAGCCGCTGCCGAGCTGAAGATCGCACCGGAAATGCTGCGTCGCCCGCTCAACGTCGGCTTCTCCGGCGGTGAGAAGAAGCGCGCCGAAATCCTGCAGATGTCGCTGCTCCAGCCGAAGCTTTGCGTGCTCGACGAAACCGACTCCGGCCTCGACATCGATGCGCTGAAGATCGTCGCCGACGGCGTCAACGCCCTGCGTTCGCCGGATCGCGCCGTCGTCGTCATCACCCACTACCAGCGCCTGCTCGACTACATCGTGCCCGACACGGTGCACGTCCTCTACAAGGGCCAGGTGATCAAGTCGGGCGACAAGACGCTGGCGCACGAACTCGAAGCCAACGGCTACGCGGATATCATCGAGGCCGCAGCTTAGAGCCTGTTGAAGGAGTGTTCGAATGAATATGCAACAGGCAATCAAGATGACGGCGGCCGAGACGGCGCTCGTCGACGCCTATACCGCGCAGATCGGCGATCTGCCGGGTGACGGTTCGGTGCTTTCGGTTCGCGACACGCTGGTGCACGAACTGAGGACTGCGGGTCTGCCGACCCGCCGTGTCGAATCCTGGCACTACACCGACCTGCGCACGCTGCTGCGCGCGGTGCCGGCTACCGATCCGACGGCTTTTGCCGATCGCGTCGACGCGCTGGTTCCGGGCTCGACGGTGTTTTCGGTCCGAAACGGCCAGGCCGAGGTCAAGGGCAACCTTCCCGAGGGCGTGACGGTGCGCTCCTATGTCGACAGCCTGCTCGACGGTTCGGCCACGGCCGGCCTCGCCGTGCTCGGCTTTGACGACGCGATCGGCCGCATCAACGGCGGTCTCGTGCGCGGCGGTCTCGAAATCGCCGTCGGCGATGATGCAACGGTCGAAAATCCGCTGGAAATTCAGCTGGTACAGAGTGTCGGCCAGGCGCATACGCGCTTCCCGGTGACGTTCGGCGCCAACGCCAAGGCAACCTTGATCGAGCGGCATCTGTCGACCAAAGACGGCGAGAGCTTCGTCTCCTCCGTTAGCGACATTACGCTCGCCGACGGTGCCGATGTCATCTGGATCATCCTGCAGCAGCAGGGCGCTGCCGATACCCATCTCGGCCAGATCCGCTTCGACCTCGGCAAGAATGCCAAGCTGCATCTCTTCGTGATCAACGCCGGCGGCAAGCTGGTGCGCCAGGAGATCCATGGCAAGACGAGCGGCGAGGGTGCGGATTTCAAACTGCGCGGCATCAACCTGCTCGGCGGCGAGAGCCACACGGACGTGACCTTCACGCTCGGCCACAACGTACCGCACACCACGTCGACGGAGATCATCCGCAACGTCGTGTTCGATCGTGCCAAGGGCGTGTTCCAGGGCAAGATCCTGGTTGCCAAGGACGCGCAGAAGACCGATGCGAAGATGGCATGCAACACGCTGCTTCTGTCCGACGACGCCGATCTCTCGGCGAAGCCTGAGCTGGAGATCTTCGCCGACGACGTGCAGTGCGGCCACGGTGCGACGGTTGCCGATATCGACCACACGCAGCTCTTCTACCTGATGGCGCGCGGTGTTCCGGAAAACAAGGCTCGGGCCATGCTCGTCAATGCCTTTGTTGCCGAGATCGTCGAAGAGCTGGAAGATGACGAGGCGCTGGTCGAGGCGCTGGAAGAGGTCATCTCGACCTGGCTCGACAAGCACGCCTGACGGGCTGTCTGCGTAATTCCTTAAATCGGCGTCGATTTGGGGTAAAATTGCGCAGGACTTCAACATGTTGCAGTGCGCTTAGCGCGTCCTCAGGGACGCGCGGCGACGTGGCGAAATTGGATTGAAGACATGGAACACTCTGTACCGGTGCCCGCCTACGACGTCGAAACGATCCGCAAGGATTTTCCGATCCTGTCGAAAACCGTCTACGGCAAGCCGCTCGTCTATCTCGACAACGGCGCATCGGCACAGAAGCCACAGGTCGTGATCGATGCGATCTCCCATGCCTATTCCAACGAATACGCCAACGTCCATCGCGGCCTGCATTTCCTGTCGAATGCCGCGACGGAAGCCTATGAGGCGGCACGCGAAAAGGTGCGCCGCTTCCTCAATGCCCCGTCGGTCGACAACGTCATCTTCACCAAGTCTTCGACCGAGGCGATCAACACGGTCGCCTATGGCTACGGCATGCCGAAGCTCGGCGAGGGCGACGAGATCGTGCTGTCGATCATGGAGCACCACTCCAACATCGTTCCCTGGCATTTCATCCGCGAACGCCAGGGCGCCAAGCTCGTCTGGATCCCGGTCGATGACGACGGCGCGTTGCACGTCGAAGATTTCGTCAAGTGCCTGACGGACAAGACCAAGCTCATCGCCATCACCCATATGTCGAATGCGCTCGGAACCGTTGTTCCGGTCAAGGAAATCTGCCGCATCGCCCGCGAGCGCGGCATCCCTGTACTCGTCGACGGCAGCCAGGGCGCCGTGCACATGCCGGTCGACGTCCAGGACATCGATTGCGACTGGTACGTGATGACCGGCCACAAGCTCTACGGCCCCTCCGGTGTCGGTGTGCTCTACGGCAAGACGGACCGGCTGAAGGAGATGCGACCGTTCCTCGGCGGCGGTGAGATGATCGAGGTGGTGACCGAGGATTATGTTACCTACAACGATCCGCCGCACCGCTTCGAGGCCGGCACGCCCCCGATCGTGCAGGCAATCGGCCTTGGCTATGCGCTTGATTACATGGACAAGCTTGGTCGTGCAGCGATCCAGGCGCATGAAGCCGATCTGACGGCCTATGCGCGCGAGCGCCTCTCGTCGGTCAATTCGCTGCGGGTCTTCGGCAACACGCCCGACAAGGGCAGCATTTTCGCCTTCGAGCTTGCCGGCATTCATTCGCACGATGTGTCGATGGTGATCGACCGTGCCGGTGTCGCTGTTCGCGCCGGTACCCATTGCGCCCAGCCGCTCTTGAAACGTTTCGGCGTGACCTCCACATGCCGTGCATCCTTCGGGCTCTACAACACACGGGCCGAGGTCGATGCGCTGGTCGACGCGCTGGAGCATGCACGAAAGTTCTTCGCCTAAGAAGTTTGTAAAAGGTTCAGGGATTTATCCCAATCTGCTGAACCACTAGAGAAAGTCCAGGAGGCCGACATGAGCCTTGATGCAACGGAAGAAAAGGTCGACGTCCGCGAGGGCATCGTGCATTCGGCGATCCCAACCGAAGAGATTGCGCGCCTCAGCGACGACATCATCGCGGCGCTGAAGACCGTCTACGACCCGGAAATCCCGGCCGACATCTTCGAACTCGGTCTCATCTACAAGATCGACATCGAAGACGACCGCATGGTCAAGATCGACATGACGCTGACAGCACCCGGCTGCCCGGTGGCGGGCGAGATGCCGGGCTGGGTCGAGAACGCCGTCGGCGCCGTCGAGGGCGTCTCGGGTGTGGAGGTCAAAATGACCTTCGATCCGCCGTGGACGCCGGACCGCATGTCAGAGGAAGCACAGGTCGCCGTCGGGTGGTACTGAGCCTCGCGTATTGATCCGTTAAGGCACGGATACTACATTTGATTCTGTAAGGCGCCGGGCCTTTACCCCGGTGACGACAAGGAGAATGAGCCCATGGGCTTTGCCGTGATGAGCCTGACCGATGCCGCTGCCGGCCGCGTGCGCGCGATCGTCGAGAATTCCGGCGCCGATGCCAAGGGCATTCGCGTCGGCATCAAGAAGGGTGGCTGCGCCGGCATGGAGTATGCCGTCGATCTCGTGACCGAGCCGAACCCCAAGGACGACCTGATCGAGCATCAGGGCGCCAAGGTCTGGATTGCGCCGGAAGCCGTGCTCTATCTGCTCGGCACGCAGATGGATTTCGAAGTGACGACGCTGCGCTCCGGATTCACCTTCCACAATCCCAACCAGACATCCGCCTGCGGATGCGGCGAATCGGTCGAGCTGAAGCCGGCCGATCTGGCCGCGCTTGCGGCACAGGGTGACGCCGTAGTGCGCGCCAACTGAGTTTTACCATTCCTTCAATTGAATAGGTCGGCCCGGTTTTCGCCGGGCCTTTTTTCTGCTGAGATACACATCTATGGAATAGGGAGAGGGACATGGCGGCGTTGAACGAAGATCTCGTCTTCAAGGCGCTCTACGAAACGTTTCCCGATCCCGTGATCATCATCGACGCCGAGCGGATCATCCGTTCCGCGAACAATGCAGCACTTCGCCAGTTCGGTTATCCGGCCGCGGAGTTCATCGACAGATCCGTGCGCCTGATCTACGCGACCGATGCGGAATATGCCAAGCGCCTGCAGAACCGGGCGGCGCGCGTGGACGAAACCGCCCCCCGGACTTCGAACTATCTTTATATCAGGCGTGACGGCTCGACATTTTCCGGACATCTGCGCACCACGCCCCTGATCAACGACCAAGGCGAGGAACTGGCGCTTATCGGTATCATCAGAGACGTTTCGGACCTGACCGAAGCGGTGAGCGAACGGCAGAAGGCTTCCGAGATGCTGAATGCGGCCCTCGAAGCAATGCCTGAAGGCTTTGCCATCTTCGACAGGGAGGAACGGCTGGTCGTCTATAACAGGGCCTATCAGGCGATCTGCGGGCCTGCCGGTCCAGCACTCAAGCCCGGCATCACCGCCGAGGAAATCCTGCTCTTGGCGCGCCAGGGCGGTCACTACCCGGACGCCTTGCCGGGGACGCGCGAAGGCAACGAATGGATCGCCTCGCGTCTGCGCGATTTCCGCTATCCGGACGGAAAGCCGAAGATTCACCGCTATGCCGACGACCGCTGGCTGAGGGTGGAGAACATCAAGGCCAAGGATGGCAACACGGTCGTCGCGCGTGTCGATGTCACGGATCTGAAGCGCGCCGAGCTCGCGCTCGAGCGGCAACGGCAGGAACTGGAACACAAGAACGAGGCACTCGATCAGTTCACCGCCACCGTTTCCCACGATCTCAAGGCGCCGCTTCGGCACATCTCGATGTTCTCCGAGATGATCGAAGACGACATCAAGGCAGGCAATCAGACCGAACTTGCGGAAAATGCCCGGCACCTGCGCGACAGCGTCCGGCGGATGAACCGCGTGGTCGACAGCCTGCTCGACTATGCGCAGATCGCGCATCGCATCACCGACTGGACCCAGGTGCGGCTGAGCGACGTCGTCTCGGAGACGTTGACGATTCTCGCCGGTGACGCAAACGACGCAAACGCAACCTTCGAGGTAGGCCCACTGCCGGAACTGGAAGGGGATCCCGAGCTGCTGCGCCGCCTGGTCCAGAACCTCGTCGGCAATGCGATCAAGTACCGGCACGCCGACCGCCCCCCGGTCATCCGCATCCACGGCAGCGTTTTGCACCAAACGGTGGAACTGGTCGTAGAGGACAACGGCATCGGCATCGATCCGCGGTTTGCGACGCGCATCTTCGAAGTGTTCCAGCGGCTGCACAAGGATGAGACGGTCTATGGCGGCACGGGAATCGGCTTGTCGCTCGCCAAACGCATCGCCGAAAGCCATGGCGGTTCGATCTGCCTTGACACGAGCTTCCGAGAAGGCGCACGTTTCATCGTGTTGCTTCCGAGGTGGCTGAGGAAGGCGAAGTAGGGCGGAACAAGGTGACCTCGACGCCAAAGCGATTGCTCTTGGTGGAAGACGACGCGCACGATGCGCGTTTCGTGATGCGCGCCTTTGCCCAGATCGACAAATCGATCGAACTCGTCCTGGTGACCGACGCGGACGAGGCCGTGGAACAGCTCTCCAGCGGGCACTTCGACTACATGCTGATGGATATCAAGCTGCCCGGCAGCGATGGGATCGAGCTCCTAAGGCGCGTGCGCAAGAGCCGTGCCACTGCGCTCATCCCGATCATCGTGCTGACGTCCTCGATCAATCCGGCCGACGTGCTTCACTGCTACAGTGCCGGCGCCAATGCCTATGCGGCAAAGCCGTCCTCGGTCATCGCATATCGTCGCTTCGCCGAGGCGTTCATTCGCTTCTGGGTCGAAAGTACAATCCTGCCACCGGGCATGAGCGCGCGCCGATAGGTCAGCTGTCTTCACGCCGTCGTATTACACGCCACGTTTTTTGGGGAATGGGGTCGAGCGCACAGGCGCGCATCCGTCCGGGCGCAGCCGCGCCGGAGAAAACAACCGGCGGAGCATTGCTGCTCCGCCGGTCGATGTCGTTACTCTGCGGCTTCCGCGTAGCTTTCGAGCGGCGGGCAGGTGCAGACGAGGTTGCGGTCACCGAAGACGTTGTCGACACGATTGACCGGCGACCAGTACTTGTCGACCCGGAAGGCGCCCGGCGGGTAGCAGGCCTGCTCACGCGAATAGGGGCGATCCCATTCGCCGACCAGGTCTTCGACCGTGTGCGGAGCGTTCTTCAGCGGGTTATTGGTCTTGTCCATGCGACCTTCCTCGATCGCACGGGCTTCCTCGCGGATGGCAAGCATTGCCTCGCAGAATCGGTCGATCTCGGCCTTGGTTTCCGATTCGGTCGGCTCGATCATCAGAGTTCCGGCAACCGGCCAGCTCATGGTCGGGGCGTGAAAACCGCAGTCGATCAGGCGCTTGGCGACGTCGTCAACGGTCACGCCGGCGCTTTCGACCAGCGGACGGGTGTCGATGATGCATTCATGCGCGACACGCCCCTTCGACGACTTGTAGAGCACCTCGTAGGCGCCCTTCAGCCTTGCTGCGATGTAGTTGGCGTTGAGGATCGCCACCTTCGTCGCCTGGGTCAGGCCTTCGCCACCCATCATCAGGCAGTAGCTCCAGGAGATCGGCAGGATCGAGGCCGAGCCGAAGGGAGCAGCCGAAACCGCGCCGTCCTGGCCGTCCGTTTCCGGGTGGCCGGGCAGGTATGGCGCCAAATGCGCCTTCACGCCGATCGGGCCCATGCCGGGACCGCCGCCGCCGTGCGGAATGCAGAAGGTCTTGTGCAGGTTGAGATGGCTGACGTCGGAACCGATGTCGCCGGGGCGGGCAAGGCCGACCATGGCGTTCATGTTGGCGCCGTCCATGTAGACCTGGCCACCGTGCTTGTGCACGATCTCGCAGACCTCACGCACGTTCTCCTCGAACACGCCGTGCGTCGAGGGGTAAGTGATCATGCAGCACGAGAGATTTTCGGCATACTGCTCGGCTTTCGCACGGAAATCATCCATGTCGATGTCGCCGTTTTCGCTGACCTTGATGACGACCACCTTCATGCCGGCCATCTGGGCCGACGCGGGGTTGGTGCCGTGCGCCGAGGTCGGGATGAGGCAGACGTCGCGATGGGCGTTGCCCTGCGCAAGGTGGTATGCACGGATCGTCAGGAGACCGGCATATTCGCCCTGTGCACCGGAGTTCGGCTGCATGGAGATCGCGTCATAGCCGGTGACGGCGCAGAGCTTCTCCGACAGGTCCTCGATCATGTGCTGGTAGCCAGCCGCCTGATCCTTCGGCACGAAGGGATGGATCTCCGAGAATTCCGGCCAGGTGATCGGCAGCATCTCGGCGGTCGCGTTCAGCTTCATCGTGCACGAGCCGAGCGGGATCATCGCCCGATCGAGCGCCAGGTCGCGGTCCGACAGACGGCGGATGTAGCGCGTCATCTCGCTCTCGGCGCGGTTCATGTGGAAGATCGGGTGCATCAGGTATTCGCTGGTGCGCAGCAGCGGCTGCGGCAGGCGGTACCCCGGCTCGAACTCTTCCACCTTGAAGTCGCCACCGAAGGCGCGCCAGACGGCTTCGAGCGTGACGGGGCGCGAGCGCTCGTCGAGGCTGATGCCGATCTTGGTCTCGCCGATCTTGCGCAGGTTCACTTCCTCGGCGACTGCGGTCTTGAGGATGATGCCCTGCAGCTTGCCGACTTCGACGGTGATCGTGTCGAAAAACACATCGGGCTCGACCGTGTAGCCGAGCTTTTCGAGGCCCATGGCGAGACGAACGGTCTTCTGGTGAACGCTCTGGGCGATCGCCTTGATGCCCTTCGGTCCATGGAAGACGGCGTACATCGAGGCCATGACGGCGAGCAAAACCTGCGCGGTGCAGATGTTCGACGTCGCCTTTTCGCGGCGGATGTGCTGTTCGCGGGTCTGCAGCGACAGGCGATAGGCGCGGTTGCCGCGCGCATCGACCGAGACGCCGACGAGACGGCCGGGCATCGAGCGCTTGTGTGCATCCTTGACGGCCATATAGGCCGCATGCGGACCCCCATAGCCGACCGGAACGCCGAAGCGCTGAGTGCAGCCGATGGCGATATCGGCGCCCATTTCGCCAGGCGACTTCAGAAGCGCCAGCGCCAGCGGATCGGCGGCAACGGTCGCGATAGCGCCAGTCTGGTGCAGACGGGCAATCAGGCCGGTGAAGTCGTTCACATGGCCGTAGGTGCCCGGATACTGGAAGATCGCGCCGAAGACGTCGACCGGATCGAGATCGGCGAAGGGATTGCCGATGACAATCTGCCAGCCGAGCGGCTCGGCGCGGGTCTTCAGAAGCGCGATCGTCTGCGGATGGCAGTTTTCGTCGACGAAGAAGGTCTTGGCCTTCGACTTCGAAACGCGCTCGGCCATCGCCATCGCTTCAGCGGCTGCGGTCGCTTCATCGAGAAGCGACGCGTTGGCAACGTCGAGGCCAGTCAGGTCGCAGACCATGGTCTGGTAGTTGAGCAGCGCTTCGAGGCGGCCCTGGCTGATTTCCGGCTGGTAGGGCGTATAGGCCGTGTACCAGGCCGGGTTTTCCAGGATGTTGCGCTGGATGACTGGCGGCGTGATCGTGCCGTAGTAGCCCTGGCCGATCAGCGACACGAGCTTCTGGTTGCGGTTGGCCGTTTCGCGCATCTTGTCGAGCGCCTCGCGCTCGGTCATCGGCGCGCCCCAGGCAAGCGGCGTTTTCTGGCGGATCGACGGCGGCACGGTGTCGTCGATCAGCGCATCGAGCGTCGGGTAACCGACGACCTTCAGCATCTCGTCCATTTCGGCCGGCGACGGACCGATATGACGCCGATTGGCGAAGTCATACGGCTTGTAGTCCGTAAACGTGAAATCCTTGGGCATGCTCATCAGGCGACGAGCTCCTTGTAGGCCGCTTCCTCAAGGAGGGCATCGGCATCGCTGGGGTTGGCAAGCTTCAGCTTGAAGAACCAGGCAGCACCCTGCGGGTCGCTGTTGACGAGCGACGGGTCGTCGACGATCGCCTGGTTCACTTCGACGATTTCGCCGTCAAGCGGACAATAGACGTCGGAAGCTGCCTTGACGGATTCGACGGTGGCGGCGCTATCGCCCTTGGCAAAGTTCGAGCCGGTTTCCGGCAGTTCAACGAAGACGAGATCGCCGAGCTGGCCGGCGGCATGCTCGGTGATGCCGACGGTTGCGACACCAGCTTCGATTTTCAGCCACTCGTGTTCCTCAGTGAACTTCAACATGTGCGCTCTCTCCTGATCAGCGTTTGTAGGTTTGTTTGACGAAGGGAAGGGCGGCGACCGCCACCGGCAGGTACTTGCCGCGCACTTCCGCAAAAAGGGTGGTGCCGTTCTCGATATGGCCGGCATCGACATAGCCCATGGCGACCGGGCCATCGACCGAGGGGCCGAAGCCACCCGAGGTCACCTGGCCGACCGGGGTCTTGCCCTCGGCATCGGCAAAGAGGTTAGCGCCGCCGCGAACCGGCGCGCGTCCCTCGGGCTTCAGGCCGACGCGGCGGCGCGACGCGCCAGTGGCGAACTGGCCGAGGATACGATCGGCACCGGGAAAACCACCTTCGCGGGCGCCACCGGCGCGGCGCGCCTTCTGCAGTGCCCATTCGAGCGCCCCTTCGACCGGGGTCGTGGTGGTGTCGATGTCGTTGCCATAGAGACAAAGACCGGCTTCAAGGCGCAGCGAATCGCGGGCGCCAAGGCCGATCGGCTTCACATCGGGATGTTCGAGCAGGCGCTGGGTGACATCGACGGCGGAGGCAACGGGAATGGAGATCTCGAAACCGTCTTCGCCGGTATAGCCCGAGCGGGAAATGATGCACGTGACGTCATGCAGGTCGGCTTCGGCGACGTCCATGAAGCGCATGGCGGAGACATCAGCCCAGAGTTCTCCGAGCACGGCTTCGGCGTGCGGGCCCTGAAGCGCGATCAGCGCGCGATCGTCGAGCATCGTCACGTCGCAGGTATCGGAGAGACCGGCCTTCAGGAGCTCGAAGTCGGCGTCCTTGCAGGCGGCGTTGACGACGAGGAAGAGATGGTCGCCGCGGTTGGTGATCATCAGGTCGTCGAGGATGCCGCCTTCGGCATTGGTGAAGAGGCCATAACGCTGGCGGCCCTCGGCAAGGCCGAGCACATCGACCGGCACCAGCTTTTCGAGCGCCAGGGCCGCGTCCTCGATCTTGCCGGACTTCGGCCGAACGATGACCTGGCCCATATGCGATACATCGAAGAGACCGGCAGCAACACGGGTGTGCTGGTGTTCCTTCATCACGCCATCGGGGTACTGCACCGGCATGTCGTAACCGGCAAAGGGTACCATGCGCGCGCCCAGCGAAAGGTGCAGCGCATGCAGCGGCGTCTGTTTCAAATGAGGATTGTTTTCCAAATCCGGCCTCCAGGTCTGGCGCTCCCGCGCCGGCTCACACTTCCGGCGTCAATCGCCGTCGATTCGAGCCCCCTCTGTCCCTTTGCCTGAGATTGTTATCCCTTCGGCGAGCGTAAAAACGCTTCTCTCCAGAGTCCTACCGGCACCTTGCTGGTCCTTTGGCCTGAGAGTTTCCGGGGCGGTTGCTCCTTCGGCACCGGAGTGAACCGGCTTCTCCCAACAAGATCGTCTCCAGATAACGGCGAAGGCCAGAGCTTGGCAAGGGGGCGGTGTCGCGCCGAAACACATTTTTGTCGCATGACCAAAAGACGCAGCCGGGCAGGGTGCGGCAATTCTGCCTTTGCATTCTTCTCCGGTTGAGGATAACCCAAGACAGATACCGGGGATAACCATGACAGGGCGCGACGGAAAATTCGGGATAGCAGTGCGGCTGATCGCCGTCTTTGCGCTCGTTTTCCTGACCTTTGCCCACAAGCCGCTCAGCGCCAAGACGCTCAGCCCGGCCGAAATTTCCGCCTATCAGCTGCCTGACGGAACGATCGCCGAAATCTGCTTCGGCATGGATGGCGTCGACCATGAAAGCGGCAAGGGCCAGGCGATGGCCCCGGTCTGCGAGGCCTGCCGTCTTTCGGGCTCTATCCTGCTGCCGGCTCCGCCAACCGAGAACGTTCGCGCCGAAACGGGCGCCTGGCAGGTTTCGACAGCTGTCGCTGAATACGCGACGCCCCATCAGCATCTGCGGTTGCTGCCGCCTTCGCGCGGGCCTCCGGCGCGTTCGTAATTCTCCTCTCGCATCCCAATACAATTTGCCGCGTTCAAGCGGCTTGGACCACCGGACATCGGGCAAAGCCCGGCGCGTGGTCAGGAGATTACGACATGACAAAGACCAGGATCGTTTCGCTTTCGCTCGGCCTTACCCTTGCCGCAAGCGGCATCGCCCACGCCCATGCCACCTTCGAGAAAGACACGGCGCCGGTGGAAACCACCTTCAAGGCGGTGCTGCAGGTTCCGCATGGCTGCGACGGCAAGCCGACGACGGAAGTACAGATCAAGCTGCCGGAAGGCTTCGTCTTCGCCCAACCGCAGCCGAAGCCCGGCTGGGAAATCGAGATCATCAAGGGCGATTACCAGAAGACCTATGACAATCACGGCAAGAAGGTCTCGTCCGGCCCACTGGAGATCCGGTGGAAGGGCGGCAATCTTCCCAACGAATACTACGACACCTTTGTCGTGCGCGGTAAAGTCTCGGGCTTCGACAAGGAGACTGTGCTGGCCTTCCCGACCACGCAGCTTTGCGGCACCGAAGGCAAGGTCGTCTGGGACCAGGTGGCTGCCGAGGGCCAGAACGCACATGACCTGAAAAGCCCGGCACCGACCGTAACGGTGACGATGGCCGATGCCGCCGATCCGCACGCCGGCCATGGCGGACATATGGCTGCGGCCGGCGGCTCGGCGAGGGTCGGCGATCTCGATATCTCCGGTGGCTCGGTGAAGGCCATGCTGCCGGGCGCCAAGGTCGGCGGCGGCTTCCTGACGATCAAGAACGGTGGGGCAGGTGAAGACCGGCTCGTTGCTGTCGAGAGCCCTGCGGCCGCGCGTGTCGAGATCCACGAGATGAAGATGGAAAACGACGTGATGCGGATGCGCAAGCTCGACGACGGCGTGGCATTGCCGGCCGGCGAAACGGTGGAGCTCAAGGCCGGCGGCCTGCACCTGATGTTCATGGACGTGAAGACGCCCTTCAAGGAAGGCGATACGGTTCCCGTCACGCTCGTCTTCGAAAAGGCCGGCAAGGTCGATGCAACGTTCCCGGTCGGCTCGGCAAAGGGCGGTGAGGCAGCCGGCGGCCAAAAGCATCATTGACCCGAGAAATCGCGATTCCGCCTCAGGCGGCGTCGCTTTCATCCTCCTGGCCGGCAGGCTCATCCTGCCGGCCTTCGTTTTCCTGCTTCTCGGAACCACCGTCGTCATCGCGCATGAATTCGAGATAGCGGCGCAGGGCTTCGGCTTCCGAGCGCTCCGGCAGACGGCCGTCGGCCGTGGCCAGCATGAAGGAGAGGGGCAGGGCGCCTTTGGTCTTCGGGATCGAGACCGGCGTCAACTTGGGCTCTTCGGTGCGCCGCGCCGAGAGCAACGTGATCGCTTCATCGGTCGGACCGTCGCCACGCACACGTGCAGACGGCTTCAGCGCTTCCGCCGCATAAGCCGCCGTCGTTGCGGATACTGTGACGACCTGTGTCACGTTTTCTCTGCCTTCCCGTTAGCAATCCATTCTTGTCGCTCAGTTTCACCTGAAGGCGGGTAAAAACTGGTGGTTGCATTTTAGGAAAACTCTAACGATGGTCACTGCGAGCGGTGCGAAGCGGGGCGGAACACCACTAATACTTGCGCGATCGCTAAAGTTAAAACACACTCGTTCTAATAGAAACGGGGAGGCTGTCATGACTGAGCGAAGCATGCTGGAATTCAGGGTGCGGGCCCTTTATCTCGCCCGCGATGTCAACGACCTCGACACCATGATGGCGCAACTCGATCCGAACTTCAGCTTCCGCATCGTGGGAAGCGGCAGGCTCGGCACGTTGGCACTGGCCGTCAACACGCCGGAAACAGTGCGCGACAGTTTCTCGACGCTCGTCAAGAACTGGGACCTGAGCGAGATGGAGATGGTCGGCTGCTATGCCGATGGCGATACCGTCATCGTCCACCGCGCCGGCTTTGTTCGCTTCATCCCGTCGCAGACCCGCGAGCGAACCGAAATCATCGACAAGTTCACGTTCCGGGACGATCGGATCGTCGACCTTACGGAGTTCGTCGATACCCTGTTTGTCGCCGAAACGATCGGGCTGCTGAACGAGCCGGCCGTTGCCTAATCCTCCTCGGCGCTCGACAAGATGAGCTTTTGAACCGCCGGCTCCTGGGAGCGAATGGCGTTCATCAACACCGCTAGGCGACCCCGTAGGCTGTGGACCTGGTCGAGCAGTTGCATGGCCACGTCGACGCCGTTGTCATTGACCCCCATGGGGCCCGTCAGATCCTGGATCAGACGCGCGCGCGCAAGGTCGGCATCCTCGAACAGCCAGCCGGCGTCAGCCTCCTGGGGCATCAGCCAGCGCTGCTCGACCCAGATGCGCAGAACCTTGACCTCGATATCGAGATGTTCGCAAAATTCACGGTCGTTCATAGGTCATCCTCCCATGCCCTTGCGCGGATCTTCCGTCTTGCCGGCGGCCCAGCCTTCGACGAAGGCGGAAAGCGCCGGGTCGGGGGCCTGCGGCAGCACGATCTTCAGGCTGACATAGGCATCGCCATGGCCACCGCCCGGCTTGTGCAGTCCCTTGCCCTTCAGCCGCAGCGTCTTGCCCGTGTTGGTGTGCGGAGCGATCGAAACGTTCACGGCACCATCGATCGTCGGAACGCGGATCTTGCCGCCGAGCACGGCCTCGCTCAGCGATATCGGCACCTCGTAGCGCACGTCGTCACCATCCGTGGCAAAGAGCGGATGCGGGCGGACGCGAATGTCGATCAGCGCGTCGCCAGCCGGTGCGCCGTCGCGACCCGGTTCTCCCTTGCCGCGCAGCCTCAGCGTCTGGCCATCGCGCGTGCCGGGCGGAATGGTCAGGTCGAGCGCCGGTCCGCCGCCGGGCAGGGTGATCTGGGTCTTGGTGCCGTTGGCCGCGTCGAGAAATGCGATCTCCATCGAGAAATGGGTATCGCGACCGCGCTGGCGCTGCTGCTGCCCGCCCGCGCGCCGTGAAAAGAAGCTCGAAAAGATATCGTCCGCTTCGGCAAAATCAGAAAAGCCATGCGCGCTTTCGTAACGTGCCCCTGCATCGCCTGATTGGGCATAGTCGCGGTAGTAGTGCCGGGGCGGCGTTTCCGCTCCGGTCTCGTCGATCTCTCCGCGATCGTATTTTCCGCGTTTGTCTTCGTCTCCAAGCAAGGAATAGGCCGCTGAAACCGCCTTGAAGCGGTCCTCCGCGCCCTTGTCTCCCGGATTGAGATCCGGGTGCAGCTTCTTGGCAAGCTTGCGATAGGCGCTCTGGATGTCCTTTTGCGTCGCGTCGCGGCTGACACCGAGCGTTTCGTATGGGCTCGTCATGCGATCTCCTTTGGGCGAGCGCGGATCGACCACGTTCCCCGAGCCTTGCCGGGCCGGCGCGTGCGTCTTCAATCGCTCGCCTAAAAGCATAGAGCAGATTTGCGCCCGCGACAGGGGCGAGACGCCGCGCGAACTCCACCATTTCGCGAATGAGAGCGGTCTGCTACAATCCGCCGCGCAAATGCACGCTTAAGGGGCGTAGCGCCCCGAAGCTTCGGGAGGTCGAAATGTCCGTCCGCCTGCAACTCGCGATCATGGTCGGCCTGATGATCAACGCCATCCTGTTCGCCATCGGGATCCTGATCGTTCTGTCGGTACCGGCCCTCACGGCCAACGCCAAATATGCGATCCCGATCGTGGTCGTCAGCTGTTTCCTCGTCACGCCGTTCATCGCCTGGATCATGGCGCCGCGACTTCGGCTGCAGTACTGGAGAGAGCGCGAACAGACCGACCGGCAGCGCCCGATCTAGGCGGGCTATTCATCCATTGTTGACCGTGTCCGGATTGCCGCCCCATAGCGGGCGGCAATCGTTGAAGATTGCATCTTCAACGATCATAGATTTTGTTATACCACCATTTCAGTACTTGTTTTCTAACCGGCTCCGCCTCAGATTCTCCCAAGTCTCAAGGACATAGCCGGCATGCAGGCCAGAAGGGGACTTCATGAGAACGATCGTATTGTTGCTTGCGCTCACCACGCTGGCCGCCTGTTCACAAACCTACAATGGTCCGCCGCGGGTCGTCGGCGGTGATGGCGACTACTACCAGGGCATCGTCGCGCCGCGGTAAGTGCCGGCGTCAGAATCGGTCATCGGGCGATCGCTCAGGCGGGGCATGCCGGTCAGGTCTCGGCCTTGACTGCGTGCCGGGATGGGGCTGATCAAGTCCGATCGGCTTTCCACGTCCAGCTGCCATCCTCCCGGCAATCCAGGAAGGCGCCGTAAAGGTCGCGTGTATCGCCTTCCTCGCCGTTGTTGATGCAGGTGATCGAACTCTGGCGGAGAAGGCGCAGGGTGTTGCGCAAGGCCTCACGACCAAGCGTTGCCTCGATCCGGTCGAGAAACACATACCGTGGCCTGGCGAGAAGCACCTTGGCGAGGGCCAGGAGCTGCTGGTCGCCCAAGGACATATCCCGATCCTGTTCCTTCTCCAGCCCCTCGGCACCATCGGCGAGCCCATCGAGACCGAGGCTGCGCAAGACATTGAGCACCTGGCTATCGGAGATGCCTTCGGAACTTCCAGGCGGCAGAAGATATTGCCGAAGAGGACCCGGCGGCAGATAGGGTCGTTGCGGCAGAAACATCAGACTTTCCGGGCGCTCGATCCGCCCGGTGCCGGCGGTCGGAATTCCCGCGGTGGCCCGGAAGAGCGCAGCCCCCGCGGCCGCATGCGGCCCTGAGATCAGCACAGGCGTTCCCATTGGGATCGACAGCGACAGATCGCGAAGCAATGGGTGGGTGACTGCCGATCCCAGCGTTACCTGGTCAAAGGCCAGATCGCCGTCTTGCTTCACCAGTTCGATGCTCGAGACGCTGCTTTTTCGGCTTTCCTCGATCGCCTCCAGCAAGGCGCTCAGTCGAGAAACGACGACGGCGAAATTCGAGATCGAGTTGAACTGCCTGACGATCAGCGAGAATGCGCCGACAAGCATGGCGAAGGCTGCACCTGATTGGGTAATCACCCCAAACTCGATTTCGCCGCGCATGAAAGCCGGAGCGATGATCAAATCCGGGATGATCTGGATCATCCAGTTGTAGCCGCTGGTAAAAAAGGCCAGGTTGCGATTGACGGCGGTAATCGTCAAGATGTTGACGACCAAGGCATCGAGGCGATCTAGCAATCGCGTCTTCTGCTGCCCCTCGACGCTGGTCACCATCACCGCTTCTGCGTTTTCGCGCAGGTGCATGAGGCTCGACCTCAAGTTCGCCTCCCTGTCGAGCCGCTCATAGTTCAGGCCGATCAGCGGCCGACCGAGCACGATCGTCATATACGAGCCGCAGGCGGCATAGAAAACAGCGACGACAAAGAGCAGCGGGCTGATCGACCAGAGCACGCCTGAGAACGTCACCACCGTCAGCGTGCTGCTGAACAGCATGATGATGTAGGAAAGCGTGGTGACGGTGAACGCCTGGATGTCCTCCGATATCCGCTGGTCCGGATTGCTTAGCGTCCCCGAGACTTCCACGCGATAATAGGTCTCCTCCTCCAAATAGAGATCGACGGCGCGTCTCGTCATGAATTCACGCCACAGCAGCGCCAGCCGTTCTTCGACAAAACGTGCGATAACACCGGTGACGGTGAGAACGGCAAAGACGCAGACGTAGAAAACCGCTTGCCGAATGAACTCGTTCATCTGGCGCTCGGCGATCGCCGTCATAAAGTTTCGGCCGACGTAGTTGTTGACGACGTTGAGGCCGTTCAGACCGAAAAGCAGCGCAATAAGCCCGGCAAACATCAACTTGGCACGGCCTCCGACCTCGGAGGTCAGCAGCATCCGGACAGCCCGTGCGAAGCGAAGTGCGGTTGTTCTGATCGGCACTGGCTGGCTGTCCATCAGAGTACCTTTGTTGCTTTGGCCGTCAGAGCCAGCCGCCGGAGAAGCCTGCCCGTCGCAATCCTACCACCATCGGCTCGCAGCGGCGCATGATGTTCCACAGCAGGCCGGTCCTGTAGTTCTCGATCATCAGCACCACGGGGCCTTGGTCGATGCCGAAATGATAGGGGCTGACCCACCAGCCGGATTCGGTTCCTTCCGCCGGAAAGC
>NZ_JACVBF010000030.1:0-31158 GCF_014852195.1 Ensifer sp. ENS08
GCTACGTTCGACGCGCGCGCGGTCCGGGACGTCGGAAGGATTTCATGAACGATCCTGCGGTCATTGCCCGGCGGCGACAGGCGCTCTCTGACCTCGATGCGGCGGAATGACCGGCTGCTTCAACTGTACAAGCTAAAGCCGATGGGTGCGTCTCATCCGCCCCCCCCCTTCCCTTGCAACCCGGTCCAGCCGGTTCGGTCGGGGGCTTGCCTCAGCGCCAACGGAGATGTCGAGTGTCGCATGTCTAAATGGCTGGCGACGTCGCAGCCCTATTCAGCTTTGACAAGAACTGTAGCCGGGTACATTCTATTTCCAAGTGCGACATGCCAATAATTTCAATGGGTTCCCCTTGGAGATTTTGGGATGTTTCGACGTTATTCGCAGCTGAATCTGGCCGATCGACGCCGCCTTCACCACTTTGTCGAACGCAAACTGCCGATCAACGAAATGGCGCGTCAACTTGGCCGTCATCGATCGACAATCTATCGCGAGATCAGACGCAACACATTCCACGATCGCGAACTCCCCGAATACAGCGGTTACTTCTCGACGGTTGCCGATGATATCAGCAAGGAGCGTCGGCGGCGCCTGAGGAAGCTCAGGCGCCATCCACAATTGCGCGAACTCGTGATCGATCGATTGAAGGCCTACTGGTCGCCTGAGCAGATAGCCGGCCGACTGTGGGCGGATGGACTTAGCCTCGTTCGGATCTGCGCCGAGACGATTTATCGCTTCGTATATGGCAAGGAAGACTACGGTCTCGGCCTCTTTCGTTACTTACCGGAGGCACGCCGCAAACGTCGCCGTCGCGGTTCCAAGAGACCGCGCGATGGCGTCTTCCCTGCAGCCTGCAGAATATCGCAACGCCCTGA
Organism: Ensifer sp. ENS08; assembly: GCF_014852195.1. Taxonomy (NCBI): domain Bacteria; kingdom Pseudomonadati; phylum Pseudomonadota; class Alphaproteobacteria; order Hyphomicrobiales; family Rhizobiaceae; genus Ensifer; species Ensifer sp. ENS08. The sequence goes on from NZ_JACVBF010000030.1 coordinate 873, forward strand.
TTTTATTGATGATCGCTCGCAGTTCGGTCATTGGGAGGGCGACCTTCTGATCTTCCAGCGTGATCTGGGCAACGCCAACGTGACTTCATTGATCGAACGCAAAAGCCGCTACACGGTAATGATCAAAAACAACAGCCGGCACTCACGACCGATCATGGACAAGATCGTCGATACCTTTGCGCCCTTGCCGGCTTTTGCCCGACAGAGCTTCACGTTTGATCGCGGCACGGAGTTTACCGCTTTTAGGGCTTTGGAATTGGTATCGGCGCACGCAGCTGGTTCTGCGACCCCAGTGCGCCCTGGCAGAAAGGTGCAGTCGAAAACGTGAACAAGCGTATTCGCCGCTTTATGCCCGGCGATACGGATCTTGCAGCCGTATCGCAGCGCAATCTGATCCAACTCGCGCGCCATCTCAATGACCAGCCGAGAAAGTGCCTCGACTACAGGACACCGACAGAAGTGTTCATGGCACATTTGCAAGAAGGAGGCTGAACCCCTACCCTCAAAACAGGCATGATGCACTTCGGTTAGGTTCTCCAAGCCGCAAAGTTAAAGTGTCCTGATCCTGCAAAGTTGGAATGTCACTCTCCCCGGGTTTTGATGACCTGGGAGATTGCGGATGGGATTGATTGCGATGAGCGAGCGCGATCTGCAGCGGATTGAGGTTTTGTCGAAGGTGATCGCCGGACGCATGACGTTGGCGTCGGCGGAGCACGTGCTTGAGCTAAGCACCCGCCAGGTTCGCCGGTTGCTGGAGCGGATTGACACCGGCGGTACGGCGTCGACCCGGCCCCACGCTATGACCGTGCGCACCGTATGTTCGGCATCTTCCTAAGACAGTAGTCTTCGAGCTCCCCTGAAAATCGGGTAAAGGGCGCGTGGTGGCTCGGTCGGTCGTCGAGCGCGCGCCGGAGCGGGACGTAAGCTAAAAGATGGCCCGCAAACAGGCGCTTACGATTGTCAACATCAGCTGCGCAACGGAGGCCGACGTCTCTCAAAAGATGACCCGAAGCCTCTGATAAGGCAAGCCAATTGCAAAGCGGCATCGACTGTGGATTGACAGTCGACGGAAATGGGCGGATAGCCCGGATGCCATTTTAAGGCTTCAAAGCACCCTGCTCCCGGTTCTAGGGCTTTGGCAGTGATGCCGTTGACGGTTAGATGGGGTTGCGAAGCCGACCCCGGGCTCTCGGCCGCCCGGCAAAGCCACAAGAATTCTTCCACACGGACAATCAGAGGAAATCATGGAAACGGTAGAAATCAGCGATCGTAACGACTTTGCCCTTTGGGCCATTCAGCGCGCTCAGGAAATCGTGACGGGAGAAGGCGCAGCCTTCGCAATCGCAGCCCAGGGCGCAGACGAGGAAGCCCTGTCGCAAACCGCGGCCGCCCTCGGCCAGGCAATCAGCGATGCCATGCTCGAGGTTTTCGACGGTCTCGTCGCCTCATAAATTCTATCTGCGCCGATTGGCTCTTGCTACCGTCTCGCAGCCCGGACCAGCCAGCAGCATGGTACGGCCTCCCCATAGGATCGCGCGCCATGCTCGCGAAACTAGCCGTGACCGGTGGTACTACAGTCTCAGCGTCCTCAAGAGCTTCGACGAATTACTGAAGGAAGCCAGCGCCAGCCGGCTCCCTCCAGCAGAAGCATTAGATGACGCCGAGCGCGTCCATCGCTTCGGCGACCCTCACAAAGCCGGCGATGTTGGCTCCGAGCACATAGTCGCCGGGGTTCCCGTATTCCTCGGCGGTCTCGGCGCAACGGTCGTGGATCGACTGCATGATAATGGCAAGCCGTGTTTCGGTTTGCTCGAACGTCCAGCTGTCGCGAGAGGCATTCTGCTGCATCTCGAGAGCCGATGTCGCAACACCGCCCGCATTGGCGGCCTTGCCCGGGGCAAACATGACCCCTGCATCCTGAAAGATGCGAACCGCTTCCGGGGTCGACGGCATGTTTGCCCCCTCGCCTATTGCGATGACGCCATTCTTCACCAGAGTGCGGGCATCCTTGCCCGTGAGCTCGTTCTGGGTCGCCGAGGGCATCGCGACATCGCAAGGAACGTCCCAGACGGAGCCGCCCTCGAAATAGTGTGCCTTGGAACCTTTCAGCCTGGCATACTCGGATATCCGCTCACGGCGAACCTCCTTGATCTGCTTGACCAATTCGAGATCGATCCCGTCCTCATCGACGACATAACCGTTGGAATCGGAGCATGCGACGATCTTGCCACCGAACTCCGCGACCTTTTCCATGGTGTAGATAGCGACATTTCCGGATCCCGATACGGTCACGCGCCTGCCTTCGAAATCGAGGCCCTTGGTGCTGAGCATCCGCTGGACGAAGTAGGTCGCACCGAAGCCCGTTGCCTCCTTGCGTGCGCGCGAACCGCCGTAAATCAGCGCCTTGCCCGTCAGCACCCCGGCCTCATACCGGTTGGTGAGCCGCTTGTACTGGCCGAACATATAGCCGATCTCCCGGCCTCCGACGCCGATATCGCCGGCAGGAACGTCCGTGTATTCGCCCAGGTGTCGGTGGAGCTCGGTCATAAACGACTGGCAAAATCGCATGATTTCCCCATCCGTTCGCCCTCTCGGGTTGAAGTCGGAGCCGCCCTTGCCGCCGCCGATCGGCATGCCTGTCAGGGCGTTCTTGAAGGTTTGCTCGAAGCCGAGGAACTTGATGATCCCGACGTTGACGGAAGGATGAAAGCGTATCCCGCCTTTATAGGGCCCAAGTGCGGAGTTGAACTGCACGCGGAAGCCGCGGTTGATCTGTACCTGCCCAGCGTCGTCGACCCAAGGCACCCTGAAGATGATCTGCCGCTCGGGTTCGCAGATCCGTTCTATAAGGGCCTGTTCCGCATAGCGCGGATGCTTGGCAATGACACGCCCCAGACTTTCAAGCACTTCCCGTACGGCCTGGTGAAATTCCAGCTCGCCGGCGTTGCGCCTCAGCACTTCCGTTAGAATTGGTTCCAGCTTCTCATCGACATTCAAGATGGTTCTCCTCATGCGCGCAGCTTCTTAGGCGCAGACCCCTCGCGCATTATCGAAAGCTAGGCGGCAAGTGAAGATTTATTTCCCGCGGCCATGCAATTCTTGATTGCTTATTTGGACGCCGTTTTCCTTGGGAAAACAGGTTACCGAGCACCTGGAATGCCGATGGCGAGCTGAAGGGCCGCAGCCCGGGGAAGCGAGGCAGCCGCCCGATAGAATGGATTGCTCGCCCCGACAGCAAACTAGCGCGCGCATCGTCACCGTTGCGGTTGCATAGGAAGGAGAGCTAACTCGCCCTTCCCGCGATCCTGACGGGCCGCGTGCGCTTGCGCGTCCAACTCGACACGTGCCGAGCCAAAACGCGGATTGGAACCGCCCTCCTGATCTTGGCAGCAGGAGCTCCTATATTACAGTCCATCTCCCGCGCTGGCCCGCAGCCAGTGGGAGACAAAGCGAAGACGCGCTCACGAACCAGGTGGAGGATATCTGAATGACCGAGAGAGCTGTTCTGGCCGGCGGTTGCTTCTGGGGAATGCAGGATCTGATCCGCAGGCTCCCCGGCGTCACCGGCACCCGTGTGGGCTATACCGGCGGCGACGTGCCCAATGCGACCTATCGCAACCACGGAACCCATGCCGAGGGCATCGAGATATTCTACGATCCGGCGAAGACCTCCTATCGGCGGATTCTGGAGCTGTTTTTCCAGATACACGACCCCACCACGAAAAACCGTCAGGGCAACGACATCGGCACCTCCTATCGTTCGGCGATCTACTACGTCGATGACGAACAGAAGCGCATTGCCGAGGACACCATTGCCGATGTGGAAGCCTCTGGCCTGTGGCCGGGCAAGGTGGTGACGGAACTGGAACCCGTTGGCGACTTCTGGCAGGCGGAGCCGGAGCACCAGGATTACCTGGAGCGCTATCCGAACGGCTATACCTGCCACTTCCCGCGTCCGAACTGGGTGCTGCCCCGACGGTCCGCCGCGGAGTAACAAACGCCCCGGCGAGCGTCTGGCGAACCGTGTCCGCATGCAGCCGCCAGGTTCGGCGGACATGGACGCCGGCCGCATCATTCGAATTCAGGACAGTCGTTGCGACCTTGGGATGATTGTTCTCCTTCCTGGAGCATCACATGAACTTCAACAGTCAAAGACTTGAATTTACCGGACATTCCGGCGCTACCCTTGGCGCCAGACTCGACCTTCCAAACGGCCCGGTGCGGGCCTATGCGATTTTCGCCCACTGCTTCACCTGCTCCAAGGATCTGGCGGCGGCGCGTCAGATCTCGGCCGAACTCGCGCGCGAAGGGATCGCGGTCCTGCGCTTCGATTTCACCGGCCTCGGATCAAGCGAGGGCGAGTTCGCCTCGACCAACTTTTCGTCCAACATCGCGGATCTTCGTTCGGCCGCCGACTATCTACGGCTATACTTCGAGGCGCCGTCGCTCCTGATTGGCCATTCGCTTGGCGGTGCAGCCGTCTTTGCGGTTGCTAACGAAATTCCGGAAGTTCGCGCCGTGGCCACGATCGGCGCACCCGCGGACGTCGGCCATGTGCTCAAGAACTTCGGAGCGAGCCTCAAGGAAATAGAGGAAAGTGGTGCCGCCGAAGTCGATCTTGCCGGTCGCAAATTCCTGATCAAGAAACAGTTCGTCGACGACGCTTGCGCCCAGCGCCTTCATGAGGCTGTGGCCACGCTCAGGAAACCCGTTCTCATTCTCCACGCGCCGCTGGATCAAACGGTCGGCATCGAAAACGCCAGCGACCTCTTCCAGGCGGCCAAACATCCGAAGAGCTTCGTTTCGCTGGACAAGGCCGACCATCTGCTCACCGATCCTGCCGATGCCGCCTACGCCGCCCGGGTGATTGCGGAGTGGCTGAGCCGCTATCTCGTGGCCGACACTCCGCAGGGCACGGAGCCGGTGGAACAGGTCCAGGTGACGGAAACGGGCGAAGGCAAATTTCAGAATTCGGTTCAAGCCGGCAGGCATCGCCTCTTTGCCGACGAGCCGCAAAGCGTCGGCGGGTTCGATTCCGGGCCATCGCCCTATGACTACCTGTCGATCGGGCTTGCTGCCTGTACCTCCATGACGCTGCGCCTCTACGCCGACCACAAGAAGCTGCCGCTCGGGCGCATCAAGGTGGAGGTCTCGCATTCCAAGATCCATGCGCGGGACTGCGAAGACTGCGCTGCAACGGAGCGCGCCGACAGCGGGAAGATCGACCGGTTCGAGCGGGTCATAGCGATCGAGGGCGAGGTCGCAGACGAGCTTCGCTCCAAGATCGCCGAGATTGCCGACAAGTGCCCGGTCCATCGCACTCTGGAAGGGATCGCCAAGATAACGACGGCCGTGAAATAGTCCGCGGCCCTGCCCGGAATTTTCCTTTGTAGTATTCCGCTAGTACCCGTTGCCTCAGCCGGATTGCTAAACTCCGCCCATTGGTTTTTGGGAGGAAACAAATGGCAAACTCGAAAATTCTGATGATCACCGGTGATTTCACCGAAGACTATGAAACGATGGTTCCGTTTCAGACCTTGCTCGCCTGCGGCCACACGGTGCATGCCGTCTGCCCCGGCAAGAATGCCGGCGAGACGGTTGCGACCGCGATCCATGATTTCGAAGGCGACCAGACCTACTCCGAAAAGCGCGGCCATAATTTTGCGCTCAACGCCACCTTCTCCGCCATCCGCGCTGAAGATTACGACGCGCTGGTCATACCCGGCGGTCGCGCGCCCGAATATCTGCGTCTCAACCCGGATGTCATCAAGGCTGTCCAGCATTTCTTCGCGGCGGGAAAACCGGTGGCGGCCATCTGCCACGGCGCACAATTGCTGGCGGCGGCTGGCGTGTTGAAGGGCCGCACCTGTTCGGCCTACCCGGCGTGCCGTCCGGAGGTCGAACTTGCCGGCGGCATTTATGCGGATATCGCGATCAGCGACGCGGTCGCCGACGGCAACCTCGTGACCGCGCCGGCGTGGCCCGCCCATCCGTCGTGGCTGCGCCAGTTCATGGCTGTGCTCGACGCCTCGGCCCTGCTACAAACAGACGCCGCCTGAGAAGGCAGCCACGGGAGGGGCGAGATGTGCGAGTTGTTCATAAAGGCGGATGCGCGGCTCTGGGAGAGCACCACCCGGTCGCTGCGCATCGATGGCATGGTGACGAGCGTCCGGCTGGAGAACTTCTTCTGGTCGAAGCTTGAGGAGATCGCGCGGCGCGATCGTATGAACGTCACGCAGCTGATCACCAAGCTACACCACGAGTCCATCGATGCCGGGCATGATCTCGGGAACTTCACATCATTCCTGAGGGTCTGCTGCGCGCGCTATCTCGACCTGCAGCTGTCAGGTGACATTCCGACGGATGTCAACCAACCGATCGCCGGGCTGAACGCTCCGGCGATCCTCACGCGCGAGCAGGAAAAATATCATTGAGCTGAGGCAGGCTGCCCCTTCGCGGGGGCAGTCCCGGCTCGACGCGCCCCTCGCCTGCTGCCGCGGATCCAGGATCATCAAACCAAAGTCGTTTGGTTCAAGCCCCGGCGACAAGACTATGCTATTCAGGGGGCCAGCGATTCTGAGTTTGTAGTGCAATGAGCCCCAAGACCCGCGGTTATCTGTTTGCCTTCCTTGCCATTTGCATCTTTGCTGGCCAGGACGCCATCACCAAGTATCTTGGCGACCGCTACCCCGCTTTGTTCATCACGATGATCCGATTCTGGGCGTTTGCGCTCTTCGTGTTCGCTTTCGCCGCCTCGTCATCGGGTGGACTTCGCAAGACCGCTCAGACGCGCCACCCCTGGCTGCAAGTCGTGCGGGGCCTGCTGCTCGTCGCCGAAATCGTCGTCATCGTCATTTCCTACGTTCACGCCGGGCTCGCCATGAGCCAGTCGATCTTTCAGGCGACACCACTGATAATCACCATCCTCTCGATCCCTCTTCTCCGGGAGACCGTGGGATGGCGGCGCGGTGCGGCCATTCTGATCGGTCTGATCGGCGTTCTGGTGATCATCAATCCCGTCAACGTGCACTTCGACATGTCGCTGCTTCTGCCGCTCGCAGCATCCGTGCTTTTCGCGCTTTACAGCATTGCCACCCGCGCCGTCAGTCGCGAGGATTCGGCCGTCACGAGCCTCTTTTATGCCGGCGTTGTCGGCGCCGTGGCGATCTCGCTGGTCGGCCCGTTCTACTGGACAGAGGTGGTGCCGTCCGATTGGTTTGCCCTTGCCGCGCTTTGCGTCTGTGGCACCCTCAGTCACTTTTTCCTCATCAAAGCCTACGGACTGCTGCCGGCAACCGAAGTCCAGCCCGTTACCTATTTCCAGCTGGTCCTCAACGTGATCTTCGCCGTCATGCTCTTCGGCGAGACGATCACTCACAACATGATCGTCGGCGCGCTCATCGTCGTCGGCGCCGGTCTCTTCACGATCTGGCGCGAGCATCAGCTGGCGAGACGGTCGTCGGTATCGCGCGCCTAGTCCTGCCCGCTGACCGGCCGCTCAGGCGCCGCCAGCGATATGAGAGCAGCCAGCGTCTTTCGAAGGCCGAGATCAAGCCGCTTGTCCTGCCGGACGATCATGCAGAGCCGCCGGCTCAGTTTTGGCGAAAGGGCCTGACCACAAGCTCGCTCGATCCTGCCGCTTCGCCGGCTCATCGCCCACATGCGTGGCGCCTTCAGGCTTGATGATCCAGGTGCGTGGCCCGCTGAGACCCCGCAGCATCCTTCATCGCACGCTCCGCAATCGTTGAAAGCCTGAGTTCGGCAAACTCCTGCAGCAGGGTCCGCTCCGCTTTTTCGAAGGCGTCCACCAGCGCCGCATTCGCTGCGCGCTCCACCGGGCAGGTCGGATGGTCCTCGGACACGCCTGCCGCCAGAACCTGCCCATCGTCCAGCGCCCGCTGCACATCGAGCACCGTCAACTCCTCAAGCGGCCGCAGAAGCGCCCAGCCCCCTCCCCGGCCGCCTTCGGAACCGACGACACCCTTGCGCTTCAACGCCCCCATCGTCCGGCGAACAACCACCGGGTTGGTGTTCAGCATCTTGGCGATGGTCTCTGACGTCTCCCGTCCCCCGAGCAGTGCCATGTGAATGAGCACATGGATCATCCGCGCCAACCGGCTGTCTTGCTTCATTCGACTCCCCATAGCGTAACAACATAAGTTACACACTCTTGACGCGATCTGTTTCCGTAACTTATACAATTACGGTATAAGAGTGTCGAGAAGGAACGAAGATGCAGGCCCAGACAATCCAGACCCGAACCATCCGCATGGGCTTTATCGAACGGGGAAACGGCCCGGCCGTTCTGCTCTGCCATGGCTTCCCGGAGACCTCCCATGCCTGGCGGCACCAGGTAGCGGCACTTGCGGAGGCGGGCTTTCGCGCGATCGCGCCTGACATGCGCGGCTACGGCCTCTCGGAATGTCCTCCATCGGTCGACGAATACAGCGTGTTTCACATCGTCGGCGACATGATTGCTCTGCTGGATGCCCTCGACCTATCAACGGCCATCCTCGTCGGTAACGACTGGGGCGCGACCGTTGCCTGGCAGGCGGCACAGATGCGGCCCGACCGTTTCTGCGGCGTCGTCGCCATGAGCGTGCCGATGATGGGCCAGGCGCCCGTTCCGCCGACCCGGATCTTCCCGCGGACCGACGAGGCAGAATTGTACACGCTCTATTTCCAGGAGCCTGATGTCGCCGAGGCGGAGCTGGAGCGTGACATCGGCCAGACGCTGCGAAAGATCCTCTTTGCGGCTTCCGGCGACGCGGGCGCGCGACAGGCCGGAGACCAGACACCCAATCCGTTCGGCATGGTATCGCGCCGGCATGGACTGCTTGCGCCGCTGCCCGACAGCATGCCCGACTGGCTCACTGCTGCAGACCTCGACACCTACATCAGCGCCTTTGCCACGACCGGTTTTCGCGGAGGGTTGAACTACTATCGAAACCTCGATCGCAATTGGCAGCTGCAGGCCGCTTTCGCCGGCGTAAAGGTCGAAATTCCTGCCCTGTTCATGGTCGGCGAGCGCGACACGGGCATCGCCATCCCCGGGATGCGCGAAATTGTCGATGCGATGCCGACGCTCGTCCCGCAGCTCAAGGAAAGCATCATCGTGCCCGGCAGCGGCCATTGGCTGCCGCAGGAGCGCCCCGATGTCGTGAACGAGGTTCTCATTCCGTTTGCCCGGAATGTTTGAAAGTCACGTGATCAACGAGCGAAGGACACCCCCTGTCCCCCGAGACCAAAAAATGCATGATCGCACACGCAAAACGTGTGGATCCAAGGGGTGCATCTCGATGAAACGGGTGCGGCCCGGGCCCTCATGCGACTTAAATCCAAACTTAAAGTATTCCCAGGATTGCTCATGAAAACCTTTCGATATCTCTTTTTGCCCGTAATCGTTGTCGCCTTGTCGGCTTGCACCACAACCTCCGACGATTCCCGGCAGCAGGCGCTATCGATCACGGCGCGCAGCGGCGTGAAGACGCTCGTCGCCAAGAACTGGGATATCGACGATAACTGCAGCCAGATCGACTATCCGGCGATGACGATTGCGGAGAAGCCCAAGCATGGCCACCTGGAGATTGTCCACGAGGCGGTCTATCCGAAACTGGTGGGCAAGCAGTCAAAATGCGCGACAACCAAGGTGAATGGCGTCGTCGCCTACTATACGCCGAACCCCGGCTATACCGGCCGCGACCGGCTTGTCATTCGCTCCCCCTATGAAGACGGAAAGATCGAAGAAGGCGTATTGAGCGTGACTGTCGTCAAATAGACAGCCGCTTGGTCGGGCGGCGGAAGCACCCTGGAAAACGAAGTGCCATCGAACCGGTTCCGCGCTATAATCGGGTGCGGGGTGGAAAGAAGGTGAAGCCAATGAAGAGGCTAGCAATCTTTGCCTTGTCACTGGCGGCGGTGGCTACGAGTGTTCCGCCGGCCATGGCATTTCCTCCAGCCGTTACGGCGGAGATCGAGGCATCTCAAGTCCAACCGGTTCAGTACAGGCACCACGGCGGCGGCTATCACGGCGGCTACAACCACGGGCATCACCACGGCGGTGGCGATGACTGGGCATGGGCGCTCGGCGGATTGGCAACCGGCGCGATCATCGGCGGGCTGCTCGCGCAGCCTCGCTACTATGGCCCGGGCTATTATGACGAAGGCTATTACGGCCCGACCTATTCCGCCCCACGCTACTATGCGCCGCGCTACTATCGCCAAACCTATTACGGAGGCAGCGCCCACACCCGCTGGTGCTACGCTCGTTACCGGTCCTACAGGGCCTATGACGACACGTTCCAGCCGTATTACGGTCCGCGGCAGGCGTGTGTCTCCCCCTACTACTGAAGCGTTGAAGCTCAGCTGACACGGGCTTCATAACTTGTTGCAGATTCCTCGGTTCGGCACTTGCCGGATCGACGTGGCAGGCCGCCTCTCTAATGTCTGCAACTTTAGTCTTTTTGTCGAAGCCGATGAAAGGAAAGTTTTGCAACCCTAATGTACGCAATGGTAGAGTGCATTGTTTGCGCTTCCCGCGCGGCCTGATTTGTAGCGTTTAGAGCACTTTAAGAGGGCTGTGCCCCCGGGGACCGTCAGCATGCTGAACCTGCCTCGCCTGCCGCTTCTGGACAACCTTAAGGGGTATCAGGGAAGTTGGTTGCGCAGCGACATTTCCGCAGGCGTCGCCATTGCCGCGGTCGGATTGCCGAGCGCCATCGCCTATCCCGCCATCGCCGGGCTGCCGCCCGAGACGGGCCTTTATGCGAGCATCACGCCGCTTGTCGCCTACGCCCTTTTCGGTCCGTCGCGGCAACTGATCGTCGGACCGGATGCGGCGACGATGACGGTGCTGGCGGCCGTGCTGACGACGGTATTCGCCTCCTCTGCCGGTGGCGCTGACCGCGTAACGGCGGCGGCCCTGCTGGCCCTCATCGTCGGCATCCTCTGCCTGATTGCACGCCTCGTCCGTCTCGGCGTGCTCGCGACCTTTCTTTCGCGCCCGATCCTCACAGGCTTCTTTGCTGGAATTTCCCTCTCGATTCTGGTTGGACAGATCAAGCGCGTCACCGGCGTCCAGATCGAGTCGGACGGGCTGATCAGCCCTATTCTCGAACTTCTGAGGCAGGCCGGCTCCATCCACTGGCCCACTCTGGTATTTGCCTTGGCGTGTTTTGCGCTGCTGCAGGTCGCCCGCTTCTATCGCTCACCCGTTCCAGGTCCTGTTTTCGTCGTCTTCGTCGCGGTGTTGTTGTCATATCTCTTCGACTTCGAAGGGCGCGGCATGACGGTCGTCGGCAACATTCCCGACGGCTTGCCGACCTTCGTCCTGCCTCGTCTCGAGGGTCTGCCGATCGATGGATTGCTGACCGGCGGCGCGGCAATCTTCCTCGTCAGTTTCGGTTCCGGTGTCATCGCAGCGCGCAGCTTTGCGGCGCTCGGCGGCTACCGCGTCGATCCGAACCGTGAACTGAGCGGCTTCGGCGCCGCCAACATCGCGGCAGGACTGTTCGGGACGTTTCCGGTGACCGCCTCGGATTCACGCACGGCCGTGAACTTCGCCGTCGGTGGGCGGTCGCAGATCGCGAGCCTCGTTGCGGCGGGGACCCTGATGGTGGTGCTGCTCTTTCTTGGTGACGTCCTTCGCATTCTGCCGGTCGCCGCGCTCGGGGCGATCCTTGCGGCAACGGCGCTCAGCCTGATCGACATCGACGGCCTCAGACGGATCTGGACCGTCAACCGCATCGAGTTCATTTTCGCGCTGATTGCCCTTTGGGGACCGATCGGCCTCGGCGTGCTGAACGGCGTGGTCATCGCCATCGCTGCAACACTGGTCTACCTCATCTTGCAGACCATGTATCCGCACGACGCCATGCTGGGCCGCATCCCCGGGCGCGACGGCTTCTACAAGCTGCATCGCGTGACCGAGGCACGCCCGGTTCCAGGCTTCGGTGCCTGCATGGTTCAAGATAGTCTGCTTTTCTACAACGCCGATTACGTCCGCGAGCGCCTCGAGGTGATCGCCGAGAACCTGCCGAAACCTACCCGCTGGCTGGTGATCGATGCGAGCGCCATCCCGCAAATCGACAGCACCGCCGCGGACATGCTTGGAGAGTTGCAGAGCGACCTGAAGAACCGCGGCGTCACGCTCGGCCTGGCGGAGTTGCATACCGATGCGCGCGCCCTGCTCGAGCGCTCCGGGGTCGTCGAGAAGATCGGCCCGGGTATGATCTTCGAGGGAATGGAAGATGCGCTCGACGCTTACGAGACCAAGTACGGGCGGAACGACGGTCAGTCGACCGGTTCTGTCGAGATCAAGCCAGATGACCATGTCCAAACGGGAGGGAAAAATGGGCAAGCATGACGGCAAGAAGAAGAAGGGCAAAGACAAGAGCGAAGGCGAAATAGCCGATGACGCGACGACTTCGGACGACTCGTCATCCGAGGGCTATGCCAAGGAGCTCGCCCGGCTGCAGCAGGAAACCGCCCATCTGCAGGCCTGGGTGAAGAAAACAGGCGCGCGCATCGTCATCGTCTTCGAAGGCCGCGATGCGGCCGGCAAGGGCGGTGTGATCAAGCGGCTAACCGAGCGTGTCAGCCCACGCGTCTTCCGCGTGACCGCGCTGCCGGCGCCGACCGACCGCGAGAAGTCGCAGATCTACATGCAGCGTTATATCCAGCACCTGCCCGCCGCCGGCGAGATCGTGATCTTCGATCGCTCCTGGTACAACCGCCCCGGCGTCGAGCGCGTTATGGGTTTCTGCTCGGATGACAGTGCCCGACGCTTTCTCGAGCTCGCGCCGCGTTTCGAAGCGGCCATGGTCGAAAGCGGCATCATCCTGCTCAAATACTTCCTCGACGTCAGCGAGAAAGAGCAGGAAAAGCGGTTCCGGCAGCGCATTGCCGATCCGCTGCGCCAATGGAAGCTCAGCCCGATGGACGTCGAATCCTATCGCCGCTGGTGGGATTATACCCGCGCCTACAACGAGATGATCCGTATGACGGACACCGATTTCGCGCCCTGGTGGATCGTACCGTCGGATGACAAGAAGCGTGCCCGCATCAACTGCATCTCGCACATTCTCTCGTCGATCCCATACGAGCGCGTGAAATTCTCGGAGCCCGATCTCGGCAAGCGCCAGAAGCGGCCGGATGACTTTGCGGCGGACGACCACGTGCGTAGAAACGTGCCCGACGTTTTATAAGACTAAAAAGCCCGCACCAAAGGTGCGGGCTTTGAACGCTTTCGATCGGGACGGGCCGCAGCGCGACAACGCGATGCGACGCCGGGACGGTCGTACTCAGGCTTTTTCGGGAGCCCAGTTCAAGAAGAACCCGACGTCACCGGGCACGCCACCCGGGAAGTTGATGATCATCGCCTTCAACTTGTAGCCACTTGGTTTGCCGAAGGCCTGATAGCGATCAAAGAACTCTTTTGCTTTCCCCTGCAGCGTGTTCGGCCAATCCCGGTCACCGCTGTTGATCGCGCGGCCGCTGTCAGTGCAAAGCTCGGACGGGAAGCTGTAGACCATCGCTTCGAACTTGCCGGCCTTCACGGCGTTCGCGACCAGCCGGCGAACGATGGCGATTTCCTCTTCCGTCACATGCTGCTTGAGAAAATCCGCGGCAAAGTCGGCGAGCTTTTGCTCTTCGATGGATTTTAGTCGCCGCTCCTTGTCCATCTCGTCCATTTCACGCTGGAGCATCTGCATTCTGAGGTCCTGTGCACTCGGAGGTGCGCCGGCATTCTTGTTGTCAGACATCACGTCGATCCACTTCAAGCAAATGGGCGCTCTGTGACGAAGCGATACACGGCTTCCGTGCATCACATGACCAGGGACGTCCCGCAGTTACATCCAAGGAAACCCAAATGGCAGTGCAATTCGGGGACGAAACATTTTCGAATGTGAGCCGCTATATCTCCGATGGCCCTCTATTCATTGGTCTTTTCACTGCAAAACGAAAGAACCGCGACTGGCTCTCCCGATGCAAGGCTATCCTAAAATACCACAACCGCAAGAGGACAGTGACAACTTAACAGGGGCGGCAAGATCAGTCGAAAATCCATGCGCATGCAAAGCACTCGCGGGCCTTACATAACGATCAGGCCACGGCTGCCGGGCGCACCCTAGAGCGCGGAATGCGCCTGCGCGCTGCCATGTGTTTCCGGCGAGCCATAGTGGGCCGGCAGGCCGCAAATGGCCTCCATCCTCGGGTCGTTCTCGCCAATACGCTCATCAATCCATGATTTCGCCCAATAATAAGCTTCGGCAAACAGTTCGGAGTGCCGGCTCCAATCCATAAAGCTTATCGCCGCCGAGACTGGTGGGGAAATCAGGATGTCCTTTTCCCCGAGAGCGATCTCCTGCGGCCGGTGCGCCAGCATGCTTGCGGCAATGACCTGGATCAGGTTGGGGATTTTCGGCAGGCCCGAGCGGCCGAAGGGGTTGAGCAACCGAACGGTCAGTTCGGACGCGCCGGGAATACTGTCATAGTCGATGTGCTGTTTTCCGGGACCACCCCCACCCAGGCTCACGACGACGTTCGGGCCTGTCTTCAGTTCCTTCATCTGTTCCAGTGGCAGATTGTTCATGATCGCCCCGTCGACCAGCATGTCACCGTCGGCCGTGAAGAAGGGCGGCAGTATGCCGGGGATCGAGCCCGACGCTCTGACGGCCTGCCATAGTCTTCCGCGGCGATGGACATGCGCTTGCCCTGTGCTGAGATTGGTCGACAGCGCGAAAAATGGCAGCCAGAGGTCTTCGATAAGAACGTCGCCATATTCCGCCTGCAGGGTGCGGTCGAGCACCTTGTGATCCAACAGCGCATATTGCGGCACGGTCAGGCGACGGAACGCGCGGCTGCGGACGAAGATCTCGTGCGTCCCACGATTGATCTCGTCGGCGTTCATGCCGCGGGCGAAGCCCGCCATCATCGCCGCTCCCGAACTGGTGCCTCCCAGATAGTCGAAGGAGGCGCCGGCCTCGATAAAAGCCTTGTGGACGCCAAGATGCGCGCATCCGAGCGAGCCCCCGCCGGCTGCGACAAAGCCCCTCGCCTCGCCGGCAATGAAGCGGACCAAACGCTCGACATCCTCAATGTCTTCGAGCGCCACGTGATGATGCTGCCGGAGTCCGGGGCGCTCGTTCAGCCAGCCGCTGGTGCCGACGACCGTTGCGGCGCGCTTGTCATGCACCAGAACGAGCCGCACGCTTGATGGCGAGTGCACTGACAGCGCCAGTTGCTCTGACGGGTTGAGTTTTGCAGAGTTGGACGGCTCGCCGACCAACAGGACACCATCGGCCTGGCGGATGCAGACACGCGTCCAGTCGCTTGGTTCGTCGTCGGTGATGTAGACGATGCCTCCGGTCTTGGCTTCCAATTGGTTGAGCCAGTCCAGCACCGGCTGATCATCGATCGGAACGCCGGGAAAGCGCTCTTCGATGTCGGCCCTCGCCAGGAATGCCGTGCGCGTGGATCCGGAAAAAGCCTTGCGCAGTAGGTCGATGAAGCGGGGAGAAACCCGGCTGCTTCCGGCAGCAACAATTGCGAGCGTCCTTATCCGGCAGGCGCCCTTGGCATGCGGCGAAGCCGGTGCCTGCTTGGCAAACCGTCGCGCCAGAAACGTGGTGACCGATTGGCGCAGGCTCGGCAGGGCACTCGCCGCCTTTTCGAACTGGTGGTCACAGATCGAAAGAACAATGGAATCGCGAGCAGCAACGACCGTAGCCATGCGCGGCAGCCCGGCGAAGAAACCGACCTCGCCAACGAGTTCGCCCTGCCCTATCTCGGCAATAGGGTCGGAGACGTCATCCCGGTGCACGGTAAAGCGGCCGGACAGGACCACGAAAAACCGGTCCGACGGTTCGCCTTGGCGGACCAGGATCTCGCCACGCCGCACGATGCCGCGATCGGAATTGGCGGCCAAGGCTTCCAACGCAGCCAATGACGTCTGGTCGAACATCAGGGTCTCCGACAACAGCTTGGCAGCAAGGGAACCGGTGGCGTCCATTGAACCTTCCTTGGAAACAGGCCGCTTACGAGCTTAGCCGTTTCGATCGGGATTGCCGAACACATTTCCTCGCCACGCCATATGGCGCAGGCGGCTTTCACCGGACCATAAACAGATGGGCTCGCCCCTGAAGACACGATAGCGACGCCGGGTCGAGGGCGCCAGCGGGACACAACCTTTCTGTGCAGAATAGCATTGCGTTGCACCTAGCCTGGGCGGCAGGGTATTACCCTAAGACTTGCAGAACCCGCCGCGAGACGGCGCTCAGGACTATCGCAAACCTTTCGTTAGGCTTGCTTCTTGCCGCCCTCGTCGCTCGCCTTACCCTCCGGCTCCACGTCAGGCTTTTGGTGTCGCACGGCCTTGGCTTCGAAGTAGCCGATGATGGTGAGAACGGCGAAGGCGGAACCGACCGCCAGGCCGGCAACGATCCAATGGCCGAAGCCGACCGAAATGCCGATCGCGCCGGCAAGCCAGAGGCTGGCCCCGGTCGTCAGGCCCTGAACCTCGCCGCGAGACAAGACGATTGTGCCGGCTGCAAGAAAGGCGACACCGGCTGTGACCGCCTCCACCACGCGCAGAGGATCGATCCGGACGCGTTCGTCGAAGAAGCCGCCGAGGCGGACGCTTTCAATCGAGATGATGCCGAAGGTGCAGGCTGCGAGGCAGACGAGCATATGGGTCTTGAGGCCGGCTGGTCGTGCCTTGACCTCGCGCTCGAAGCCGATGACCGCGCCCATCAGCAGCGCTCCAAGAATGCGCGCAAAAATGACCGGATAGGGAATTTGCGATGGCGGGAACAATTCGGCAGTGATCTGATCCATGCGGAACCAACGCGAATGCTTCGCATTGGTTCCGCATGATGGCGCCCGCGCCTCACCCAGTGCGCAGACGCCAGGAGCGGCCTGTCCCCACCCCGCTCCGAAGCGCTAGAAGTCGCTTAGTTACCGAGGGCCGCGAGGGCTGCGTCCAGGCGTTCCTGAGCCTTCTTCGGGTTCTTCGCTCCCTTGACCGCTTCCAGGTTGGCCGGCGCATCGCCGACCTGAACGACGCCGACCATGCCCATGCCGTAGTGCGGCGTGCACTTTACGCCGTAGACGCCCGGCGCCGTGAAAGTCACCTTGTAGTTTTCATTGATCTTGCTTTTGAAGGCCTCAGCGCCATCGGGGATCATGCCCTTGATGGTTTCAACGTTATGTCCCTTGTCGGTCGGGATGAAGGTGACCGTGTCGCCGGGCGCAACCTTCAGCGACGCCGGCTCGAAAACCATCGCGCCGTCCTTGCCCTTGTTCAGCATGTGCACTTCGAAGTCCGCGGCGGCTGCCGGTGCGGCGACCAGCATTGCCGCGATCGCGATACCAAATCCGCTCTTGATTGCATTCAACATCGTCTTCTCCATTTGAGCGACCAGCCCGTGCTCGGGTTGTTCGAGAAGAGGATTAAGCCTGAGACGCCCCCTCCACTTTGATGCGCGTCAAATTCGCGCCGCTTTTTTGTCGTCATTGACAATACATAGGATTCCTATATTAATGACCCTATGAGCAAGGAACCTGACACGACACCGCCCCTGATCGACCGTATCGGCGACGGCCTTTCCCGCGTAGCGACGGCCATGCGCACGGAGGCCTGGTCGAGTGCGGAAGCGATCGGCCTCAATCCAACGCAATTGCAGATCCTGACCTTCCTGGTTGCCCGTAGACGCAGCGGAATGCGGGTAAAACAGATCGCCGGTTATCTCGGCGTCAGCCAGCCGACGACGACGGACTCGGTCAACGCGCTCTTGCGCAAGGGGCTGGTCGAGAAGCGGCCGGATCCGAGCGACGCGCGCGCCCTTTCGGTTGCCACCACGCCGGCCGGCGAGGACGCAGTACGACAGGCGGGGCGGCTCGTATCAGCCACGGAGGATGCCATCGCTTCGCTTTCGAGGCTGGAGCAGCAGGATCTGCTCATGCATCTCGTCAAGATCATCCGTGGTCTGCAGGCGGCTGGCGCCATCCCGGAACAGCGCATGTGCGTCAACTGTCGATACTTCCGGCCGCATGTCTATGACGACCCGAAGGCGCCGCATCACTGCGCGTTCGTCGATGCTGCGTTCGGACCGGCGGAACTGCGCGTCGATTGCGGCGAATACGAAACGGCAGAACCCGAAGCACAAAGGGCCGCCTGGCGTCTCTTCAATCGCGAGACGGTCTGATCATGCGAGACGATCCAGCCGCCGGCGCCAATGCCGGCGGTCCCGAAGGCGTCGCTACCCCCCCGGCGCCTCGCCACAAGCTTCACCATCGGAATTCGCGAGCGCCGTTTCCTGCGTCGCAAGCGGACAGACGATGATGTCGGCGCCGGTCCGACGACTGCCATCGGCGGACCGGCAATTTTCTCCCTCCAGCAAATAGAAAGAGAAAACCATGAGCAGAATTAATCTAGTCGACCCCGTTTCGGCAACTGGCCCCAGCGCCGAACTGCTTGGCGAAATCCGCTCCGCCTTCGGGGTAGCACCCAACATGTTCCGCGCCGTCGCCAATTCACCGGCGGCCCTTGCCAGCATGTGGGGCTCCTTCGGCGCGCTCGGCAGGGGACGCCTCGGCGCCAAACTCGGCGAGCAGATCGCCGTTGCCGTCGCGGATCGCAACGATTGCCACTATTGCCTGGCGGCGCACACCGCACTTGGCCGCAAGGCCGGCGCGACCGCCGAGGAGATGACGGCAGCGCAGCACGGCAAGTCCTCCGATCCGAAGACGGCGGCGGCCCTTACCTTTGCTCAGAAGCTCGTCGAGGCGCGCGGACAGGTATCCGACGTGGATGTGCGCACCTTGCGCGACGCCGGCTTCGATGACGAGGACGTCGTCGAGATCATCGCGCATGTCGCGCTCAACCTGTTCACCAACTACATCAACGTCGCGCTTGCCGTTCCGGTCGACTTCCCCGGCGTGAAGCTCGTTCGCGAAGCCGCCTGATCCGCACATGTCGCAAAGGCCGGGCGACGAGCGTTCGCCCGGCCGTCTTGGAGATGAGAACAATGAACAGCAATCACAGGACCGCGGCTCCGGAACTCGCCGTTTCGACCTGGTTCAACACACAGGAACGTCCGAGCCTTGCGCAGCTTCGCGGCCGGGTCGTTTTCCTTCATGCGTTTCAGATGCTGTGCCCGGCCTGCGTTTCGCACGGACTGCCGCAGATGCAGCGCGTCCAGAGCATTTTTCGGGATACCGATCTTCAGGTCCTCGGCCTGCATTCGGTGTTCGAGCATCACGCGGTCATGACACCCGAAGCGCTGAAGGCTTTCATTCATGAATATCGCCTGACCTTCCCGATCGCCGTCGACCAGCCTTCCGAGCAGGGACCGATACCGAAAACGATGGAGCGCTACGGCATGCGAGGCACGCCGACGGCAATCATCATCGGACGCGACGGTCATGTCGAGCACCACCGCTTCGGCATCGAAGATGACATGGTCATCGGCGCGCGTCTTGCGACACTCCTTTCCGCCCCGATCCCCGATTTCGCCGCGGCCACCGCCACTTCAGCCGGGTGCACGAGCGAAGGATGCGTGCCCGACGCGCGTGCCGGCTAGAACCTCTGAGCAAGGAGAACAGACGATGACGACCAGAAAGGCGCTCGCCCTCAGACATGTGCATTTCGAAGATCTCGGCAGTTTTGCCGGACCGCTGCGGGCGGCGGGATTTGAAATCGAGTACCGCGATGTCGGCGACGAAAATTACCTCTCTTTCGATCCGTTGGAGCCCGATCTCGTCATCGTGCTCGGTGGTCCCATCGGGGTCTATGAAGACGGGGCCTACCCCTTCATCGCCGGGGAAATCGCCATGCTTCAGGCACGTCTTGCCGGCAACCGGCCGACGCTCGGAATCTGCCTCGGCGCCCAGCTGATCGCCCGCGCGCTCGGTGCCCGCGTCTACCCTTCCGGCCTGAAGGAGATCGGGTTTTCGCCGCTGAGCCTTAGCGCCGCAGGCGAGGCCTCGGCTCTCCGCCATCTCGCCGACGTCTCCGTCCTGCATTGGCACGGTGACACCTACGACCTGCCGGCCAGCACTGACCTGCTGGCCTCGACATCGCTGATCGCGCAGCAAGGCTTCGCGCGCGGCAATACAGTGCTCGCCCTTCAGTTTCACCCGGAGGCCCAAGCCGGCGCGGCCTTTGAACGCTGGCTCGTCGGTCACGCCTGCGAACTGGCGACCGCCGGGCTCAGCGTGCCGGGCCTACGCGCCGACGCCCGACGTCACGGGCCTCGCCTGGAGGCGGCGGCCGCGTCGATGATCGGCGAATGGCTGGAGAACATCGATGGTTGAGCAGGCCCCGATTGCGCTCGACACCCTGCTCATCGGCACCCTCACGCCGATCGACGACCGCGGAACCTTAAGCGGTATCGACAAACACCCGGCTCTCGGGCCGGTACATCTCGGCACAACCGGCTTTGCCGGCGACCATCAGGGCGATCTGAAGAGGCACGGTGGCCCGGATAAGGCCGTGCATCATTACCCGCGCGACCACTACGAGGCTTGGGTCAAGGATCTCGGAAGCGTAACCAGGCTGGAGCAGCCGGGCGCCTTCGGCGAGAACATCTCGGCCTTTGGATTGACCGAAAGTGATGTCGCGGTCGGCGACCGTTTTCGCCTTGGCAAAGCCCTTCTCGAGGTGAGCCAGGGCCGGCAACCGTGCTGGAAGCTGAACCGCCGTTTCGATCTGCCGGATATGGCCCGCCGCGTCCAGCAGACCGGCCGAACGGGATGGTACTACCGGGTCATCGAAACCGGCTTGGTTTCGCCCGGTGAGCGGATGCAACTCGTCGAGCGGCGCTATCACAAATGGACGATCGCCCGGCTGTGGCACTATCTCTATGTCGATACGCTCAACCGCGATGCCCTGTCCGAAATCGCCGATCTCGCCATCCTGCCCCCGAATTGGCGGGACTATGCAGCCAAGCGCCTGCAGACGCGGGCTGTCGAAGATTGGTCCCGCCGGCTCGACGGCGAGGCTCCGGCTTCAACGCCTGGCGGCGCCGTCGAGGGTCGTGACCAGTCGTTGCCGAACGGATGACGCCGACCTGCGGCGGGTGGCGGCCCTGTCCGGCCGCGCCAGCATCTCGGCGATCTCATCGGCAATGAAGATGGCGTGATCGTTGACCTGCGGCAGGCCCATGAGTTCGCCGAAGGTGCCGCGCGCCAGCGGCCCGGCAACGATCAGCGATCTCTCGGCCACGCCACTCGTTCCGATCGCCCGACTCGCCTCATCGCAGGCAAGCCCCAGTCCGACACTGTCTAGGCGCAGCCAGCCCTTCGACGCCAGATCCGCGAGCCAGTCCTGGCTGGAAAGAACACCCGTATGCGCCGGGCCGGTCGTCACGACGCAGGCATCGAACAACAGGCGTTCCCGGATGCGCGTCTGCCGGTGACGGATATCGACCGCGATGACCTGACCGTAGCGCTCGACGCCTTCGATCGAAGCGCCGAGGACACGCAACTGTCGCGTCTCGATTGCCTGCCGGATCGCGTCATCGATCTGCGGCGCCACGCGGAACCGGTGGGCGTCCCAGAACGGTCGCAGGCGCTGCACGAGGCGGCGTCGCTCTGCAACCGGCAACGCCCGCCAGACTTGTCCGCCCTGGCTACGCAAGGCGTCGAAAACCGCATGCCAGCTGAGCCCCGCCAGAGCGGCCTGCCGCACCGCCAGGCGCACGCGTCGAAGCAGTTCGAGCGCGGTTCGCGCCGGGGTACCGACAAAATCGCCGAAGGGTTCCTGTGCTCTTCCCGCATGGCCTCGCGAACGAAGTCCGCGGCGCGACAGGGCGACGATCGAGCCGCGGTGGTCGGCGAGCCTCAGCGACGCAATCACGTCCGCCGCCGTCAGGCCGTTTCCAAGCACCAGAACGTGATCATCGGGACGAAGGCAGGTAAGAGACCCAGCGACCGTAGTGTCGGCGACGAAACGCGGGTGGCCTTCGAGCGCCTGTGCAACGCGCTTCGGCGCACAAGGCGAGGGATGCGTCGTGGCAATCACGACGATGTCGGCCAGCAGCTCCGTCCCAGCGTCGGAGGTCAGCTTCCAGCGCGCTCCACGCCGCTCGATGCGCGCGATGCGCTCGCGCCGGTGCACGACCTTGCCGCTCCGCACGAACGGCGCGACGAACGCGCCGACGTATCGCCCGAACACCGCCCGCCGCACATAAAGATGGCCATCGGCCGCCCTTGCGTCCGGGTCGCCGCGCGGCTCGCCATGGGCCGCCAGCCAGTTCAAAAAATCGTCGGGATCATCAGGAACGAGGCTCATGCGGGCCGCAGGCACATTCGTGCGATGGGCGGGATTGCCGCTATCATAGGCAAGGCCCGCGCCGAGCTGGTCTCGCGGCTCGAAGATCACGATGGCTGCGCCGTCGCTGGCGGCATGGCGTGCAAGGTTCGCCGCGACCACTGCGCCCGTGAAGCCGCCGCCGACAATGGCAATGACCGGTCGCCGCACAGCTGTCACGACTGGGAGACCTTCAGCTTCGGGCGATGATCGCCGGCGATGGTTTCGCCGAACGGCCCGGTGTTGATCGACGTCTCGCGTGCCGGGACGGCGTGGGCCAGCGGCAGATGCGGCAGAACCAGTTCACCGAAGCGATAGGCCTCTTCGAGATGCGGGTAACCGGACAGGATAAAGCTGTCGATGCCGATTTGCCGATATTCCTCCATGCGCGCCCTGACTTGATCGGGATCGCCGACGAGCGCCGTTCCTGCCCCTCCGCGCACCAGACCGACGCCGGCCCAGAGATTGGGAGCGATTTCGAGCTTGTCACGGCGACCACCATGCAGGCGGCTCATGCGGCTCTGACCAACCGAATCCATGCGCTCGAACACCTTCTGTGCGGCAGCAATCGTGTCGTCATCCACATATCGTATCAGTTCGTCGGCAGCCTGCCACGCTTCCTTTGCGGTTTCGCGAACGATCACATGAAGGCGGATGCCGAAGGTAACGTCCCTGCCCTCGGCTTCGGCCAGGGCGCGCACTTCGGCGATCTTGCGGGCAACGTCCTCGACCGGCTCGCCCCAGGTCAGGTACTTGTCGATCGTGCGCGCTGCCACCTCCTGGCCCTTGCCGGAGGAGCCGCCGAAATAAAGCGGCGGGTGGGGCTGCTGTACGCACGGAAACAGGAGCTTCCCGCCTTCGATATCGAAGTGGTTCCCCTTGAAATCGACCTCTTCTCCGCGAAGCACGGCCTTGTAGATGTTCAGGAATTCCTCGGTCACCTCGTAGCGTTCGCCATGCGCGAGATGTATGCCGTCGCCCTTGTTTTCGATCGGATCGCCGCCGGTAACGACGTTGATCAGCAGCCGTCCACCCGAGAGACGGTCCAGCGTGGCCGTCATGCGTGCCGCGAGCGTGGGCGAAAGCTGGCCGGGCCGAACCGCGATCAGGAACCGCAACTTTTCAGTGAGCGGCGCCAGCGCCGAAGCGACCACCCAACTGTCCTCGCAACTCCGCCCCGTCGGGATGAGCACGCCATAGTAGCCGAGCGTATCGGCGGCCTGCGCGACCTGCTTGAGATAGTTGAGGTCCACGTTTCGGCCGCCGCGCGTGGTTCCGAGATAGCGGCTATCGCCGTGGGTCGGCAGAAACCAGAGCACATTGATCTTTTCGGGGATCTTCTCGGGGATTTCGTCGGGCACAATTCCCATTCGCGCAAGCCTCCTCGCAGGTTCCTTCGGAGGCACGCAAGAGCGTCCCTCGATTGTCAAAAAGCATAAACTCTATAAAATTTATTGACAATAAGAATTCGGACGATCATCCTTGATGTGAGGAAAAATTTTTCCCGCAGCAGCCGTGAGCGACCGGGAATTAGATTAAATTTTTCGAGGATTTGGCCATGACCATTGCGCTTGCCGCTTCTCCCGCATTCGATGCCATCGTTCCGACCGCCAATGGTTACGGGTCGATCACCACGCCGGCGCTGAAGGCGGCCATGCGCAACTTCTCAGGTGGCGTCTCCGTCATCACCGCAGGGATAGGCGAAGAGCGTACCGGCGCCACCGTGACCTCCGCAACCGCGCTCGCCGTCGATCCGCCGACCATGATCGTCAACATCAACCGCACATCCTCCACCTGGCCGGTCATCGAGCGCTATCGGCATTTCTGCGTCAACCTTCTGTCGCGCGAACAGCAAAGGGTCGCCGAGCGTTTCTCCGGTGTCGATGGCACCAAGGGCGCCGCTCGCTACGATGGCGCCGAATGGATCCGGCTTGCCAGCGGCGCGTCGGCGCTTGCCGGCGCGCTTGCCGCTATCGATTGCGAGGTCGAGGAGATCATCGAGCGCCATAGCCATGCGATCATCCTCGGTCGGGTTGTGGCGATTACCGCGGGGACCGGCGAACCGATCGTCTACCACAACGGCCGCTACGGCGGCGTGCAGTTCTGACGCTGCTTTCCATGCATGGCACAGAGCGCTGCCACGGATCTCAAATTTGGAATGGGCTCTCTGCAAAGCCACAAAAAGCGGAATAGTTTATCTACATAAAATCCATGCTTTTAATCAACATAATGTCAGGACTTCCCGAGGAAGCCGCAACCGTTGAGGAGCATACGATGACGATCCGCAGACGCACCCTTCTTGCCGCCAGTGCCGCCCTCTTGGCGGCGAGCCAGCTTTCCCTTCCAGCCCATGCGGACGAAACGATGCTGACCATCGGCTACCAGCCCATCGTCGAGCCGTCGCGCGTGCCGCAGGCAGACGGGACCTATGAGAAGGTGACCGGCGCCAAGATCACCTGGCAGAAATTCGACGGTGGCGCAGACGTGATTGCGGCACTTGCATCCGGGTCGATCGACATCGGCTATGTCGGATCCTCGCCGCTGGCCGCCGCCGCGAGCCGCCAAATTCCGCTCGAAACAATTTTCGTCGTCGGCCTGATCAGCGACGCAGAGGCGCTGGCCGTCAAGGGGATCGACAAGCCGGAAAAGCTTGCCGGCAAGAAGATTGCAACGCCCTTCGTCTCGACAGCGCATTACAGCCTGCTCACCGCCTTGAAACACTGGAACATTGACCCGAAGGCGGTTGAAATCCTCAACCTCCGGCCACCGGAGATCGCGGCTGCATGGCAGCGCGGTGATATCGATGGCGCCTATGTCTGGGATCCGGTTCTCTCCGAAATCAAGAAGACCGCGACAGTGCTTGCGACATCGAGCGACGTCGCGAAATGGGGCGGCCCGACCTTCGACGCCTGGATCGTCAGCAAGAAGTTTGCCGAGGAACATCCTGAAATCGTCACCGGCTTCGTCAAGGTGACCGGTGACGCCTATGCGGACTACCGCGCCAAGCCGGAGGCCTGGAGCGCGGGCTCGCCGCAGGCCGAGAAGATTGCACGGCTCACCGGCGCAAAGCCCGAGGAGGTGCCAAACCTGCTAAAGGGCTATTACTTCCCTTCGCTCGAAGAGCAGGCAAGCGCTGATCTTCTCGGCGGCGCGACCGTCAAGGCGATCGCCCAGACCTCGGCCTTCCTGCTCGAACAGGGCAAAATCCCGGCAGTCCTCCCCGACTACGCGCCCTACGTTTCCGCCCGCTGGGCGCAGGAAGCGGCAAAGCTCTCGTTCTGACGTTCACTCAATTGCTGCCCGCCCGGATGAAATCTTCGGGCGGGCGCACTGCGCCATGCCAGGAGAACAGCATGTCCGTCCTCTCGCTTGAGAATGTCACATTGCGATACGCGGCCGATGCCGGCCGGAACACGCCGGTGCTTGCATCGATCGATCTGTCGATCGACCACGACGAATTCGTTGTCGTCATCGGCCGCTCCGGCTCCGGCAAGACCAGCCTTCTCAATCTAGCTGCTGGCTTCGTGAAACCAAGCAGCGGCCGCGTTCGGCTCGATGGCGCGCCGGTCGCCGGCCCAGGGGCAGAGCGCGCCGTCGTGTTCCAGGACGATGCGCTCTATCCGTGGCTGACCGCCCTCGACAATGTCGCCTTTCCCCTGCGCCTGCGCGGTATTTCCAAGGCGGATCGGCTTCGGCGGGCGCGAGCCCTTCTCGATCAGGTCGGGCTCAGCGATGCAGCCGAGCGGCACGTCTGGGAACTCTCGGGCGGCATGCGCCAGCGTGTCGGCATTGCCCGTGCGCTCGCCTCCAGCCCGAAGTTTCTGTTGATGGACGAGCCGCTCGGCGCGCTCGACGCGCTGACCCGCAGCCGTATACAGGGCTTTCTTCTGGACATATGGCAACAGAATAGAGTCGGCGCCCTCCTGATAACCCACAGCATCGAGGAGGCGCTGCTGCTGGCAACGCGGGTTATCGTGCTTGCCCCCAATCCCGGCCGGATCACCAGCGAAATCTTCACGACCTTCGGCCGCGATCACCTCGCAGGGACACCGCTTTCGGAAATCCGCAGCTCAGCCGCCTTTCGCCGGCTGCAGGACGAATTGACCGTGCTCATCCATGCCGAAGAAGAAGAAATTGCCGCATGAGCATCTCGGTTGAAGGCCTGCCGCCCATCATGCCGACGGCACGCGACCTAGACGAGCAACCGGAACAGAGCGCCGACCGACCACCATTGCCGCTTGTCTGGATTTCGCTCGCGACCATTACGGCACTGCTTTTCCTCTGGAGCCTTGCCTCCAGCTATGGTTTCGTCTCGCCGCTGTTCCTGCCGTCACCGGTTGCCGTCTACCAGGCACTCCGGAGCCTTGCCATCACCGGTTTTGTCGATGCGACGCTCGCTGAGCACGTCGGCGCCAGCCTGCTGCGGATCTTCGGCGCCCTTGCCGTCGCTCTCGTCGCCGGCATTCCCGCCGGCCTTGCCATCGGAGCGAGCCGTCTCGGCAAAGGCATCCTCGATCCGATCGTCGAATTCTTGCGACCGCTGCCGCCGCTTGCCTATCTTCCCCTGGTGATCATCTGGCTCGGCATCGGCGAAGCGTCGAAGATTGTGGTGATTGCACTGGCGATGTTACCGCCGGTCATCCTTTCGACGGCAACGGGCGTCCGTTCCGCGTCGGCCGATCACGTCAACGCGGCGCGCTCCTTCGGCGCGTCGCGGCTACAGGTCCTGCGCCATGTCATCGTGCCGAGCGCCCTGCCCTCGATCCTCACGGGAACCCGTATCGCGCTCGGCGCCGGGTGGTCGACGCTGGTGGCGGCCGAACTCGTCGCCGCAACCCGCGGCCTCGGTTTCATGATCCAGTCCGCCGCCCAGTTCCTTGTGACCGACGTGGTCATTGCCGGCATCGTCGTGATCGCCGCCGTCGCCTTCCTGTTCGAACTGGCGGCACGCCTCATCGAGCGCTGGCTGGTGCCCTGGGCGACGCGGCGCTAAGCGGCAAGCCTTAGCCAGTCTTCAGAGTGACCCGGTTCCGGGTTGCGATCAGTCGCGCCGCGGCATAGGTCTGCGTGACGATTTCCGGCACGAGATCGATGTCGGGCAGGCTGCCAACGCCGAGCGGCCCGATTGCGTAGAGATCGCGCGTCGGGCCTCCGCCCGCGAGCACTTCGCCCGCAGGGCTGACGGCAATGCCGAGATCGAGTTCGTCGGGTTCGGCAAGGCCGCCGGAAAAAAGGCTCTGCATCAACGGCGCCTGAAGATCGGGCGCCGAACAACGACAGTCTATCACCTGGTCGGCTGACAGCAGCGTCTCCTGGATTTCACCGGCAAAGCGCACCATCAACCCTTCCGGACGGCGCCGGCCGGCCCAGCCCTTGCGCAGCACGGTCCGCTCGCTGGCAAGCTCCTGCCGGAGACGCAGGTAGAGGGGTGCCGGCAGGCGATTGCGATGGCTGTCGTAGATCGACCGCAGGTGCCGGTTAAAGCGATGTTTTTCTTCCTCTGGCAGCGCCTGCCAGAGGGACCGCGCCCGTCGGCGCAGGCCGTTCATGGCCGCCTGCCAGCCGAGCCCTGCCTCTTCTGCTTCGGCACAGGCCTGCCGGACGAAGCGAACGATCTCGCCGAGCCGCGTCGGCATCGGCTCGACCGGAAATGTCGGCGCTGCCGAAAGACGGGTATGCGGCTGCGGCAGGAAACCATGGCGGGAGAGGATGGTGACCTCGCCGGCAAAGCCGTTATCGCGAAGCTGCAACAGGCGGTCGACCACCCGGACTCCGCTACCGAGCAGCACCGTGTGGCGCGGCACGACGAGACGACGGGCGCGCACCAGTGGCTTTTTCTCGTCGGCGACTTCCATCTCGCCGCGGCGCAAACCAAAACCAGTCGCCAGCACAACGGCGTCGCATTCCACCGTCGCGTTGTCCTGCACCACGAGAAAGCGCCCATTAGCCTGCTTGCGAAGACCAAGCACCGCCTGACAGGAGAGCTGCATCGAAATATCCGGCCGGCGCGTCAGCGCCTCGGAGAAGCGCTGGTAAACGTAGTCGCTGAAGATGCTCTTCGGCACGAAGATCTGCTGGAACCCGGGAATGGCGGCCGGCACGGCGGCGCGAAACTCGGCATTGGCCGAGAGCCAGTCGTTGAAGTCTTCGGGCTGACCGGCGGCCACCGAAAGGTCGCGAACGCGGCTGTTGAGGATTTCGCCGCTCTGGGCGGCCGCCAGGACCTGCCCGCCGCTGATCGTCGGTTGCGGGTCGAAGAGATGGACGTGAAAGGCGGCCCGCACAGACTTCATCAGGGCGATAGCCATCATTACACCGGAAAAACCGCGGCCGACGATGGCGATATGCGGCTTGCCCCTGGAAGCCATTTCCGTCGGAGACGTCTTGGCAAACAATCCATGGACAGTCATGTGCACTCTCCTATGGCCGGCCCCGCCGGCAAAGTTTGAAATGCATGGCTGTTTCGGTCCTCAACGCAGACACCGACCGAATTGTGAGGGTATCGGCGACCATCTGCAGGGTCGCGAGAAGATATCCCGCAAGGACGGTCGAGCCCGTATGTCCTATCCCGGCTGGCCTGGCACCTTGGCGCATGCGCATCCCAAGACGGTATATTCTATAAACTTTGTGCGTTATTAGAGCGCGAAACGGCGCCGACATCAAGGGCCGTGTGACACGACCACGCAAAGCGGTCTCCCTCGCCATGCCCTGGAGCGTTCAAGCCACGCCGTTTGGCAAGGGTAACTGCTCTGAAAATTCGCCCGGCTGCGCACGTGCAAACTCCCGACGCGAAATCCCGTTCAACACCCTCCATAGGTCATAGCCATGCGACCAGCGGCCAAAACCACTGGCAATGTTGATGTGCCCGGCATGGCCAAGATCGACGAGGCGGCTGCCCCAGCGGGTCGAAAAATGACGCAGGCGGTCGAAAGGCATATGGGGGTCGTTCAGGCTGCCGACGACGAGGCTCGAAAAAGGCAAGGGCAGATCGGGCATCGACCCGAAATCCGATGGCACCCGGATGAAGCCGATCGGTCGGACCGAGATCGCACGGCGCGACGAGCAAGGCGCTGCGCACCTGCCGGGCGAGCGGGCGCCGCACGAGATTGGCGACCAGAAGGCAGCCGAGGCTGTGGGCCACGAGGTCGACTGTTCCATGCCGGAAGATCTCGTGTTCGAGCCTGTCGCGCCAAAGATCGAGCCTCGGGCGATCCCAATCGTCCTGTTCGACAAGAACCGCCTGCGGATTGTCATTGAGCCAATGGCGCTGCCAGTGGCCGCTGCCCGATCCGAACAGCCCGGGAATGATGAGCGTTGTTGCCATGACATCAGCCGCTTACAAGAATGTTTCAAAGTAACGGCCGCGCATTCTGCCGCGCCCGATTCATGGCTTGATTATGGAAGAGCGGGACACAGCGCGTAAGCAAGGAACATTCAATATCTATAAATTCTATAGCATAACTTTTCAGCTGCATCGTTTGCCTTCCATCATTTTAGATGTCAGGCATGGAACAAAGTTGGGAGCAGAGTGTTTCTTGAGACGCGGTCAGAAGCGAAAATCAGTTTCCCTTCCGGCCGCCGAAGCGTCAAAAATTTGCGTTGTTGGAGCCCATGAAATTGGTAGTTTGGCGCCGAAAGATACCGGCGCTCGAACAAGCCGGCCAACCGGCGGTTTGAAGATCGGTTTGGATGAGGGGATAGCGCAGCCGCTCGCGGCTGCGGGGCTAAGAGGTGACCGAAAGGTGACGGAGCGACGCAATGGGGACCGGTGGCGATTTCGCCAGCCGAGTGTTTTGCCTGGATTTGGATTGTCGCTCGGGATCACGCTGAGCTGGCTGGTTCTGATCGTGTTGATCCCGTTGTCGGGACTGGTGTTTCGCGCCAGCGGGCTCGGCTGGGCGCAGTTCGTGGCGCTGGCGCTTGATCCGCGCACGCTCAATGCCTTGAAGATCTCCTTCGGCACGGCCTTTATCG